>JABXIS010000087.1 GCA_013372975.1 Alphaproteobacteria bacterium
ACAACTTTCACACCGCCCGCTTTACCGCGACCACCAGCGTGAATTTGCGCTTTTACAACCCATACAGGGCCGCCAAGCTTTTTCGCTTCATCGACAGCTTCCGCCGCCGTGTAGGCAACGCCGCCGTCAAGCACTGGCGCACCGTATTTTTTGAGCAGGCCTTTCGCCTGATATTCATGAATATTCATCTGTCCACCAACTCCTTGGGGCCTTCTAAAATTTCAGCTTATTAGCCGAGCGATGGGTCGATATTGATGCAAGCATCCATCAGACCCTTCACCGCATCTACGGAGTGATCAAAGCCGGACTTCTCTTCGCCCTGCAGTTCGATCTCAACAACTTTTTCAACGCCATTTTCGCCGATCAACACTGGCACACCAACATACATGCCGTCGAGGCCGTATTCGCCAGAAAGGTATGCGGCAACCGGCAGCAGGCGACGCTTGTCTTTCAGGTAGCTTTCCGCCATTTCAATCGCGCTTGTTGCAGGCGCGTAGAAAGCGGAACCAGTTTTCAGAAGACCAACGATCTCTGCGCCGCCGTCACGGGTACGCTGAACGATCTGGTCGATCTTTTCCTGAGTGGACCAACCCATTTTGATCAGGTCTGGCACCGGAATACCGGCAACTGCAGAATAACGGGTCAGCGGCACCATTGTGTCGCCGTGGCCGCCAAGTACGAATGCTGTCACGTCTTGAACGGAAACATTGAATTCTTCAGCCAGGAAAGTGCGGAAGCGGGAGCTATCCAGAACACCAGCCATGCCGCAAACCATGTTGGTTGGCAGGCCAGAGAATTTCTGAAGTGCCCAAACCATCGCATCAAGCGGGTTGGTGATACAAATCACAAAGGCATTGGGAGCGTATTTACCAATGCCTTCACCAACGGATTTCATAACCTTGAGGTTGATGCCAAGAAGATCATCACGGCTCATGCCCGGCTTACGCGGCACACCCGCTGTCACAATAACGACATCTGCGCCTGCGATATCTGCATAATCGTTCGCGCCTTTAAGGGAGGCATTATAGCCTTCAACCGGTGCGCTTTGCGCAAGGTCAAGGGCTTTACCCTGTGGAAGACCTTCCGCGATATCAAAGAGAACCACATCACCCATCTCTTTAAGGGCGGCGAGATGTGCAAGAGTACCACCGATCTGGCCGCTGCCGATCAATGCAATTTTTTTACGTGCCATGAGAATGCTCCAGCCATTAATTGGGGGCCACTAGATAGAGTAACCACATACTGAAAAACAAAGAAAATACTGGGAGGTACCTAGCGCGTTTACCCTGCTCAGACAAGTCATCAATGGCCAACCTTCCACACTATATCTTTATGAATCGTTACATTATTGAGTTTTCTACCATGTTGGTGGTCCATTTTGATAGACCAGCCATGCAAATATGTCATAGCTCACACCGAATTTGGCGTTTCTTTCACGAAAAACCGGCCCGAGTCTCCAAATGTTGCCTTCCTGTGACGAATAAGCACACAAGGTTGCCAATAGAAAATTCCCTGTCTACAACGGGCACAGGGAAACGTCGCAGGCCATATGGTGGCCAGACAAAACAAATGGGCAAAGATTTAAATGATCAATATCGCAATCAACAAAAACCATGATCCGGCCGAGCTGGGCAAAACCCTGCGGGAAAAAGGCCGCCTGCAAATTCGTAATTTTTTCCCGGATGATGTCGCAGAATCGCTCTATGAGCTGATCGCACAAAACCAGACATGGTTTGTGGCCTACAACATCGGGAATGAATATTTTGAAGTTCCTGTTGAAGACTTGATCAAGCTCGACCCACAGCAGCGACAGCAGTTCCTGAACCCGATCATGACGGGTGCGCAAAAAGGCTTCCAGTATTTCTTCCAGCAATATTACATGACAGAAGCCATCGAGAATGGCCGCGAACAGGGCCATCCGCTTCACCAGATGCACGACTATGTAAACTCTGATGATTTCCTCGGTTTCATGCGCACGCTTACAGGCGCAGATGATATCAACCGGTCAGACAGTTTTGCCAGCCGGTACCTGCAAGGCAATTTCCTGACCCTGCATGATGATACCCACGCCAACGAAACCCGTGTAGCGGCCTACACCATTTCCATGACCAAAAACTGGAACCCTGACTGGGGCGGAAACACCGTGTTTTATGATGATGAGGGCAATATTGTCGAAGGCTACAAGCCAGCCTTTAACACCCTCAATATCTTCATGATCCCGCAAAAACACGCCGTGCAACATGTTGCACCGTTTGCCGCTGCCCCCCGCCTGAGCTATCTGGGCTGGCTGAAGCGCTAAAACTTGCAAGCCTGACAATGTCCGATTGCCAAGTGAGCAATCGGACAGCGCGCAATAAAATTTCGTTTTTTCCACCATTTCTTGATGGTCGTTGACCGGTAAGCTGCCAATCGTATGATGGCGTTCATGATTAACTCAACGCCTTCAAATCTGTTTCTACTATGCCTCTCGCAATTCTGGCGATGAGGTAATTTTGCTGTATTCAATCCCGTTATTCCCACGCCATTCTCCGATATGATGGCGTGAAAATTGTGCCGTTGCCGGAGATCAACCCAAGGACCGATCATCATGGCAACAAAAAACACCATTTTTTCCGGCTTTATGTTGGCAATTGTTGGAGCCATCCTTTTTTCCGCCAAAGGCCTGTTGATCAAATATGCTTATAGTGACGGACTGGCAACCGAGACCATTCTGCTGTACCGGATGGGGCTGGCCTTCCCGGTTTTTGCCTTCATTGCCCTCAAGAAAGGAATAAAATCGTTTGATGCACGCGATATTCCGGGGATTCTGTTTTGTGGCATCTTCGGCTATTATCTGGCGGCCTGGCTCAGTTTCTACAGCTTGCATTTTATCAGCGTACAACTCGAACGGATCATCCTTTTCAGTTATCCTTCGCTTGTGGTTTTGGGCACTGCAATTCTGGCACGCCGCCTGCCCAGCCCAAAAGTCATTGTTGCTGCGCTCCTTTCATACCTTGGCGTGATTACTATCTTTGCGTCCGAGTGGTTAAACTCGAAAACGGGCACGCAAACATCAGTTGATGTTGCATTTGGAACTGCGTTGGTCGGTTTGTCCGCCGCCTTTTTTGCGGCCTATGTTATTGCGTCAAAAAGGTTGATCGGAAAATACGGGAGCGCCACCTTTACCGGAGCCAGCATGTCAGTTTCCACTGTTGCGATCATCATCCATACATCTGCGGTCGCCTTCAATCACAGCGATCTGACGTTGATCATACCCCCCGCGAATTCGCTGCCGATTATTTTGATACTGACCTTCTTCGGGACACTGATCCCCACCTTCATGCTTTCGGAAGCTGTGGCGCGGATCGGCACGGAACGCACGGCTATATCCGGAACGGTAGGGCCACTGGCTGCGAGCCTGCTGGCTGTGCTGTTTCTGAATGAGGCCTTCACGCCTTATCACGCGCTTTCATTGGCCTTGTGCACGCTTGGAATCATATTGATTGCAAAGAGAACTGCATAACAGTGCAACCAAAAACCGACGGCTTGCCTCAACCATCAGGACTGGCTGAAACGCTAGGGTTTCGCAGCTCATGCATTACTGTTGGTAGCAGAAGATATCCATTGCACTGCCAAATTAGCGATCTGTCTCCTCCTAATAGGGCTTGCAGCCGAACTAGCCAACTATTGATATCGCCGCGAAACTTCAAAGCACCTGACATAGCAGTCCATGATGCGTTTGTCCCTTCTAGGATCTTTGTTTCTGCCTTTGCAGACACGGATGACATCCAATTGGAAAACTCCAAATCTTGAACTTCCGTGCGATACGTGGGAATCGCGGGGCCCATCTCCACTACATCAAAGTAGGTGCACTCCTTCCAACCCTGACCACTTTTGCATCTCTTCGCCTGAACATCAGGCCCTGTCTTAACTTGAGCTATTGAGAAACATATGTCTCTCTTCATTAGACGATCTCGAATTTCCGTGTACGCCTCGTTCCCATACCAGGCGCTATTGTTTCTGACTCCACATACTTTTCGGCCCCTATAAATTCTTGGCTGGGCAACGCTAAAACGATGCCGTTTCGCAGTGTAGAAATTGGATTCCGCTATGTCTGCATCGACATAGGCCAATGCCGATTTTCCGTATGTGTTGAGTGGGATCTGTTTGATCACTTCGTCCAGTTCCTGCCAGGTATATTTACGTGGCAACCGCAGATAGACCCCAGCAAACAACGATGGCGCCCCACTTTTGTGATAAATTGCATGCTTCTGACATGCACCTGCTATGAGCTGGGCACGATTAATGTGTTCCACATAGAGAATGCTTATACCCATTACCAGAATCATAGATGGCCAAAACTTGCGAAACTTGGCAAACAACAGCCCAGCAATGGCAATACAGAGCAAGGCTGGCAAGAGTGGTATAGAGATTCCCATGTCGCCCCCAATTGAAGTTCTATTCCACCTTCCCGTGGCCACGATGGAGATAGTCTTCCGACTGCATCTCCATCAGTCGGGAGATTGTGCGTTCAAACTCAAAGTGCCCATCACCCGCTTCATAAAGCTGGTCGGGCGCAACGGCCGCAGAACAAAGGAACTTCACGCCATGCTCGTAAAGGGCATCAATGAAGGTGACAAACCGTTTGGCTTCATTGCGCTTTTCCGGGCCCAATTGCGGGATAGCCACCATAATCACGGTGTGATAGGCCCGCGCGATGGCCAGGTAATCCGCCGCACCCAAGGGGTTCGCACACAAGCGCTTGAAGGAAAACACCGCCACACCGCGCGCTGCCTTGGGCACAAACAGTTTGCGCCCCTGCACCAGAAGTTCGTCTGACGGCACTTTATCGCGGTCTGCCACATCGCGGTCCGTTAGCCTGAAGAAGGCCTCCGAGAGCTTGGCTGTGGTTTCCTCGTTTACCGGCGTATAATAGGTATCCACACCCTTCAGCCGGTCATATCGATAGTCAGTGGGGCCATCCAGCGGCACCACGTCAAACTGGTTCTTGATCATTTCGATAAAAGGCAGGAACAGCTGGCGATTGAGGCCGCCTTTATAAAGGTCATCCGGCACACGGTTTGATGTGGCCACAATCACCACGCCGCGCTCCAGCAATTCTTTATAGAGCCGACCCAGCACCATCGCGTCTGCGATATCGGTTACCTGCATTTCATCGAAACACAGGAGCGTGGCTTCAAGCGCAATTTGCCTGGCCACCGGCGGGATCGGATCATCATCCGTGGCCCTGCCGCCACGGGCCGCGCGTTCTTTGGCAGAAAGCCCGCGCCATTCCTTCAACCGCACATGGATATCCAGCATGAATTCATGAAAATGGACGCGCTTTTTGGCTTTCACCGGCGCGCACTCAAAAAACAGATCCATCAGCATGGATTTGCCGCGCCCAACACCGCCATAAAGATACAGGCCCTTCGGGGCAGCCTTTTCATTGTTACCCCAACGAAACAGATTCGACAGCCGCCAGCTGCGGATGGAAAGCGTGCGCCCCCGCCCTGCCACTTCTGGATACTCCTGCAGGTCTCCATACAGTCTTTCGAAATGCTGTAGCACCCTGAGCTGATCGTCATCAGGGCGAACCTCGCCTTCTTTTTCCAGTCGGCGATATGCTTCTAGCGGTGTTTCCGACATGCTTGTGTGTCGCTCCACATCTGTTTCTGAACCATCCCTAACATGACAGGCGAAATCCTCAACCGAAAAGCGTGCCTTGACCGCTCGCCACTTCGCCCTATCCAAATACACAGACATATGCATCCCGAATAAAAGAAAGAGCTTATGCCCGATCCCGTTCGCCTGCCCCCCATCCAGTCAGTCCGCAATTTCCGCGATATGGGTGGCTATGAAACCCCGAGTGGCCAACAAACCCGCTGGGGAAAACTGTTTCGCTCGGGGCATCTGGCAGAGCTAAATGATGCAGACAGGGTGAAAATAGTCGCGCTGCCCATCAACACGGTCATTGATTTCCGGTCCGGGCGGGAGAAGGAACGCAACCCTTCCATCTGGACCGAAGGCTGGTCACCCGAATATCACCCCACCCCCATAGGTGGTAACGCGGCTGCATGGGTGCAGGAGCTATATGAAAGGCTGTCCACCAGCCCGTTCCCGGCGGCGGAGTTGCGCGAACAATTCATTCTGGCCTTCAGGACAATCCCGATCGAGAACGCCGATGGCCTCAAAACATTTTTCAATAGCCTCCTCACCGCGCCAGAGGGTGGTGTCCTTTTTCACTGCACCGCCGGGAAAGATCGGACGGGCATTGCTGGCGCCCTGTTACTGAACGCCCTCGGGGTAGATGAAGACCAGATCATGAAGGATTTCCTGCTGACGAATGAGGCCGTGGACCTTGAGGCATCCAGCGAACGGATCGCATCATGGCTGTCGGAAAAGGCGGGGCGCACCATTGAAGCCAATGATGTTCACCCGCTTGTGGGTGTGGAGGCTGATTTCCTGCATGCGGCCTATGCCAGTATCAAAGAAAACCATGGCACCCTCGAAGCTTATCTCAGCACCGCCATGGGCCTCAGCCCAGACAAACGAGAAAAGCTGAAAACCTTATTCCTTGAGGGATGATCCGTCTGGGCTGGTCGAGGCGCGTACCACACTGCCCGGCATCAAAACCTCTGCAATGCGATTTTGTGCCTTCAGGTTAGCGATTGCCTGGTTGATCGGTTCAAGCAGGTGCGCCTGGGTTTTGTGCACCCGGATGCGCTGAGGCGCGAGCACCCGCACGCCATCAAGTTCGAACTCACCGGGGCGGTCTTTTGTCAGCGCATGAAAATCCACATTACTGAGGATGCCAACATCTGCCCGCCCTGCTTTCAAAAGGGCGAGAATATCGGCAGTGTCACGCCCCTGGACAATTGCGCCAAATTGATCGCTGCCCACATAGCTGAACCCTCTGACCACCGCCACTCGCATCTTTTTAAGATCAGCGGGCCCCTCGATCGACTGTACCTTGCCTGCGGCAAAAACATATTGCTCCTTTGTTTCAAAGAAAGGATCACTCCAGAGCTGGACCTCCTGCTCCTCTTTCTGGTCACGCCAGAAATCGGCAGCACAGCAATCCAGAAGAATGTTGCCGCTCACGAACATACGGCGTTTGCGTTGTTGCGGCGCCTCAACAAAGAAGGCACGGATACCGGCATCCGCCAGAATTTCACGCCAGATGATCTGGAAGCCTGTAGTATCGCTGCGCCCCGCCATGATCACATTGCCATAGTGGCCGCGACCCGCGCGCTCAGTCTCCGTTTCATGCAGGATTTCAGCGATACGCCCGGCATTTCGCAGTTTTGCGATGGCCGCATTGATAGGTTCCACAAGATCGGCCCTGCTGTTGTGTATCCGCACCCGCAGGTCTGCAACAAAATGGACCGGGCCGAGAGCAAGTGCCCGAGGCTTCAGACGCATCCGGCGCTCAAAATCCTGCCTGTTAATAATGCCCACATCTGCTTCACCCTGCGCAACCATATCCAGCACTGCTTCGATATCTGCGGCGTCGATGGTTGTGCCAAAATCATGATTCAGCTGGTAACTGAAGCCCCGCACCTTGGCAAAACGAAGTGACGCCGCATCTGTATCGAGGTTCCAGCTCGCATCGCGGGCGAACACATAATGTTCGGGGCTTTCATAAAAGGCATCTGAGAAAAGCTGAACCGCTTCCTCGTCAGGACGTTTTCGCCAAACCGGAGACATACAGCAGTCAAGGACAATATCTGCCGCAACAAAGGCACTGCGCTTTCGGGCATGGGGCATAGTGACAACATCAACCGACAAACCCGCTTCGTCGAGGATAGCACCCCAAACGCGATCAAATTCCACGGAATCGCTTTGCCCTGCGCGAATGACGTCGGTGGCAAACGCAGCGCCCCCCGCGACAAAAGCCGCAACAAAAAATAGAAATGCCTTTAACGTGCCACTCAGTGAAACTCTCCTTAATTGCAACAGTACCACTGTTGCCATCTAACCCTTAAGAAATTGCTTCTTTTGGAATAGAATACCGCTGTCATCTGGCTGTATCAATTCACGCCACCTTCCGCCCGGCTTTTTATAATAGCCAGAACATTGGTTTGAATATCTCCAAGCAACAGCTCGCCCCATAAGGAAGCGTACAAGTTAACCGGCGAGGCAACCAGATACCTTGTTGTCAGAGTTACCTCCGTTCTATCTGCGTCAAGAGAACGAAAATCATACCCACCCTCAAGAATCTTCAGGTGATTGCCATCAGGTGAGATATGGCGGTCTGTGTGCCGCTGTACAGAATCGTTCGGGAACGAAAAATTCCAGCGCATTGTCTCATTCTCCTTCCACACAAAAATATGTTCTTCAAATGAAACATCTTTTTGCCAGCTTGCATGCCTGACAGCCCCGGGCCCATCGCCAGACACCACCGCTGCAGTGGGCCGCGGCACGTTCAACATGTCCTGGGATATGTTCCAGGCCCCCTCGTCCTCCTTGATCTCCGCCATATCCTTCAGAAGCGGCCAGATTTGTTCTGCAGGCGCGTTCACCACAATGTTCCGGGATACTTCATATTGCACCGCGCGTTGAGGGGCATCGCTTATGACCCCCGTCAAAACAGGAAGCAAGGCAATCAGCGAAACTGAAAGTTTGTTTCGTTCCCTGAGTTTCCGTTGCAAGAAACTCGTTGCATATACCCCAAGCATTGCACTTGGGATCCAAAGCGGCGCCAACATCACAATGCAAATGACGCCTTCACGCAGGATAATGCCCCCAAGCGCCAATACGGTAACTATCCAGGCAGCGTCGAATATATGAAAAGTTTTACCTTGGCCGGAAGGGTCTCTTATCAAGCGAATGAGTGCACCAAGCGAGAATGGCAGGACAAACAGGATGCTGTAGGAAATGGAAATATTCGGGCTCAGAATATCACCCAGACCATATAACGCCAGCGAAACAGCCAACAATATGCACAGGATGCCCAATAGCCGCATAAGCACCCAAGGCCAGCCTCCCTGAACATTCATTTCGTTTTTCTGATTGTTGGACATCTTCCACTCCCCACGGCAGAACCAACTCCGTTTCCCGCAGCATCACCATTCATGGACTTTCAAGTCAATTGATAACCGTAAACTGCGGCGCTATGCCCCGCCACGCAATAAGACAAGAGAGAGGAAAAGAGTCATTCAGCCACCGAGGACAACAACAGCATCCTGCCAAGGCGGCCATCTGCCTTGAGCGCAGCAATTGCTTCATTGATCCGGGACAATAAGTCGGGCCGGGAAACATGCACACTGGCATGCAGCGGCCCTTCAGCCATCACACCGCCCAACTCAAGCGGCCAATCGGCTTTCTGCTGTTCGATCCTGAACTGTAAGGCTGTGATGATGCCCACGTCAGCCCGGCCGGATGAGACAAGGGCCATCACGTCCCTGTGGTCCCGGCCATCGATACGCCCACCGAACTGATCCTGCCAGACATAATCAAATCCCCGGATGCCGGCAACCCGCATGCTTTGCAGCCCGTCGCCCTCCGGCAAGGCCTTGACCTTGCCTTTAGGGAACACAAAATGGGCCCGCGCATAATAGATCGGGTCTGAGAACAGATGGGTTGCCTGTTCTTCAGGCGTATTCCGGTAAAAAGTCGGGTGGCAGCAGTCCAGTAGAAGATACCCTTCAACAAAAGCACGGCGCTTGCGTTTTGGTGGTGCCTCGGAAAATTCGACGGCTATGCCTGCCTCTGAGATTATGGCTTCCCAAACGGGCGCCATCCCGGTGGTGTAAGCCTTGCCAGCGCGCACGGGTCCGTCCTGTGCAACGGCCTGCACAGAAACAATCGTCAGAAAAATGCCAACTCGCAAAATCAATCTAAGCAGCAAATCAAACTCCGGGCTTGAATCGTTATCGCGAGTATACGCCATCGTCTCTTAACCCAAGATAAAGACAGGTTGGGCACAAACAAGAAAGGGCTCCCACGATCGGGAGCCCTTCCTGAAACATTTGAAAACAGAGCCTAACCCTTGCGCTCGACCATCATTTTCTTGATCTCTGCAATTGCCTTGGCCGGGTTCAGGCCTTTCGGGCACGCATTTGCACAGTTCATGATGGTGTGACAGCGATACAGGCGGAACGGGTCTTCGAGATTGTCGAGGCGCTCGCCGGTATTTTCGTCACGGCTGTCGATCAGCCAGCGGTAGGCTTGCAACAGGGCCGCAGGGCCCAGATACTTGTCACCATTCCACCAATAGCTTGGGCAGGATGTAGAGCAGCAAGCACAGAGAATACACTCATACAGGCCATCCAGCTTCTCGCGATCTTCGCGGGATTGCAGGCGCTCTTTCTCCGGCTGCGGGCTCTGGGTTTCCATCCACGGCTTGATGGACGCATATTGCGCATAGAAGTTGGAAAGATCTGGGACCAGATCCTTCACCACTTCCTGATGCGGCAATGGCGTGATCGAGACATCACCCTTGGCATCTTCGATAGCCGTTGTACAGGCCAGACCATTTTTGCCGTTGATGTTCATGGCACAGGAGCCACACACACCTTCACGGCAAGACCGACGGAACGTGACCGTGCTGTCCATCTCGTTCTTGATCTTGATCAGAGCGTCGAGGACCATCGGGCCGCAGTTGTCCATGTCCACTTCGAACGTGTCCATCCGAGGGTTTTCGCCGTCATCCGGGTTCCAGCGATACACCTGAAAGTTCCGGGTGTTGGTCGCGCCTTCCGCCTTGACGGTTTTACCCTTGCCAACAACGGAATTTTTGGGAAGTGAAAATTCAGCCATTTGTCGTCTCCCTTCCCTTAATAAACCCGAGCCTTGGGCTTGATATATTCGACTTCTTCGGTAAGCGTATAGTTGTGAACAGGGCGATCACCCAGTGTCACTTTCTTACCATCGAACCAGCCCACGGTGTGTTTCATCCAGTTTTTGTCGTCACGGTCTGGATAGTCCTCATGCATGTGGGCACCACGGCTTTCTTTCCGCGCTGCAGCACCATGCATGGTGAGAACGGCCTGACCAATGAGGTTATCAAGCTCAAGCGTCTCGATCAGGTCACTGTTCCAAACTAGCGAACGGTCAGTTGTTTTGAGATCATCAAAACCGCCCGCCACTTCGTCGATCAGCTTCACGCCTTCATCCAGAACCTCTTCCGTGCGGAACACAGCACAGTTGTTCTGCATCACACGCTGCATATTGAGACGCATGTCAGCAGTTGTTGTGGAGCCATCCGCATAGCGAGCCTTGTCAAGACGGCCAAGCGCCATCTCTTCATAGCCCTTAGGTAACGGTTTCTGCGTCGCGCCCGCCTTGGTAATGTCAGCAATACGGTGTGCAGTTGCACGACCAAACACCACCAGATCGATGAGCGAGTTGGAACCAAGGCGGTTTGCACCGTGCACCGATACACATGCAGCTTCACCCACAGCAAACAGGCCCGGCACAACAGCGTCCGGGTTATCCTTCGTCGGGTTGATCACTTCACCATGATAGTTGGTCGGAATACCGCCCATGTTGTAGTGAACCGTTGGGATAATCGGGATGGGCTCTTTGGTCACGTCCACACCCGCAAATACCTTCGCGGATTCCGAAATGCCCGGCAGGCGCTCTGCCAGAATGGCAGGATCAAGGTGATCAAGATGCAGGAACATATGGTCTTTGTTCGCACCAACGCCGCGGCCTTCCCGGATTTCGTTGGAGATCGAGCGGGATACCACATCGCGGGATGCCAGATCCTTCGCGGAAGGCGCATACCGCTCCATGAAGCGTTCACCTTCGCTGTTGATCAGGATGCCGCCTTCACCACGCGCACCTTCAGTGATCAGAACACCCGCACCGTAAATACCGGTTGGATGGAACTGAACAAACTCAAGGTCCTGCAGGCCAATGCCCGCACGCAGTGCCATGCCACCGCCATCACCTGTACAGGTGTGCGCGGATGTGCATGAGAAGTAGGCACGGCCATAACCGCCTGTTGCCAACGTAACGCTTTGCGACCGGAAAGCATGCAGGGAGCCGTCTTCCATGTTCATTGCGATCACGCCGCGGCACTCGCCACCTTCCATGATCAGATCAATGGCGAAATATTCGATATAGAAGTCACTGTCATACTTGAGCGACTGCTGATAGAGGCCGTGCAACATGGCGTGGCCTGTCCGGTCAGCTGCGGCACATGTACGCTGCGCTGGCGGGCCTTCACCAAACTCGGTGGTCATGCCACCAAACGCACGCTGGTAAATCTTGCCTTCTTCGGTCCGGCTGAAGGGCACACCATAGTGCTCCAGCTCGTAAACCGCGGCAGGTGCCTCGCGCACCATATATTCGATCGCATCCTGGTCACCGAGCCAATCGGAACCTTTCACGGTATCGAACATATGCCACTGCCAGCTATCCGGGCCCATGTTGCCCAAGCTTGCTGCGATGCCGCCCTGTGCCGCCACAGTGTGCGACCGGGTGGGGAATACCTTGGTGATACAGGCTGTCTTCAGGCCCGCTTCCGCGAGGCCCATAGTTGCGCGAAGGCCGGAGCCCCCGGCGCCGACAACAACAGCGTCATAGGTATGAACGGTAATGGGATAGGCGCTCGTCATGATTTATCCCCCAAACGCTATACGAAGAACGGAAAAGATGCTGAGCGCCGCGACGAGCACACAGGCAAACGAGATGAACAGCATGGTAGCGATCTTGGTGCCATGCTCATGCACATAATCTTCCACAATCACCTGCAGCCCGAGGCGCATGTGATAACAGAAGTTGGCAACAAACAGGATCACCAGGACGGAAACAAGCGGCTGCTTCATCCAGGCCACCCATTCTGCATGTCCTTTGCCGGCGTTGCCCACAAAGGAGACCACCATGAAGATAACAAGCGGAATGTTGGCAATGGCAGTCACGCGCTGCATCCACCAATGATGGGTACCGTCCTTGGCTGCGCCAAGGCCGCGTACTTTCGCAAGAGGCGTTTTCATATCAGTCATGATCTAGAGAACCCCCATAACCTTGTAGGCAGCGACCCAGATCACGATTGTCATGACAATCGAGAACACAAATGTCAGGCGCGCTGAAGATGTGTTTACCTTCAGGTCATACATCTTGCCCATGTCCATCAGGAGGTGGCGAATACCACCTGCGAGGTGCTGCATCAGGGCGAAGGTGATGCCAAACAGCACCAACCGCCCGATGATCGAGCCTGCAAATCCCTGAACAGTGTTGAAATAGTCGTGCCCTGTTGCCAAAGCCACCAACCACCAGGTGAAAAGGATGGAACCAAAAGCAAGCGCCGCGCCGGTTGCCCGGTTGATAATCGACGCTGCCATATGCCAACCCCAGCGATAAACCTGAAGGTGGGGAGAAAGCGGGCGTTTCGCCTGTGCCATGAAAAAATCCCCTGACATTTACCCTAACGGCAGAATTACCTTTATTGGCCCCGCGACTGCCGGATGCTGCACCGCGGAAAGAATCAGGCATTGTTTTTAACGCTGCGCCGCCCCCTTTCGCAAGGAAGGATTTGACACAAAACAGACATTTTTCCTGACCTTACGAACAAAATAGACCTGTGCGACAGGATGTCCAGCGCTGTCAATTTCATGCGCGGCCATTGTTTGAACATTTTGCCTGAATAAATTTCTCACACGCTTGCACAACCACTCCCCCACTGATAGTAACCATTGTAATTTGGACACGAACAATCTGGTGGGGGAGAGAGTAGATGTCTGTTCGTCTGCGTCATATCGCTTATGCAAGTTTAGCTTTTTTCGCCTGTCTGGCAGCACTTCCAACAACAATCGGGTCACAAGCTTCCGCTGAGACCCCGATCGAAACCTTCTCTTCTCTACCAACCTTTGAAGGCGCAAAGCTGTCACCTGACGGGAATTCGATCGCCTATAGTGTGGATTTCAAGGGACGCAGGACAATTGTCTATCAGAAACTGGATGGCTCTGACCGAGGCTTAGTGCCGCCACCGAAAGACGCCGAAATTGACCGGTTTTATTGGGCGAACGATGATGTGCTTCTGATCGCCATGAGCTCTTATGCTCGCCGGGTTGAATTCACTCGGGAAACACTGAACCGGCGGATTATTTCCCTCGACATACATACCCGAGAAACCACCTGGCTGGGCGAACCCCAGAACCGCCGCATGGTGACGGATGGCGGCAAGGAGCGGGAACGCGCCTCTCAAATGGAACGCATTACAGATTTCTTGCCAGACGATCCCGACCATATCCTGCTGGCGCTTGATTTCAATCTGAACGCACAGGATGAAATTTATGAGGTGAATGTTCGGTCGGGCAAACGCAAGATGGTGAAATCCGAGCGCCATTCGATTTACCGCTGGTATACCGATCAAAAATCGGAGATCCGCCTTGGCATAGGGGTCAAAGAAGGCATCGCTTCGCAGGATATCTTCACCATCTTCAAGAAAGAGGATGGCACATGGGTTAATCTGGACAAAACCGATTGGGCCGAACGATTCGATTTTCTTGGTTTCAGCAAGGATCCAAATATCATTTACGTTACCGGGCAAACCGAACATGGAACTCTGGGGCTTTTCACCATACAGGTGGAATCCGGTGAAATTGTCGAACAGCTTTTCAGCCACCCGAAATTTGACGCAGGGTCTGTCGTCTATCACCCAGTGACCGGCTACGTTGCAGGTGTTTCCTATACAGATGATCACAAACGCATCAAATATTTCGATAAGGATCTCGACCTGATCAAACGCAGCCTCGACAAGGTACTGCCTGACACCAACAATTACATTGCAGGTCGCGCAAAAGAGCGCCGGGCTTATCTGATCTTCACTGGCTCCGCGTCCGTTCCGGGGGCCTACTATCTGTTTGACAGGGACAAAGGCCAGCTTGGGCTAATCACCGCAACCCGTCCCGACTATGACATAACCAAATCTGCCAGCACCAAAGTAGTCGACATTCCGGCGCGCGACGGCAGCACTATTCCTGCATATCTTACGATCCCGCATGGGTTGAAAACGCCCTCTAACATGCCCGCTGTTGTTTTGCCGCACGGTGGCCCGCATGCCCGCGATGACGCGGATTGGGACTATCTGGCACAGTTTCTGGCAAACCGGGGTTATCTGGTTATCAAGCCGAACTTCAGAGGGTCCACCGGTTATGGTGTTTCCTTTAAAACCAGTGGTTACAAACAGTGGGGCGGCTTGATGCAAGATGACATAACAGATGCCACCAAATGGTTGATCAGTGAGGGCTACGCCGATCCTGAACGTATCTGCATTGCCGGTGGTTCCTATGGCGGCTATGCCGCCCTGATGGGCGCCATCAAGGAGCAAGGCCTCTATAAATGCTCGGTCTCAATCAACGGCGTAACCGACATCGTTGCTCTGAAGGCAAGCGAAGGTCGTTATGTGGGTGGTGAAGTAGGGCATGAGAAGATTGGACTTGAAGGCGTAAAAGACAGAGAAGTTTCGCCCTTTGTCAGAGCAAAGGAGATCAATGTCCCAACTCTGATTATCGCCTCTGCGGACGATCGGGTTGTGCCTGCCAAACAATCAGAAAAAATGTATAAAAGGCTCAAGAAGCTGGGCAAAAAGCCCCGGTACATTGAAATGCAAGGCGGCGACCATTTTCTCCTCACGGCTGAGGCACGCCAAACTGTTCTGGCCGAAATCGAGACATTCCTGGCCAACCATATCGGCAAATAAGATACACAGGACCAACCAGGCTTCCTGAAGGGAAACACCTTGCTACAATTATTTTTCCGTTTTCAAAGCTATGTGATGGCACTTGTGACTGTTGCCCTAGGCGCAGCAGTTCTGCCATCTCCAGCCGCATTCGCCGAAAAACTGGCAACGTCACCGGCACAGATCGCAGCAAAAACATTTGCATCACTGCCTACATTCAGTAATCCCAAGCTGTCTCCAAACGGGGAAGGCGTCGCTTATTTCACCAATATTGAAGGGCGCCGCCATCTTGTGTTTCAACATATTTCCGGTGGCAATGTTGGCGTTATTCCACCTTGGGAAGAAACCGAAATCGTGGGCTTTAGCTGGGCAAACGATGACATCCTTTTGCTTCGTTACGGCTTTCTGGTGGAACGGGGCGCGTTCCGCGCTGACGCCTATCAAACACGCATCATATCTTTCAATATTCATACACAGGAAAACCTGTGGCTGGGCAAACCGAAAAAGGCGCGGATTGGACGCACCGTTCAGCAGGCTTCGCAGTTCGAAAGAATTGTCGACCCACTGCCAAATGACCCCGATCATATTCTTGTCCAGTTGGATTTTGAGCTGGATGGCACGCCAGCTGTATATAAAATCAACGTCCGCAGCGGTAAAAAGTCGCAAGAGAAGGGCGGCAGCAAGGGCGTTCAGAACTGGTATACCGATCACACGTCGGAGGTGCGCTTCGGTACAGGCTACAGCGGCTTAAAACGCGTGGCCAAATTGAAGGATGCAGGTGGTGACTGGATCGACCTTACGGACACCGATTGGTATGATCGTTATTCTGTCCGGGGGTTTTCCGCTGAACCCAATATCATCTATGTAAGCGGCCCCACCGAATTCGGCACGGAAGGCCTGTTCAAACTGAATCTGCTGTCTGGCGAGGTGACCGAACAGATTTTCGCCCACGAAACAGTTGATATGGACAATATCATCGAGGATCCTGACACTGGCCAAGTCGCTGGTGTAACTTACACAGAGGATGTCACCAGGGTAACATTCTACGATCCCGAACAGAATATCGTTCAACGCAGCCTCGAACATGCCATGAAAGGGCAAAATGTAAGGGTTGTCAGCAAGGCCAAATCCAAGCCGCTGTATCTGGTACGGGTCAGCGGCCGCAACAATCCGGGTGACTATTTTGTCTATAATCGGGACACAAAACGCATGGATTTCATCGCCTCGCTGAATAACCACATCGGGCAATATACGGAAAATCCATCAGACTTTTTCGCTTCTCCCGAAACCGTGTCCATTCCGGTTCGCGACGGCAGCCATATCCCCGGATACCTGACCCGTCCTCTCCATAAAGAAGGTAAAGGCCCGACAATACTTATGCCTCACGGCGGCCCACATGTGCGCGATACAGCGGAATGGGATTTTATGGCCCAGTTTTATGCCAGCCGCGGATATACCGTTCTTCAACCCAACTTCAGGGGATCATCTGGATACGGCTACAAATTTGAAAGCGAAGGGCGCCACCAATGGGGGGGCCTGATGCAGGATGACCTTACCGACGCCACAAACTGGTTGGTCGAAAAGGGAATAGCAGACCCTGATCGCATTTGCATCCTTGGGAGCTCATATGGTGGCTATGCAGCCCTGATGGGCGTCATCAAAGAAAAAAGCCTGTATGCATGCGCAATTTCCATCAATGGGGTGCCAGATCTCGTCCGGCTCAAGGATAACGACAGAGACTTTATCGGCGGGCGTGTCTGGACCAAAAACATGGGCCTCGCTGACAGCAGTGACAAGGAAGTATCTCCATACCACCGGGCAGAAGAGGTAAGCGCCGCAGTGCTTATTATGTCATCCAAAGATGATGAACGCGTCCCATACGAACACAGCAAATCCATGTATAAAAAACTGAAGAAGCTGAAAAAAGAAACACGGTATGTAGAGATCGAAGATGGTGGCCATCACTTGCGCACTGAAAAAGCACGCCTGACGATCCTGAAAGAGACAGAAAAGTTTCTAGCGAAACATATCGGTCGTTAACCCGTTCTTTCGGCGATGGCTTCTGCCATCGCCACTATACGGCGGGCCTCGTCAAGATGCAGTTCTTCGATCATGCGACCGTCCAGCACCGCAACCCCCTTGCCCTCAGCTTTCGCCTGCGAAAAGGCATCAATCATCCTGCGGGCGTGAAGCAACTCTTCTTCATCTGGCGCAAAAACCGTGTTGGCAGTTTCAACCTGCCCCGGATGGATCAGTGTTTTGCCATCAAAACCAAGTGCTTTGGCTTGCTCGCATTCAAATTCAAACCCTGTTGCATCCCGAAAATCACTATAAACACCATCCAGAATGGTGAGGCCATTGGCACGGGCATGAAGTAGCGCCAGGCCAAGCGCCGTGATAACCGGCTGGCGGTCCCTCGTGTGTTTGCCGCGCAGGTCCTTCACCAGATCGTTGGTACCTACCACCCACGTCGTGAGCCTGTCGCTGGCGCCTGCGATCTCACCCGCATTCAGGAAACCGCGTGGTGTTTCGATCATGGCCCAGATTTCCATATCACCCTGCGTGGTGTGCCAGGACATCTCCTCCTCAACCCGTGTGATCTGGTCTGGTGTTTCCACTTTTGGGATCAGCACAGCAAAAGGATGCGCCGGCACCACAGCCTTGAGGTCATCCCGCCACCAGGGGGTATCGAGGCCATTGATACGCACCACAAGATCGCGGGTGCCATAGTCACCGGACGCTACCGCGGCGGCAGCCTGCCTGCGCGCCTCATCTTTCGCATCAGGTGCAACAGCATCCTCTAGATCGAAGATCAGGCCATCAGCAGGCAATGATTTCGCTTTCTCTAACGCCCGTTCATTGGACGCCGGCATGAAAAGCATACTGCGGCGAAGGCTTAGTGCGGCCATGGCTGTTCTCCAGATACAAGAAGGCCCGGCATGCTAACACGCCGGGCCCAATATTTTTACCAACCGCAGGTACGGTCTTTGTTTTGCTCATCCAGCCATGCCTTCAGGGGCTCAAAGTAGGCTACAACAGCGGAACCATCCATGTCGCGGCTGCCAGTGAAGGTTTCAAGCGCTTCAGGCCAAGGCTTGGATGCGCCCATCTCCAGCATCGCCTTGAACTTCTCACCTACTTCCTTGTTGCCATAAACGGAACAGCGGTGCAGCGGCCCTTCCCAGCCAGCCTGCTCACAGGCAGACTTGTGGAACTGGAACTGCAGGATGTGGGCAAGGAAATAGCGCATGTAAGGCGTGTTGCCCGGAATATGATATTTGGCGCCGGGGTCAAACGCATCAGCCGGGCGATCATTTGGTGCTTTCACGCCTTGGTATTTTTCACGCAGGTCCCACCAGCCCTGGTTATAGGTGTCTGGCGTCAGCTCGCCAGAGAACACCTTCCAGCGCCACTGATCAACCATCAAGCCAAATGGCAGGAAAGCAACCTTGTCCAAAGCCTGCTGCATCAGGATGGCAATATCGGCATCCGCAGACGGCGCTTCATCCAGGAGGCCTGTCTTGATCAGATAATCAGGTGTGATCGAAAGCGCCACCATATCGCCGATGGCTTCATGGAAGCCGTCATGCGCGCCGGTCGCACCAAAGAAGCTTTGTTCCTGATAGGCACGCTGATAGATGTTGTGGCCAACTTCGTGGTGCATGGTGATGAAATCCTCACCATCCACTTTGGTGCACATCTTGATCCGGATGTCGTCTTTCCAGTCCAGGTCCCATGCAGACGCATGGCACTGAACTTCGCGGTCTTCCGGTTTGGTGAACAGGGACCTGTCCCAGAAGGTATCGGGCAATGCATCAAACCCGAGCGACTGGAAGAAATCATCCGCGGCACCGGCCATCTTGCGGGCATCATAGTTTTTATCTTGCAGCAGCTTGGTGAGATCGTAGCTTTCAGCACCACCTTCCGGCTTCACAAGATCGAATACATTACCCCAGCTTTGGGCCCACATATTGCCCAGGAGGTGGGCCGGAATGGCGCCATCTTCCGATACAACACGGCTGCCATAATAATCAGAAAGCTCCGCCCTTACGTGGCAGTGCAGCGCGTCATAAAGCGGCTTCACACCGTCCCAAAGGCGATCAGCTTCAGCGGCGAACGCATCCGGGTCCATATCATAGTTGGAGCGCCACATGGCGCCCACATTGGGATATCCCAGCTCTTTCGCGCCTTCGTTCGCGATCTCAACCATGCGGGCATAGTCGTCCTTCATGGGCTGTGCCGACTTGCGCCAGCCGTCCCACGCTGCCAGAAGGCGCTCAGGCGTACGGTCTGTTGCAATGATCTCGGAAACCTGACCAAGGGTTTTCTGCTCACCTTCCATCGCCACCTTGCCCGTGGCGTAAGTGGAAGACAGCTTGGCTTTGATATCAGCCAGTTCTTTGGTTTTATCGGCATTCTCAGGGGCAGGCAGCGTGAGCGCCAGACGCAGTTTTTCAAATTTGCGCGCGATATCATCCGGCAGGTCTACACCCTGATATTTTTTGGATTTCCCGGCGAGCTCGACACCCAGCGCAATGAATTTCTTGTCGGCTTCTGCAACCAGCATGTCTGTATCGTGGGTTACGAAGTTTGCGTTCACCCAAGCCATTCGCTCCAGATACATGGCTGCTTCAAACAGCTGCTGCTCTGCCTCCTGAATGAAAGCTGTCGCCTCTGCAGTCATTTCAGCCTTGGTCTTGGGTGCCTCTGCTTCTTCGCCACAAGCTGCCAAGCCAAATGCCACGGTCGCCATCAGCGCCAGTTTCGAGACGCCTGAATTCCATTGTTTCATGATTTCCCCTCTTTCATGCGTCTGGAACATATAGAGGCCCAGCGCCCCCCTGCACATGTTCCCGCACTAAAATTCACTCCCGATTGGTCTGACAAATCAGGATGGCGAAGTCAACTGGCATCGGCGGTAAATACTGACGTTTCGTTAACCAAGCTGTGTTCTAATTGTTCTCGTCACAAAACCGTAGTTCTGAGGAAATAAGTGTTGATGCCTTTTGGCAGACACAAAACCGCTAGCAGGAAACGGAATGACAGACAGTATCTCGCCCTCCCATGAAATCAGCGATGCCCTCAGGGGCCTGAGCGGGAAGCCTTACTTTGACGCCCTGACAAAACATCTGTGCGAAGACCATGGCGCGGATATCGCCTATGTGGGGCTGCTGCAGGAAAACCGGTCTGTCATGAAAACCGTATCCCTTTTCTGGGACGGAGAACATAAGCAGCCTGCCACCTACCCTATCGACGACACCCCCTGCCAGGAAACCGTTAGCCGGGACTTCTGCCTCTACCAACGGATGGTGCAAGCCTCCTTTCCGGCAGACCAGTTTCTGGTGGACGAGAAGCTGGAGGCCTATGTCGGCTTTCCGCTGATGGACGACAAGGGCACGGTGATCGGTGCACTGGTTGCGGAAAGCAGAACACCGCTAGAAGATGACGCGCTTTTCAATATTGTTCGCGCGCATCAAGTACGCACCCAGATCGAACTGGCCCACAGGGTAGACCTTGATGCGGTTCGCGACACTCTCAGCCAAGCACTGGTGCTCAACTATTCCAAATCCATGTTCATGGCCAACATCAGCCACGAGCTGAAAAACCCGCTTAGTGCCATCATTGGCTATGCCTCGCTGATCCGCGACAGGCAGGTGGATGAAAACCAGCTTCGAGACTATGCCTCTGAAATCTGCGCATCGGGCGAAAACCTTCTCACATTGATCAACGACATCATGTCTCTGGCCATGCTGGAAATCTCGGACGACACAGCCCTATCAGAGCAATTTGACCTTACAGACATGGCGCGCACGGGCAAACGCATGATCCAGCATCAGGCGGCGCAGAAACACCTGAAGGTGGTGGCCGCCACACGCACAGACCCCTTGTTCGTGAAGGGTGATCCCGGCCACACCAAGAAATCGCTAATGAACCTTCTGACAAACGCTGTGAAATACACCAGCCTTGGCTGTATCGAGATCGAGGTTGCAGAAATGGAAGACGGCAGCGCGCGCCTCACGGTCAGCGACACAGGAATTGGCATGTCGGCCGATACACTGGCGCAGATATGCGAGCCGCTCACCGATTTCAAACACGCCTACGACATGCATCAGGAAGGCACGGGCCTTGGCATTCCCACCACCATGCTGTTGATGGAGCGGCAAGGCGCCAGACTAGACATCGAAAGCGAACCGGGCAAAGGCACGCGGGCACACCTTGTGTTCCCGCCAGAGCTGGTGGTCGAAGACAGTGGCGATTTCATATAGCCAAATAAAAAATGCCGGACCAAAGCCCGGCATTTTCTTGATCTAATCTCAATTACCCCGGCACTTAAGCTGCCGCTTTCAGGATACCCTGATTAAGAAGTGATTCTGCAATCTGCACCGCATTCAGGGCAGCACCCTTGCGCAGGTTATCGGAAACAACCCAGATATTGAGGCCGTTTTTCACCGTCTTGTCTTCGCGGATACGGCTGATGAATGTGGCAAAGTCACCCACACATTCAAGCGGCGTGATGTAACCGCCGTCTTCGCGCTTGTCGATGACCAGGCAACCGGGTGCCTCGCGCAGCAGCGCACGAGCCTGCTTTTCGGTCATCTCTTTCTTGAATTCGATATTGATCGATTCCGCATGACCAACAAATACCGGCACACGTACACATGTCGCTGTCAGTTGGATATCCGGGTCCAGCATCTTGTGCGTCTCGGCAACCATCTTCCACTCTTCTTTCGTGTAACCATCATCCATGAAAACATCGATATGTGGGATCACGTTGAAGGCGATCTGTTTGGTGAAATTCTCGGGATTAACCGGATCATTCACAAAGATTGCTCGGGTTTGACTGAAAAGCTCATCCATGGCGGCGTTACCCGCACCAGATACAGACTGGTAGGTGGATACCACCACGCGTTTGATCACGGCCGCATCATGCAGCGGCTTCAAGGCCACCAGCATCTGTGCTGTGGAACAGTTGGGGTTTGCGATGATGTTTTTCTTGATCTTCTGCAGGTGGTGGGCGTTCACCTCTGGCACCACCAACGGCACGTCCGGGTCCATGCGGAAGAAAGATGAATTATCGATCACGATCGCACCGGCTTCGGCAGCCTTTGGGCCAAACTCTTTGGAAACGCCGGAGCCCGCTGCGAAAAGTGCGATATCGACACCCGTGAAATCAAACGTATCCAGCGCCTGGATCGTCAGTTCCTTATCACCATAGTCGACCTTCTGGCCCATGGATTTTCGGGATGCAATCGCAATAATTTCTGTGGCAGGAAACTCCCGCTCATTCAGAATATTCAGCATTTCGCGACCGACATTACCAGTCGCACCTACAACAGCGACACGAAAACCCATGTTCATCTCCTATGGGGTTTAAAAATTGGAGCGTCTATTCACACTGCTCCACACAAAAAAGCAAACACAAAGTATTTGCCGAAATCGTTAGTATTTCTACGGCTTAAGCGCGTTTCAGCCCAAAAACCTCTAGTTCAGCGCTTTCAAAATGGCGTCGCCCATACCAGTGGTGCCCACCTTCTCGAAGCCCTCGGCCCAGATGTCACCTGTGCGGGCGCTATCGAGCGCTTTCGAGACAGCCGCTTCAACCTTGTCGGCCGCATCACCCATATCAAGCGAATAACGAAGCGCCATAGCAAACGACAGGATCGCCGCAATCGGGTTGGCAATACCCTGGCCCGCAATATCAGGCGCAGAGCCATGCACGGGCTCATATAGGCCGGGGCCACCGGAGCCGAGGCTCGCGCTTGGCAGCATGCCCAAGGAACCGGTCAGCATCGCCGCCGCATCGCTAAGCAAGTCACCAAACAGGTTATCTGTCAGGATCACATCAAACTGCTTCGGGTTCTTCACCAGTTGCATGGCGCAGTTATCCGCGAGGATATGCTCAAGCTTCACATCCGAATATTCGGCGGCGTGCAGCTTCGTAACTTCCTCGCGCCACAAAAGGCCCGATTCCATCACATTGGCTTTCTCGGCAGAATGCACTTGGCCATTCCGCTTGCGCGCCATATCGAACGCCACACGGGAAATGCGGATAATTTCCTGGTCGGTATAGCGCTGGGTGTTGATGCCCACACGCCCGCCTTCCGGCAGGTTTTCGATACCACGCGGTTCACCGAAGTAAACCCCGCCCGCAAGTTCGCGTACGAACAGAATATCGAGGCCGGCAACATACTCGCGCTTCAGGCTGGAGGCATCGGCAAGCGCATCAAAACACATGGCTGGACGCAGGTTCGCAAACAGGTCCAAATCCTTACGGAGCCGTAACAAGCCAGCTTCCGGGCGCTTGTCATAGTCTGTCTTGCCGTCCCACTGGGGGCCACCCACACAGCCCATCACGATAGCATCCGACGCCTTCGCTTGCGCCAATGTCTCGTCCGTGAGCGGGAAACCATATTCTTCATAGGAACAGCCACCGATCAGGCCTTCAGATACATCGAAGGAAACACCATAGGCGCCTTCAACCCAGCCCATCACGCGCCTCACTTCGGCCATAATCTCTGGGCCAATACCGTCACCCGGCAGGAGCATCACTTTATGCGTCGTGGTCATAATCTTTACCTCTAAAGCCTCAGCCGCGGAACAACCACGGGGTCATCAGTTTTTGCTTGTCTTCATAACCCTTGATCGCACCCTGGGCCTGCAGTGTTTGGCCGATTTCATCAAGGCCATTCAGCAGCATTTCCTTGTGCGCCGGGTTATAGTCAAACTCATATTTCGCGTTCTGGCACACCACCGTCTGGTCATTCAGGTTCACGTGGATCTCGTGCCCGGCCTCAGCGGCCAGCACCAGTGCATCCACTTCTTCCTGTTTGAGCGCGACGGTCAGGATGCCGTTCTTCACACAGTTGCCTGCGAAGATATCGGCGAACGATGGCGCAATGATGCAACGGTAACCCAGCTCTGCAATCGCCCAGGGCGCATGCTCACGACTTGAACCACAACCGAAGTTGTCGCCCGCGATCAGGATCTTGGCACCCTTGTATTTCGGCCCGTCGAACACATTGCCTTCGATTTTTGACCCGTCGGCATTATAGCGCACGGTCTCGAACGCATGCTCGCCAAAGCCAGTGCGTTTGATCGACTTGAGGTGCTTGGCCGGGATGATGATATCCGTATCCACATTCACACGCGGGAACGGCGTGGCGATGGAGGTGACGCTGACGAATTTTTCCATGGGTCTTCTCCTACGCCTTAAAAGTTACGCACATCAACAAAATGGCCGGCGATGGCCGCCGCCGCCGCCATTGCGGGACTCACCAGATGGGTGCGCGCGCCGGGCCCCTGTCGGCCAACAAAGTTGCGGTTGCTGGTTGATGCCACATGCTCGCCCGGCCCGGCCTTGTCCGGGTTCATGGCAAGACACATACTGCATCCCGGATCACGCCACTCGAAACCCGCGTCGGTAAAAATTTTGTCGAGCCCCTCTTCTTCGGCCTGCAACTTCACAAGGCCGGAGCCCGGAACAATCATCGCCTCGATAATATGATCTGCTACCTTGCGGCCCTTGATCACGCTGGCGGCCTCGCGCATGTCCTCGATCCGGCTGTTGGTGCACGATCCGATAAACACACGGTCCACCTGGAAGCCGGTCATGGGTGTGCCTGCGGCATAGCCCATATATTCAAGCGCCTTCTCGACCGCTTCGCGTTTGGCAGGGTCAGCATAGTCATCAGGGCTTGGCACGTTGGCGGTTACCGGCACCACATCCTCGGGGCTGGTACCCCAGGTCACAAGCGGCACAATCTGGCTGCCATCAATCACGATTTCCTTATCGAAATGCGCGCCGTCGTCGGACTTCAAAGCCTTCCAGAAGTTCACGGCCGCTTCCCACTGCCCGCCCTTGGGCGCATAGGGGCGGCCCTTCAGATAGTTGAAAGTTTTTTCATCAGGCGCCACAAGGCCCGCACGCGCGCCCGCCTCGATAGACATGTTACAGAGCGTCATCCGCCCTTCCATCGACAAGGCCTCGATCACCGGGCCCGCATATTCGATCACATGCGCGGTGCCTCCACCGGTGCCGATAGCGCCGATGATTGCCATGGTCACGTCCTTGGCAGAACAGCCCTTGGGCAGCTCGCCCGTCACCGTGACGCGCATATTCTTGGATTTCTTCAGCTCAAGCGTCTGGGTTGCCAGCACATGCTCAACCTCAGACGTGCCGATCCCGAATGCCAGCGCACCGAACGCACCGTGGGTGGAGGTATGGCTGTCGCCAC
This sequence comes from Alphaproteobacteria bacterium, assembly GCA_013372975.1. Taxonomy (GTDB): domain Bacteria; phylum Pseudomonadota; class Alphaproteobacteria; order Sphingomonadales; family Kordiimonadaceae; genus Kordiimonas. The sequence goes on from JABXIS010000087.1 coordinate 25,849, forward strand.
ACACCAGCGTCACACCCGGCTGGGTGAAACCCTGCTCGGGGCCCACCACATGCACAATGCCCTGCCGGTCATCGGTCATATCGATATAATCGAGGCCGAATTCGCGGGCGTTGGCCTCCAAAGCCGTCAGCTGCGCGGTTGACATCGGATCAGGGTTTGGCAGGTTGCGATCCTTCGTCGGCACATTGTGGTCAGGCACCGCGATGATACTGTCCACCCGGTGTACTGGCCGACCAGCCGCGCGCAGGCCGTCAAATGCTTGCGGGCTTGTCACTTCATGCACCAGATGCCGGTCGATATATAGAAGGGCCACACCATTGCCGCGGTCTTCCACAACATGATGGTCCCAAATCTTGTCATACATCGTTTTTGGCATCGCCTTCGACATCATCCACTCCAATCAGCCACTTTCGGTGTGAAAATCCCTCGCCAGCAAAGCCATCAGGCTATCGGCGCCAGCAGTTTCAAACCGGCTAAAATGAAAAACGGGGGCAAGACCTGCGTCCCGCCCCCGTTCTTTATATCCACCCCCAGCGGTTCGCAACAAATAAAAAGCGAAAAGCTGAAAGTTTGAAATATTATTTCGCGTTTTTGCCGCGATTGAAGTCTTTCTTCTCGGCGATACGAGCAGACTTACCAGTACGGCCACGCAGGTAGTAGAGCTTCGCACGACGTACTTTACCGCGACGAACAACAGTGATGCTGTCAACAACCGGGCCATAAAGC
>JABXIS010000091.1 GCA_013372975.1 Alphaproteobacteria bacterium
CTTGGCCGCCAGCGGGTGGTCTGCGGCGATCGCGCAGAAGCTTGCACCAAACAATGTATCCGGTCGGGTGGTGTAAACAGGCAGTTTCTCGCCTGTTTCCGCGATCTCAAAATCAAACTTCAGCCCTTCGGAACGGCCGATCCAGTTCTCCTGCATCAGGCGCACCTTATCAGGCCAGCGGTCAAGACCTTTAAGGCCTTCGAGAAGCTCGTCTGCAAAATCAGTGATCTTCAGGAACCACTGGCTCAGTTTGCGGCGCTCAACGGTGGCGCCAGAACGCCAGCCTTTGCCGTCAATCACTTGCTCGTTAGCCAGAACCGTATTGTCCACCGGATCCCAGTTCACCCAGCTTTCCTTGCGATACACGAGGTCGGCATTGAAGAAATCGATGAAAATCTGCTGTTCTTTGCCGTAATAGTCTGCATCACAAGTGGCGATCTCACGGTCCCAATCAATCGCCAGGCCGATATGCTTCAGCTGCTCGCGCATATTGGCGATATTGTCGTAGGTCCAGTCAGCAGGGTGAACCTTGCGTTCCATCGCTGCGTTTTCTGCGGGCATACCAAATGCATCCCACCCCATCGGGTGCAGCACTTCATACCCCTGAGCGCGACGGTAACGAGCCACCACATCACCCATGGTATAGTTACGCACGTGCCCCACATGCACCCGGCCACTGGGGTAAGGGAACATCTCAAGCACATAATATTTGGGCTTTTCAGATGTGTTCTCTGTTTTGAAAGTCTTGGCGTCGGTCCATACCTTTTGCCATTTGGCTTCCGTGGCTTTTGCGTTGTAGCGCGACATGATCTCTATCTCGATTTTTCCAGCCTGAAAGGCTGCCTAACAACTGAAACAGCCGGGCAAGGGTGCCCGGCTCAAACTCTATTCAAACCCTTCCGCTGCACCAAGGGTGCGGCAGCCTATTGGGCGGCTTCGGTCCGGAGCTGGCGCGCGCGCTGCAAGATCGCTTCTTCGATCTGCAGGGCTGTTGCCGCCTGAACGGGTACCGACAGCCAATTTCCGTTCTGGCGTTCCTGACGGACAATCACAACCTTGATACCATCAGACCGAAGCTGCTCGGACAAGAAACGCACTGTCAGCTTGATCCGTTCATCCGGGGCGTTAGCTGTGGAATGCCAGTCCGTGGTGATCACACCGCCTGCTGGCTCAACCCGATCAATCGGCATGAAAGACAGCGTATCAAGGGACGCCTGCCACAGATAACCGTTGACACCGATTGCCGTGGTGCGCGGCGCCAGCTCGTCGCGGGCTTTATCGCCACCGCCAAAAACCGAGCAGGCACCCAGTGCCAGGCTAACTGTCAGTACCAACATGGTACGGGCAAATTTCTGCATACTACTACCCCGTGGATTCGTTTTTTCCTCGCCTTCCCGAACCGCCATCTAAACTTTTGGCCCGAGATACATTTGGCTTCATGCGGGTTATAGCGGCCATAAGAGGCGCTGACCAGCCCGAAAAGCGTCAAAATAGTGGCACCGAGGACACAGGCCTCCCTATTTTTGCCATGCACTCTTGCACATTGGATGCAGGATTCAATACCATTGATGCGTACAACCATGTACGAGACAGCGACGACTATGAAAAATGTGTTCAAATATGCCGTAACGGCGCTGATGTTATCAGCCTCATCCACAGCGACGCTGGCGGATGAGAAAACACGTTTCGAGTCGTCCGGCTTTCTTCAAAGCCTTGATTTTTTCATTGCCGAACAGATGGCCAAGCTGCGTGACACGCAGAAACCATCGAAAACAGATTCAATCAAGGACCTGCAGCTCAGCTTGCGGGATACCAAAGAAGGCCGGGAAAGCGGTTTTGTGCTTCGTGAAGCAAGCCCATCGCCTTCAAACGCGCTTGGCTTAAGCGATCGCCCGGACTTTTCCTCGCTTCTGTCGCCTGATGGCACAGTGCGCGGCAGTTATGGGCAGGATCTGTTTGGCTCCTCGAGCCGACTGGGCATCAGTTTTGGCGCGGACAAAAACGACGAAAGCGATCGCGGATTTGAAATCGCGCTTCAAAGCGCCTATCGCCTGTCGATGCAGGGGTTCCCTGCCGCTACGGGTGCAAACAACAGCGATCTGGCTGAGCGGCGCTATAATGTGGGCCTTTCGCTTGGGTATTCCGGCTTTGGCCTTGATGCGTCCCTGATCCGTCAAACCAGTATTTTCGACGCTGATTCATCCGGTTTCGATGTGGGCTTCTCTTATGAAGCAACGAGCTGGTCAGCGCGCCTGTCGCTCTCAGAATACCGTGAAGGCGCCGACCTGTATGGCCTTGAGAACGAAGCACGCAACATCATTTCGGTTGAACTAGGCGCCAGCTACCGCCTGACCGATACTCTCGGCCTCTCTGGCGGGGTTCGATATTATGATTACGGCAGCCGCCTGATGCTGGACCCTGAAGCAGGCGAACAATCCCAGATGATCTTCCTGGGCGGTCGCCTGAAGTTCTAAGGCCTGAAGCTCTAAGGTCTGAAGCTCTAAGGTCAGGCCCTAAACCACAAATCCATCGATTGCTGCAAAGGCCGCCACTTGAAGCGGCCTTAATTTTTTGGCCGTTGTCGGCGTGATGCCCCCAAGCGCGGCGACGGGAATGCGCGCCTTGGCCACAAGCCGGGCAAACCGGTGCAAACCAAGGGTGGCGGCACCTTCATGGCTTCGGGTTGGGAAAACAGGTGACACCATGGCAAGATCAATCCCGATCTGTTCGGCGCGGTGAAGGGCCCGACGGCTGTGGCACGCGGCGGAAACAAAGGAGAAGCCCGTAAGGCAGGGTAAACGCCCAAGCATATATTCGGGCAGATGCACACCGTCTGCCCCAACAAGCCGGGCCAGCGCCGTATCCGCCGCGATCAAGAGTGTCTGACCAAGGGCGAAGGTTTCATCTCGCAGCATCGCCGCCAAGGCTTCACGACCCGGGTGATCATAGTCCCGGCAGATAATGATGGCGTCAGCAGGCAGGCCGCGGATCACGGAAACCGGATCAGGCACACGTATGCTGTCGGTGATAAACACAGGGCACGCGCTGCCCAGTGCTGCCATCATCTGGCGCGCGTTCGCTTTCGCCTTTTTTGTGATCTCTGTCTTGACCATAATGGCTACCTATCCCATAGGAAACGGGAACCAACAAGCCTCAAAGGACCTGCCTGCCATGATGCCGGATATCAAAGCCAATATCGACGCCGTGAAAAAAGAGATCACCCGTATGTGCAAACATGTGGGCGTGGCTGAGAACCAGCCTAGGTTGGTCGCGGTATCGAAAGTGCAGCCGATTGAACGGGTGCATGCAGCCCTTGACGCGGGCCAGCGGGTGTTTGGCGAAAACCGCGTACAGGAAGCCGAAGAACGCTGGGGCGCGTTGAAGCCAGACTATCCGGATGTGGAACTGCATCTGATCGGCAGTTTGCAAACCAACAAGGCCGCAAATGCCGTTGCACTATTTGATGTAATCCAGTCGGTGGACCGGGTGAAGCTCGCAAAAGCGCTGGCCACGGAGATGGACAAACAGGGCAAACAAATTCCGATTTACCTGCAAGTCAACACCGGGCGCGAAGACCAAAAAGGTGGCGTGCAGGCCGAAGACCTTGAGGCGCTGCTCACAGAATGTCGCACATTAGGGCACAATGTGGTGGGCCTTATGTGCATCCCGCCCGCAGGCGACGATCCAACGCTGCACTTTGGCCTTTTGAAAAAGTTCGCAAAACGGCACGGGCTTGAACGCCTGTCCATGGGCATGAGCGGTGATTATGCTCTGGCTGCATCGATGGGCGCGACCGATGTTCGTGTTGGCACCGCCATCTTCGGTGCGCGGGATTATTCATGAGCCAGCGTTCGGTCACGATCATCGAAAGCCATCCCATGGATGATGTGAGTGTCGCAGTCGTTATTGACGCCAAAGCGCCTCTCGTAACTCCATTGCCAATGGAATTTCCAGTAACAATTTTTCTGCAAAATGGAGAAAAACTTGAAGCGCTTGCCAGCCCCATCAAAGCTTCCGCGAAGAATGGTACGTGTCTGATATTGGAAGATTTCGATAACCAGAAAGAAATTCCAGAAGGCTCAAAATTGATCCTGCCGAATGGCTTCTAACCCGTCAAAATCTTGGTCTGGTCGTCCGGCTGAACTTGTCTGAGGAACCGGCGCAAGGCGGCTTTTTCAAGCGCAATGCAGCCAAGCGTGGGCTTGAAACCCTCGCGTGCCACATGCAGGAAAATGGCGCTGCCCAAGCCTTTTACCACGGGCGCATCATTGTGCCCCAAAATCACCACAAGGTCATACAGCGCATCCTCGCGCCACATTTTTTCGTGTGAGGGGCCAAAGGGCAGGCGCACAAGCTTGTTATAGTGCTCGCTTTCCACATCATCACACCAGCCAAGCTCAGGCGAGAGCGGCTCAAGCGGCAGGGCCGTCATGGGCGCTTCTTCCCGGTCCGGGCGGTAGAACACCTTCCTGAAGGGATAGGTCCCCGCGGGCGTCTTGCCGTCGCCTTCCCGGCCATCGGCTTCGGCCACCACACCATGTTTCCCAAGCGCGCAAGGCTCGTCAAACAGGGGCCCACGCATGCGCCCCCGGCGGCTGTCATGCTTGTCGGGCGTTACCGTCCAGATCGCCATCAGAGGATATGCCCGGTTTTGGTTTTCTTGGTGGCCAGATAATGCTCGTTGTGGGGGTTGGTGGGGAATTTGTGCGCCACCCGTTCGGCCACGGTCACACCAAAGCGCTCCAGCCCCGCCACCTTATCGGGGTTGTTGGTCATAAGCCGCACCGACGCAAAACCAAGCTGCTTGAGCATTTCGGCTGCGGGCGCAAACACCCGTTCATCCACATCGAAACCAAGGCGGGTATTGGCATCCACGGTGTCATAACCCTGATCCTGAAGCGCATAGGCCTTGAGTTTGGATATAAGCCCGATACCCCGGCCTTCCTGCGCCAGATAAAGAAGCACGCCGCCGCCTGCGCCCTCGATTGCTTTAATCGCACCCCGAAGCTGCTCACCGCAATCACATTTGAGGGAGCCGAGGAGGTCACCCGTGAAACATTCGCTATGGATACGCGTCAACACAGGGTCATGCCTGTTGGGGTCCCCGATCACAATGGCAATATGTTCGATCCCGCCAGCCATGGGCCGGAAAGAGACAAGCCGCGTGTTTTCAGCCCCAGCCAAAGGCACCCGCGCCGATGCCACCTGCCTGAGGGCCGCAGCCTGCTTGAAATCGGCATCAAGAATATCATCTGCGGGAACTGAAAGCAGCGCCCCCACCTCGCCTTCCACCTCTGCCGCCAGAACGGCAGGCAAAAGGCGCGCCCACTTCACCAACTTGACGGCGGCGCGATCAAGTGCCGTATCAGCGTGATTGAGGCGTTCAAACGGGCCTTTCATCGGGCTCATCAAATCAAGCGTTGGGTCAGCCATCGCAACCATGTCATCGGCCCGCATCCAGGACGGACGCTTGATACGCACCACTGACCAATCCTCGCCCGCCACCTTCAGGTTCATGGCCCGGTTATTGGTGAGGAGGATGAAACTATCGTCCGTCATAGCGTCAAATCGCTCAAGCGCAGGCGTATTTGCAAGCTCAAGCGGCATCAACACCAAGCTGGCCGCGCCATCTGTCACACGCACGGATTGGCCGCGCCGAAGATCATCGGCAGCGCGTTCAAGCGTCAGGAGGCTTTGGTCCAAATCAGTCATGCCCTTCATATAGCGGCATTTTCCCAAAAGTCAGCAGGCGATTTCCCGTGGGGCAGCGTCAGGCGCTCACCATCCGATCAAACAAATGTGACCGCATGTGAGTGTGAAAGGCGTTTCCCCTTCTTATATAGAGCGGGTTATTGCATACTATGGCAAATAATTTTACCGGCCGGAGGATATATAGAATGGCAACCCGCAAACTCTTGCTTGTTGATGATGATGTGGACCTGCGCGAGGGCCTCGCGGAGCAGCTTGCCCTGTGTGACGAGTTCACAACGGTTGAAAAGGGTGCGGCTTGCGAAACGCTTGATTTCCTCAAGGACAATCAGGTGGACATGATCATCCTGGACGTGGGCCTGCCCGATATGGACGGCCGCGAACTGTGCAAACGCATCCGCAAAAGCGGTGTTTCCGTGCCGATCCTGATGCTTACGGGCAATGTGTCGGATGCCGATACGGTTCTGGGGCTGGACGCTGGCGCCAACGACTATGTAACCAAACCCTTCAGCTTTACGGTGCTCCTTGCACGCATCCGGGCGCACTTCCGCCAATATGAGCAAAGCGAAGACGCCACGTTCGAGATCGGCCCCTATCAGTTCCGGCCTGCCGGCAAAATCCTCGAGGAAAAAGACAGCGGCAAGAAGGTACGCCTGACGGAAAAGGAAACCTCCATCCTCAAATATCTGTACCGCGCGGGCGGCAACCCTGTGGGCCGCGACGAGCTTCTGGCAGAAGTATGGGGCTATAATTCAGGTGTTACCACCCACACGCTCGAAACGCACGTGTACCGCCTGAGGCAAAAAATCGAAAACGAACCCGGCATGGCGCGCCTTCTGGTCACAGAACCCGGCGGCTACAGCCTGCAGGGTTTTCACGCCTGACCTGGCTTATCCCAGCTCAAATGTTGTGATGCCAAAGATCTGGCCTGTCCGAATATCGGGCAGGCCTTTTTGGTACATGCGTGCGGTGGCGAACACTTTCTGCATACCTCGCTTGGTGGCGAGCCGTATGGCCTCCGGGTTATTCTCGGGCGTATCAAGGATGATTTTTTCGCCCGGAATATCGGCCTGAAGGGCCGTGAACAGGGTTTCGGCAACTTCCGTGTTATCGGCGAACAGCGGCCCAACCTTGTGCCCTTCAAGGCACTTGCGGCGTACCGCATACCCCTTCACCACACCATCTTGTCTGTAACAGACGGCGCGTGCACCACCTTGCCCAAGCCAGGCTTTCAGGAAAGCGTCCCTGTGGGCGGGAAAACACTGGCGGTCGTATGTGCGGATGGCGTCAAAGTCTGCTGTTTTTATGTCGCTCACGGCCGCGCTGTCAAAGGCGCCCGCCGCCGCTTCGCCTTCATAGCGGCAGTTTTCATAATAGGGCACATAGCCGATGCGTTCGTAGATGCGGACATTCTCCAAGACCCCGTCGATGCCTACATTCCTGTCGCCACAATAGGCAAGGCGGGCTTTGGTAAGCGCAAGCCCAAATCCTTTGCCGCGATGCTCGGGCGCCACGATATAGAGGCCGCAAAACGCGTAAGTATCGTCATACACAACAGCGCTGCCTGTCGCGATGATCTCGCCATCCAGCACGCCTTTGAAAAAACCCGATTGATCGGCGGCGAAGAAGGTTTCAGCGTCATGTAGGCCCGGGTTCCAGCCCTCACGGCCCGCCCAGGCCACAGCCGTACGGACATCCTCAGCTGTCATGGTTTCTATTGTATAGCCTGCCATGACCGCCTCCGGATCAGAAGTTGAAGTCTACCAGCACAGGCGCGTGGTCAGATGGTTTTTCCCAGCCGCGCGCTTCCCGGATCACTTCCATATGCACGGCCTTGCCCTTGAGGCTTGGGCTTGTCCAGACATGATCGAGCCTGCGGCCCTTGTCTGCAGCATCCCAATCGCGCGCGCGGTAAGACCACCAGCTATACAGCTTCTCCGGCAGCGGTGTGAACTCGCGCATAACATCCACCCAGTCGTGGGCATCAATCATCCTGAGCATGCCCTCTGTCTCAATTGGCGTGTGCGACACAACCTTCAGAAGCTTCTTGTGGTCCCACACATCATCGGGGTGCGGGGCGATATTCAGGTCCCCCACAAGGATGCTGTCTTCCTTAAGGGTTGATGACCATTCGGTCATTTCTTCCATGAAATCCAGCTTGTGGGCAAATTTGTCGTTGATCGCGGCATCGGGCTCATCCCCGCCCGCAGGCACATAGAAATTATGGATCGTGGGCATGCCATCAATCCTGATGGCCACATGGCGGGCATCGCCCTTTTTGCACCAGTCGATCTTGAATTGGTCGGCAATCGGCAGCTTCGAGGCCGTGGCCACGCCGTGATGGCTTTTCTGGCCGTGGATGGCCAGATGCGGCATCCCGATGTCGGCAAAGAAACCTTCGGGGAACATATGGTCCTGCACCTTGGTTTCCTGCAGGCACAAAACATCGGGCTGATATTTTTTCACCAGTTGCTCGACGATACCGAGGCGCGCCCGCACCGAGTTGATATTCCATGTAATCAGCCGCATGCGGGCCTCCCTGCCGTTATTATTTTTAGAAAATCAGAAAACTGTTGCCGATGATGCCGATGGGCCAGCGGCCTTTTTCGAAAAGCTGGAACCGGAGCACAAAGGGATGATCTTCCTCGGCCCCTGTCATGGCAGCGAGCGCCGCCTGATAGGCCGCCTGCACCGCCGCGCCCGATGTGGCGCGCACAAACTCCTCGTCAAAAATCCTGAGTTCCTGCGCGGCCTCGGTAGCGCCCTGCTCGATCGCTTCCGATACACCCTGCGCCACATGGGTCATGACCATTTCAAGGGTCTGTTCATCAAGCACCGCAAGCGCATCATCGGTTATTGCGGCCCGAAGCTGTTCCTCTGCTTCCCAGGCGGCGCTGTTGATGTTGGTATTCTCAGCGGCGTCCGCCGCTTCTTCCCAATCCCCCAGAAAACCGGGCTCCGCATTAGGGAAGCCAAGCGCTTCCGCATAGGCCCGCGCGATCTGAACGGTTTCACGGTCCGGGTCTTCCCCCAGTGTGCGGAACCAATGCACATTGCCTGCAAGCGCCAGGAATGGCGCGACCGACTTGAGCGTAGGAAGCTCGTCAAAAATTTCTTCGATATCGTCTTCGAACTGGTTTTCTTCTGTCGTCATAGCCCAACCCTGAAAAGCAACTGATCAAGCCCTAGCCGCCTGTGCGCGCAAGCGCAAGCGATAACAGTGGCATTCGCTATTTAGGGATTATTCAGGTCTGTGCAAGCCGGAACCGGACGTTATCCTAGCGGCGGTTGCGACGGCGCTTGGCCACCCCGCGCGGGTCCTCGAATGTCCAGAGCTCCGCATCCAGATCTGTGTTTACAGTTTGGTTCGAAAGCTCAACCCGCGTGATCTCGCCCTTCGCATCCAACACTTCCCAGCCAATGAGCCCAAGGCCGCTAGGCTGTGCAGCATCAGGCATGAAGTAGAGCGTAATTTCACCTTGTTCAGGTGTGTCCGGGTCCCGTGCATGAAGCTTCACAAGGCCCTCAAGCATGCCTTCACCAAGCTCGATATGGCTCTGAACACCCGCCAGATCAACAGACGTGCCCAAAAGCGCACGAAGCGGTGTTTTCTTGACCGGCCATTTGGTGACCTGCCCGATCTCATAGTCCACGAAATTCAGGGTTTTGCCGTCTGATACGATCAGGAAAGGGGTTTCGTCGGTATAGTCAAACCGCACGTTGCCGGGGCGCTCAAGATAGAGCGTGCCCACCGCCACATTGCCGTTGGGCGCATGCTGGCGGAAATCAGCCTTCAGGCTGGTGACACTGTCCATATAGGTTTGCACCTGCCGAAGCGCCTTCAGGCTCGTGGCTTCTTCCACTGATTGCTCTTCTAGGGGAGGCATGGCTTCTTCCTGTGCGAACGCAGTGGTTCCCAGAAGGGCAAAACAAACTCCAAACACCAATAAGGATCGCATCATGGCTTCCTAAAACTCTTCTTCCCGGTCAGGCACAAGCACTTCGCGCTGGCCTTTATGGTTTGGCGCACTGATCACGCCCTGCTCTTCCATCTCTTCAATCAAAGATGCGGCTTTGTTGTATCCGATCTTCAGCCGGCGCTGGACATAACTTGTTGATGCCCGCTTGTCCCGGATCACAATAGCCACTGCCTGATCATAGAGGCTGTTGGCTGCATCATCGCCCCCGCCAGATGGACCAGGGATGAACGGGCTGTCAAAGCCTTCTTCAGGTTCTTCCGTCACTTCAGCCAGATAATCCGGCGCGCCCTGTTTCCTGAGGTGGGTGGTTACATCTTCCACCTCATTATCCGACACAAAGGCCCCGTGCACGCGCTGGATGCGGCCGCCACCGGCCATAAAGAGCATATCCCCCATGCCCAGAAGCTGCTCGGCGCCTTGCTCACCCAGAATGGTGCGGCTGTCAATTTTACTGGTTACCTGGAAGCTGATCCGGGTCGGGAAGTTGGCTTTGATGGTACCGGTGATCACGTCCACAGACGGACGCTGGGTGGCCATCACAACGTGAATGCCGGCCGCCC
>JABXIS010000069.1 GCA_013372975.1 Alphaproteobacteria bacterium
CACTCGCCCCACTCTGAAGTTTTTTTTGAAGAAGCCCCTTTCGGGGCTTTTTTCTTTTGCCTACACTGCGTCGATTCCTGAGGGGGAGCAGAAGACAGTGCAGACAGGTGGCAAATCCCATATTTTGCTAACGCCGGAAGAAAGCCGCAAGGCTGATGCTTGGGCGATCGATAACGGTACCAACGGCCTGACCTTGATGGAGGCCGCGGGAAAAGCCGTTGCAGAAGTTATCTGTGATTATATCGGGACACCGCTCGAGACAGGCGGAGAAATTGTCATCCTGTGTGGCCCCGGGAATAATGGCGGTGATGGATTTGTAGCAGGACGATATCTGGAAGAGTGGGGGTATCCTGTTCGGATTATGCTTTCCGTCCAGGCCAAGGAGCTGAAAGGTGATGCCGCCATCATGGCAAGGCGCTGGCAAGGCGGAATTTCTTCTCTGGATGCCAAGCGCTTGGCTGGAGCGAGCGTAATTGTCGACGCTTTGTTCGGGACGGGGCTGAAACGGGAAATCGAGGGTGTTGCTGCCGATGCTATCGCTGCCGCTAACCAAATGGATGTTTTCCGCGTCGCGATCGATGTGCCGAGCGGACTTGATGCGGAATCAGGGTTGCCTTTGGGGCCGTGCTTTTCTGCCGATGCTACAATTACGTTTTTCACGAAAAAGCCCGGGCATGTTATGGTGCCAGGCCGTTTTCTGTGTGGAGGCAACGAGAATATACATGTTGCCGATATTGGTATTTCCGTAAAGTCGTTTGAGGCAATTGGTCCTCATTTGTTTGAGAACAGCCCTGCGCTATGGGGCAGTTTCTATCCATTTCCGGGGCCGGAAACCCACAAATACCATCGAGGACATATGCTGGTTCTGGGTGGCAAGGAGCCGACACTTGGCGCTTGCCGGCTTGCAGCGATGGCGGGATTGCGTGTGGGCGCGGGGCTGGTGACCCTGGCCGCGCCTAGCGAGACATACAATATTCAGGCAACCGCACTTACAGATGTCATGGTGCGCCGCTTCGATAGCGCATTCGGCTTTCTGGGGATCATGTCTGACACGCGGATCAATACAATACTGCTGGGTCCGGGGGCGGGGGTCGGCGAAAAGACGGCAGAGCTTGTTCACGACGCGGTGGGACGCAAGAAAGCAGCCGTGCTTGATGCCGATGCGCTTTCCAGCCTCGTTGGCAGGCTGGAGATGCTGACTCAGGAAGGGAATGACAATATTGTATTAACCCCGCATGAAGGTGAGTTTGCGCGCCTTTTCCCAGGCTTATCCAAAACTACTGACAAGATATCAGCCGCCAGATCAGCAGCGGTTTCATCCAAATGCCATGTTGTATTGAAAGGTGTATCTACGGTGGTGGCCGCGCCCGATGGGCGTGTGTCGGTGGCGACAAATGCGCCTGCTTGGCTTTCTGTTGCGGGTACTGGGGATGTGCTTTCAGGCATTATTGCTGGGCTTATCGCACAGGGGATGCCCACATTCGAGGCGGCTTCTGCTGGTGTCTGGCTGCATAGCGAAGCGGCAATGAAAGCGGGCAGGGGCTTGATTGCATCTGACCTCCTTAAGGCGCTTCCCAGCGTGCTTTTGTAGAAAATCTGGCTTCAGGTTACAAAAATACTTGTACTCCGCACAGCGCCTGCTATAAGCCCGTCAAATTCACGTTTTTAAGGAACTGGCAGATCGCCGTTGGCGCGATTAAAAAGTGTTTCCCTGAGTGCGGGCGTGGCGAAATTGGTAGACGCGCCAGATTTAGGTTCTGGTGTCTTCGGACGTGGGGGTTCAAGTCCCTCCGCCCGCACCAACAGGGAAAGCCGGTTCAGAACAGATTAATAGAGAGTTGGAAGACCCATGCAGATCGAAGAACTGCTGAACGAAGGCCTGAAGCGCGAGTATAAAGTTGTTGTAGGCGCGAAAGAACTTGATGATCGTCTGGATGCTGTTTTGGACGAATTCCGTGCCACTGCACGAATCAAAGGTTTCCGTCCAGGTAAAGCCCCTCTGTCCCTCTTGAAGCGTATGCACGGTGAGCGCGCTAAAGGTCAGGTGATCTCTGAGGCGATGCAGGAAACTTCCACCAAGCTTTTCGAAGAAAAGAATATTCGTCCGGCTACCCGTCCAGAAGTTGACATGGATGAGTATGAAGAAGGCAAAGATCTCGCTTACACGTTGAAGCTTGAGATTCTTCCTGAGATTTCCGTAGATGAATTCAAAGCGCCAAAGCTTGAGCGTTGGACTGCAGAAGTTTCCGACAAGGACATTGATGACCTGGTGGAAAAAATCGCAGGCCAGCAGAAGTCCTTCAAGAAAGCTGCCAAGACAGCGAAGGCTGCAGAGGGCGACGCAGTATTGATCGATTATGTTGGTTCAATTGACGGCGTTGAGTTCGACGGCGGCAAAGGCGATGACTTCCAGCTTGAGCTTGGCTCTGGCATGTTCATCCCTGGTTTTGAAGACCAGCTGGTTGGCAGTAAAGCAGGGCAGGATGTTGAAGTTAAAGTTAACTTCCCTGCTGAGTATCACGCTGCAGACCTTGCAGGCAAAGAAGCGGTCTTTGCTGTAAACGTTAAAGAAGTTCGTAAGCCTGCAGAAGCTACGATCGATGACGAACTCGCCAAAAACATGGGTTTTGACGATCTTGCCGCGCTCAAGGAAACCGTTAAAGGCCAGCTTGAAGCTGACAATGGTAGCTTGACCCGCGCGCACATGAAGCGTGGCCTTCTCGATGCTTTGGCTGATGAATATAGCTTCGACGTACCAGCGGGCATGGTTGACATGGAATTCCGCCAGATCTGGGAACAGATCAAACGTGATGCTATCTCCAGCGGTGAAGCAAAAGCTGAAGACTTTGATGGCCAGGACGAGCCAGCAGATAAAGAAGAAGCCGCTGAGTTCCGTGCTATTGCGGAACGTCGTGTTCGCCTTGGTCTGCTGCTCTCTGAACTGGGTGTGAAAAACAACATTCAGGTTAACCAGGAAGAAGTGAACCGCAAGATCATTGAAGAAGCGCGTCGTTTCCCAGGTCAGGAAGCACAGGTTTTCGAATTCTATCAGAAGAATGAAGAAGCACGCGCTCAGCTTCGCGCACCGATCTTCGAAGAGAAGGTAGTTGATTTCATTCTTGAGCAGGCTGAAGTAAGCGAGAAGTCAGTGTCTCGTGAAGACCTTGAAAAGGCCGTTCGTGAAATCGATGAAGAAGAAGCGAACCCAACAAAAGCCAAGAAGCCGGCCAAGAAAGCTGCTGCAAAGAAAGCACCAGCCAAAAAAGCGGCTGAGAAAAAGGCGCCAGCCAAGAAGCCTGCTGCAAAGAAAGCTGCTGCTGAAAAGAAGCCAGCGGCAAAAAAGGCTCCAGCCAAAAAAGCACCTGCCAAGAAAGCAGCTGCGAAGAAGGCTGACTAGTTCAATAGGCGGTCATATACGACCGGAAGAAGGGGCCAAACGGCCCCTTTTTTTATCGGGTTCTTTACATCAAAAAGATGCACACCATCTATTTACCTGATTGAACTCGTATTTCCTTGCCCGGGCGGACCGGGTTTTGCTACAGCTTGCCTCAAGACACAGGTGCCGGATTTTTCTCCGGTTAGCCAAAAACATAGATTTGGAGTGCCAGATGCGCGATGATTTGATGGACCCTATTAGAGATGCACTTGTTCCAATGGTGGTTGAGCAGACCAACCGTGGTGAACGCTCTTATGATATTTATTCCAGGCTTCTTAAAGAACGCATCATCTTTCTGACTGGCGAAGTGAACGATCAGATTTCAAGCCTCATTGTGGCCCAGCTACTGTTTCTGGAAGCGGAAAATCCGAAGAAGGATATCTCCTTCTATATCAATTCTCCAGGCGGTGTTGTGACCTCTGGTATGGCGATGTATGACACAATGCAATACATCAAGCCGAAGGTTGCTACCATCTGTATAGGCCAAGCCTGTTCTATGGGGTCATTGCTGCTGGCGGCAGGGGAGCCAGGCATGCGTTACGCGCTGCCAAATGCTCGGATCATGATTCACCAGCCGTCAGGCGGTGCCCGCGGCCAGGCTGCAGATATTGAAATTCAGGCGCGTGAGATTTTAAAACTTCGTGAACGTTTGAATAATATATATGTAAAGCATACCGGCCAGAAGCTGGATAAGATTGAAAAGGCGATGGATCGTGACAACTTCATGGACGCAGAAGAAGCCAAAAAATTTGGCCTGATCGACCATGTTTATACGAACCGTGAAGAAATTGACGCGAAATAGTCAGCCTAAGGTGTAGTGACCGAATATTTGGGGTGTACGTCCCAGGGTAACCGGACTACGATAGTAAAAAACGAGTGTAAAAGCGGTGACAGACTTGAGTAACAGTGATTCAAAAAACACGCTCTATTGTTCCTTCTGTGGCAAAAGCCAGCATGAGGTGCGCAAGCTTATCGCAGGGCCAACGGTCTTTATCTGTGATGAGTGTGTAGAGCTGTGTAATGACATCATCAAAGAAGAAAGCAAAAGTGCCCTTTCAAAGGGTACGGACGGTGTCCCTTCACCGCTTGAGATTATGCAGGTCCTTAATGATTATGTGATCGGGCAGGGCGGTGCAAAGAAGGTACTTTCTGTTGCTGTGCACAACCACTACAAGCGCCTGAATCATGCGAATGGTTCAGCGCCTGAGGTTGAACTGGCAAAATCAAACATTCTTCTTGTTGGTCCAACAGGTTGCGGTAAGACACTTCTTGCCCAGACGTTGGCCCGCATTCTTGATGTTCCCTTCACCATGGCAGACGCCACCACACTGACAGAAGCCGGTTATGTGGGTGAAGATGTTGAAAATATCATTCTAAAGCTTCTTCAGGCTGCAGATTACAATGTTGAACGCGCACAGCGCGGCATCGTTTATATCGACGAAGTAGACAAGGTTAGCCGCAAATCCGACAACCCGTCGATCACGCGTGATGTATCGGGCGAAGGTGTTCAACAGGCTCTGTTGAAGATCATGGAAGGCACGGTTGCCAGTGTACCGCCACAGGGGGGCCGAAAGCATCCTCAGCAGGAGTTCCTGCAGGTTGACACAACCAATATTCTCTTCATCTGTGGTGGTGCTTTTGCAGGCCTCGATAAAGTAATCGCAGATCGTTTGCAGGGTAAATCCATAGGCTTTGGCGCATCTGTTTCTTCGCCAGATGATCGTGGTGCAGGTGAGCTCTTCAAGGAAACCGAACCAGAAGATCTGCTCAAGTTTGGCCTGATCCCGGAATTTGTGGGTCGTTTGCCTGTAATTGCAACGTTGGAAGACCTGGACGAGAAAGCATTGGTTCAAATTCTGTCCGAACCAAAGAACGCGCTGTTGAAGCAGTATCAGTGCCTCTTTGATATGGAAGATGTGAAACTGACCTTCTCTGATGATGCTCTGTTTGCTGTAGCGAAGAAGGCTATTGAGCGTAAGACAGGGGCTCGTGGGTTGCGGTCTATCATGGAAGACACGCTGCTTGATACAATGTTTGACCTTCCGTCACTTGAAGGTGTTGAGGAAATCGTAATCAACGCGGAAGTTGTCGATGGCAAAGCGAGTCCTTTGATGATTTATGCTGATCGCCGCGAAGAGGCGGACCAATCAGCCTAAAAATCAGTAAAAAACACAGTTTGAAGGGTTGAAACCACGGTTTCAGCCCTTATTTTTTTGCGTATGGCGCTTTTTTTCACTTTATGGGCCGAGTATTCCGCTTTTCCTTTCTTATCTGCGCGGAATTGACCTAAAATCGGTCCGTTAACGTCTTTATTCTAGTTCTGGAAGCTTTTCCTATGTCTGAATCTGCAGAAACTGCAACAAATACAGTAACTTTGCCGGTATTGCCGCTACGGGATATCGTGGTGTTCCCGCATATGATTGTGCCGCTTTTTGTCGGCCGCGATAAATCTGTGCGGGCCCTCGAAGAAGTTATGGCCAAAGACAAGCAGATCCTGCTTGTTGCACAGCGTGACGCGGGTGAGGACGATCCGGGTACAAAAGATGTTTTTGATGTAGGTACTGTTGCCAGTGTTCTGCAATTGTTGAAGCTTCCCGACGGTACGGTCAAAGTGCTGGTGGAAGGCTTTAACCGCGCCACAATCAAAGAGTTTGTTCGTGATGACGACTATTTTGAGGCGCGGGCTGAGCTGGTCGCCGGTGAAACTGAGGAAGATGCAGAAGTTGAGGCCCTGAGCCGCTCAGTGATTGCCCAGTTCGAACAATATGTGAAGCTGAACAAAAAGATCCCAGCCGAAGTCTTGGTCACTGTGAATCAGATTGAAGAGGCCGGAAAGCTGGCGGATACAGTCGCTTCACACCTTGCCTTGAAGATCGATGACAAACAGGACCTGTTGGCGACCGTATCTATCGCGGAACGTCTTGAGCGTATCTTCAGCTTTATGGAGGGCGAGATCGGGGTCCTTCAGGTAGAGAAGAAGATCCGAGGCCGTGTGAAGCGCCAGATGGAGAAGACCCAGCGCGAGTATTATCTGAACGAACAGCTTAAGGCGATTCAGAAGGAACTGGGTGAAGGTGATGACGGCCGTGAGGAAATCCAGGAACTTGAGGACCGCATCGGCAAAACAAAGCTGACCAAGGAAGCCCGTGACAAGTGCCTGGCTGAGCTCAAGAAGCTCAAGTCCATGAGCCCAATGTCGGCTGAAGCAACGGTTGTTCGCAATTTCCTTGATTGGATGCTTACGATTCCGTGGAATAAAAAGAGCCGTGTGAAAAAAGATATCACAATGGCTCAGAAGACGCTTGATCATGACCACTATGGCCTTGAGAAGGTTAAAGAACGAATCGTTGAATATCTGGCAGTTCAGCAAAGGGCGAAGAAGCTCAAAGGACCTATCCTTTGTCTCGTTGGTCCTCCTGGCGTTGGTAAAACATCGCTCGGAAAATCCATTGCCAAGGCAACTGGCCGTGAATTTGTGCGGTTTTCGCTTGGCGGTGTAAGGGATGAAGCCGAGATTCGAGGGCACAGGCGTACCTATATTGGGTCCATGCCAGGTAAAATCATGCAATCCATGAAAAAAGCCGGTACGACCAACCCTCTCTTCTTGTTCGACGAAATTGACAAGATGGGCCAGGATTTCCGGGGCGATCCAGCCTCTGCTTTGCTCGAAGTTCTGGATCCTGAACAGAACAGCAAGTTCAACGATCATTATCTGGAAGTGGATTACGACCTGTCGAACGTCATGTTCGTAACGACAGCCAACTCGCTTCGGATGCCACGTCCGCTTCTTGACAGGATGGAGATCATTCAGCTCTCTGGCTACACAGAAGAAGAAAAGATCGAGATCGCAAAGCGGCACCTGATTCCCAAGCAGCTCAAAGACCATGGGCTTAGAAAGGGAGAGTGGGCAATTTCGGACGGCGCTCTCAAGGATGTTGTTCGTTATTATACCCGTGAAGCCGGTGTACGTAGCCTCGAGCGTGAGATCGCCAAGCTTGCCCGTAAAGCCGTGAAGGAAATTGTTGAGGGCACGCGAGACAAGGTTTCCCTTACTTCCCGGAACCTCAGCCAATACGCAGGCGTGAAGAAATTCCGCTATGGCCAGGCTGAGGAAGAGGATCAGGTTGGCCTGACTACAGGGCTGGCCTGGACAGAGGTTGGTGGTGAATTGCTCGCGATTGAGGCGGTTACAGTTCCTGGTAAGGGCCTTGTGAAACAGACCGGTAAACTTGGTGAGGTGATGAAAGAATCGATCGAGGCAGCGCGTTCCTATGTGCATTCCCGCTGTATCGATTTTGGCATTCACCCAAAAACTTTCGAGAAGAAGGATATTCATATCCACGTTCCTGAGGGTGCGACTCCGAAAGACGGGCCCTCGGCCGGTGTTGCCATGTGTACAAGCATTGTTTCTGTGCTGACCGGTGTGGCCGTAAGAAAAGATGTCGCCATGACAGGGGAAGTCACTCTGCGTGGTCGTGTACTGCCGATTGGTGGCCTCAAAGAGAAGCTTCTTGCTGCGCTGAGGGGCGGAATTGTCAAAGTCTTGATCCCGAAAGACAACGAAAAAGACCTTGCCGAAATCCCCGACAATGTGACCAAAGGCCTTGAAATTGTTGCGGTTTCATCAGTTGATGAAGTTCTTCAACATGCGTTGGCTGGGCCCCTTGAAGCCATTGAGTGGCCGGAGGAAAATGAGGCGGTTGATGTTGCTGGAGACGGGGCAAAAAAAGAGGCGGAACTTACGACTCATTAGCCCCCTTGTTCCGAATTCGGTAAAATTCAAGAAAAAAAAAGCTCAAAACCGCAGTTTTCTGCGGTTTTTTGCTTTGACAAGGGGATTTCACCATGCCTAAGATGCATTCGCATTTCGGAGCAATAACGAAATCAAACTCTTCAACTCAGAGGGGGATACCTTGAATAAAAATGATCTGATCGCAAAGGTTGCTGAAGCAGCAGACCTGTC
>JABXIS010000081.1 GCA_013372975.1 Alphaproteobacteria bacterium
AGCGGCGGGAACAGGCCGAAGTTCACATTCATCGGCTGGAAGGTTTTGGCATCCGCCCCGCCGGTGATGTGGCTGATGAGGGCACCGAAGGCTGTTGTTGCCGGGGGTGGTGTTGGCGTGCCACCCTTGCGCTCCATGGCTGCCATACGGCCCGCCATTAGGCCCATGGCCGCTGATTCCACATAACCTTCCACGCCCGTGATCTGGCCAGCGAAGCGAAGCCGTGGGTCAGCCTTCATGCGCATCAGGCCATCCAGCACTTTCGGGCTATTGAGGAAGGTGTTGCGGTGCAGGCCGCCAAGGCGAGCGAACTGGGCGTTTTCAAGCCCCGGAATCTTTTTGAAGATACGGGTTTGCTCGGCGTATTTCAGCTTTGTCTGGAACCCGACCATATTATAGAGCGTGCCAAGTTTGTTATCCTGCCGCAGTTGTACAACAGCGTGAGGTTTTTCATCCCAGTGCGGGCATGTGAGGCCCACTGGCTTCATAGGGCCAAAACGCAGGGTTTCAGGGCCACGTTCTGCCATCACTTCGATCGGCATGCAGCCTTCAAAGTATGGCGTGTCCTTTTCCCATTCCTTGAAGTCGGTCTTTTCGCCAGTGTTCAGGTCGTGGATAAACTCTTCATACTGCTCTTTGGTCATGGGCAGGTTGATATAGTCAGCGCCGTCGCCCTTGTCGTAGCGGCTTTGGTACCAGGCAGTGCCAAAATCGATGCTTTCCTTGTAGACAATAGGCGCGATGGCGTCGAAGAAGGCGAGCGCATCCTCGCCGCAAAGTTCCAGCACGGCGGAAGAAAGCGCAGGCGACGTCAGCGGTCCGGTGGCCACGATCACATTGTCCCATTCCTTTGGGGGCAGGCCTTCAATTTCGCCGCGCTCAACCGTGATCAATGGGTGGTTTGTCAGCGTTTGGGTTACAGCTTCGGAAAAGCCGTCGCGGTCCACGGCAAGGGCAGAACCCGCCGGCACTTTATGGTCTTCTGCAGCCTTCATGATCAGGCTGTTCATGCGTCGCATCTCTTCATGTAGCAGGCCGACCGCATTATTCTCAAAATCGTCAGAGCGGAAGCTGTTCGAGCACACCAGCTCAGCCAGATGATCGGTGTGGTGAGCATCTGTCTTTTTGACGCCGCGCATCTCATGGATCACCACGGGCACGCCTTGCTCGGCTGCCTGCCATGCCGCTTCCGAGCCCGCAAGCCCGCCGCCGATGATATGAATTTCTTTGTATGCTTCTGCCATGGAGAGGCCCTTTACGCTGTAACCGTCAATCTTGCGCGCTTATTTACTGGACTTGAGCCCATTTTGTAAGGGAAAAAGAGAGCGATCAAAGATAGGGGAGCGCATTTGTGCTAACAGCACGCCAGATATTCGACACGCTGAAGGAATGGCCACACAGGGGCGCGGGTTCCGAGGAAGAGATGGAGGCCCGCGAAGCGCTGATGGCGCAGTTGGCCGGCGAATATGGCGTCCATGTCACCGACGAAGGCTTCTTCGGCCCCACAAGCTACCTGAAATTCTTCTGGATACTGGCGATTGGCCAAGCCGCTGTTGTGTTGTTTACGCCTTTCATGCCGGCAATCATGCTGGGGGCAGGTTTTTTGCTGTTCCTGAGCCATCTACTGTATTTTGACTGGCGCGTGAGCCCGCTTATCTGGTGGGGTGCACGATCTGTTATGGCCAATGTGTCTGCAAGCAAAGGGCAGGGGCATCGGCTTGTGATCCTGATGGCGCATCTCGATAGCGCACCCGCGTCGTTTGCCTACAGGCCCGCGCAGGTGCGGAACTTCAAGCAAGCCATCTATATAGGCACCGCAATCACGGGGCTTGGCGTGTTGGTGCCTGCGCTTGGCTCACAGGATATCTTCGTGCCCCCGTGGCTTGCAGGCCTTTTTGCTGCCGCGATGATCGCCCAAGCTGTGGTGGCTAGTATTGATTATTGGCAGTTTGGCTATACGCCCGGAGCGAATGACAACCTGACGGGCGTTGCGGCGGCGACGGAGGTTGCGAGCCGCCTGTGGAAGACCATGCCAGAAGACACAGAAGTAAGACTGGTGATTACCTCGTGCGAGGAAGCAGGCATGCTTGGTGCGCAGCACTATTGGCGCCAGCATCGGGATGAGTTGAAGACCCGCGACACCCATTTGCTGAATTTTGATACGGTGGGGTATGGCAAGCTGAAATTTGTTACCGAAAGTGGTGGCTTTACTCCGGTATATTATGATGGACCCCTTCTTGATACCGCCCGGGCGCTCACAAAAATGGATAAACGGTATGACCATGTGGGACCCATGCGCCATCATGTCGGTGATTTTGACAGCGTTTGGTTCATCCGAGACGGCTTTTCAGCGCTTACGTTGGCGGCTTACGATGAAGATGGCCTGATGCCCTATATCCATACGCCGGAAGACAAGGCTTACCATGTGGATCTTGCGCTGGTGGAAGATGCCGTTACATTTGGTGAGGCGATTATCAGAACCTTACCCAAGCGACCGGGAGGGAGACAGTAGACAATGCGCGCAGAAGATATTCTCTATTTCTGGTTTATGGAAGCTGGTGAGAAGGCTTGGTGGCAGAAGTCAAAGGCGTTTGATGACCTAGTTCGTCGCCGGTTTTTGGGAGTTTATGAGCAAGCTGTAGCAGGGGAGTTGGCTGATTGGCGTGCCAGCCCGCGCGGGCGCCTTGCCGAGATTATTGTGCTGGACCAGTTCCCTCGCAACATGTTCCGGGATACTGCCCGGGCTTTTGAGGCCGACGGTTTGGCGCTGGTGCTGAGCCAGGAGGCCGCACGCGCAGGCGTCGGGGGGACGCTTTCGCCTGAGGAACGCGCCTTCCTCTATATGCCTTTCATGCATAGTGAAAGCAGGGTGGTGCATGATATGGCAGTGAAACTGTTTTCCGAACCGGGGCTTGAGAGCAATCTGGATTTTGAATACCGTCACAAGGCCATTATCGACAGATTTGGCCGCTATCCACACCGAAATGAGGCGCTAGGGCGCAAAAGTACCGCGGAAGAGCTTGCGTTTCTGAAAGAGCCGGGCAGCAGCTTTTAAAACATTTCGTTATTGCGTTTCGTGACGTGCGCCTGATTTGCCGTCGATGGCAATCATCAACTGCTTTTCGTATCCGTCCCAGATATCGGCATATTCACCGCTTGCCCGTAGGCTTCTAAGACCCAGATTGAAGGCATCACAGATGGCCTGATCATGGAAACGCGCTACATAGAGGGACGGCGCCATAATGGGGTGTTTGTGGATCGCCTTATACTGGCCTGTTTGGGTAAAGAAGCGTTTCTGGGCGAGGGACAGGATCCAGCTATCACCAACAATGACATCAAAGCGGTTTTTATAGAGCAGCGAGATGTGTTTGCCCTGATCGCCAGACTCTGTATAGCGCTCAGTGTCTTTTATTGCATTGGCAAACTCTTGCCCCAAATACCGGGTGGCACCGCTGAATGACAGGACAGAGAGCCCCTTCAGATCAGGCAGCCCGGTTATTTGCATATCTTTATCTTCAACGGTGATGGCCACATTCTGGTGAGAAATATACCAGTCTGTTGCACAGCCTTCGTTGGAGGCAGCGATGTTTTGGGTGAGAATGCCGTCCAGAACCTTGCTTTCGAAAGCGGAAATCATGCGAACACGAGGCTGCTGAATAAAAACGGGCTCATAGGCACTGTCGCGCAAGATGGCCTTGACGATATCGATTTCGATCCCACCGCCTGCACGCTGCTCAACATACGGGGGTAGAAATTCTCTTGTAGCGATTTCCACGAGTTGTTTCTGGTTACTTGCCTGGGCTTCGGCGGCGCCATCAAGCAAAAGCCCTGAAACAGGCATGGCTAAGAGCAGGGAACGAAACAGTGAAACCATAAGTGCCTCGGGCAACTTTCCAGCTATTTGGACTACACTTATAAGATTTAATCCAAACAAACAGAAAATACCACCTTTGCTTTGCTACTTACCCACGAAACATCAGGAGCTCAGTCGGCGAAGCAATCTCTATTCTGCGGCCTGTCTTTGCAGTACCGGTGCAAGATATTGTCCTGTATAGCTTTTTTTGGAGAGCGCCACATCCTCTGGTGTGCCTGCAGCAATAATTTCACCGCCGCCGTCGCCACCTTCCGGGCCCAAATCCAGGATCCAGTCAGCGGTTTTTATAACCTCAAGGTTGTGTTCGATCACCACTACCGTGTTGCCTTGATCGACAAGGGCCTGCAACACTTCCATAAGCTTGCGTACGTCTTCAAAATGAAGACCCGTTGTGGGTTCATCCAGGATATAGAGGGTTTTGCCGGTAGATCGTTTGGATAGCTCTTTGGCGAGCTTCACACGCTGGGCTTCACCGCCAGACAGCGTTGTGGCCTGTTGGCCTACCTTGATATATCCAAGGCCCACCCGGTCCAGCATTTCAAGCTTATTGCGGATGGCGGGGACTGCCTTGAAGAATTCAACACCATCTTCCACCGTCATATCCAAGACATCAGAGATCGAATGATCCTTGAAGCGAATCTCCAGTGTTTCGCGGTTATAGCGTTTGCCCTTACATTGATCGCACTGAACATACACATCCGGCAGGAAGTGCATCTCAATCTTGATCATGCCGTCGCCCTTACAGGCTTCACACCGGCCGCCTTTCACGTTGAAGGAGAAACGCCCGGGCTTGTAACCGCGCGCCTGGGCCTCAGGAAGGCCTGCAAACCAGTCGCGGATTGGGCCAAAGGCACCTGTGTAGGTTGCCGGGTTCGAGCGCGGCGTACGGCCAATGGGGCTTTGGTCGATATCGACGATTTTGTCCAGATGCTCCAGGCCCTCGATTGTTTCATGCGCGCCGGGGATGGTGCGGGAACCGTTCAAATGTTTGGCAACGGCCTTATAGAGCGTCTCGATCGTGAAAGTGGACTTGCCGGACCCGGATACCCCTGTGATGCAGGTGAGGGTGCCCAGCGGGATGGACCCGGAAACACTCTTCAGGTTGTTGGCAGAAGCGCCTTTTACCGTCAGGAACTTGCCTTTATGGCCCGGGCGACGCAGGGCAGGGACAGGCACAGCACGCTTTCCTGTCAGATATTGGCCAGTGAGGCTCTTTTCAGCAGCCATAACCTCGGCAGGGCTGCCTTCGGCTACGATTGTGCCGCCGTGCTCTCCCGCGCCAGGGCCCATATCAATCACATAATCTGCAGTCCGTATGGCGTCTTCATCGTGCTCTACCACCAAAACCGTATTGCCGATATCCCGCAGGTTTTTCAGTGTTTCCAAGAGCCGGTCGTTGTCGCGTTGATGCAGGCCAATGGAAGGCTCATCCAGCACATACAATACACCCGTGAGGCCGGAACCGATCTGGGAGGCAAGTCGAATACGCTGACTTTCACCGCCAGAAAGTGTTCCAGATGAACGGCTTAATGTGAGATATTGAAGTCCAACATTAACAAGAAAGCCCAGCCGTTCCTGAATTTCCTTCAGGACTTTCTCGGCGATGGCATTTTGTTTCTCTGTCAGTTTCTCAGGCAAAGCCATGAACCAGTCATGGGCACCACGAACGGACAGGTCGGTCACGTCACCAATGGTTTGGGCCGCGATTTTGACGGCCAGCGCTTCGGGCTTCAGGCGTGCACCTTCACAGGCGGTGCAGGTGGTGGAAGCTTGATATTTGGAAAGCTCTTCCCGCATCCAATTGCTGTCTGTTTCGCGCCAGCGGCGTTCAATATTGTTGATCACGCCTTCAAAGGGTTTGTTCACCTCAAAACGGCGTTTGCCGTCGGCATACACGATGGCGACTGACTTTTTGCCAGTGCCGAAGAGAAAGGCCTTGCGGGCTTCCTCCGGCACTTTTGCCCAAGGCGTGTCGATCGAGATGTCATAATGTCTGGCCACAGCGTCCAGTGCCTGAAAATAGAAAGGCGATGGGTTGTTTGCCTTGTTGGCCCAAGGTGCGAGCGCGCCTTCCTTGATGGTTTTGGAATGATCGGGTACCACAAGGTCTGGATCAAAATACAGTTTCTTGCCCAGGCCATCACAGGATGGACAGGCGCCAAACGGGTTATTGAAGGAGAAAAGCCGCGGTTCGATCTCTTCGATGGTGAAGCCGCTTTCCGGGCAGGCAAACTTGGCTGACATCAGGTGGCGAGCTCCTTCCTCGCCGTCCTTTGCCGCAATCTCAACGGCAACAAGCCCGTCTGTAAGGTCGAGAGCGGTCTCAACACTATCGGCAAGGCGCTGTGCGAGGCCTTCCTTGAGCACAAGGCGGTCCACTACCACATCGATATCGTGTTTGTATTTTTTGTCGAGCGTGGGCGCATCCTCGATAAGGTAAAATTCGCCATTCACTTTTACACGCTGGAAGCCGCGTTTCTGCAGGTCTGCAAATTCCTTGCGGTATTCGCCCTTGCGGCCGCGCACAATAGGCGCCAGCAGGTAAAGCCGCGTGCCTTCACCCATGTCCATGATGCGATCCACCATCTGGGTCACTGTCTGGCTCTCGATTGGCAGGCCGGTGGCAGGGGAATAGGGCACACCTACACGCGCCCACAGAAGGCGCATATAGTCATAGATTTCAGTTACCGTGCCCACGGTAGACCGCGGGTTCTTGGAGGTGGTTTTTTGCTCGATCGAAATCGCAGGCGACAGGCCTTCGATATGGTCCACGTCTGGCTTTTGCATCAGCTCAAGGAACTGGCGCGCGTAGGCAGACAGGCTTTCAACATACCGCCGTTGGCCCTCGGCATAGATGGTATCAAACGCCAGAGATGATTTGCCTGACCCCGAAAGCCCGGTGATCACCACAAGTTTGTCACGCGGGATATCCACATCCACGGATTTGAGGTTATGTTCTTTGGCGCCGCGGACGGAAATTTCAGTGAGCATGCTGGTCTCGTAACTTACAAATTTTGTGGCCTGTTCTTGCCATCAAGTGGGCCGAAAGGGCCGCCCTGTCAAGCCCGATGACCATAATATGATGATGCGAACAAAAAAAGAACATAATCCATGGTGCTGACAGAAACTGGCAGGATATAGTCAGAAAGGTGAACTACCTGTCGCTCGTTCTATCATTCGACGATAAAGGCGCATCTGCGCGTTGGTGATTGCATTGCTGCTTTCGTTTTTTGCGGGTACAAGGTGCCAAACTTCGCCATCCCAAAGTTCCTTGATGATCCGAAGTGACTTGAATGGGTCGCCGGTTTCAAGAATCCGTGTCTCAATTTCCTTCGGTACCGAAGCCAACGCTTGGTCAATTTCTTGTGTTTCAAGGTCCCCTAGGTCTTCCAGTTCCGGGGTCCATTGATAGAAGGAGCGCATCGCGGGGGCTATCTTTTCGGTCCAGATATATTTTTCAGCCTCTTTGCGGGCAAATCCGTGAGACACAAAAAGTGCCATTACATGTGCGTAGACAGATTCTGTCGCGAAAGGGCCCCTGGTGGTCGGCAAGGTCGGGGAGTGGTATCCGCTAAAAAGATACATCCAGTCGTCTAGGATTTCCTGAAACGGAGGGGCTGAGGCTGGCATATTGGTCGCCAGTCGTTGACGTGCCTGTGAAACCGTGGCTGACAAGGAGGAACTCAAGGGGTGGCCTTCTGCAAGGCCAAGGGCGATCAGGTCTGCCCGCATTGCCTGCCAAGCACGGCACATGTGACAATCCAAGTAAGGCTTGCCATCCGTTCCGATGCTATCATCTGGGTAATGCTCAATGAACATCTCTACCATCGTGATGTAGAGTTCTTTTTGGTGGGTGGTCATGATCACTTGTTGCTGCTCCGGTAGGATTTCCGCAACTTTACGGCCTTGGGGGTGAGTTGCAACCAAATGCTGCTTGACTTTCGTGTGACGCGAGAACAAAAAAAGAACAAATGGTTTCAGGAGGTGTGTATGAGCCCGAAAACAGATTTGCGAACCGGCGGCTGCCTGTGTGGCGCGGTGCGCTATGAAATCAACATGGATGGCAGCCGTACGGGCAATTGCCACTGCCGGGATTGCCAGAAAAACGGCGGCGGGCCTTTCATGACCTTCACAACACCTGCAGCGGGGCACCTGAAATGGGTAACGGCACCCTCTGGTGAGGCTCATGCCAGTGACCTTGCCGTTCGTCGCTTTTGTGCGTCCTGTGGTACGCCCATGACATGGGAAAACAAATCAGATCCCAATGATATGGCGGTCAGCACCGGCACGCTGGATGATCCGGCTGGCGTGGAAATCGCTTATGAGATTTACACACGCACACGCTGGGAAACGATTCCGCCACTGCCTGGTATTCGCCAGTATGAGGCCGATAATCACTGATTGTTGTCGGCCCAATCCTCAGGGTTTGCGTCCAATTCCTTCATTCGTTTCTGCCAGCGATTGCGGGCAAAGACCTGCATATCTTCCACCGTATCCAGTTCGTCCATGATTTCGAAGCCCATCAGGGTTTCGATGATATCTTCGAGAGTAACAAGACCTTCGGTGGAGCCATAATCATCCACCACAAGCATGATATGGCTGCGGGAATGCAAGAGCCGGTCAAAGGCATGTGAGGCCTGTGTTGTTTCAGGGAGCACGGGTAGGTCTCGCTGGAATTCGGACAGTTTCTTGTCGGCTTCGCCGCGGGCCTGGGCATGAAAGATATCCTGCTTCAGGATATAGCCGTCGATCTCATCAGCGCCCGAGCTGTAAACCGGCACACGGGAAAAGGGATTTTCCGCATATTCTTTCAGGAATTCACCTACGGTTTGATCCGACGTCTGGCTAAACATGACTGCGCGTGGGGTCATGATATCTTCAACCGTGAAGCGGTGAAGGCGCATCAGATTGGCGACAATTTTCCGCTCTTTGGCATCAAGCAGTCCCTCTTCATGGCCGATCTGGGCCATGGCGGTCATTTCCTCGCGGCTGAAGTTGCCACCATCTGCACCGTGCGACATGGACTTTGTCAGTTTTTCAGACAACCACACAAGCGGAAGCAGAAGGCGCATCAGCCCCTGCAGCATAATTGCCGTTGTTGGTGCAAGGCTTTGCCAATAACTGGCCCCCAGTGTTTTGGGAATGATTTCTGATAATACGAGGATCAGTAAGGTAAGGACTGCGGATGTAACCGCAACATACCCGCTACCGAACACAACTGCCGCCTGGGCGCCAACGCCTGCGGCGCCTACTGTATGGGCGATAGTGTTGAGGATAAGGATGGCTGCAAGTGGCCTATCAAGGTTGTCCTGTAGCGCCTGTAGCGCGTCTGCGCCCCTTTGCCCTTTCTTCCTGAGGGCAGCTACATAAGATGGCCGCACTGATAGCAATACTGCCTCTGCAACAGAACACAGGAAAGAAACGCAAATGGCGAGCGAGAGATAGAAAATCAATAATGTCATAACGGGTTCTGAATATAAGCCTGAGATCTTGATTTGGAGAGCGAAATCGCAGTGGACCTGTTATCGCCGCAGGTCACTTGTGAATGTGTCGACAACCACTTGCCATTTGTCCCCAATTTTTTGCCATACCACAAGGTATTTTCCAACATCCTCGACAGGAGCATCATTCGGCCCGAATTTGAGCGAATATCTTCCCGTTAGATAGGCAAGGTCACTTGACGCTGCAACGATGATCGTGTCCGGCTCAGTAACAAAATTGAGGTTCATAAGCCCGGACATGCCGTCAGCGTAATCACGGATCGCAGGCCTTCCTGCAATTGCGGGCGCGTTCGAGGGGAATATGCGACCGTCCTCGGCGAATAGGAGCGCGACAGCCTCTGCGTCGCCAGCATTGATCGCGGCAGTCCATTTTGCGTCAAGGGCACGCAAAACATCAGGAGCATTGTCTTCCGAATGAACACCGGCAGCAGCAATCAGGAGTAGGGCGGCAAATCCAATAATTTTGGTTACGGGACGATGCATTGCGATAATCCCCTTCAAGGTCGTTTCAGGTCTGGTGGCATGGTAACGGATCAGAGGTAACTGAGCCACCAATCCTTGCGCCTTGCCTTGAAACCGGCAAACCATTTGCAGGCGGGATAGAGCGCCACGACAACAGCGATCCAAACAAGCCAGACAATCTCGATTGAAAAACCATAGCCTTTTGGTAACTGCCAGAAGCCCGTTGCAATAGATTGCCAGCTGATACCCTGAATTTCTGCAGCGATCAGCGCCAAGCTGTGTACAAGATAGATATGGGCAAGATAATAGAAGAATGGCACACGGCCCAGTGTTACCATCCAACCAACAAAGCGACCCTGCCACTTCTCCGCCAATGCAAGAATCATCAGGCCTGGGCCCAGGGTCATGAGAAGGAAGCTAAGGGAGGGCGGGTATTTGCTGGTATTAAGGAAGGACCAGACGGTGAACAGCATGCTGTCCTGCGACGACCAAGGCGAAGGGTTGCCATAGCCGTTAAGCAGCCGAAGGAGAATAAAGCCAGCTATCATGCTGAGCCCGGTCCGTAGCAACAATGCTTGCCGTCTTCCCGCACTCATTTGATAGAGATACGCCAATCCGTAGCCCAGCGGCATCACGCCAATCCATGGCAAGATGGGATAAAGCATCAATGTTGGGACACCAAAATCCAGCGTATAGCCCTGATTATGAATAATCGTCCAGAAGGGGCTGGCGGATGTCCAATCCTTGGGCGGTAGAAGGCCATAATCCAGCAGATTGTGGCCAAAAACCACAAGTACGCCAAATCCAACGATAGCCCAGAAGGGCAACCAGACAAGCGCAGCCATGACGAGCATCGAGAAGCCGATCACCCAGATCACCTGAAGGGCAATCATGAAGCCTGGGCCAAAATTGAATTGCCAGCCAAAGGAAACCAGAACCACTTCAACAAATATCAGCCACAGGCCCCTCGTTAGCAGAAAACGACACAGATCCACACGGGGCAGGCGCTTTGCCATCAGGCCGATGCTGAGCCCAGACAGAAGCACAAAAATGGGTGCGCAGAAATGAGTAATCCATCGGGTGAGAAAGAGGGCGCTGTCTGTCTGGCTCAGATCGGCAGGATCAAACCTTACGTCGGTAAAGAAATCCCTGACATGATCAAGCGCCATGATCACCATCACCAGCCCACGCAGGAAGTCGATTGAATCGAGTCTATGGTCCCGTCCGGCAGGTGATGTCATATCGCGCCCCCATGTTTCTCAGCTATTAGTCAGTTTGTTCCGGTCTTGCGTAAAGACCATCAAACCAAACGGCCCATTCGTCTGTTTCAGGATTATACTGCTCAAAAAACTGACGCACGGTGCCGTCTTCATTATGGGTCCAGGTACCACGGAAAGGGAACCGTGTGCCTTGGGCATAATAGAAGATTTCGCCCAACAGCTTCATTGAACCATCCTCGATATTGCCCTCAAAGTCTATCAGATAGCCACCTGCGCCAGCTGAAACCCAGACCTGCCGCCATTTTTTTGAGATCGGATTATAATAGTTGAGGCTTTGACCTGTGCCGCCGTTGGCGCTGGTCCATTCCTCCCTAAAAGCGCAACCTTGTTCCACTACTGTGATTTTGTTCGTGCCCTGAAACGTCCCGTTGGTACGCCCTGTCACGCTCCAGTCACCTTCCCAGAAGCTCCAGGCTTTGAATGCTGGGTCTGTTTCACAAACCGGAGGCGGAGGTGTCTGGCTTTGGGCTTGTTGTGCGGTCGCTGGCAGGCTGTTGGCCAAAAGAGCGGCACAGCTTGCTGCTGCGGTTAGATATTTCATTTTGATCCCCTTATGGTTCCCGTATTCAAACCTTGCCTTTAAGCCTAACTTTTTACATAGGTGCCGTCAGCCCAAGCTTTCCAGCTATTGTCTGATGGGTCAAACTGTTCGAAATACTGCCTGACACTGCCATCTTCATTAGGTGTCCAGGTTCCCCTGAACGGAAACTCCTTCTTTGCCGCATAATACCAAATGGTGCCTTCAAGAACCATTTTGCCATCTTTGATGCCGCCCTCATAGTCGATGGCATAGGCGCCGGCGGAAAGCCAAAGTTGCCGCCACTTCCCGTTCACCGGGTTATAATAGTTGACACTCTTGCCTGTGCTGCCTTCAAGGCCGGTCCATTCTTCTAGGACCACACATTCGCCTTCGATCGCTGTGATCTTGTTGTTGCCCACATATTTACCCGTGGCATTGTCTGTGACCTTCCAGTCCCCAAGCCAGAAATCAAACTGGCGAAAGCCAGGATCGGTCTGGCAAACGGTTTTTGGTGGAGCGTTATCCTGGGCGTTGGTGGCCAGAGTAGGGAGCAGGGCCAGCATGGTTGCTGCCAATGTTATTGTGGATTTCATTTCATTCCCCTTTTTTCCTCGCAAGAACCCATCGTCAGGCTAAGCCGGAAAAGGTACAAATACAGACACTTGCGGTGAGGTGTTCTCCGCTGTCGGCGGGATGATGCCCTGAGCTGCTCTTGCCAATCGCATGGCTGTTCTATATAAAGAACAAAGCAAGAACAAAAATAATTCCCGTCCAGCTCAAGGATTCGGTTGTGAAGCGGGTCAGGCTTGTTCTATTGTCGCTGCCACGCGGATGCGGATGAAGACATCCAAAGCATCTCAAGAAATTCGAATAAGGGGGCTCTAATGGCCGGTAGTGTAAATAAAGTAATTTTGGTTGGTAACCTTGGGCGCGACCCGGAAGTGCGCACGATGAATGACGGTTCTCCAGTGGTGAATCTTTCCATCGCTACGTCCGAGACATGGCGTGACCGGAATTCGGGTGAGCGTCGGGAGCGCACTGAATGGCACCGTGTGGTTATCTTCAATGAAAACCTGGCCAAGGTTGCCCAGCAGTATTTGAAAAAGGGCTCGACCGTTTATCTTGAAGGCCAGTTGCAGACACGCAAGTGGACTGATCAGCAAGGTGCAGAGAAATACACTACTGAAATCGTGCTGCAGCGTTATCGTGGTGAACTGACCATGCTTGGCGGCCGCGGCGACAGCCAGGGCGGTGGCTTTGCGGATAATAACCAATCCGGTTATGGCGGTGGCGACTTTGGTGGCCAGTCCGGCGGTAACCAGGGCGGCGGCTTCGGCGGTGGCAACCAGGGCGGTGGCCAGCAAGGTGGCGGCTTCGGTGGTGGTGCCGACCTCGACGATGAGATCCCCTTCTAGGCCTTTGTCTGTTTATGACGATTGCAGGCCCGAAGCCCCGTGTGGTTTCGGGCCTTTTTTAAAGGACTATGTATGACACCTGCCGATCTTGTTCAGGAACAGCTTGAAGCCTATAACGCACGGGACCTAAGCCGTTTTCTCGCTTGTTTTAGCGATGATGTCTGTGTGTATCGCCCACCGCTCGGCGAACCGGTGATTGAAGGTAAGGAAGCCTTTTGTGCCTTCTATGCGAGCGAGCGTTTCATCCATGAAGGGCTCCGGGCCGAGCTTGTGAACCGGATTGTGATGGGCAACAAGATATTCGATCATGAGCTGATACATGGCATCACTGAAAAGCCTACCGAGATGGCGGTCTGCTTTGTGGTGGAGGAAGGCCTGATATCGCAGGTTATGGGTTTTTCGCCATTCTGAGCGCAGAGAGGGCTAACCCGTCATGGCGGCTTCAACACGTTCCTTGAGCGCAGGTAATACATCGGCGTCAAACCAAAGGTTCTTTCTTAGCCAGATGTTGTTGCGCGGGCTGGGATGCGGCAGGGGCAGGATATTGGGTGGAAAAGTGCGCCAACTGCTGACGACCTCCGTCAGGGTTTTTCTGCCCATGTTTCCTAAATGCCAATCCATGGCATAGCGGCCGATCACCAATGTCAGCTGGATATCGGGCAGGGCATCCAGCATCTCCTGCCGCCATTTCGGCGCGCACTCGGGCCTTGGCGGCAGGTCACCCGATTTCCCGGCACCGGGAAAACAGAAGCCCATGGGCAGGATGGCAATTTTTGAGGCGTCATAGAAAACCCCGCGGTCAATGCCCATCCAGTTTCTGAGCCTGTCTCCGGAGGCATCGTCAAAGGGAATGCCGCTTTCGTGCACCTTCCGCCCCGGTGCCTGGCCCGCGATAAGAATACGGGCGCTAGCATGGGCCTGCAGCACAGGGCGCACGCCATCGGGCAAGTACGGCGCGCATAGCGTGCAGCCTTTTATTTTCTCAAGAAGCGGATCCATGGTGAGACCATAGAGCTGCAATTGGAATATGAACAGCCAGTATTCCATCCCTTGCAGGAACCTTTGGGGATGCTTATGTCAGTGAAAATAACAAGATAAGGATGAGCAGTGAGAATAGGATTTGCCCTTGGTGGTGGTGCAGGGCTTGGATGGGCCCATATCGGTGTTGTGCAGGCCCTGATGGAAGAAGGCATTGAAGCTAACATCGTAACAGGTACAAGCATTGGTTCCATTGTCGGGGCTTGCGTTGCGGCAGATATGCTGGATGAGCTTGAGGAAATTGCGCGCGAGCTGACGTTTAAGGAAATGCTGTCGCTCGGTGAATTCGGGTTTGGCAGTGGCAGCCTGATTGGCGCGGGCAAGATCGAACGCCGCCTCAGGGACCATTTCGGTTTTCTGACCATTGAAGGCATGCCTAAACCCTTCGCGGCAGTTGCTGCAGATCTCTATACCGGCGAGCGCGTGGTGTTTGATGAAGGTGACGTGGTAACGGCCATAAGGGCGTCTTCCGCCGTGCCGGGCGTATTGCCGCCCGTGGAAACCAGTCGGATGCTCTTGGCTGACGGCGGGATGGTAGACCCGATCCCGGTGGCCGCTGCGCGCGATCTGGGCGCTGATTTCATTATCGCGGTTGACCTTCAGGGCGACTATGAGGGGCGCGCCCGGCGCTATGGCCTGTCGCCCCATAGCCCGAAAAACAGTAAGGCGCTGAATACGGCGCGGGCGGGATGGTCCATGGCCTTGCAGGCGCTCAGCCGGGCGCGGCTGGACCTAGATCGGCCTGATGTGGTGATCACGCCTCAGATTGGTCATATCGATATGGTGGATTTCACCAAGGCTGATGACTTGATTGCGCTGGGCAAGAAAGCAGCGTTTGATGAACTGCCAACCATTCTCTCGAGGTTGAATAGCCATGAGCAGCGTGTGGGATAACGGACCATGCTGACATTATTCGTCAGCAGTCTGTGCTAGTAGGTCCCTGGAGCACAAGTTAAGGGGGACCACGCATGGCTGAGCCCATGAAAAATGTTTTTAATCGGGAAGTTATAGCGGCAGCAGCAGACTATCTTTTCGGGGCTAGCACGGATTTTGACAAACATCGCTTTGTTACCTTGGCGACCGATGGCCTTGAAGCACTGGAGCTGAAAGAGCGGTCAGAGCAAATTCACGATGCATTGGTCGTTTGTTTGCCTGATGACTATCTGGCTGCAGTGGATGTCTTGCTTGCAAGCCTTGCTGTGGCCCTGCCGGAAGAGCCGATACCGGTGGAAATGCCTGCAAGCGGGATCGCTGGTTGGATGATCATGCCCATGTCGCTCTATGTGGCGCGCCATTATGGTGAGCATTTCCAGGTGGCGATGGCGGCATTGAAGGAACTGACAAAGCGTTTCACCTCCGAATTTGCTATCCGTTATCTGATCATCTCCGATCAGGCGCGTGCGATTGATATCTTTCAGGACTGGGTGCGCGATGAGAACCATCATGTCAGGCGGCTGGTATCGGAAGGTATCCGGCCGCGGCTTCCCTGGGCTATGCAGTTGCCGGAACTGATCAGGGAACCGCGCCCAATCCTGCCGCTTCTGGACGAACTGAAGGATGATCCATCAGAGTATGTCAGGCGGTCGGTCGCGAATAACCTTAATGACATTGCGAAGGATCATCCCGATCTCGTGGCTGAAATTGCAGCACAGTGGCTGGAAGGCGCGAGCAGGGACCGCGAACGATTGGTGAAACATGCTTGCAGAACGCTGATCAAACAGGGCCATCCAGGTACCTTGTCGGCATTCGGCTACGGAAGGCCTGCATTGGCTGAGGCCATGATAGAGATTCGAACCCCAACGGTGGTCTTTGGAAATAGTCTCGAATTTGGTGTGTCGCTGAAATCGTCTGGCAACAAAAAACAGAAGCTGATCATCGACTATGCCGTTCATTTTGTGAAAGCCAACGGAAAGTTGGCGCCAAAAGTGTTCAAGGGGCGCACCGTCAGTCTGGAAGGTGGCGCGGCATTTTCATTTGAAAGCAAACATCCCATCAAGCCGATTACCACACGCAAATATTATGCTGGCCCCCATAAGCTGGAGGTCTTGGTGAACGGGGAATCTGTTGCAGTAGCATCGTTCGATTTGCAGGTGCCGTAACGACGGAAAAGCCCGGCGGTTGCCGGGCTTTTGCTGTTTATCGGTTGATTTCGCGGCTGATCACAATCCGCTGAATATCCGATGTTCCTTCGTAAATCTGGCATACGCGAACATCGCGGTAGATTTTCTCAACCGGATATTCGCTCAGGTATCCATAGCCGCCCAGGGTCTGTATCGCGTCTGAACAAACTTGCTCAGCTGTTTCCGAAGCATATAGCTTGGCCATGCAGGCTTCCTTGAGGCAAGGCTCACCCGCGTCTTTCATCGCGGCTGCATTCAAGACCATCAGTTCGGCCGCTTTTACCTTGGTCGCCATGTCAGCCAAGCGGAAGGCGACGGCCTGGTGCTCGATAATCGGCTTGCCAAACGCTTCCCGCTCCTGTGCATAGGCGAGGGCATATTCATAGGCGGCGCGCGCCATACCCACACTTTGGGCGGCAATGCCGATGCGGCCTGTCTCCAGGTTTGAAAGCGCGACCTTGTAGCCAGCTCCTTCTTCACCCAGGAGGCAGTCTGTGCCCACTTCCATATCGTCAAACGCGATCAGGCAGGTATCGGAACATTTCTGACCCATCTTGTGCTCAACAGAGGCCACCGTGTAACCAGGTGTGTTTGTTGGTACGAGGAAGGCCGAAATTCCGCGTTTGCCAGCGCTCGGGTCCGTGACAGCGAAAACAATTGCCGCGCCACCGATCTTGCCTGAGGTGATAAATTGCTTGCTGCCGTTCAGCTTCCAACCGGAATTGGTACGTTCGGCGCGGGTTTTCAGCATGGAAGCATCGGACCCGGCCTGTGGCTCTGTCAGGCAGAAAGCGCCAATCATTTCCCCACGCGCAAGCGGCTTGAGGAATTTCTCTTTCTGCTCGTCTGTGCCGTTGGCCAGCACGGCGGCGCAAACAGGGGCATTGTTCACACTCATCAGCGTAGACAAGCCGCCATCACCTGCCGCGATTTCCATCAAGGCGAGGGCGTAAGAAACATAGTCTGTCTCTGCGCCACCCCATTCTTCAGGCATTGTCATGCCCATAAGGCCCAGCTCACCCATTTCGCGTAGGATATCAGCCGGTATCTCGCCAGCCTTCTCCCAATCGCGGGCGTTTGGAGTGATACGGTCCGCGGCAAAGGCGCGGGCCATATCCCGCACCATGCGCTGTTCTTCTGTAAGGATCATGGCCTGTCCCTTTGGTTATTGTTTGGCCAAGTCTGGCTTTATGCCAGTTCGATTGCAACGGCAGTTGCTTCGCCGCCGCCAATACACAGGCTCGCAACACCCTTCTTGAGGCCACGCTTCTTGAGCGCGTTGATGAGTGTAACGCAAATGCGGGCGCCAGACGCGCCGATCGGGTGGCCAAGGGCACAGGCGCCGCCATTCACATTCACCTTTTCAGCATCGAGGCCAAGTTCTTGAATGGCAGCCATGGCAACAACAGCGAAGGCTTCGTTCACTTCGAAAAGGTCAACGTCAGATACGCTCCAGCCAGCTTTATCAAGTACTTTTTCCATCGCTTTCACGGGCGCTGTGGTGAACCACTCTGGCGCTTGCGCGTGATTGGCGTGGGCCTTGAGAATAGCCAGCGGTGTAAGACCACGCTTTTCAGCTTCTGCCGCAGTCATCATCACAAGCGCCGCCGCGCCATCGGAAATGGAGCTTGCGTTGGCGGCCGTTACAGTGCCGTCCTTTTTGAAAGCAGGGCGCAAGCCGGGGATTTTGTCGAGGCGTGCTTTTGGAGGCTGTTCGTCTGTTGCCACTTCCACGTCGCCGCGGCGGGACTTCACGGTTACAGCCACTACTTCGCCATCGAACGAACCATCTTCGATGGCGCGCTGGGCACGCTCCAGCGAGCGGATGGCATAGGCATCCTGTGCTTCGCGGGTGAATTGATAGTGATCCGCACATAGTTCAGCGAACACTCCCATAGGCTGGCCTTCATAGGCGTCGGTGAGGCCATCAAGTGCCATATGGTCCAGAACCTGTGCATTACCATATTTAACGCCAGTGCGGCCCGTGGGCAGCATGTGTGGCGCGAGAGACATGCTTTCCATGCCGCCTGCAATCACAATGTCGTTGGTGCCTGCCTTGATGCTGTCGTGCGCCTGCATCATCGCCTGCATGCCGGAACCGCACATCTTGTTGATGGTGACAGCACCTGTGGCATCGGGGATGCCAGCCTTGCGGCTTGCCTGACGGGCAGGGGCCTGACCCTGGCCTGCTGGCAGTACACAGCCCATGATTGTCTCGTTTACAGCGTCACCGTCAAGGCCTGCGTTTTCCAGCGCGCCTTTGATGGCAACAGCGCCAAGCTCGGATGCAGGAACAGTTGACAAGTCACCAAGCAGGCCGCCCATGGGTGTGCGGGCCATACCAACAATTACAATCGCGTCCTGAGACATCGGGGCTCTCCTTCATAGCAATGGGCTGCTGCTCTATGGCGCAGGCCTCTGGAATTGGTTGCCGACACTGTGCCAAAAAACGCGCTTTTCGCAAGTGCAAAATGTTATTCTTTTCGCACCTGCACAAAAAACTGCTATTTGACGGCGCAATAGCCACCTTTTATAAGGCCTCAAGCATCACGAGAAGGATTTGATCATGGCCACGCGTATTGGTTTCTTTTTGTTTATGGGCCTTGTTTTGGGCGCGATCATCGGCAACTGGCTGCCATTCGCTGCCAGCCTTGAAGCCCTGGCAGGCGGTGTGATCGGTGCTGCACTGGCCGTTATTCTGGACTGGATGGCAAAGCGCAAGACGCGGAGCTAGAAAAGCGCGGGGCCGCCGCTGACGACAGCCCCACAAAGCTGCTATTCTGCCGCCTGGGCGCTGCCGGCTTGCAGGCCGGTCATCATTGGTGCGACATTTTCCGCGAAATAGCCTGCCGGGCCATTCTGAAAACCATTATAGCCGGGGAAGGCTGACGGGTCGGCGTCTGTGTTCAGGCTCCAGGTCATCAGGCCGCCAAACTGCTCCGGATCAATACCGTAGCTCCCGCTCGCGATATCATGCAGGTTGGTGCCGACCAGGGGCGGCACACTGGAATGGTCAGCCACGTCCCACACATTCGATGCCGTTGGCGCGCCGCCCGCGTTGGCTGGAATGCCAATCACGATTTTGGTGCCCAGATTCACATCGCCATTCTGTTGCAGGGCATCATAGGCAGCGGAGATAATATTGGCGTTGTCTTCGCCAACCTGCTGGCTGGGGTCGCTTGGTAGGGGATAGGTGAAGCTTGGGCCCGAATTATAGGCTTGCACCAGAACAGCGTCGAAGCCTGGTTGGCTGTAAATGGGCTCCAGCGACACACCACCGTTGGGGATATTGAGTGTCGGGGCATTTGGCGCGCCAGCCAAAATGGGCGCCATGGTTAGCAGAAGGTCGTTGTTCATAGCGGCTCGAAGCGCCGCCACGAAGGCCGCATAGTCGGCAACGGTTATCGAATTGTCCTCAATATCCAGATCGATTCCATCAAGGTCATATTGTTGCGCGGAGGCGACGAGGTTTTGTGCGGTCGTTGGGGTCAGTTGCGCGCCCGCGCCTTCACCGCCATACGAGAGTAGATTCAGGGTTCCCGCCGCTTGCTCTTGAAGGAGGGGAGCCACCGCCGACATCAGGCCGGGATCGACCGTGCCGTCGGCGTTAGCAAAGGACAGCACGATTACATTATAGGCCTGGATCTGCCCGGCAGTGATTGCTGCCATGGAACCGGCCGCCTGCATATCGATATAGCCAACCATTGCATTCTGGGGCCACGCGGGTTTGGTATTATCAGGCATCGTCTATTCCTTTCGAGCTGGTACATTGGGTATTTGCCACATAGTCAGCGAAGCAAGCGTCGCCGATGTCGGTTGCAGGAAACACTGAACAAGGGTGTAAGCGAACAGATGGATTGAAAATTCTCCTTCAGGGAGAATGATAACAACCTTTGATAACTAAATAACATCCAATGGAAGATTTTCGAAGTGAATATATGATGACACGCGCCCCAATTGGGACGCGTGCAAAACCTGATTTTCAGAATTTTGGGGCTATTCAGCGGCCTGTGGGGCTTCACTAGCCTCGTGTGATGTGTTCTTGCCGTCCCGCGTTAGCCGTTCGCGCCATTCCGCCTTGATCATGTCGCTTGTCTTGCGGCTGCCATCTGGTGTCCAGCCGGGTGGTGCGATTAGAAACATCAGTTTGTTCCTCAGGCCCTTGGCGTGCCACATATCGGTTACGATGCCCCACCATTCATGGAAGGCAACGCGGAGTGGATTGAAAGTGCCAAGGTCTCGCACCAGCCCGTAACGGCACGGTTCCTCGCGGTCTTCCGGGATGAAGCTGCCAAACATCTTGTCCCAGATAATGAACACACCAGCATAGTTGGCATCCAGATATTTTGGGTTATTGGCATGATGTACCCGGTGGTGACTGGGGGTATTCATCACGGCCTCGAACCAACGGGGCATACGACCGATAGCCTCGGTGTGAATCCAGAACTGATAGATGAGATTCAGGCCCGCACAGAAATAGACAATGGCAGGTTCAATGCCCAGAATGAACAAAGGCCATTTGAACAGGAAACCGGGTGTTAGCTGACCTGTCCATGTTTGCCTGAGGGCTGTTGATAGATTGTAGTGCTGGCTTGAGTGATGAATCACATGCGCCGCCCACATCCAGCGAGATCGGTGCCCAAAGCGATGAATCCAATAATAGGCCAGATCGTCGAGCACAAAGGCGAGCACAAAGACCCAGAGCGCGCTTCCAAGGTTGAAAAGCGCGAAATTCTCCCACACCCAGTAGGACACAAAGAAGGTGACCGAAAGGGTCAGCGCGCCAGAGATGGTGCTGCCAAGCCCCATCAACAGGGAAGTGAAAGTGTCTTTGCCTTCGAATTTGGCACGGCCGGTTTTCCAGCCGTAGACCATTTCAAGAAGTACAAAGAGGACAAAGGCCGGTACGGCAAGCTCTGTTGGCTTGGGAAGGTCAAGCAGCATGGCGCGTCTCCTGTGTGTCGGTAATTGCGTTCAAGGCTTTTCGCGCCGTTGCCATAGGTTTTTCTGACAGGAACAATTTGACTTCCCGTTGGGTGAAATCCTGGGTCACAATTGTCAGGCTAGCGTGATCGATCCGCGTGGCGGCAATCTCTGAGGCACCCATAATACGGCACACCACACGATCACCGAGTTGGTGCAATAGGCCGATCGTGTTCTCCGGGGCCAAGAGGGGAACAAAGGCAGTCTGTCCATCTTCAGAGAGTAATATCTCATCGAACTTTGCGTCTGGTTCATACCGAACCAGGTTACGGATTACGCGCTCTTCATTCAGCGGTTTTGTCACTGGAAACAAGCGCCCGGCAATCCACGCAAGTGCTGCAATCGCCAGAAGCGAACCAATGGTCAACTCAATGTTCATATCCCACTCCTCATATCCATAAAGAGCTTGCAATTAATGGACCGTCAAGTCTTGAATTTATTGGAGTAGCAGGCGATGAAGCAATGCCGTCATAAATGAACTGTAAGTTCAGCGAATTCTGATACAATTCAAATGGAGAATGGCGTGTTAAGGCTATACATTATAAAGGTTTATGCGGTTATTCTGGCAGCAGCAATTGTAGGCGAAGGAGCATCGGCCATGCAGGATGACGGACCTATAGTAATTGCACACCGGGGGGCTAGTGGCTATCGGCCGGAGCACAGCCTTTCCGCTTATGCACTGGGAATCGAACAAGGCGCCGACTATATCGAGCCGGACCTTGTAATGACCAGTGACGGCCATTTGGTTGCCCGCCACGACGCCTATCTATCAGACAGTACAGATGTCGAAGAACATCCCGAATTCGCTGATCGGCGCCGGGTGGTGCAGGGCAAGAACGACTGGTGGGTGTTTGATTTTACGCTTGCCGAGATCAAGACCTTGAGAGCTCGTCAAGCACGGCCAAATACCCGCAGCACCGCATTCGACGGCAAGGAGCAGGTGCCTACCATCGAGGAGATTGTTGCGCTTTTGTTGGAAAAACGTGGTGATCGCAATGTTGGGCTCTATGTTGAGATGAAACACCCTCTTGAACATATCGCGCTTGGTCTAGACCCAACCGAGGCACTGATGCGTTTCTTCTCTCAAGCCAAGAAGAACGACATTCCAACATATTTTCAATGTTTTAGTGGGGAGTACCTGCAACAGGTGTCTGGTAAATTTGAGGCGCCGTTAATCTGGTTGATAGAAGGGGTGGAAGATAGCGAAACTGGCGAACAGAAGCTGGATGTGGATTTGGCGTTGCATCAGGATATTTTGACGGGTGTGGGGCTTTATAAGAAATTGATATTGGGCGGGAATGGAGAACCGACAGGCGTTTTGAGGAACGCTCATCGGCTGGGATACAAGGTTCATCTCTGGACTTTTCGTGACGACCAGATCGGTGAGGGGTTTGCCACCATTGAAGATGAATTGGCCGCTTATTGGGCTTTGGGCATCGACGGTGTATTTACCGATTTTCCCGATACGGGCGTCAGGTCTTTATCCGCGAAGCGGCCGTAGGCATGGTGACCACTTGCCAATGCCGCAAGGCTGCAGTTAAATAGGGTAACGAGGAGCCGA
Source organism: Alphaproteobacteria bacterium (assembly GCA_013372975.1). Taxonomy (GTDB): domain Bacteria; phylum Pseudomonadota; class Alphaproteobacteria; order Sphingomonadales; family Kordiimonadaceae; genus Kordiimonas. The sequence goes on from JABXIS010000081.1 coordinate 22,755, forward strand.
CGATGATAGATTTGATTAAAGGTATCGCAACTGCAATTCTCGCAGTTGCTATCATAAAGATTGGTGCCGAGATCCTTTTCGAGCAGGCCGGCCTATATTAATGGAATATATAGGAAAATGGCGCCCTTTGGCGCCACTCTTTTGCCTATAACTAGTGCCCGATCGTTTTATTCGCTATCAGGCAGATCCTTTCCAAGCGGGAAGGGGCGATCGTCACTCTCGAAGCTCAGATATTGCATCACATCCACAATATATCGCCCAAGCACCATTATGGTTTTGCGCAGGAACTCGTTGGGTTCCCCTGTCAGGACAAGCATGATGAATTGCAGCCCGGCCAGAACGAAGTTGAAGCTGATGGCAATCCATGCAAGAAAACCAAACAATAGCATGAAAGCGCCGCGTAAGGCGTAGGCTGCCCAATCCTTGTCTTTCAATTCGCGAGAGAACTTGTCTGCATCGAATGAGCTGCTGTCCTTGCCTGACGGCGTATCCTCTGACGCGTATGGAGCCTCTGTGGTGCTTGCAGTTTCCTGAGCGTTCTCAAGGACGTCTTCAGCCTTTGATGGCGCATCTGACGCTTTCGCGGCCGCAGCTTTTGGGGTGGCCTCTTTGGCAGGCGCGCGTTTCGGGGCAGCTTTTTTGGTGGAAGAAGTACTCTTCTTTGGGGCCGCTTTAGGTTTTGCCGCGCTTTTGGCTTTTGTGGCCGTTGTTGTTTTCTTGGCAGCTGTTTTGCGCGCAGCCGGTTTCGCCGCCGCGGCTTTTGCAGGTGCTTTCTTTCTCGGTGCCGGTTTGGTTGCCGTTTTTTTGTCTTCTGTTTCCTCGCTCATGATCTACCTGCTGAAACGTGTTTATTGAAAAGGATTCCATCAATATGTGGGAGACAAACCGGGCTGTTCAAGCCTTGTTAGCAAGGTGAACGGGATTTATTCGGACCAGGGGAGGTTACCACGCACCATGTCGCTGGCTTCTCCGCCTGCCACAGGTTTCGACCAATAGTAGCCCTGGCCGAAATGAAACTTGAGATCGCGCAGCATATTGATGTGGGCCATGTCTTCAAGGCCTTCAGCCACCACTTCGTGACCAAGGTTGGTCGCCAGCATGCCTATCATCTCAAGGATCTTGAAGGGCGCATTGCCTTCCTCGAGCTGATTGATGAAGCTGCGGTCGATCTTGATAATATCAATTGGGAATTGGTGCAGATAGTTCAGGGAACTATAGCCGGTACCAAAGTCATCCAGTGCAACCTTGACACCCAACTTGCGAATACGCGACAGCATTTCGGAAATGCGGGTCGGGTTTGCCATGATGGCGCTTTCTGTAAGCTCGACCCGGATCAGATGGCCTGGCAGGTCATGTTTCCTTAGCGCGTCTTCGACCATGCTGGCAATATCATCCCGCGCAAACTGAATGCCCGACACATTGACGTTCACGGGAACTGTTTTCTCTGGGCCCACCTCTTCAAGCCATGCCTTGACCTGCGCGCAGGCAGCATCAACAGCCCAGCGGCCGAGCGAGACAATAACACCCGTTTCTTCAGCAAGTGGAATGAATTCTACCGGCGATACAAACCCACGATCTTTGTGTATCCAACGGGTGAGGGCCTCGAAGCCGTGCAGCTCGCCGCTACCCAGATCAATGATCGGCTGATAGTGAAGGTCAAGCTCGTTGCGCTCAACAGCGCGGCGAAGCTCGGTTTCCAAGTGAAACTGCGACCGGGCGCGTTGATGTGAATCTCTCTGGTAAATCTCTGTACGGGCCTTGCCTGCGGTTTTGGCCCTGTGCATTGCGAAATCGGCATCACGGATCAGGTCTTCTGGGTGGGTGGAGCTGGAGATAGTTGTCGCAACACCTACCGACACACTTGTAAAAACCTCGTTGCCATCAAGGTCATAGGGCAGGGACATAGCCTCATGGATGCGCCTTGAAATCATTTCCACTTCTTCCAGGTCGTTGAAGCGGGAAACAAGGATCGCAAATTCATCGCCCGATAAACGTGCCAATGTATCCGAACTGCGGATGCAGCGCCTGAGTGTGGAGGCCATGGAAATAAGGAAACGGTCTCCCGCCGAATGGCCAAAGCTCTCGTTTATCTGCTGGAATCGGTCGATGTTGATGATCAGGACTGCAACACCAGCGCCTTGGCCAGCGCGCTGGCATTCGGTGACGGCTTCTTCAAGTTTGTTGCGGAACAGCACCCGATTAGGCTGTCCGGTGAGGGCGTCATGGAAGGCATGGTGCAAGAGATTGCGTTCTGCCAATTTTTCTGCCGTCTGGTCCTCGATCGTACAGATAACCTGATAGACGCGCCCTTCGTGATCCTCAAGCGGCAACAGGTGTGAGCTGAGGAACCGTTCGATCACGCCGGTGCGGATACTCCATTCAAAACTGGCCTCGCGGCCTGAGCGGTACACTTCCATGATTTGGCCTGCAAGAACATGGTTGTCGCTTGCGCTCCATACCGAATCAAGGGCGCATGGGATTTGGGCATTGGCAGTCAGGCCAAAAACTTCGCGGGCGAAATTATTGATGAAAACAGCTTCAATCACATTCCCCGTTGAAACGGTGCACACCAGCACCCCAACGGGCAAACGCTCAGCAACAGCCGCCGCATTGACAATGCGGTTTGACTGGCCTCCATTGCCACCTGACGTGGCAATTGGTGAAACTTTGTTTCCAAGCGTGTCGCTCACCCCGTGCTCCAAAAGAAACTGAACGATTGTGGCAAGGCAAAGTCATGCCTGCCAGATACTTGACCATTCACCCGTAAAGAATTGGTAAAGGCTGATGGTTAAAAGTTAACACTAGGGTCGCCTTTTCTTCAAAAAAAGCAACACCTTAATTTCTTTTTTACATGCAACATGAAGGCAAAAAAATTGGGGAAGGCAGAACCTTCCCCGAGATGACCACCCACTGGGACGGGTTAGTGGGTGGGTAAATTCCTGATCCTAGCTACAGCCGCTGGTGCCGCCGCAGGTGTCACACTTTAGGCAAGTGCCGTTGCGAACCAACGTGAAGTTGCCGCATTCGCCACAGGCGTCGCCTTCATATCCTTTCATGCGGGCTGCCACTCGGGCATCCGCAGTTGCGTCCGTTGCGCCGTTCGTCATGGCGGACCCCATACTTACAGCTGCCGTGCCCGTTGTACCGGTTGCGGCGGCAACGGTTTCCAGTTCTTTGTCTTCCTGTGGGGCTTTGCTCTTGAGGACAACAAGATTGCTGCCACGAACATAACCGGAGGACGCAAATTTCTGAACGCGTTCAAGGGCTTCTGTAACCTGTTGATCCATGGCTGGCAAGCCGTCTTCTTTATCGCCACGGCCTGTGGTGTCAGGCGCGAAGTCTGCTGGCTGAGCATGTGCGAGGTCGTCACGGCCGAGATAGGAGATCGCCAGCTCGCGGAAAATATAGTCCAGCAGCGATGTTGCCATCTTGATGGTATCATTGCCTTCAACGCGGCCGAACGGCTCAAAGCGTGTGAAGGTGAAGGCGTCAACAAACTCTTCCAAAGGAACGCCATACTGAAGGCCGATGGAGATGGCGATCGCGAAATTGTTCATCAAGCTCCGGAAGGCCGCGCCTTCCTTGTGCATATCGATGAAAATCTCGCCCACGCTGCCATCGTCATATTCGCCGGTACGCAAATAAACCTTGTGACCGCCCACAATCGCTTTCTGGGTATAGCCTTTGCGGCGCTCTGGCAGGCGCTTGCGCTTGGCCGACTCGCGCTCCACTTCGACGATGCGCTCGACGATGCGCTCGGCCACAACTTCCGCTTTTTCGGCGACAGTCTTCTCTTCGAAGTCGTCTTCCATGTCTTCAGCGTCGAGAAGGGCGGCATTGAGGGGCTGGCTAAGTTTGGAGCCGTCACGGTAAAGCGCGTTGGCTTTGAGCGCCAAAGACCAGCTCAACTCATAGGCAGCCATACAGTCGTCAACGTCTGCCAGGTTCGGCATATTGATGGTTTTACTGATGGCACCAGAGATAAATGGCTGAGCTGCAGCCATCATATGAATGTGGCTTTCCCAACTTAGCGACCGTTTACCGATCTTGCCGCACGGATTGGCGCAATCGAATACGCTATAGTGTACTTCCTTGAGGTGCGGGGCGCCTTCAAGTGTCATGGCGCCGCAGCAGTAGAGGTTTGCTGCCGCAATTTCTTCCTTGTCGAAGCCAATGGCGGCCAGAAGGTCGAAATTATAGTCGTTCAGCTGTTCGTCGGTCAGGCCCAGCGTTTCCTTACAGAAGTCAGCGCCCAGCGTCCATTGATTGAACACAAACTTGATGTCGAAAGCGTTCTTGAGCTGATCTTCCACAGCTTCAATCTCACGTTTGGTGAAACCACGTTCTTTCAGTGAAGCATGGTTCACGCCCGGCGCGGTCTTGAGCGTATTGTTGCCAACCGCAAAGCGTTCGATTTCAGCGATTTCATCCGCCTCATAGCCGAGCACCGACAGGGCTTGTGGCACAATGCGGTTGATAATCTTGAAATAACCGCCACCCGCGAGCTTTTTGAACTTCACCAGCGCAAAATCGGGCTCGATGCCTGTAGTGTCACAGTCCATCACAAGGCCGATAGTGCCCGTGGGTGCAATAACGGTAGCTTGTGCGTTACGGAAGCCATGCTCCTCGCCAATTTCGAGCGCACGATCCCATGCTTCTCCTGCAGCAACGCCGATCGCCGGGTCTGTCAGGTTTTCGATATCAAGAGGCACTGGCTTGGTGTGCAATTTTTCATACCCGTCCTCCTGGCCGTAAGCCGCGCGACGATGGTTGCGGATCACCCGCAACATATGGTCCGCGTTCTTCTTGTAGCCCGGGAAAGCGCCTAACTCGCCCGCCATCTCTGCAGATGTGGCGTAGGATTCGCCTGTCATCAGGGCGGTGATGGCACCACAGAGGGCGCGGCCTTCGTCACTGTCATAAGACATGCCAAGGCTCATCAACAGGCCACCAATGTTGGCAAAGCCAAGGCCCAGCGTGCGGTATTCGTAGGACAGTTTGGCAATTTCCTTTGATGGGAACTGCGCCATCAGGACAGAAATTTCCAGAACCATTGTCCAGAGGCGGCATGCATGCTTGAAATCGTCAACCTTGAAGGCACCGTCTTCGCCGCGGAAGGTCATCAGGTTCATGGATGCAAGGTTGCAGGCAGTGTCATCCAGGAACATATATTCGGAGCAGGGGTTCGACGCCCTGATATCACCGGAGGCCGGGCAGGTGTGCCAATCATTGATCGTCGTGTGGAACTGGATGCCAGGGTCAGCGCATGCCCAGGCGGCATGGCCCACATCGCGCCACAGGTCCTTGGCGGACACAGTGCGGCTGATGCTGCCGTCGATACGGCTGGTGAGGTTCCATTCCTTGCCGTCACGCACGGCGGCCATGAAATCGTCGGTAACACGGATAGAGTTGTTGGAGTTCTGGCCCGATACCGTGAGATAGGCATCGGAATCCCAATCCGTGTTATAGGTTTTGAAGTCGATCGAGGTGTAACCCTGTTTGGCAAACTGGATCACGCGCTGCACATAATTTTCGGGGATCATCACCTTGCGGGCGGCGATAATCTCTTTTTTCAGGAGCTTGTTCTCTTTCGGTTCAAAGGCTTTGTCGCCCATGTCAGGCTTGGCTTCGTGACAGGCCTTGATGATCCGATTGAGATGAATTTCATTTAACTTAGAACCTGAAACAAGAGCTGCAACTTTTTGTTCTTCCTGAACTTTCCAGTTAATAAATTCACCGATATCAGGGTGGTCGATATCCACGACAACCATCTTGGCTGCGCGGCGGGTGGTGCCTCCTGACTTGATTGCCCCAGCGGCGCGATCGCCGATTTTAAGGAAGCTCATCAAGCCGGAGGACTTTCCGCCACCGGAGAGGCCTTCGCCCTCTCCACGAATGTTTGAGAAGTTTGATCCGGTACCAGACCCGTATTTGAACAAGCGTGCTTCACGGGTCCAAAGATCCATGATGCCGCCTTCGTTCACAAGGTCGTCAGCCACGCTTTGGATAAAGCAGGCATGAGGTTGTGGGTGCTCGTAGGAACTTTTTGATTTCACAAGCTTGCCGGTTTCGAAATCCACATAGTGGTGGCCCTGTGCCGGGCCATCGATGCCGTAGGCCCAGTGCAGGCCGGTGTTGAACCACTGCGGGCTGTTCGGCGC
>JABXIS010000030.1 GCA_013372975.1 Alphaproteobacteria bacterium
GCAGACGATAGCATGCCGAAATAGCGCCAAGGTCAGAGAAGCTAAATCCTGCACACAAAACCAATAAAACAAAGGGTCCAAATCCGGGGGCTTTCGTTTTATCTGCTACGCCCCGCCAGCTCCGCAAAAAAGCCTTTTCTTTCGATCAAGGTGCGGCGGTCATTTTTAAAGACTACTTGAACTGAGACAAGCTGTCGCATTGGTCTTTGAATTGACATTTGTCAATAAGCCTAGCGAAGAAATCGGTATTGTATTCCGGTGAAATGGATTCAGCTCAAGGCTAGGGCGTGACACTTTTTTTTGAATATTGCCAATCGGTTATGGTTTCTCATGGCGGATTGATGATGACCTTGTTCCTTGGTGGATTGCTGGGCAGTCTTACTCATTGTGCCGCCATGTGCGGCCCGTTTGTGTTGGCTCAGGTAGGGCATGGCAGTCCTTCAAGAGGAGGTGTTATGGCGCGCCTGAGAGGGGTAGCCCTTTTGCCCTATCACCTGGGACGGGTCACCACATATGTGGCTTTGGGTGCGGGCGCCGCGATGATGTCGGGCTACCTGTTTCAGGCGCCGGTGGAGCGCTATGCCGCTGCGGTACTTTTAAGTATTGCAGCGCTGTTGTTTCTTGTGAGTGTTTTGCCAGGCCTGAAGGTCAGGATTTGGCCACCGGCTCTTGGGCGCGCCATAGCCTGGGGCGGACGGCGTTTGGGCGGTTTGGCCAAACCCTTCTTCGCTTCGCCAAATATTTTTCACAGGTATGCCCTGGGGGTAATCCTCGGGTTTTTGCCATGTGGGTTATTGGCGGCTGCGCTTACCGCAGCCGCGTCTACTGCAAATCCTGTTGCTGCGGCGATGGGTATGGCTGCGTTTGGTGCGGGGACCGTGCCAGCGCTGGTTCTCGTGGGATCAGGAGGCCGGTTCGCTGTTGCGCGCTGGCCAAGCCAAACAACCATCGCCCTCAAGGGCGTGATGGTTTTCAACAGTATCAGTTTGTTTGTCATAGCCAGCAGCATGGTTTTTTAAGGATGGAAACATGAATATGCTTGCAGAAAAACCGAACTATAACGACGACATCGTGAAATTGTTCACGATCGCGTCTGTTTTCTGGGGCGTTGTCGGTTTTGCCGTTGGAGTGTTCATCGCACTTCAGATGGCTTATCCGGCGCTCAATTTCGGGGAATATCTCACCTTCGGTCGCTTGCGCCCGCTTCATACATCAGCCGTTATTTTCGCCTTTGGCGGTAACGTGTTGTTTGCCACCAGCTACTATTCCGTACAGCGCACCTGTCGGACCCGGTTGTGGGGTGACGGCTGGTCGAAATTCACCTTCTGGGGCTATCAGCTTTTCATTGTGATCGCAGCTCTTGGCTATGTCACCGGTGTAACGCAGGGCAAGGAATATGCTGAACCTGAGTGGTATGCCGATTTGTGGCTGACACTGGTGTGGGTGGCCTATCTGATCGTGTTCCTGATGACACTGAAGAACCGGAAAGAACCCCATATCTATGTGGCAAACTGGTTCTTTCTTGGTTTTATTGTGACCGTCGCAGTGCTGCACCTGGTGAACAACATTTCCATCCCGACTTCTCTACTGGGGGCGAAAAGCTATCCCATGTGGGGTGGTGTTCAGGCCGCGATGATCCAATGGTGGTATGGCCATAACGCGGTTGGTTTCTTCCTGACAGCGGGCTTTCTGGGCATCATGTATTATTTTGTGCCAAAACGTGCCGGCCGTCCGGTTTACAGCTACCGCCTGTCGATCCTGCACTTCTGGTCCCTGATCTTCATGTATATCTGGGCCGGGCCGCACCACCTCCATTATACAGCGCTGCCTGATTGGGCGCAGACCCTTGGCATGACCTTCTCGATCATGCTGTGGATGCCGTCTTGGGGTGGCATGATCAACGGGATGATGACGCTGTCTGGCGCATGGCACAAACTGCGCGAAGATCCGGTTCTGAAATTCATGATCATCTCACTGGCTTTCTACGGCATGAGCACCTTCGAAGGGCCGCTTATGTCCATCAAGGAAGTGAATGCGCTTAGCCACTATACCGACTGGACCATCGGTCACGTGCATTCCGGTGCGCTCGGTTGGGTAGCCTTCATAAGCTTCGGCGCGATCTACTTCCTCGTGCCAAAACTGTGGGGCAGGAAAGAGCTCTATTCCCTCAAGCTGGTGAATACCCACCTGTGGATCTCTACAATCGGTATTGTGCTCTATATCGCGTCCATGTGGGTTTCCGGCATTATGGAGGGCCTGATGTGGCGGTCTTACGACAGCATGGGCTTCCTGGAATATAGCTTCGTGGAAACTGTCATGGCCAAACACCCGCTCTATCTGATCCGGGCACTTGGTGGTGTACTGTTCCTCGCAGGTGCCTTCATCATGGTCTACAACGTTATTAAGACAATCCGCGGCGACGCAGTTCCTGCCAGCAGCCTGAAATCCGAGGAGGCCGCTCATGCTTAACAAACACTCTGTTTTGGAAAAGAACTCAATCCTGATGTTGATCTTCACTGTGATCACCATCTCGATCGGTGGCATTATCGAGATTGTGCCTTTGTTCCGCATGGAAACAACTATCGAGCCAGTGAAAGGCGTGCGTCCCTACACGCCGCTCGAACTGGCCGGTTACAATATCTATTTGCGCGAAGGGTGTTACAACTGTCATAGCCAGCAGATTCGCCCTCTTCGGGATGAGGTTGAGCGTTATGGCCATTATTCCCTGGCAGCGGAAAGCATGTACGACCATCCGTTTCAGTGGGGCTCCAAGCGGACAGGGCCTGACCTTGCTCGTGTAGGCGGCAAATATTCAGACCTGTGGCACGTGCAGCATATGGTTCGCCCGCAAGACGTGGTGCCTGAATCGATTATGCCGGGTTATGCCCATATGGCGAACAGGGGCGCCGATATCCAGAATATTGGCAAGGACATGGAAGCCCTGCGCATGGTGGGCGTGCCCTACACCGACGAGCAGATAGCCAATGCCTATAGGGACGCTATCACCCAGGCCACCAATGATGGTGAAGGGCTGGATGGATTGATCGAGCGGTATGGTGACAAGGTCAATGCTCGCGATTTTGACGGCAATTCCAATACAACTGAACTGGATGCGTTGATTGCCTATCTGCAGGTGCTGGGCACAATGGCGGAACTGAAGGACTATCAGCATGACGGTGAAAAGAGGAGCGGCCAATGATTGACTGGATCTCTAATAACGCCGGTATGACCGGGCTTCTGTTCTTCTTTGGCACATTCTGCGGGATCGTCTATTGGGCGTTTCGGCCAAGCCAGAAAACAGTCATCGAAAACCACAAGTTCATTCCTCTTGAAGGGGACGACGCATGAGCGACAAGAACATGGAAAAAGACGCCATCACCGGTGTGGAAACCACCGGTCACGAATGGGATGGCATCAAGGAGTTGAACAATCCAGCGCCGCGCTGGTGGCTGATTGTTCTGTTAATCAGCATCATCTGGGCAGTTGGCTATTGGGTGGTATATCCGGCATGGCCAACTCTGTCGGGTGACGGCGAACGGGGCGGTACCAAGGGCTCCTACGGCTGGACACAGTATCAGCAGCTAAAGGAAAGCCAGGCCGAGATTGTTGCCCGGAAGGCAGCTTATCTCGACCGCTTCAACAATGCCGACTTTGATCAGATCAAGGCTGACCCCGAGCTTTATGCCTTCGCAGTCGCAGGCGGAACTTCAGCTTTCAAGGACAACTGTGCAACCTGCCATGGCACTGGTGGTTCCGGCTCTGCCGGTTATCCAAACCTTCTGGATGACGATTGGCTTTGGGGCGGCGATGTGGACACCATTCATGAGACCATTCGGGTTGGCGTACGTTTCACTCATGATGAGAGCCGTATATCTGAAATGCCGGCCTTTGGCGGAATGTTGAGCGAAGATGAAATCGGCCATATCGCTGACTATGTTCTTAGCTTCACAGGCGAAGCCTATGATGGCCCGGGCAAAGCTTTGTACGAAGATCAGTGTGCAGCTTGCCATGCAGATAACGGGACCGGCGGTCGGGACTTTGGTGCCCCGAACCTTGCTGATGCTATCTGGTTCTATGGTAACTCCAAGGGAGACATCATGTCACAGATACGTCGTCCAAAGCATGGTGTAATGCCTGCCTGGGAACATCGTCTGGATGAAAGCACAATCCGGCAGCTTGCCATCTATGTGCATTCACTTGGCGGCGGTGAAAACTGAGGCAGGAGTATCCTCCAATGAGTGACAATGCGGCCCCTATTAAACTGTTTGAGAAAAAAGAACGCATCTTTCCGAAACGCGTTTGGGGCAAATATAGGAAGGTGAAATGGGTGGTGATGATCACCACCCTCGCTATCTATTATCTTGCGCCCTTTCTCAGGTGGGACAGGGGGCCGCATGCACCGGACCAGGCAATACTTATCGATATGCCTGCCCGGCGTGGCTATTTCTTCTTTATCGAGATTTGGCCACAGGAAGTATATTATCTGACCGGCATTCTGATCCTGGCAGCGGTTGCATTATTTTTCGCGACCAGCCTGTTCGGTCGAGTGTGGTGTGGGTATGCCTGTCCGCAAACCGTATGGACCGATCTGTTTGTATGGGTGGAGCGGATTGTCCAAGGCGATCGTGCCGCTCGTATGCGTCTTAAAAAAGCTCCTTGGACATTCGATAAACTTTGGAAGATGGCCACGACTCACGCGTTGTGGTTGCTGATTGGCTTGTTCACCGGTGGTGCCTGGGTCTTTTATTTTAATGATGCACCAACGCTTCTTGAGCATATCGTCCATTTTGATATTCCCTGGAGCATAGGCGGTTGGATACTGGCTCTTACCTTTTCCACATATCTGATGGCCGGGTTCGCTCGCGAACAGGTGTGCATGTATATGTGCCCCTATTCGCGTTTCCAGTCAGCCATGTTTGACAAGGATACCTTGATCATCACTTACGATGAAGACCGGGGTGAAAAACGGGGCAAACACAAGAAGGGTGAAAGCTGGGAAGGTCGGGGCCATTGTGTAGACTGTACGGCCTGCGTGCAGGTGTGTCCGATGGGGATCGATATCCGTGATGGTCTTCAAATGGAGTGCATTGCCTGCGGCCTGTGTGTTGACGCCTGTAACAATATTATGGACAAGGTTGAACTGCCGCGTGGGTTGATCCGGTATGACACCACCCACAATCAGGAACAGCGGCGGCAAGGCGCTGAAGAGGTAACAGCCAGCGCCCATTTCCTGCGCGCCAGAACGGTCTGGTACACATTGGTACTCTGTGTCGTGGGCGGGCTGATGCTCTATAGCCTGACCAACAGGGCGACGCTGGAACTGCATGTTTTGCATGATCGGAACCCGCTGTTCGTTACACTGTCCGATGGGTCTGTGCGGAATGGCTATAATATCAAGGTTCTGAACAAGGCGTATGAAGATAAGCACTACTCTTTGACAGTTCACGGAATCGACGGTGCTGAAATCCGTGTCCAGGGTGCCGGGGCTGTTGACGCGTCAGCTTTGCCGGTATTTGCTGACAGTGTTGGGCACTTTAGGGTGTTTGTCTCTGCCCCCAAACAGGCTGATGCTCGCACCGCTATCACGTTCGAATTGATTGAAGTGAATTCAGACGCAAGCCTTGTTGCCAATGCGACTACATATGAAAGCATATTCGCCAGCAAGCGGCGTTAGGAGACGATGATGACTGAAGAAACTGCCCGGAAAAGCGATCGCTGGATTCCATGGATGATTGTGGGTTTCTTTGTTGTGGTCGCTATTTTTGACGGCATCTTTGTCTATTTGGCTGGTAGCACCCATACCGGGGTGGTCACGGATAATGCCTATAATCGCGGGCTGGACTATAATGCGACTGTTGCTGCTGCAGAAAAACAGGCAGGCTTGGGCTGGAAAATAGACCTTGACCTTAAAGACGGGTCCAACCTTATCCTGAAGGCGATCGACAGCGAACAACGTCCCCTTCAGGGGGCTGTTGTTCGGGCTGAATTTAAACGCCCGACGCAAGATGGATATGATTTTGACGTCGCGATGACGGAGACGGTGGCTGGTACATTCGAGACACCGGTTTCGTTTCCGCTTTCAGGGCAGTGGGATGTACGGGTTTTTGTCCAATGGAAACAGGAACAGTTTCAACAGAGCAAGCGGCTAGTTGTTGCGAAGTAGCTACATGCAAACACTGCGGTGTACCCACCGAGGGTGGCGCCACTTTTTGTTGCACAGGGTGCGAAGCCGCTCACGAGGCAATACATCGGCTTGATGAGGCGGCGGCTTTTTCCCTTTTGGCTCACGACAACGATGACGGCAGCTACACGCTATCTTTGGGTGTTGAAGGCATTCACTGTGCCTCGTGTATTCGATTGATTGAAAATGCCCTTCTTGCGGAAGATGGCGTGGTTGGCGCGCGGGTCAATATGTCCACTGAGCGGTTGACCTTTTCCTGGACCAATTGTCGCGAGCGGGGGGACGCCCTTGCGGCGGTTGTTAACAAACTCGGCTACAAGCTTCATCCGCTTAATGACACCGAGGAAGCGGCCGCAACGGCTGAGAAGTCCCTCTTGCGTGCTATCGCTGTTTCCGGGTTTGCGGCTGGCAATATGATGCTCTTGTCGGTTGGCCTCTGGTCGACAGGCGGCGAAACCATGGGCATGGCCACACGTGACTTGTTTCACTGGATCTCGGCATTGATTGCTCTGCCAACTGTTCTTTATGCAGGCCAGCCGTTTTTCCGCTCTGCCTATTCTGTACTAAAGGAGCGGCATACCAATATGGATGTGCCAATTTCCCTCGCGGTTCTGCTGGCCTGTGTCATGAGCGTGTCTGAAACCCTCCGACATGGGGAGCATGTCTATTTCGATAGCGCTGTGATGTTATTGTTTTTCTTGCTTATCGGCCGCTATCTGGACGCACGGGCAAAAGGCAAGGCGCGGGAATCTGCATCCAAGTTGCTATCGCGTTTGGTGGGGATAGCCACCGTCCTTGAAGATGGGAAAATTACCCAGGTTCCGATCAAGGAATTACGGCCTGGTGCGCTTGTGATGGTAGCCACGGGAGAGGCCGTACCTGCTGATGGTATTGTCGAGAAGGGTGGTTCTGCAATCGATATGTCCTTGATAACTGGTGAAACAATGCCAGAAGCAGTAGTTGCAGGAGCGGAAGTTTTCGCAGGAACCGTTAATCTGTCGGCCCCGATACAAGTGCGTGTCTCAAAGGCCAGTGACAAAAGCCTGCTAAGCGAGATCGTGCGCCTGTTGGAGACGTCAGAACAGGGGCGGGCAACCTATGTGCGCCTGGCCGACAGGGCCGCCCAACTTTATACGCCGGTTGTGCATGCTATGGGTGCGCTTACGTTCATTGGCTGGTGGTTGTTGATGTCAGCACCGTGGCAAGTTTCGCTGCTGCACGCTGTTACGGTTCTGATCATTACCTGCCCCTGCGCACTTGGGCTTGCAGTGCCTGTTGTGCAAGTGCTTGCAAGCGGCCGGTTGATGCGTGCCGGCATTCTCCTGAAATCAGGGGATGCGCTTGAGAAGCTCAGCAAGATAGACACCATCGTTTTTGATAAAACAGGCACATTGACGCAGGGAAAGCCATCGCTGCGATCCCACGCACTTGGTACAGACGATCTGCAGATTGCAGCGTCGATGGCGACGCAAAGTCGGCATCCGCTTGCGCGTGCGCTTAAGGACGCCTACGACGGCGCGCTTCTGACAATCGATGTAGAGGAAGTGCCGGGCAAGGGACTTCGGGCTGAACACGAGGGGGCTGTCTATCAGCTTGGTAGTCGGCGTTGGTGTGGAGAGGCCGATGAGCCGGATGACAATTTCCTTGAACTTTGGTTTTCAGTCAACGGCAAGCCTGCCGGGCGTCTCTCTTTTTCTGATAGATTGCGCACCGATGCCCGTGAGGTGCTAGCCAAACTGAGAAGCGCAGATATTGAATTGCATCTTCTGTCGGGTGACCGCGAGGCGGTGGCGAAGGACGTCGCTGCCGAAGCAGGCATAGATATCGTGAAAGCGGAGGTGACGCCCGCCGAGAAGAGCCAGTATTTGGCTGAATTGAAGGCCAAAGGAAATACCGTGATGATGGTGGGCGATGGCCTTAATGACGCGCCAGCTTTGGCAGCAGCTCATGTGTCGATGTCACCGTCAAGTGCCATGGATATCACCCAAAATACAGCCGATATTGTGTTTCAGGCGGAAGCGCTTGTGCCGGTTTGGCAGGCGCTTCAGATAGCGCGTTTGTCGACAGTTTTGGTGAAACAGAATTTTGCTTTAGCGGCTATATATAATATTGTGGCGATCCCGGCTGCGGTGCTTGGGTTTGTGACGCCACTTGTTGCAGCGGTGGCAATGTCAGGCTCATCATTGATTGTTATCTTGAATGCGTTTCGTCTCAATCTGCGCAAGGTCTGATCATGGATATATTGCTTTACCTGATTCCGATAGCTCTCACGCTTGGCCTTGCCGGGTTGGTGGGGTTTTTGTGGACACTGAAAAGCAATCAATATGAGGATCTGGAAGGGGCCGCACACCGCATCTTGCTGGATGATGACGAAGATTGATTTCCTGCGGCGCAATGTCGCACCATCTTATTGATATAAAAGAATAAATTTGACTTTCATCAAGGCTTTTCGGGCCTCAGAATCCTATCAATGTTCTCGAGGAAAACATACGAGGACATTTGAAATGCGTATCTCTAATTTCGTGAAAGTTCTGACTTGTGCAGCTGCCTTGCAAATGGGCGCAGGTGTTGCTCTCGCTGATGGTGACAAAAGCCCTTGGCAAGTCCGCTTCCGGCTGATCGATGTAGCACCGGATGAGAGCAGTACAGTTTCTATTGGTGGCGAAGCCGAGGTGGATTCCACCATCGTGCCTGAGTTGGATATCACCTACTTCTGGACAGACAATTGGTCAACTGAACTGATTCTGGCGACCTCCAAGCATGATGTATCCGCGGTGGGGACGGCGCTAGGCGATTTAAGTCTGGGGGACACATGGGTCCTGCCACCAACCCTTCTGATGCAGTATCATTTCAATACAGAAGGTAAGGTGCAGCCATATCTGGGCGCAGGCATCAACTATACATTCTTCTACAATGCAGAATCTGGTGATGTTGCCAACATTGACTATGACAATGGATTCGGTTTTGCACTTCAGGCCGGGACTGACTTCATGTTGGACGATAACTGGATGTTCAACCTGGATGTGAAGAAGCTCTGGCTTAATACTGATGTCAGCATCAACGATGGTGGGGTAACAGCGGATGTAGACCTTAACCCATGGGTGTTTGGTGTCGGGTTTGGATATCGCTTCTAAATACTAAATACATATGAAATGAGTTCAAGCCGCCCAAGTGTTGGGCGGCTTTCCTTTTTGTTTGTAAGGGTTTGCATGTAGTGCAAGGAGTCAGGATCAGGTCCAGAAATGGCAATTATGCCACTTGGGCATGTCTTTGTTTGCTTGCAGAAAAATATGTGTCGAATGCAGCGCAGGCTAATCTTACCGCCTGACGGGCTTTTCCTGGAACCCGCACTTTCGTACCATTGATTTCAACAAGCCCACTTGTGGCCAGTTCAGCCAATGTTTCAAGCGCATCGTCAAAGTGCGAGAAAGCTATTTGATTCTCTGCTGCGAGGTGAGCCAGGTCCAACTCGAAGTAACACATCAGCTTTTCGATCGCTGCGCGTCTGATCCGGTCGTCGTTGCTTAAAGCTTTTCCTCGAACAGTGGCCATTTCTCCGCGTTCCAGCGCATCGAAATACTGTCTCGTGGCTGGTGTATTTTGTGTATAGCCCTGAGGCAGTGCACTGATTGCAGAAGCACCAAACCCAATAAGCGTGTCTGCGCTATCAGTGGTATATCCCTGGAAGTTGCGGTGCAGGTTTCCCTCATTCAAGGCTTTTGCCATTGGATCGCGCGGCAGAACGAAATGGTCAAGTCCGATGGGAACATACCCGCGTTTTTCAAGCTGTTTTGCCGCTATATCAAATTGCGCCAGTCGTCCGGCACCGTCAGCCAGGGCATTTTCATCGATCAATCGCATGTGCTTTTTCATCCAGGGCACATGGGCGTAGCCAAAAAGCGAAATGCGTTGGGCACCAAGTGCGGCGGCATAATCGGCATTTTCCTGAAGGTCTTTCTCAGTCTGATGCGGTAGCCCGTAAAGCAGGTCCATGTTGATATCAGAAATTCCATAAGCTTTCAGGAGGTTAACAGCGTCATAGATCGTGTGGAACGGTTGCCTCCTGTTGATTGCCTTCTGCACATGATCATGGAAATCTTGAACGCCGAGGCTGGCACGGTTCACGCCCGCCAGCGCATAAGCTGCAACCTTGGCTTCTGTGATTTCGCGAGGGTCAAGCTCTATAGCGATCTCGACACCTTCAGAAAGGTGGAAACGTTTCCTGATGGTTGCCATCAGGCGGGTGAAATCCTCTGGCTTCAGCATTGAGGGAGATCCGCCACCAAAGTGTATGTGGGTTACCAGCTGCCCGCCGGAAAGGGAACTGGCGACCATGTCGATCTCACGCCAGAGGTAGTCCATATATTCATTCACCGGATCATAGCGCCGCGTCGCCTTGGTGTTGCAGCCGCAGTACCAGCACATCTTTCGGCAGAAAGGGATATGAAAATACAATGACAAATTTGCCTCGTCGGCGATGTCTTCGAGCCAGTGCTTCACTTCTTTGGGCCCAACATCAGCAGAGAAATGCGGTGCTGTCGGGTAGCTTGTGTAGCGCGGTACCTGTTCATTGCGTTTGAGCAGGGCGTCCTGTAGCTGCTTTTTATCTGTCATCGGTCACTCCGGCTTTTGTTCCAAGACAGGCTATACGGCAGCAGAAAGGACAGCGATTTGACGAAAATCAACTACACGGCAATTTTCGTATGGTTTTCTGTAGGCGGGAAGAGAAGTGGAGCAGGTGAGAGGCCGTGCCGGAAACAACAGGTCAAATGGCGGAAGACAATAAAAACGATGACGCATTGCTCGATCAGTATCTTCGAGTTTGCAACAAGGTTCTTGAAAAAAACAGGGGGCGTTTTCCCTATAGCCAGATTTGGCAAGCCGGAGAGCAGGCACTCTCAGGCAGGGTTGTTGAATTGGCGGTGTTTGATGAAAATCCGATAGCCCATTGCCGCGTTACATTGCATGCCAATCGGATCAGCAGCAAAAGGATGCCCGAAGATGAGCCTGCGCCTATGAAGCGCCTAAGCGCTCAATATGTGCAGGATGTCGTTTCACACCCCGAAAAATACATCGAAAATCCGTCGCTTATCGATTGGGACTGGCTGCAGTTAATGAAATAGCTAGCGACTAGCCCAAGTCGGCACACGGAAATTCGCTGGAACATGCACTACAGACATATCCCGAAAGGTCTTCAAGGTTCGGGATAGTAACAACAGTTCCCTTGATAACGATGCTGGTTTCACTGCGCAGTTTGTTCAACGCGCGGGAGAAGGTTTCTGATTTCATGCCGAGTCTGGCAGCAATCAGCGATTTGTCATAAGGAAGCGTCAGCACAATAGGCTCGGCTTGGCCGGGATGACAAAGTCGCAGCATGAAACATCCAATACGCTGGGAAGCGTTTTGAAGTGTCAGGCTTTCTATTTCCCGCGTCTGGCGTTTGCGGTGGCGAGACAGAGAGCGCAGCATAGCCAGCGCTACGGTATGGTCGCGGTCGATCGCTGATTTTAGAAGGTTGCACGGCACCCTAAGTAGAGTGACCGGCTCGACTGTTGCGGCACCAAACGTGTGTATGCCATCTTCCAAAATAGCAGAATCGCCCAGCATATGTCCGGCAGAAAGCATGTCGATGACGGCTTCGTTGCCATCGAGCGTTTCAGTAAACAGCTTCACCCAGCCGCTAATGATAACGTAAAACCATTCTGCCGGATCATCCTGGAGAAAAAGCACCGCGCCCTTTTGCAATTGCTGTATTTGGCTAGCCTGTGCGAAGGCTTCCTGCAGTCTGTCGTCCATGGCTGCAAACAGGGATTGGCCCTGAATGATAGACAAGGGTGAAAGTGCAGCAGCAGTTTTTGCAGCAGTCTGATGCATAATATCCTCATACAGTTGCGCGTGTTCCGGCGCGCGATGGAAGCCATATTAATACCGCGCCTGTCAAATTCAATGTGACACTTTGACTGTTTTATTGATTCTGTTCACCAGCATTCGGTGAAGCTGGAAGGCTTGTGGGATCTATCTCTTCGCTCAACTCGTTGGGTTTGAACTTCAAAACAACGGTTGGCAAGATGCTGAGTTCCAGCTCGATATCTGTAAAATGGAAGCGTCTGAAATTCAGTTTTCGTCTTGCGGCACTTGCCCTAAAGAGGGATGACAGAATTGTATTTACCAACGTTTTGTTTTTTGTTTCCTCCAGAAGTGCGGCTTGCTCACTTTCGTCTATCATATCGCGCATGCGCAGGTGTGGGACGATCTTTGGATCCAGCCCCATGCCCACTTCAATTTCGGTAACTTCATATCCGGCCCGCTCAATATAAGGCAGGGCTTCATTGAAGTTTTGCGCGGTTTTTGTGAGTGCGTCGCCGCTGAGGCTTTTGAGCCCTCCCAAGGTGGCTCCGTAGACGTCACTCGCGCTTTCCGTCCAGCTGTGTCCCGGCTTCTTGCCTAAAAGAGCTTGCCGCATGTCCTCAAAAATTTCCGGAAGTTTCTTTGCCATTGGCACCCCTTTCTCTTCAGTCACTATGCGTTAGCTGGTGAAAGCCTGCAACAACCCACAAAAAATATTAGCGATTTGACAGCGCTGTCTATTTCTGCAAAGCTACTGATATATGACGCCATTTGGGAAGATGGCGCGATCATCGTGCTTCATAAAATAAATGACCCACGCCCCTGGGCAAGCACACCTGTTTTGTTTGATGCGCAAACCGGCTTTCTGCCGGTCGGTGCTGAATGAGGGGCGTTTATGTTGCGTTTTCTATTCATATCTCTTTTGCTGTTGGGTTCGGCTTCCGCGCAAGCATTTGCTGGCCCGGTATCTATTTCTTCGCCAGATGGTGCACTTGTGGTCACCTTGGACGATTCATCTGGAATGCTGACATACAGTGTGAACCGTAACGGTGCGCCAGTGATTGAGGCGTCAAAAATGGGCTTCCGATTCCGCAAGGCGCCAGCCTTCGAAAAAGGGCTCAAAATCAGCGATGTTGCCACGCTGGCCTATGACGAAACGTGGGAGCAACCTTGGGGTGAGCGCCAGTTTGTTCGCAACCACTATAATGAACTGAAGGCAGAGGTGCGTGAAACTGGCACGGCGGCAAGGAGCCTCATGGTCACCTTTCGGGTGTATGATGACGGCCTCGGCTTTCGTTATGAGGCAGAAAGTGGCGTGTTTGGTGAAGTCGAACTCATGGACGAGCTGACCGAATTCGCTTTTGCTGAACCCGCGACAGCCTGGTGGATCAAGTCCCGCGAATTTAACCGGTATGAATATATCTATCAGGAAACACCGCTGCAGGAAGTTTCGATCGCTCACACGCCAATTACCATGCGAACGCGATCAGGGCTTCATATCAGCCTGCATGAAGCGGCGTTGCTGGATTATGCCGGGATGTCACTTTTACACAAAAAAGGTCAGCGTTTTGAGGCCGATCTCGTGCCGTGGTCAGATGGGGTAAAGGTGAAATTTTCAGGTACGTTCAAAACGCCTTGGCGGACCTTGCAGGTATCTGAAAAGGCGACTGGACTTTTGGATTCCAACCTTATTCTCAACCTCAACGATCCAAACAAACTGGGTGATGTTTCATGGGTTGAACCAGGCAAATATGTGGGTATCTGGTGGGGCATGCATCTGGCTCTCAACACGTGGGGATCTGGTCCTAAACACGGTGCCACAACGGCCGAGACCATGAAATATATCGATTTCGCGTCCAAGTACGGATTCAAGGGGGTGCTGGTTGAAGGCTGGAATGAAGGCTGGGATGGCGATTGGTTCAACAACTGGAATCTTATGAATTTCACGAAGGCCTACCCCGATTTTGATTTCGAAAAATTGGCAGAATACGCCAAGGAAAAAGGTGTGCGCATTATAGGCCATCACGAAACCTCTGGCGGCGTTACAAACTATGAAAGCCAGATGGAGGCAGCATTTGACCTTTATGAGAAGATGGGCGTGCGGCAGGTGAAAACCGGCTATGTGGCGGATGCGGGCGAGATTGCCCGGGAAGAAGGTGACAAGACATTTTTTGAATGGCACGACGGCCAGTATATGGCACGGCACCACGAAAAAGTGTTGATTGAGGCGGCCAAACGCAAGATCTCCATCAATGCCCATGAACCAATCAAGGATACCGGCCTGCGCCGTACATATCCAAACTGGATTTCCCGCGAAGGGGCGAGGGGAATGGAGTATAACGCATGGGGAAGCCCGCCAAACCCGCCATCACATACCGCGACTATCCCCTTCACTCGCATGCTGTCGGGCCCGATGGATTTCACACCAGGCATATTTGACCTTCTCTATGAGAAGGAGCAGCCAGACAACCGTGTACAAACAACGCTTGCCAAGCAGCTGGCGCTGTATGTGGTGCTATATAGCCCGATACAAATGGCGGCAGACCTGCCGGAAAATTATGAAGCCCGCATCGCGCCCTTCCAGTTTATTCGCGACGTGCCGACAGATTGGGCAGAAAGCAAAGCGCTCACTGGTGAGATTGGTGAACATGCCACTTTCGCGCGCAAGGAACGCGGAGGTGAGGATTGGTTCCTGGGGGCTGTAACCAATGAAGAGGCTCGCACGCATACAGTGAAGCTGGATTTTCTTGATGAAGGCCGAGTTTATGAAGCCCAAATATACCGGGACGGAGATGACGCTGACTGGGACACCAATCCCTATGCCATGGTGATTGAAACGCGCCAAGTGTCTGCTGCAGACAGTCTTTTGCTGAAGTTGGCCGCAGGTGGTGGTGTGGCCATTCGGTTCAAGGCGCTGAATAACTAACAGCTCTATGTTGAAGCAATAGCCGGCTTCTGCCACACTGGTTGCCAGTGGAAGGCAGGGGCCGGTTTTCTTTTGCCGGAGAGATGCCTAAGGAAGGTTACCGGGGGGAATTATGCCGGACTGTATTTTGGCCATGGATCAGGGTACGACCAGCAGTCGTGCCATAGTGTTTGACCTGAAGGGCGCAATCGTCGCGGTTTCTCAGCAGGAATTTCGCCAGATTTACCCAGCAGATGGCTGGGTTGAACATGACGGCAATGAAATATGGGAAACCAGCCTGAAAACCGCGCAGATCGCCTATTCGGAAGCTGAAGCAAAAGGTTTTCGAGTGGCGGCCATTGGTATTACCAACCAGCGTGAAACTTCCCTGCTTTGGGACCGCGATACATTAGCTCCAATCCATAATGCCATCGTGTGGCAAGACCGAAGAACTGCGCCTGTTTGCAGGGCGCTTAAAGAAGATGGCATGGAAGGCATGGTGCAGGACCGCACTGGCCTTCTGCTTGATCCCTACTTTTCTGCCACAAAACTGGGCTGGTTGCTGGACAATGTCGAGGGCGCTCGCGCAGCTGCCCGTGAAGGTAAACTTGCATGGGGAACGATTGACAGCTTTCTGATGGCAAAGCTGACTGGCGGAAAGCGCCATGTGACCGATGCCACTAACGCCAGCCGCAGCAGCCTGTTCAATATTCGTACTCAGGAGTGGGACCCGGATTTGTTGGGTCTTTTTGGTGTGCCTGAAAATGTTTTACCCGACGTGTTGGATAGCTGCGCCGGTTTTGGTGAAACTCATCCCGATCTGTTTGGCCGCGCTGTGCCGATACTTGGTGTTGCGGGTGATCAACAGGCTGCGTCCGTTGGGCAGTGTTGTTTCAGTGAAGGTGCCATCAAAAGCACATACGGAACAGGTTGTTTTGTGCTTATGAATACCGGGCAAAAATTTGTACCCTCAAAAAACAGGCTTCTTACAACTGTCGCATATCGTATCGGAGGCGAAACAACCTATGCCCTTGAAGGGTCTATCTTCATTGCCGGGGCGGCGATTCAGTGGTTGCGGGACGGCATTAAGATCATTGAAAGTGCGCCTGAAAGCCAACAATTGGCGCTCCAGGCCGCAGAAAACAGCGGCGTGATGATGGTTCCCGCGTTCACGGGCTTGGGGGCACCATATTGGGACCCGGAGGTCCGCGCGTCGCTTCTGGGTATGACGCGGGCCACCGGCCGGGCCGAGATTGTAAGGGCGGCCCTAGAAAGCGTTTGCTATCAAACACATGATCTTTTCGCGGCAATGGCAGAGGACGGCATTGCGCCCAGTGTGTTGCGGGTAGATGGCGGCATGGTGGCGAACGACTGGTTAGTTGGCCACCTCGCAAACTTGCTGGACCTCACCGTTGACCGGCCACAGGTTATGGAAACCACAGCTTTGGGTGCGGCCTATTTGGCCGGGCTGCAGGCAGGCCTGTATGCCTCATTTGATGACCTTTCGAGCCAGTGGCAATGTGAGCGGCGTTTCGAACCCGCACAGGAGTTTACCGGGCGGGACGCCATGATCACGCGGTGGAAGAAGGCGGTGGCTGCGACACGTGCCTTTGTCTGATACCTGACTTTAGAGCTTATTCGTGCAGGTTGGCCTGCATCCAAAGATCCAGGGCGTTTTGCTGTTTTTCAGAAAGCCTGAGCCCCAGCTTGGAACGCCGCCAGAGGATATCCTCGGCCGTGCGGGCCCATTCTTCTTCGACCAAATATCGCACTTCTTTTTCATAAAGCCCGGCACCAAAATGTGTGCCTATTTCGGCAAGGGAAGATGCGTCGCCAATCAGGCGTTCGACACGATTTCCGTAGGCGTTGCAAAGGCGGTCCACGGTTGCGCCCTCCAGCCAGCTGTATCGTGTGCGCATTTCCGCCTTAAAATGCTTCAGAGATTTCGCAGGTGTGATATCTGGAGGTAAGTTGCCGCCGGGGAGAGGAGTATAATCTGTCCAGTCATCGCGGTCCATGGTCAGGAAGGGGCTAAGTTTCTCCATCGCTTCTTCTGCGAGCCGGCGATAGGTGGTGATCTTGCCACCAAACACGGACATTAGCGGCAACGTATCTTCACGTGTATCCAGGTCCAGGTGATAATCCCGCGTGGTGGCAGAAGGGCTATCTGCCCCATCATCATACAGCGGACGAATACCAGCGTATGACCAGACTACATCTTCCGGCTTGACGGCCTTGTCGAAATATCCGGATACCACGTCACACAGGTAGTTGATTTCCTCGTCGCTGGCGGAAACCTTGGCCGGATCGCCTGAAAAGGGAACGTCCGTTGTGCCAATGAGGGTGAAGTCCTGCTCATAGGGAATGGCGAAAATCACCCGCTTGTCAGCATTCTGGAAAGTATAGCATTGCGGGCCTTCATAGAGTTTAGGCACAACGATATGACTGCCCTTCACCAGCCGGGCGTGGCTCATGGCGGCCTCTGTAGTGATGCAGTTGCGAAGAGCCGTTTCCACCCAGGGGCCAGCTGCATTCACCACTGCGTCCGCAAACACTTCAACGGTTTCGCCCGACGGGCTTTCAATAGAAATTCGCCAGTCCCCGTCTTCGCGCACGGCAGAAAGAAACCGGTAGCCGTTCAGTATGTGGGCGCCGCGTTTTTTTGCTGCAAGCGCGTTGGTAACGACGAGGCGCGCATCGTCTACCCAGCAATCCGAATATTCAAATCCCTTGCGAAATATAGGGTTGAGAGCGGCACCTTTTGGGTCCTTTCGCAGGTTTAAACTTTTGGTTTTCCTCAGTAATTTTCTGCCGCCCATATGGTCATACAGGAACAGGCCCAGCCTCAGGATAAAGGCGGGGCGCAGGTTTTTGTGGTGTGGCAGGATGAATCTGAGCGGCCGCACCAGGTGCGGTGCCATACGCCACAGGAGTTCGCGCTCATGCAAGCTTTCGCGCACCAGGCGGAACTCATAATGTTCAAGATACCTGAGCCCGCCATGGATCAGTTTTGAGCTGGCAGACGACGTACCCGCAGCCAGATCAGTTTGCTCGACCAGGAGTGTGCGAAGCCCACGACCAGCGGCGTCCCGCGCGATGCCTGTGCCGTTGATGCCGCCACCAATGATAAACAGATCATAGCGCGGGTTATCTTTTACATCGGACTCAGGAGACGTATTTTTTACCGGCATATTTCTGTTCCCCTGAGCGGCAGAACAGTGGACCAGCCAGATGGTTTGGTTAGTGACAGCACACCATCAAGGGTGCGCGCAGGGGCGTCTGTGGCCTCGCGCAACACCAGGGTTGCAACCAGTTCATCTGAACGGAAGGACTGCTGGTGTGAAACGCCCATGACCATGTTGTCGCTAGCTTTTTCCAGTGCAAGATGTTGGCGTTCACCATTGATGGCAAGGTATCCGGTGCGGCCTGAAAAGCCAAATACGGGGGTTTGGTCGGCACTTTCGGTGCGCAGAGA
The DNA here is from genome assembly GCA_013372975.1 of Alphaproteobacteria bacterium. Lineage (GTDB taxonomy): Bacteria > Pseudomonadota > Alphaproteobacteria > Sphingomonadales > Kordiimonadaceae > Kordiimonas. Next base: position 18,409 of record JABXIS010000030.1, read on the forward strand.
AAATATCCAGATACAGCTGCCATCCTCGGGTTGCAGATTTATTGACCCAAGTGTGTCAACACCACTGGCTGAGACCTTGGGATATTCTTCCCGCACGCCACAGGCTGCCAAGCCGAGCACCAATATTGCCAAAAAAATCCGCACAGGGCATTCCTCTCCAGTAGGGCAGGGTCGTTTTAGTGCCTGCTTGCAGACAACAACAGCAAAGCGCGCGGCGAATATCAAGCGTAATTGGTGCCGGGAGGGCACAATTGGGCCCTATGGCTTAGAAATATGAAAAGGGCACACTGGTAGCGCCCTTTGTGTGCCCATTTTGGGAAAGTTGGAGCGCCCCGCCGGCGAAAGGGATCACCAGCGGGGCCGGGAAGCCGCCTAGAAAGTCGGGCCAGAGACATCAAGGCGGTAATTTTCAGGCGGTGTCGCCTTCATCAGGTGTTCGACGAAGAAATCCCATCGCCGACGCTGGAAATAAGGAATGTCATCAAGGAAGTGCCCGGCGCCCGGCACGATCAGCAGATCGAAATCCTTGTTGGCTTCAATGAGGGCGTCCACCAGCTGCATGGTGGCGATGGGGTTCACATTTTCATCCATCTCGCCGTGAGCGAGCAGAAGTTTGCCTTTGACGCGCTCCAGGCCATACAGGTTTGAGTTGGTGTCATAGTGATCGCCAAGTCGGAAGCCCATCCATTGCTCGTTCCAGACCGCCTTGTCGAGCCGGTGATCATGGTTGCCGCTTGCGGATACAGCCACCTTAAAGAAATCAGGCTCTTCAATCAGGGCACGCATGGCGTCGTATCCGCCTGCGGAGAAGCCGTAGATGCCTACACGATCCAGATCCAGATAGGGGTATTTTTCGGCCAGTTGCTGCATGGCGGCGATGTGATCGTCAAACCCGACAGGGCCCAGGTTGTTCTGGGCGGGTTTCAGGAAGGCATGGCTGCGCTTGTTGGTGCCGCGGCCATCCACCTGCACAACCACAAACCCAAGCTGCGCCATCGCAATCGCTGTATTGCGCGTGGATCGGTCGAACGATTTTTTCGCCATCACATAGTGAGGGCCACGGTAAATATTATCGATCACCGGATAGCTGGCGGCAGGATCAAAATTTGCAGGCCGGTAGATCACACCATAAATATCGGTTTCTCCGTCGGCTGCTTTGGCGGTGAAGGGCTCTGGCATCGGCACACCCATGGCCATCATCCCGGACGCATCGGCTTCTTCAAGCGGCATGAGCACAGTGCCCGTGATGCCATCGCGCAAAACAGTGCGGGTGGGCGTGCCTGCAAGGCTCATGTTGTCGACAAAGAAGCGCCCGTCAGGGGATACACTGACGCCGTGATCAAGGGGCTCTGGTGTCAGGAGCGTAAGGCCCTTGCCATCGCGGCCAATGGTGTAAAGGTGGCGAAGATAGGGATCGCGATCTGCTTCACGGCCCGCCGCCACAATATGAAGGGGGGCGCCCGGCTTGCCCGCCCGCTCAATATAGCGGAAACGCCAGTTGCCCGATGTAATTTGCTGTACGGAACCGCTGGCGGGATCATAACGCAACAGGTGAGACCAGCCATTCCGGGTCTCCATCCAGAAATGTTCGCCTGTTTCGCTGATGGGATCCCACTGGTGGGCGTAATAGTCCACGAAATCGTCCGCTGTGCTGTCGATCAATACCCGATGTTTTGCCGTTTTGCCGTCCAGTTCCACAAGCTTCAGGCTTTTATAGCCGCGCTCTGGCAACCGCAGGTAAGCGCTTTGGCTGTCGTCCATCCATCCAGCCCATGGCCCGCCGTAATAGAGTTCCGGGAAGGGCGGGAGGTCAGACTTTATTACTTTTGCGGTGTCAGCTTCTACCAACAGAAGCGTGGCCATGGGCACCTCGGTGTCGCCTGAAAGTGGGTAAGGGTAGGTGACAGCCTCGGGGCGGGCTGCACGTTCAGGGGTGGACTTGACCAAGGTGAGGGTGCCAGTGGTGCGGCAATCAATATGATAGCTGATGAAACGGCTGCTGTCGGGCGCCCAGAAAACATCTGCTGCAACATCTTCACCGGCGGCGGCTTGCGCGCGCGCCATCACGTCACGCGGGGTTGGCATGGGTTCACCATAGGCATAGCAGGCGGCGCCATCGCTGGTGAGTTGGCGTTCAGTGTCATCATCTAGCGTTTTCAGAACAAGGTTATGGTCCCGGAGGAGGACACGATATTTGCCGTCAGGCGACGTGCCGTCTTCTGCTGTGTATTCCGGTAGTTCGGTCAGGGCCCCGGACGCGCGTTCCAGCTGCCATTTTTTGTCGGTCCACCAGAGGGTGACAGTTGCGCCGTCGGCGCTCAGGCTTTCGATGCGGATGGGAAGGGCGGTGGCCTCAATATCTTCATCAGTCGACTCGCTCAATTGCGCTGCCAGTGCGGCATGATCAAAAAGGGGCTCCTTCAGGCCTGAAGCCGGATCAACAAACACAAAGCTGTGGCCTTTTTCTTCGGCGCGTTTGTACCAGAAGCGGCTGCCATCCTCGGCCCAGCGCACATCGATGCGGGCATTTTTTACCAGTTTGCCGACATTCTGAGGCAGAAGCGCTGCGGCGCGGTCATAGTCGGCAGCGGTGAGTACCTGTTGCGCGGCTCCGGATTGTATCGCCGTTGCGCCGGAATTCATCTTGTAAAAGGCAGTTCCTGCGGTGGCCAGGGCGGCCACTAATGCAAGGCCGGTTATCTTTTGCATTCTATCTCCTCCTATCGAGTCCCACTGGTCTTTTTTGTGTTCGAGAAAATTCTCTTAATGGTGTTTCTGCGCCAGCAGCGTTCTTGGGATTTTTTTCCAAGAAACAAACTTTCGTTGAAAGCCATTTCAATGTTCTTGACGATAATAATATAATATATATTGTATACAATCTATTTTTTGATTCCCTACGCTGCCTTGGGAGGGTGACCGGGATCAATGAGTTTGATTCTCAGTGCTGGCTTGGGAGGGCCTTGAGGATCAAGTACGCGCGCGAGCTTGCGGCAGGCGGCGCGTGGCTTAGGGGAAATGCCGCAACTTGGAGGAAATAATGAAATCGCAAGTGATTGCACCTGCGGGCGCGCGCCGGAAAGGCTATGCGCGTCTGCTCACTACAACTGTGCTGGCAGCAGGGGTTTTTGCCTCTGGCCCTTCCTTTGCACAGGATGCCGACGCTGAAGACGAGTCGCTGGAACTGGAAGAAATTTCCATCACAGGGTCCCGTATTCGCCGTTCAAACGTTACATCTTCGACGCCTTTGTCCGTGATCAGCAACCAGACCATCGAGCTAAGCGGTAAGGTAAACCTGATCGACCTTTTGCAGGAAATGCCCGAAATGGGCGCGACCGCAAACCTGGACAGTACATCTGGCTGGATCTTCGAAGGGGGCCACAGCTTTACCAACCTTCGTAACCTTGGCTGGCAGCGTACATTGACGCTGGTGGATGGCCGTCGCGCGATCGGTTCATCTGACGGTGATTTTTCTTTCGTCTTCGACGTGGGTACATTGCCTGTTGAGATGGTGGACCGTATCGAAGTGACCACCGGTGGTGCTTCCGCTGTATATGGCTCAGACGCTGTAGCAGGCGTCGTGAACTATATCCTCAAGGATGACTACGAAGGTATCTCCGTGAAGGGTGAGGCCGGTGTAAGCTCACGCGGTGACGCCGAGCGTTGGAAGACCTCTATCACTGTTGGCAACAATTTTGCTGATGATCGCGGCAATGCCGTGTTCCATTTTGCTGTGGACGATCAGGCTGAGCTCTACACGGGCGATCGTGACGTTGGCCAATGCGGCCTGCGTTGGCGCAACGCGTCTGAATTTGCGGAAGAGCAGCAATATGAGCGTATCGCCAGCGAATGTGGGTGGAAATGGGCCGACTGGTCAGGTGACTTTTATGTCTGGACGCCGGGGCAGAACTATTATCACCTGATCAATAACGAGATGGTTTTCCGCGGCCATAGCGGTCAGGAAGGGGACGCCGATGACTCCAATATCGTACGGAACGGTAGCTGGACCCGTGATTTTGGTGCGACTCCTTGGGCGCGTCGGATCGACATCATGCCGCAGCGTAAATATGTCGGTTATGCAGCGATGAATTTTGACCTGACGGACAGCATCACGCTGAAAACTCAGGCCCGCTATTCCCGTACCAAAGCCACAAGTGCAACAGAGCCTGTTTTCCATTATTGGGGCGGCACGGACATTTCTGAAAACCCCTATGCGCCACAAGAGTTGCTTGATATCGCAGGTGACTATATCTGGTACACCAAACTGTATTGGGAGTTTGGCCCGCGGACCACAGACTTCACGCGCCAATTCTATGCGATCTCTGCTGGCCTTGAAGGTGAGTTCGACAATGGTTGGAACTGGGACCTTTATTATAAAACCGGCGGTACGGACCAACAACAGGTTAACCGCAACCAGGCTCATGGTGGCCGGTGGGCGCAGTCACGTGATGTGATCGCCGATCCGGTGACAGGTGACCCTGTGTGTCGCGACCAGTCTAATGGCTGTGTACCTTTCAACATCTTCGGCCCTGTTAGCCAGGAAGCTGTTGATTGGGTTCGAATCGATCAGCTTGAAAGCAAGCGCAACACCCAGCAGATTCTGTCTGGCTCCGTTGCCGGTTCCCTGTTCGATTTGCCAGCAGGCGAATTGGGTGCAGCGGTTGGTTTTGAATACCGCCGCGACCATATCGACTATGATCCGGATTCATCCTATGTGAATCAGGAAAACATCTTCAGCAGCTTGCGTGCGCCACTGGACGAAACCGATACAGTAAAAGAGGCGTTTGCAGAGCTTCTCGTGCCTGTGCTGAAAGATTCTCCAATTGCCAAAAGCCTTGAGGTTGAGCTGGCTGTTCGCTACGCCGACTACAAATTCCACGGTGGTAACACCAGTTGGAAGGCTGGCGTCAACTGGGCGGTGAATGATAACATCCGCCTCCGCGGTGTATTGGCAACAGCAAAACGTGCGCCATCCCTTGGTGAACTGAGGGCGCCTGGTTCTACCGGCGCGCAAAGTGTGACAGATCCATGTGACAACGACCAGATCACGATGGAGCCAAATTATCTGGCAAACTGTCGTGCGATCGGTATCCCTGATGGTTGGGATTCAAACGCCGACGGCCTACGAGTGACGGTGAAAACGTCCGGCAACCCGGCGCTGAAGCCTGAGACGGCTGAATCCCTCACTCTTGGTGCTGTGATCACCCCATCCTTCCTGCCGAAGCTGACATTTAGCGCAGATTATTTTGACATTGACCTGACAAATGTAATCACCACGCTTGGTGCAAACCGTGTGCTGGATCTCTGCTACAAGTCAGAAAACATGCAAAATGAGGCCTGTAATCTTGTACATCGTGCATCGAATGGAGACCTCACCATGGTGGAAGACGTTGGCCTCAATGCGGCCATTTCCAAGGTGCGTGGTGTCGATTTCAAAGCGCAGTATGAGTTTGATCTCGGACGTCGTGGCGAGCTGATGCTGAATGCAAGCGCTCAGTATCTGATCGACAGCACCTACCAAAGCGACGCTGACGATGAGAACACCTTCAGCCAAGATGCAGGTGAAATTAATGACCCGAAATGGCGCGGCATTGTGGACCTGATTTACAGCTACAATGACCTGACGGTCAGTTTCTCTACCAAATGGTGGCAGGGCGGATATGTGGATAACAACCACCGCGATGACAACTGGTACAGTCATCCAAAGGCACCGGGCCACATCGTGAACGACCTCTATGTCAGCTACAACCTGACCGATGATCTGATGATGTATGTGGGTATCGACAATGTGTTTGATAACGACACACCAAACCACATCAACACAGCATACGGCACCAGCATGTACGGCAATGTTGGCCGTTACTTCTTCGGCGGCGTTCGCGTGAAGATGTAATCAAACTATCTGTCGCCCGGCTTGTCGGGCGGCACTCTCTGGTGCTTTGGCACCCTTCCTGAGGTTGCTCCGCTTTCCCTGTTTTCAGTTCCCGGAGCAACCTCTCCTTTTTCCGGAGAAATGAAGAGGAGGCCCGGATGCCGGTTTCTGAAAGTGTGAGCACGGCCGAACTAGAAGGCGAGATTGTCGGCATATTGGACGGGTACCGCTGGATTACAGACGAGCAAGCTCCCTTGCTGACCTACAGCTTCGCCTCAAGTGTCGCAGACTTTGAAACCTATACCTGGAAGCCGGATAATTATGATGTCTCCAGCGTTTCACCGCTGAGTGAAAGCGAGCGCGACGATGTGCGTATCGTTCTTCAGCAGGTGACCAACATCACCGGTGTACAATTTGAAGAAGTGGACGATAGTGTCACCAGCTTTGGCACCCTCCGGTATGCCCATACTGATACTCTGCCCGAGGATTTTGCAGGTGTTGGTTTTACGCCCGGCGAGAACAAGCTGGATGGTGATGTCTGGTTCAGCCAGAGCATCACGCCCTATGACTGGTTTGCGCTGGTGTTGCACGAAACCGGCCACGCGCTCGGGCTGCAGCATCCGCACGATGGTTTGCTTGTGCTGGACAAGACGCTTGATGGGGAAGAATGGACAGTGATGTCCTACAATTTTTCGGCCACCTTTTCCGCAGCCATCGATGCAGATATGTCCCCGCAAACTTTCATGTGGCTGGATATCCTCGCCCTGCAGGCGCTTTATGGTGTGAACACCAGCTTTGCTTCCGGCAATGATACCTATGTGTTTGATGCAGGCAGTCGTTATTACTTCACCCTGTGGGATACCGGCGGCACAGACCGACTGGACCTGTCCGGTCAGCTCGAGGATCTCACAATTAACCTTACGCCGGGAAGTTGGAGCGATGTGGGGACAGATGTCACCTATTTTGAAACCGGTGGCCGGATCACGGGGGTTCGGCACGAAACCCTGTTTATCCCGGATGTGGTTACTATTGAACAGGTTCGCGCGGGTGCTGGTGACGACCTGATCACTGGCAACAAGGCCGCCAACCTGCTGCAAGGCAATTTGGGGGATGATACGATCCACGGCGGGTTGGGTGCAGACACCCTCGCCGGTGGCGGCGGCGACGATGTGGTGACTGATGAAGGCGCTTTCGGCGTCGCCTGGCTGGGGGACGGTGATGATCATTTCACTGCCACCGGATCTGGCAAATATACAGTAGGCGGAGGTGCCGGCGATGACACGATCGAGCTTGGCTCTGGCCGGGACGCTGCCTTTGCAGGCGCGGGCGATGACCGGATCACGGATGTGGGTGGCGGCGGTGCGATCTGGCTCGGCGAAGGGGATGACAGTGCGATCATCAGCGGTGCCGTAGGTACCTCGGTTGGGGGCCGTGGTGGTGATGATGATATTAGGGGCACGGCGGGCGCTGATAGCCTTTATGGCGGGGCAGGGGACGATTTCCTGTCTGGTGGCGCAGCTGCAGACCAGATTTTTGGCGGTGGTGGCGACGACATGCTGGCCCCCGGCGCAGGCGATGACAGTCTGTGGGGCGGTGCGGGTGCAGACACGTTCATTTTCGGGGACGATCCTGGCGCCAAGGTCCTTTGGGGTTTCAGTATAAGCGATGGCGACATCCTCCGTTTTGAACAGATTGAGGACCGCAGCGCTTTGCTTGAACAGGCCGAAGAGCAGTCGGGTGAGGATGGCACGAGCGTTTTGATCTCTCTTGGGGAGGAGGGTAGCCTTCTCCTCATGGGGATGACGCTGTCAGACCTGACGGCCGCACCAGACACGGCGTTCCTGTTTGGCTGAAGCTGTTACCTTTTGGCTAACGGCCGCCGCCCGTGCCTTACCCGGAACAAGAGAAATCCTAAATTGACAGCGCTGTCTTTTGGGGATAAAACCACTGGAGTTTTGATTTGCAGTGCGCGCCTGGCCGGGAATCCAGGAAGGCACTCGCTGGTGTTGCAGGGTGGAAGCTGCGAGCCGGGGTCGTTTTGGGGAAGGTTATGACAGAAACAGGTTCACGTATTGTCGCCGATGTCGGTGGCACCAATGGCCGTTTTGGGCTTGCTCATTTTGTAGATGGGCAAGAGCAGCCCGTTATTGATAGTGTGAAGGTGTTTTCCTGCAACGAGTTTGCTGGCCTTGGCGAGATGCTGGGGGCCTACCGTGATGAACTGAACGGTAGCGCGCCGAAGATCGCAAAGCTGGCGATCGCCGGTCCGACCACGGCAACCAAGGGCCGTATGACCAACTTGGGCTGGGATATCAGCGCTGATGACATCCGGAATTATCACGGCTTGGATCAGGTGCTTCTTTTAAATGACTTTGGTGCTTTGGCACGCTCCTGCCCCTATCTAAAGGAAGGGCAGGACTTTGTTACGCTCAAGGACGGTGAGGCTGACCCGGCAGCCCCGATTTCGGTGATGGGGCCCGGGACCGGTTTTGGCGTGGCCATGCTTGTGCCTGATCAGGACCGCTATATCACCTGTTCCACCGAAGGTGGTTTCATGGCGTTCGCGCCAGCTTCGCGGCTTGAGCATGACCTGACGGAATATTTGCGTGCTGAACTTGGCTATGTATGTGTGGAACATTTCCTGTGTGGCGAAGGCATCGCGCGCATATATCGTTTTCTGGTAGACTATGGCGGGGGCGGAGACCGTAACCTAACACCGGCCGACATCACCAGGCGTGCTGCTGAAGGCCATGCCCCTGCGTGCGAACGGGCCGTCCAGTTGTTCCTCTCGATCGTTGGTGGCACTGCGGGGGATATCGCGCTGGCGCATGGCGCAAAAGGTGGTGTGTATCTTGGCGGCGGCATCCTGCCCAAAATTGCAGACATGATCCCGGAAAGCGATCTTCTCAAGCGGTTTGTATCCAAGGGCGCGCAATCGTCTTATGTGGATACGATCCCGGTTAAGTTGATTACGGCTAAATATGCTGCGCTTGTGGGGGCGGCTGTAGCCTAGGCATCCTTGCCTGAAAGGAAAAAAGAGAACAGGAAGGCGATATTGCCTTTCTGGTCCAATGCGGGCAAATCCAGAACACGAATGGGCAGGAACTCTCGCGATTGGAAGGGTACCACGCCAGTGCAGGCCCCGTAACAGCCACCTGTAGCAATCGCAGAAAAATATCTCGGAAACTGGTTGAATAATGTGTTGGGCAGGTCGGCGAAGCGGCCCCCAGGTTGAACGAGGCCACCGAATATATGGCCTGCTTCGTTGCCGACCAGTCGAAAGCTGATGTTTCCGTCGGGCGCAAGGTCGGAAATGATCAGTCGGTCGTGCCAGCCCTTCAGGGCGCGAAATCCAATGCTTTGCCTTATTGGCATCTTGCCGGGGAAGCTGCTCCAGAGTGAAGCAATGGGGGCATATGGGCGCAGGAAATCATCTTCGCACGCGTGGGAAAGCGTCTGAAGGGCGCGGTTTTCGGCCTGAAAGCTCGGTGCTTTGGCAACTGTTTGATCAAGGGTCATACCCGTCCCGGGGTTATGGCTTGGTGCCGGTTTTGTTTCTCTGAACAACCCAATACGGACACAAGACAACTGAAGGGTATTATATACTACATTTACGCGAATTTGAACCGATTTTGGTATGATGGGCGGTGCCAATCGTCACCGCAAAAAAAGCACCCCGGTCAGCGATGCTGCCGGGGTGAAGATGTGCTCTCTGTGGTGCGGTCACTGGCGGGAGGGCCAGCCAAGCCGCAAGGCCCACAAAGAGGCCCCTAAAAAACTGAGCGCCTGAGCTTGGGTCGGCGCCAGGGAAACGAAACAGGAGACACTGTGGCCGGTTCCGCCCGGGCTCATGCGCCCGAGGGAGGGGAGGAAGCGGCTCCGACCACTGTCTTGACTTGCAAAATATAGCAAAAAATGAAAATTGCAATGATGTTTGCATAATTTATTGCAAAAAAGCAGAGAGGGCTGTGTCGCTTCCCATGCACCCGATATCGCTATACTTATCGCTATTTACGGCGATTTTCTTGCCTATTTCAGGGGGTGTTATCTGCGCTAGCCAGGCTGCCGGTGAAGAAATTTCTGAAAATATATTGCAAAAATATGCAAATTCAGGTTAGTTGAAAGAGGCGGGGCAACCCGACAGGCCTTGGGAAGGGCTTCAGTATCAGTAGGGAAGTGGAATTTGCACAGTATGGCACCGGCGAAACCAATGAATATGTGTGAAGGCGAAGCAGGCAGAGTTGTCGCGTCGGCGGATTGGTGGCGCGGTGCGGTAATCTATCAGGTTTATCCGCGCAGCTTTATGGATGCGAATGGCGATGGCGTGGGTGACCTCAAAGGTATAACCAGCAAGCTCGAGCATATCGCATCGCTTGGCGTGGACGGCATCTGGCTTTCTCCTTTCTTCACCTCCCCCATGAAAGACTTTGGCTATGACGTGGCCGACTTCTGCGATGTAGACCCGATTTTTGGCACCCTCGCGGATTTTGACGCGCTTCTGGCCCGCGCTCATGCGCTGGGTCTGAAGGTGATCATCGATCAGGTTTACAGCCACACATCGGATCAGCATGCCTGGTTTCAGGAAAGCCGCAAGGGCAGGGACGGCAGCAAGGCCGACTGGTATGTCTGGGCGGATGCCAAGGCTGATGGCAGCGCGCCATCAAACTGGATGTCTGTTTTCATGGGCGCCAGCTGGACATGGGATGCAGCCCGCGGCCAATATTATCTGCATAATTTTTTGACCAGCCAGCCGGATTTGAATGTTCATAACCCTGAGGTGCAGGATGCACTATTGGCTGCTGGCCGCTTCTGGCTTGATCGCGGGGTGGATGGCTTCCGCATGGACGCGGTGAATTTCATGATGCATGACCCCATGCTGCGGGACAACCCGAAGGCCTTTGAATACCGGGGCGACAAACCGTTTGATCAACAAGAGCATCTCTATAACCAGAGCCATGCAGACATCCCCAAGTTCCTTGCTCGTGTGCGTGCATTGATGAATGAATACCCCGGCACCTTCACGGTGGCCGAAGTGGGCGGCGAGCGCGCGCTTGAGGAGATGCAGCTTTACACCGAGGGCGATAGCCGCCTGCACACGGCCTATAGCTTCGAATTTCTTGAGGCTGATACCCTTTCAGCCGCCGTGATCCGCCACGCGGTGGAAGCGTGGCCGGATACGCCGGGCATGGGCTGGCCTTCTTTCACATTCTCAAACCACGACCGGCCCCGCGCCACCACGCGCTGGGGGCTTGATCTGGGCGCGGAAGACAACCCCGCCTTCGCCAAGATGCTGAACATGCTGATCCTCAGTTTGCGCGGCAGTGTGTGCCTGTATCAGGGCGAGGAGCTTGGCCTGCCGCAGGCCCATGTGCCCTATGAAAGGCTGACAGACCCGGAAGCCATCGCCAACTGGCCCGCCACGTTGGGTCGTGACGGCACGCGCACCCCTATGCCTTGGGCGCGCGGGCAGGCGAACGCCGGTTTTGCCACCACGGAGCCCTGGCTGCCGGTGGACCCGCGCCATGAGGTGCTGGCGGTAGACGCGCAGGAGGCCGATCCGGCTTCTGTTCTGAACGCGCTTCGGGATTTTCTTGCCTTCCGCAAGGGCGAACCGGCGCTCGTCAAAGGCGCGATCGAGTTTCTGGATGTGCCCGAGCCTGTGCTGGCCTTCCGCCGCACATTTGAAGGCCAAACCCGCCTGTGTGTTTTCAACCTGTCGCCAGAGCCACAGGACTGCCAGACGGACAGTGCGGGCGATGTGGCCTACAGCCTGAACGGCGCCAAACCCGGCAAGCCGTTAACCCCCTTTGGGGCTTTCATTCAATAAAATTCTCCATGAGATGAGCGTTGTGCTGTGATGTAGCAACTTGATTTTTCGTCACTGCTTGAACAATAGTTAGCGTTCAGGTTGAATTTCAAGAAGGCTCAACAGTGCCCACTTTTTCTCCATTTCTGGAAGAGACATTGCATCGAGCGCTGGCTCTTACCAACGAACGTAAGCACAAGATCTCAGATGTTGAGCATTTGCTGTTGGCTTTGTTGGATGATGATGATGCGCGAGATGTGCTGATCAACACCGACGTTGATATTGATGGTCTGCGAGAGCAGCTTGAAACCTATCTTGACGAAGACGATCATGAGCGCTTTGATGCCGAAGCCGAAGCCGAAGC
>JABXIS010000018.1 GCA_013372975.1 Alphaproteobacteria bacterium
CCTGAGCCGACGCCAGAACCGACACCTGAGCCGACGCCAGAACCAACACCTGCGCCGACGCCAGAACCCGATCCGGAACTCGTGGCCGAAGCAGGAACATATGATCCTGTTGCCTTGGGAGAAGACTTTACGCTTGATGGATGCGCTTCGACATTTGAAGCCGAAGTCTTGTGTAGCCTTACCGATACGTCAGATTTCAGTGTTGAATGGCTGCTTGATGGACAGGTCATTGGAACAAACACCGGATTGTTGGTTCAAAGTGGCGGGGGAACACCGTTCGACACGGTCGGCAACTATTATGTGACATTACGCGTCACATATGATGGTCCGGGAATCATTCTGACCAGCCTGGATACGGCCATTATTCGGATATTCTCCGTACCTGAGCCAGCAGGTGCGCTGCTTTTGGCACCCGGGTTAATCTATGTGGCCCGGCGCGAGCGTAAACGCCGCAAGAAAGCCAAAAGCAAGGCTGTAACGAACTGAACCGGCGAATTCAGAAATCAGAAATGAAAAAAGCGCGGTCCCCAAAAACCGCGCTTTTAAAATAAGAGTCTCGAGCAGGTTAGTGAATGAAGTTACATTCCATATTCGTCGACACCGCTGGCAAGAAGGCGAGCCAGCCCCAGAACTTTCTTCCGGATACGAGGATCTGCGATACGGTAATAGGCTTCCACAAGTTCTTGCGTTTCCTGACGCTCAAAAGCGTCTTCATCAAGACCTTCAATGGCAGCGTTGTAGCCTGGCAATTTAGTTTCAGCCCCTTCAAAGAAGTATGAAACCGGCACATCCAGGGTTGTAGACATTCTAAATAAACGGCTTGAACCGATACGGTTCGTGCCTCTCTCATATTTTTGAACTTGTTGGAACGTTACGCCCAGCTCAGTACCAAGTTGGGTTTGTGAAAGACCCAACATTTTGCGCCTGGCGCGTACGCGCTGGCCTACATGTACGTCGATGGGATCAGGACTCTTATTCATTGTACTCTCTCTCTGGTGATTGGCTTTTTCCATTATAGAATGCAGCTAATACTATCACTAGCATATTGTAGAGGTACGCTAACAAAGTCAGAGCCAGTCATGGACGCCCAAAAACATCCGTGATTTTTCCCTATTTAAAACAACGGGTAAAGCGCCCTTCGCCAGGGAGGGCAGCGGCATGAAGCAGACCGCGAGTGCAGTGCCGACGCTCATCGCTAGAACGAAAAACTCGTATTTTACGCGAATCACCCGTTTTTTAGGCTAGCGACTTTTCTACCAATTCACGAACATCATCAGACAGCCCTTTGCGCTCAAGAATGTATGCCAGCGATGCCTTCATTTCATCCCTGGCTGGCCCGTCCAAGCGCCGCCACCGTCCCAATGGTGCGACCAATCGTGCAGCCGTTTGAGGGTTGATCTCGTCTACCTTTACGATCATCTCAGCAAGGAAACGATATCCTGCCCCTCCAACACTGTGGAATGCAGTCTGGTTCAACATTGAAAAAGTCGAAACCAAAGACCTAAGTCGATTTGGGTTTTTATATGAAAAAGCCTCATGATTCACGAGTTTCTGAATTCTGGAAACTGTGTCAGCCCTTTTGCTTTGTGCTTGAACTGCAAACCATTTATCAACCACCAGATCGTCGGATTTCCATGCCTCATAAAATTCTTGAAGAATTTCGTCCCTGCAGCCGAATTCGCTATGGGAAATCGCCGTCAACGCCGCAATACGATCCGTCATATTGTTTGCTGTCATATAGTGGCGCTTAGCCAACTCTTCGCCCTCTGGCAGGCAAACAACAAAACCAAGCAATGTATTTCTAAGCCTGCGACGCGCCTTTGCTTCCTGTTCTTGCGAATATTCGGCCTCTTCCAAACCCTGATACTTGGCCAAAATAGCATCACGATGTCGCTCGGCCAAGGCAAGGACAGCCGCTTCTCTTGCAGAATGAATATCCTGCGGCGTAAGGATTTCCTGACGCAAACCAATTGCGATCTCATTGGGTACCGCCAATAGCTCAGCAGTCAACGCCGGGTCACTTTTCTCGTCTGCAACCAACTTTCCAAATGTATCGCTAATGTTTTTTGGCAACGGGAAAGGATCACCATGTTCCTCCCCTTCCACGTTATTCAAGATCATCTGGATATAGAGATCCTGCACAGCCTCCCAGCGGGAGAATGCATCCACGTCATGCGCAACGAGGAATGCCAATTCGTCCTCCGACAAATCATGAGCCATGGTTACCGGGGCGGAAAATCCTCGCAACAGGCTGGGTACACTGCCCTCAGGGACATTCTTAAAACGGAATGTTTGTGTTGCTTCCGTGAGCTCCAAAAGCGCTCCATCCGCAACCCAAATTGCTTTGCCCTCGACTGTGGGCTGAATTGGTTTACCCTTGGCATCCAGCCAACCTATAATGATAGGCATGTGGTAAGGCAGCTTTATTGATTGTCCGGGGCTCGGTTTACACGACTGAGTTATGGAAACAGTGACATCATCCCCTTCACGCTCACGGCAAATCGCCAAGTGTGGTGTGCCTGCCTGGCTATACCATCGCCTGAACTGATTGAGGTTCTTGCTGCTCGCATCTTCCATCGCAGCTACAAAGTCTTCACATGTAACGGCTTGACCATCGAACCGATCAAAATATAGATCCATCCCGGCCCTGAATGCTTCCGCACCGATTAAACGGTGCATCATTCTTATGACTTCGGCGCCCTTGTTATAGACAGTTGCAGTATAAAAATTGTTGATTTCAACATACTTCTCCGGCCGGATAGGATGTGCCAGTGGACCGGCGTCTTCTGGAAATTGCAGCATCCGCAGCACACGAACATCATCCAGCCGCTTCACTGATCGAGATGTCATATCGGAAGAAAATTCCTGATCCCGAAAAACAGTAAGCCCTTCCTTCAGGCTTAGCTGAAACCAATCTCGGCACGTTACGCGATTACCTGTCCAATTATGGAAATATTCATGCCCAATAACGCCTTCAACATGATCAAAGTCAGCGTCTGTCGCTGTTTCTGGGCTGGCCAAAACATATTTGGTGTTAAAAATATTGAGGCCCTTATTTTCCATCGCGCCCATATTGAAATCGGATACCGCAACGATATTGTAGATATCCAAATCATACTCTAAACCAAAGACGTCTTCGTCCCACTTCATGGAGCGCTTAAGCGATTGCATGGCATAATCGCATTTACCCAAGTCTTTTTGGGCAGCATAGATGTTTAGAGTTACAGAACGGCCGGACAGCGTTACGAATTCGTCACTTACCAAGCCAAGATCACCAGCCACAAGAGCAAACAGGTAGGATGGCTTTGGGTGCGGGTCGATCCATTCTGCAAAATGACGGCCGCTATCAAGCGTACCACTTTCCCCCGGGTTGCCATTTGACAGCAAAACCGGGCAGCTACTTCTATCAGCCTCAATACGAACCTTGTAGGTTGTCAGCACATCTGGCCGGTCAGGAAAGTAGGTAATGTGCCTGAACCCTTCGGCCTCACACTGGGTACAGAAATTGCCGCCTGAAAAGTAAAGGCCTTCCAGACGTGTATTTTCCTTAGGCCGGACCCATGTAACAACTTCCAATGTAAATTCTTGAGGTGTGTCTATAAGTGTAAGCGTGTTCTCCGAGCGGCGAAACATGCCCTCTGCCAGAGGGCTGCCATCTACGCGAACAGCTTTCAGCTCCATGTAAGGGCCACCGTCCAGAACAACATCTACCGAGCTGCCCGGACAACGAACTACAATAGAGGTCGCCTGCACTTCCGCGTATTCATCATAGAGCCGAAATACCAGATCAAGGCCCGAAATATTGAAGCCCGGAGCCTTGTAATCTTCCAGCCGAATTTCCTGCTTTGGCGCGGAAGCCGCCACACTTGCATCCACGGCTTATCCCCGTTTTCTGCGGCCACGACCACTTTCGATCGCATAATCAAGTGGCAGAGCAGTGGTATATTTGATGCGCTCCATCGCAAAGGAAGAGCTTACATCTGAAAGCTGAACCTTCTTGATTAGCTTCTTATAGAATGTGTCATACGCAGCCATATCAGGAACTACCACGCGCATAAGGTAATCAATCTCACCGCTCATGCGGTATAGCTCGACAACTTCCGGGAATTCGCAAACCATTCGCGCAAATTCATCAAGCCAATCAAAGTTATGTTCGCTCGTCCGAATAGCTACAAATACATCAAGGGGAACATTTACTTTGTTTCTGTCCACCAGCGCGACGCGCCGCGTAATATAACCTTCTTGTTCAAGAATTTGGATGCGCCTCCAACAAGGCGTTGTCGACAGGCCTACGGCTTCTGCAATCTCCGCGGTGCTGAGTGTGGCATCTTTTTGCAACAAGTTAAGTATTTTGCGGTCGATTTCATCCATGATCGGTTCCTAAACAATCCGAGTAACAATAATTCGCCACTCATACATGATTTTCATTCTAATTAAAAAGCAAAAGGCCGGAAAAAAATACAAAAAGCCCTCAAATATATAACCTTTGTTTTAAGCTGAGCTTAAGTACTGGTTATTTTCATCCGCAACGGATGATCCAGAGACACCTTCCCTGCCCCAAGCATTATGATCGGCAACAATGCAGCTACCCACGTGGCGTGTTCTGCAAATGATGCGGGGTATACAAATGTCTGAATAGTCAAAGCCATACCTACCAATCCTAGCGCCGCGACACGAGAACCGAGCCCGAACAGCAACATCAATGGCAGGAAAGTTTCGGCGTTAAGTGCCATATGAGCCGCCAATGTTGGATCCAGAAATGGCAACGCATATTCTTCTTCAAACAAGAAGATAGTGGTGTCTGATGGCGTCAGAAATCCATCGGATACCTTTGTGCGGCCCGATAGATAGAATATCTTCGCAACCCAGGCCCGAAGGAAAAGCAGCACATAGTCCTGTATCCCAAAAACGTAGCCTAGCCGATCAAACAGCCCTTGAATTTTCTGCGTTGCACTCATCAAGCTCTACCTCTCATTATAACGCCCATCCAAGAAAAACACCTCGATCTGTCAATTCCTGCAAAGCGCTTTCATCCAGTTCCGGCAAATCCTCCGAGCCCATTTGAAGTGCTCTCAGAAACTTTGATACATCACCGTCCGGAACCGGTTGATATAATATGTTGCCTTCATGAAGCAGAACCAAGATCGATTGTGCCTCACCATTGATATCAACTTCATCTGCATCAACCTGGCCCACAGCTGCCCGCCAAAGATCAAACAATGGAGCATCGCTTGCAACGAAACGGATATTCGGTGTTAGCCGGTATTGATTTGCAACTATACGATCCTGCACTTCATCAGCCACCTGCAAGAGTTCATGTGTGTACCAATCCAGTTCAGCAATATCGGCTATATATTGCATTGGCTTTACAGCCTCCAACCCGGCCAGAAAACGGGGAAATTCGCTGCCATAGGTATATAGCATTGGCTCATAGGGAGGATGTTCAAGAACGTATCGCTTCAACACCTGACGTAAGAAATCACTGCCTACAAAAACAGTAACGAGTGGATAAATTCCTTCCAAAGCCGAAACGAGACTTTCCCGGTAGGTATTGCGGTGAATTTGAAGCCGGTCTATCGCTGCCAAGCCATCATCGCATACCTCCTCGCGCAGGGTGGTTTCTATGTCTTTCCCAAGGATATAGTCCCCAATATGTCCCTGCAGCTCTGCCAATTTAGTCATGGCATGCGTCCGACTGCTTCATCATTTGCTTCGCCCTTTCCGCTTCAGCCATCAGGGTGGCAAAATCCGGGATATTATTGTCCCATTCAATCAAGGTCGGCACTGGCCGGGCGCGTTCCAGAATACACTGATACAAACCCCATACATTCTCGCAAACCGGGCTACCATGGTCGTCAACCCTGATCTCCTGCCCTTCGACCTCTCTTACAGAGTGTCCTGCCAGATGAATTTCTTTGATCAGTTGCGTGGGCATACTGTTGATGTAGGCGAGAGGGTCCCACCCCATATTTCTGCAGGAAACAAAAACATTGTTCACATCAAGCAATAGCTCGCAGCCCGTCTTATCAGCCAACGCCACAAGAAATTCCTGTTCCGGAATAGTCGAGTTTTCAAAGCGTAGATACGTCGAGGGGTTTTCGACCAGAATATTCCTGCCAATCGCATCCTGCATTGCTGCGACATTGTCTGCAATCACTAAAAATGTCTCGGAATTAAGGGGGAGCGGCAACAAGTCGTTTAAATAAACATCCTCGGTCCTTGACCATGCTAGGTGCTCGGACACCAGTGCGGGATTGTATTCATCAACCAATTTAGCAAAGCGTTTCAGGTGTAGCGTATCCAAACCGCCTGCCGACCCCAAGGACATACCAACACCGTGGATCGAAAGCTCGTAGAACTGACAGATGTCCTTGAGATACCTATGATGCGCACCACCAGGCATCATATAGTTCTCGGCATGTACCTCTAAGAAGGAAAGAGCCGGCCTTTCTGACAGAACATTATCATAATGTTGTGCCTTGAGGCCGACCCCTATGGGAAGCTGGTCCATATTCGAAAACCCTGTCAGATCATCAATTTCAACCTGATCTTCCCCGTCCCTGACTTATGCTTTCTTGGGTTCTTTTGAGGCACCGGCGATGCGGTCACAAAGACCAGCGGGCACGTATACCCATTCTTCAGGATGGTTGTCTGCCTTAGACTGACCTGCACAGCTGTGCATGGAAGTCGCGCAGTCATTCATGCCCTTTGCAACGATCCCGTAGCATTTCTCTTTTTTGCCTTTTTTGTCGTCTGCTACCACTGCGCCAGAAGCAGCAGCCAAAGCGAATGCGGCAACGCCAGTTGCTGCAACTGCAGACTTTGTAAAGCGAGTCATTTTCATATTCATTTCCTCATAGATAACAAAATTCATGCGGCTCAGCCGCCCTTGCCAAAACCATATTGGCGCACCCCGGGACGAATTAGAAATAATATCAAATTCACGCTTTGGTGAGACGCTCGCGAGGAATTGCAATCCTAGCGTCCGGAGAAATCACTACGATAATCTCGCATAAAGGATTGAAGCTTTTCGACGCTTGCGATCTGGCTTGCAATTACGCCTAACTCCCTACCGGAAAGCTCCTGATCATTGGTCAATAGCTCAAAAGCGTTAGCAAAATCACCCTGTCGCATCTGTAATCCATACCTTCGGCGCGCTTCAATAAGGCCCGCGCGGTCTTCAGTGAAGGTAAGCGCGATTGTAAGCCGGATCAGGTTGAGGCGTTGCATATCATTCAGCGGTTCATTGCGCCTCCAGCCATCGCCAAGGACGCGCCTGACAACTGACGCAAGGCGCGTCCATTTCTTGTCCCCCCAATATATATCCGCACGCAGCATATCGGCTTCGGCGCTTCTATCGCCGTCCAACACCACTTCCGCCTCTTCAAAGCGTTTCATTTCGGTCAGCGCACGGCTTTCAACGTACCGGCGCGTTGCCTCAATATCGGCGGGCAAACGCGGTTCCCTTGTCGCCCTCAGGATTTGCAGCGCCTCTTCCGACTTTTCATCCAGGATATAGATCTTGGCCAACTGGGCAGCGATTAGTGCACGCTGGGCCCCTTCCAGACGAGAACGCACCTGATATTCCAACAACTCCGCGGCGCGGCCAAGCAGGTCGACAGACACCAGACGTTGTGCAAGCCTTCTGATCATGAGATCGCCATCATTTCCAAGGGGCGTTAGTTCCCTGAAATCATAATAAAGGCTAATCGCAGAGATTGGCGACATTCGGTCGGCATCACCATCAAGGAAAAGTTGCCGAAAAACTTGGGATTGGCGGGTCCGCATGCCCCGTTCTTGGGCTAGCTCTGGGAAATATCCAACTCCCTGGCGCAGGATCTCCAGACCGCTGGCATATTGGGCCGTCTGGAAATATAGCTTCGACAAGTCATCAATAAGAGCAACCTCGAACCTGTCACCGCGCCAAGCATATCGAAGACGCTCAAGTTCATCGATCGCCTGCTCGGGGGTAATATCTCCTGTACGCAAATTGTAACGGGCGCGGGCAAGCCGGGCACGCGCGGATATCCAGTGCTGGGGCGCATCCGCCAGATCATCATATTGGGCAAATGCCACATCCATCTGGCCCTGTATCTCGGCGATACGGGCACTCTGGAAAACGGACTCTGAAAGCTGCTCAGACGACAGTTTCAGCCCATTCAACAGATCAAGCTCCCTTTGAGCCTGTTCTATATTGCCGACGTCAATAGAAGCTCGCACTACAGCTAGCTGTATTTCCGCTCGATCAAAATCGTCATATGTACCCATGACATCGCGCCCACGGCGATAATGTTCGAGTGCTTCATTATATTTGCCCCGCGCCTCGGCAACCAAGGCACGCCAAAGTTCAGCATCCTGCTCCGCTTCAAGCCCGCGCGCAGACAGATCAGCTGCTGCTTGATCCAACCGCCCGGCTTTGAAATTGGAGACACCCCTGACAGCAAGATACTCGCTATTTTCTGCAAGGAGCGGATCTTCATCCATCATGCGGTTCATGACACCAAGGGCTTCAGCCCCCCTGCCATGGGCAAGATAGTATCTTGCCAATTTCCAACGAACATCGTTGCGATCATCCGCAGGCTTCAACGATAACTCGTAAAGTAGCCTGGACTTGTTTTTCCGGTATTCCCATTCATTGCCAATTCGCCATGCCCGAAAATCAATCAGCCGGTTAAAATTGCCAGCCACCTGGCCACCAATTCCAGTTCCCCGCGAAAGTTGGGACGCAGACAAAATGTTATTGCCGCCCGACATGATAGAGACACCGTCAGCGAAACGCTCAACATTGACAAAATCGGACAAAGGAATCACCACAATGCCTTGTGCAGTTTCAAGAACTTCCGACGTTGCATAGGTATAGTCTTGCGAGAGCCCTCTACCCTCAAGAAGGGTCGGCACCACAACAAGAAGATCCCCTACGGCAGGGTCTTCGACCTCTACTTTCCGGCCAAGGTCGGTAGCCGGAATGTGAATTTGCTGCCCTCTCGTTGCATCGGCCTTCCGTTCAGGCACCAATGGGAACCGGGGTTTCGCCGGCGTATCCTTGAGAGAAACAAGCCAGTCATTACGATCTTTCTCGACGACAGAGCTCTGGTTGGCACGAATATCCAGGCGAACAACAAGTGCATCAGGATGAGGCAAAATCTCGAAATTACGAATTCGCGGTGCAACGATTGCATTCTGTGTCCGCAATCCATCCGGTTGCAACCCCAGCATCCTGTCAAAGACAAGCCAAAGAAAACCACCTCTTTCAAAGGCAGCTGCAGCCACACCTTCCGGCGTGGAGAACCGCATCTGGATACCATTCTCAATTGTAGAAACTGAAACAGGTACGGGCTCCCCTTCGGCTTTGGCTCCCGAAATCACAACGGAACCATTCCGTGGAGTATCATCTTGCTGACCAGCCTGTTCGTTAACGTCCGTGACGTTTGAACCATTGGCAGGGCTTCCAGCTTCTTCATCTTGCACAGGCTGTCTATTCAGAGGCCCCGTTTCTGCATCCGGCACGTCGCCGGAGGGCGCAGCAGCATCTGCTGTGGGCTGGACAACCCCAGCATCTTCTGCATTTCCTTCACCATCGCCCTGCTCGCTAGTGTCAGCATTGGAGACCGTATCGTCGCCGGTCGGTGCTTCACTGGGTGGAATTGCTGCCGCACTGTCATTCACCGCGCCTTCTGCTTGCCCAGTCTCTGCGGTGCCTTGCTGTTGTGCGGGGATAGGCATATTGCCTGCTGCCGTGTCTGCTGATGAGGCAGCATTATCTGAATAGACATCAATGACCAAATACTGCCCAGAACGAAAGCCTCGCACTTCTGCATCCGCTGGTACATTGAAAGAAATCAGGGTTTGCCCTGCACTGCCTGAAACCCGGGGATTTGCCACCTGCCGCAGCTGTCCACCTGACACACCAGACAAGTCGAATTGCATATCCGCCTGAACAAGAAGCGTGAGGGATGTCCCCTGTTGCTCCAGATTATATCCAACTGCCTCTGGGATCGCGATCGCAAGGCGTGAAAAATTCGCCTGTTGCGCCGCTTGAACAACAAGTGGCGCCTGGTTCTGTGACAGAACGCCTGGGGTAAGCCCCCCTAACCCCAGGGTTAAAGCTGCTACACTGGCCAACAATTTCACCTTAGAAGATGTCATACAATCCTCTGTCACGTCCTTCATCCAGAATTACTATATCAATTCGCTCTGCCAAATCATACCGCCTCTCCGCAGTCAGGCTTCCTGGCAATTGATCAAATCTCGTATCGGCATAGCCAAGGACAGCTATCGGGTCCCGGTAGCCTGCATCTGCAAGGATGCCCGCCACAACTCTTGCCCTTGTCAGGGACAGCTCCCAATTGGACCTGAACAACCTGTTGGCCACTGGGGCCTTATCTGTGTGGGCCGTGACCTGTATCTTGTTTCGAACCTGCACAAGAACGCCCGCTAGCGCCCGTAGCCCTTCAACCGCCGATTCATTTGGCAAAGCTTCTTTTCGTTCAAACAGAACGGTCGCCGGAATGGAAATGAATATCCGGTCTTCAAATCGGTGCACCTGGCCCGTTTGAAACTGAGGTAACTTATTGAAATGGCGCTTAAAAACTGCCTCCAGATAGTTCAGCCTCAACCCCGATTGCCTGGCCTGTAAAATTGAAGGTGGTGTTTCATGCTCCGTGACGCTGACTTGCGGCCTGTTTGGGTTGAACTCGTCGCTCATTGTCCGCACGACAGCTTTCCAGCTATCGAATTGTACCGAGTTCATGGAAAACACCAGAACAAAAAAGGTCAGAAGCAACGACAAGAGATCAGCAAAGGTTAGCATCCAAGAGTTGCCAGAAGTGTATTCGGTAGGTGCCCGACGGAGGGTTGTTTTGTTCATTCAACACCTCCACGGCCTGTGCCCAGCTTATTTCGCCCCCCTTTTGGCAAATCACGATAGAAGATTGCGAGAATTTGCCCTTCGGGAATGCCTACAAATCCTGTTGTGTAGCGGTCCCGTTCTATTCCTGCCGTTTGCAAATAACGAGCAAGCGATCCTGCCCGTCGGATCGCTATTTCCTGAGACCGGGTTGTTTCACGATCTACACTTTTTTCGCCTACCCCAAACATGAATGCGATTTCATGTCGAGCGACCGTATCAGTTTCCTTAACCGAACGTAGAAGCTGGTCGAGAAAGGGGACCATATTTTGACGTACACGAAGGGAACCCGGCTGAAAGAGCAAGCTTTCAGGAAACTGGACTTCAAAGGCGCCCCCACCTTTCTGAGAAAAACGGCCTTCCAGCTGAAGTTCTGAGATGAAACTGCGTTGAAGGGCACTAAGAACGGGGTCATTGGCAGCATCAGCCACAGCGTTGGGATCAATGTTTTCCTGCTGCGCACGCCCTTCTTTGAAAGTATCGTTCACACTATCCATCACAGCCGCCCCTCGTGAAGCAGCAGGGTTTGAGACCGACGTTAGGACAATAAAGAAAGCCAACAAGATCAAATACAGAGCGACAAACAACCCCATTGTGTTGTCAGCCCCAAAAATCCTCTTCCCTTCTTGCTCTTCCAAGATCATGTGGCGTCAAACCAATTGCATGTTAATCAAAGCTTGCGAGGATCGCATCAATTTCGGCCTGACTGTTGCCTTCACCATCAAGCTGCGGACCATGGAGCAAATCAGTTTCATCCTGTACGATGCCTTCATCATCCCTTTGGATTTCCTCTTCCGGATCGGGGGCAACATATTCGTCGCCGATCGCATCCGCCAATGCATTCAAACGCTCTTCAAGGTGCGCCAAGGTCCTTGTAACCTTTGTAATTCGCTGCCCTGTAAGGTCCTGAAAGCTTGAAGCTTGAAAAAGATTGGTCGAAATTTGTGCCAGCCGGCCACCAATTTCATCATCTACTTCACCCGCGATCTCACCCACCGCATCAGCGGCATCCATGATCGCTTCAGCTGCATCTTCTGTCGACTTTACAATAGCATCCAGCTGTTCACCTGCATCCGGGATATCGCGATTTGAAAGCGACTTGGGCTGCATGCCAATAAGTTCGCTTTTGGCCGCCCCTATATAGTCGAGAAGCTCTCGAAGTTCATTTGCCACCTTGTCGATATCATCATCATGGGTGGTTCCTTGAACCAAACTACCAACGACGTGTGTAATTTCGTCAATAGCAACATTATCGCCGCGATTTTCTCGCAGTGCTGCCGCCCGATCTTCCAAACTAACAGGTATCGCCTGTTTTCCCATTCCCGCTACTCCTAAGCCCCAATCAATTTCGTGCGCCTGACACGCTGGCAACAACCACTCCCCAGTTAGTTGTTACCCTGAATTTCTTCAAATTTCGGAGGTTGCACCTGAGTAGCAAGCTCCGTCGTCAAAATTGACGCCTTTTGCGGCGACATTTGCTCCATGAGGGCTGCCACCTTTGCTGGACGCATTTTGCTGACCAGATCAACTTGGGTTTGAAGCGCCAGCGCTTCAAATCTTGGCGCCGCGTCCTTGGGTTTCATTTTCTCGTAAACCTCTACGATCGCGGCCAGCTGTTTCTCTTCAGCATCTTCAAACAAACGCAAGTGTTGCTTGATCCGAACTTCCAGTTCCTGAAGCTGAACGATTTTGTCATTGATGCGTTTTTCAGTACTGGCAAGCAGTTGTTCCTGAATATCCAGCTGCTGAGCGCGCGCCTCAAGGTTTTCGCGGCGCTGGCGCAACTGCGAGATCAATTCCATCTCTGCCTGATTGCGAATTCCCAACACCGGTGGCGGAGATGCCGCCTCTGTAGCGGCACTTTCGTCTGCTTCCTGCTGATCGGTATTTTGAGCCTGATTGTTTGCCTGCTGGGATTCTTCCTGGGCAATTGCTGCCTGCCCTAGAACACGAAAGCCTGCATACAGCTCCATCCCTCTGATGCCCAGCGCAATAGCCGAAAATAGAATGAGCAGCGGAAACAATCGAACCCGAGAAATAACCGTGTTGCTCATATTACTGCCTTTCACTCAATAACTTAGCTATCAGCGCGCTTCTCTGAGCGCCGCCAATATTTCCTGCTGCTGTTTTTTCGTCGCGCGTGGCTCTTCCGTCTCCGTGACCCCCAAGTCTACGGGCGAAGACGATGGCTGCCGCGCGCCGGTCAAGCCACGTTCAATTCGGTCTGCAAGATTGTTGCCAGCTTCTGTAATCATGCCCAGCTCATCAGCAATGCTGTTGGCCTTCTTGATACGACTGTCCAGTTTCTCTTCTGCGTCCAGTGCTGCCTGACGAATGTTACCGACACTTCTTTGCGCGTCGACAACAGCCACATTCAGACTGTCTACAAGTTGGCGCAATTCCTCCTGGCCCTCCCGAATAGTAGCGAGACGACGATACACAATTAGTGACACCACAATCGCCGCTATCAAAAGAGCAGCAAGCACAGCGTCAACGATCATGCTTGGTACGATTTCCATCAATAATTTCCGTCTTCAGAACCGTCATCAACATGCAGCCGCTCTGCCGTCCGCCGGATCTGCACAGCTACATGCTGGCCAGCGCGGCCAATCGCGCCACTCACCATGGGTACATCTCCGCATTTTAACACAACTTCGTCGTTTGGGCTTTTGTTAAACACAATGGTTTGCCCCACCTGAAGATTCATTACCTCGCCCAGGGACATCGTTGTCTCATCCATGATGGCATTAAGCTCAACATCTGCGCGCCACAGCTCGGTAGCAAGGTGGGTCTCCCAAATGGAATCCCGACCAAACTTCTCCCCCATGAAACGTTGCAAGAGCAGCTCACGCACTGGCTCAAGGGTCGCATACGGGAACAACACTTCAAGGCGGCCACCACGGTCTTCCATGTCCACGCGCAACTTGATAAGAATTGCAGCGTTAGGCGGCCGTGCGATTGTTGCAAAACGTGGATTTGTTTCCAGCCGATCGAAGGTGAAGTTGACCGGGCTCAATGGTTCAAAAGCACCACACATATCCTTCAAAACAACCGAAATCATTCGTTCCACGAGAGTTTGTTCGATTGTTGTATAGGGGCGCCCTTCAATCCGCATTGCCGCGGTACCACGGCGACCACCAAGCAGAACGTCTACAATTGAATAGATCAGGCTACTGTCAATGGTCATCAGGCCATAGTTGTCCCATTCTTCTGCCCGAAAAACCGCAAGCATTGCTGGCAGAGGAATGGAGTTCAGATAATCACCGAACCTAACGGACGTGATGTTGTCCAAGGAAACCTCAATGTTATCTGACGTAAAGTTCCTAAGTGACGTGGACATCATCCGGACCATTCGGTCAAAGATAATGTCGAGCATCGGCAGGCGTTCGTATGACACAAGCGCGCTATTGATCAGCGCATGAATGCCGGTCATCTCACCAGCATCGCCATCGCCATCAAAGCCTAGAAGGCTGTCAATCTCATCCTGGTCAAGCACACGCCCCGGAGATGGGCCCGAGCCGTCGTCGTCGTCTTCGCCGGCGTCCCCAGCCATGGCTTCCCACTCGGCAGCCATCGCATCCTGATCGCCACCATCGTCGTCATCGTCGCCGCCAGCCATTGCCGCCCACTCTGCTGCTACTGCTTCGTCGTCAATTTCTTCGTCGTCAGCCATAATCAACTTTCACCCAAGCACGTTTCTTTCAAGAGCTTAGCCCTGAACAAGGAATTCCTGGAACAGCACGTCTTTAACACGTGTTGGTGCTACTGCCTGATTGATCCGCATCAGCAATTCTTCTTTCAACCGGAAGATGCCCGCTGCACCATCCAGATCTTCAGGGCGCAACTCACGCATATATACGTTGAATTCATCGAGGACACGCGGGAGCTTGGCGTCCAGGTCAGCTCGGTAGCTCTCTCGATCAACCTCGAGGGCAATCCGAACGCGCAGGAAGCTGGTGCCCTGCCCGCCTGTATTCAAATTATATAGTTGCTCTGGAACCTCATAGAATAAAAGAGCGAGCCTCTCGTTCGGCTGATCTTCCTCAAGTTGCGCAGCATCTCGGTCCCTTGCGGCCTGTTCCGCCATCTCATCCAGAGCTTCATCGGCTGGATCAGCACCATCTTCCCCGCCAAACAGCGTTAGGGCGCCAACTGTTGTAAGGGCGGCAACAACCAGCCCACCAATCAGCAACACCATCTTCTTGCCGCTTACCTTTTTGCGCTCTAGGCCCTCTACGAGTTCCGCTTCGCCCAGCGCTTCGTCCATATCATCGGACATATGCTCTACTAACCCTCTTATGTGCCTGATGGGTTATACCCACAATCGTTTCAACTTTATCTTTATTTATACATAGTTAACAAGCCGTGAAACGATCGTAAAGAAATGCGGTGCGCTGTACAGCCATTTTGTCCGTCTTCACCTGAACTTTCTTGCCCGGGACAGCATATTTTTGCCGGAATTTTTTTCTCCCGCCACCTCCTGCCTGCACAAAAAAATCGATAACAAACTGAAATATATAGATAAATTTTTTTGGCACGCTTCATGCTTATATCTTGGCAAACGATAACTGCGCAAAGCAGCAACTGCGAGAAAGCAGGAGAAAAGTAATGGATACCGCACTGATGGTAGGGTTGGCTCATAGAAGCGCGCTGAAGAGGCGCATGGATGTTGTCGCACATAATATTGCAAACATGTCGACAGCAGCCTTCAACAAAGAAAGATCTGTATTCCGTCAGCATTTGATGGATGCACCAGGCGCCGCCGGTACAGTCGGAGGCAAGATCGCTACGGTTATGGACCATGGCGTTCTGAGAAATCTGGAACCAGGTACAATGATACCGACAAGCAACCCTTTAGATGTTTTCATCAATGGGCGTGCCTATCTAACCGTGCAGGGCAAGGACGGCCAAACTGTCTATACCCGCAACGGTCGCATGACAATGGACGCTGATCGCAACCTGACGCTTCTGTCGGGTGAGAAGGTCCTTGATGAAAACGGCCAACCCATCCAGTTCGATGAGGATGATATCGATATCCACATCGCGATTGACGGTTCTATTTCCACAAACAACGGTGAACGCGGCAAACTCGGCATCGCATCCTTTGCCAACGAGCAGAGCATGAAGCGGAGAGGTTCGTCCCTGTACGAAACAGACCAGGCGCCACAACCACCTGAAAACATGACCGAATTCTCCATTCGCCAGAAGGCGTATGAAGGATCGAATGTGAATGCCATCGAATCCATGGTCGAGATGATTGACGTGATGCGAGCTTACGAGCGCGCAAGCAAGCAATCTTCAGGCTACGAAGACATGCGCAAAAATTCCCTCGATAAGCTGTCCAAGGTTCAATAACCCGGCTTGAGATTGAGGAAAGGATAGAACGATGAAAGCACTAAGCACAGCAGCAACTGGAATGTTGGCCCAGCAACTGAATATCGATGTTATTTCAAACAACATCGCCAACATGAACACAACAGGCTTCAAACGCGGCCGCGCCGAATTTCAGGATCTTTTGTATCAGAATATCGAGCGTGTGGGCGCCAACTCCTCTGATGCCGGCACCGTGGTACCAAGTGGTATTCAGGTTGGTGTGGGTGTGCGCACCGCAGGCGTTTACCGGATCACGGATCAGGGCAGCCTTCAGAACACAGGCAACATGTTTGACCTGGCAATCAATGGCCGTGGTTTCTTCCACATCCAGCTGCCTGACGGACAAGACGCCTATACCCGCGCCGGCTCCTTCCAGATCGACCAAAACGGGTCGCTGGTAACACCGGAAGGCTATACAGTTCAGCCACAGATCACCATTCCGCAGGACGCCGTTGATGTTTCCATCAACGAGCAAGGCGAGGTGTTCTACAAGCAGGATGGCCAGACGAACCCGGCAAACGCAGGTAAATTGACTGTTGCAATCTTCCCGAACGAAGTGGGCCTTGAGGCCATCGGCGGTAATATGTTCCTAGAAAGCCAGGCCTCTGGCGCGGCGGTTCAAGGTGCAGCAGGAGATCCTGGCTACGGTACTGTTTTCCAAGGCTTCCTTGAGCAATCAAATGTGAATGCTGTTGGCGAGATCACCTCCATGATCACCGCCCAACGCGCCTACGAGCTCAACTCCAAGGTAATCTCTACCGCGGACGAGATGCTCCAGGCAGCCAATAACCTGCGCTAGTAGGAGGTTATGATGCGGACAAGCTCTAAACTATTTCTCGCAGGGTTGGCGATCAGCACCGTCTTGACGGTAGCCACCCCTACAGATGCGGCAGACCTCAACCCGGCGCCTGTGATCAATGATGCTGTGATCCGCCTTGGCGACCTTTTCGAAGGTACGGGCGACAAGGCAGGCAAGATCATCATGCAAGCCCCTGCCCCTGGCGAAACTGATACGCTGAATTCCTATGAGCTTGACCGTATCGCCAAAGAATATGAACTGGATTGGGTTCGTCCTGATTACCTCAAAACGGTAACGGTACAACGCGAAGGTATGCCCTTCTCCCTCGACGACCTGCATAATCTGGTTCTTGAGACTGCACAACAACAGGGCCTGAATGTTGATGTGGAAATCAAGGTATACGGCAGCCGGCGTGGCCTCTATCTGCCAACAACCGCGGGGATTGAAGATATAGAGTTTGAGCGGTTTGACCTGAACGAACGGCAGGACCGTTTCACCGCAACAATCTTGATCCCGACGGGCGGCCCGGTACCCCGGAAACTGAATGTCACCGGCAGCCTGGAAGAAGTGCGGCACGTACCAATGCTAACCCGCATTGTGGCACCAGGTGACGTGATTACAGAGAATGACATCGTATGGCAGCCATTTCCTGCCAAACGGCTGAACCGCAACTCGGTAATCGACCAAAGCGTTCTGGTTGGCCAAACCGTACGCCGCCCAATCCGGCCTGGCAGTCCGGTACGCGTGAATGACCTGAAGGCCCCTGTTGTGGTGGCAAAAGGTTCGGTTGTCAAAATGACCATCACCGCAGGCGCGCTAACGCTTACAGCCAATGGCCGTGCACTCGAGGATGGCGGTGACGGGGACACGATCCGCGTCATGAACACCAAATCCAAACAAAGCGTAGAGGCGCAAGTTATCCGCCCCGGCCTTGTGAAAGTAACCAGCAACGCGCTTGCGCTTGCAGCCCTTTGATCGGAGACATGTGATGTTTAAGAATGTACTACGCAAAACAGCCCTTGCTGTAACTTTGGCCTCGCTGGCCGCGTGTGGCGCTGCAGACCGTATCTCCAACATTGGCAAGGCACCAGACCTGACCCCCATCAAGGATGTCAAAGCACCCGTTGCCCAGCGGTCCATTAGCTTGCCAATGCCCGATAATCAGCCTAGTAAATTTCAGGCAAATTCCCTGTGGCGCACAGGTGCCCGCGCCTTCTTTAAAGATCAGCGCGCTGGTAATATCGGTGATATCCTTACCGTGAACATCGATATCTCCGACAGTGCCCAGATTGGCAACTCTACAGCTCGGTCGCGTTCCACAGCCGAAGATGCGGGCCTGTCCGCCTTCCTCGGCTTTGAACAGAAGATTGCTGGCGCCCTGCATGGCAGCGGCGATACGGCACCCACTGTAACGCCTAGTAGCCTTGTGAACGCTGACTCTACAACTTCCTACGAAGGCACTGGCTCGGTAAACCGGTCAGAAGCCATCAGCATGACGGTAGCAGCTATCGTTACAGAAGTTCTTCCAAACGGAAATCTTGTTATTCAAGGCCGCCAGGAAGTTCGTGTGAATTTCGAGAAGCGTGAACTGCTTCTCGCCGGGATTGTGCGTCCTGAGGATATCTCCAGTTCGAACACCATTTCGCACACCCAAATCGCCGAAGCCCGCATTAGCTACGGGGGCAAAGGCCAACTTACTGATGTCCAACAGCCACGTTACGGGACCCAACTGTACGACATCATCTTCCCATTCTAATCAAGTCAACCAAGGAGGTGCTTAAAGAATATTAGGAACACTTACCGAAATAAAGCCAACTTAA
Organism: Alphaproteobacteria bacterium; assembly: GCA_013372975.1. Taxonomy (GTDB): domain Bacteria; phylum Pseudomonadota; class Alphaproteobacteria; order Sphingomonadales; family Kordiimonadaceae; genus Kordiimonas. The sequence continues at coordinate 18,899 of JABXIS010000018.1, forward strand.
TTCTGCCAATGTGCAGTGGCCGGAAGCCCCAAGAGGTTACCGGCCTCTTTTTTTGCCAAGGCTAAATTTAAGTCAAATCCGCCACTACCAAACGATAGCCGATATCCAGTTGTTCCAGCATTTGAATATCTGCGTAGCGCTTTGCCCAAACGCCTGTTTGAAGGTCTTTCTCAAGCCGCTCAAGGGCGGGGCTTATGTCATCAAGTTTGGCAAAGGTCGAAATCGCTGCCCGCACAGATGAATCAAGGTAAGCTTCTGGCCGCCGCCAATAGGCACCCAAAAACCCATCCGTGCAATCATGAGGCACAGGAACGACTTGAACCTCAGTTCGCTGGAAAAATCGCTCGAACGTCCCGATTGCCGGCATGATTGGTTGGTCCAAATCAATAATCTCAGGAATATAGTCAGCAAGCCAGAAATAGGGCGCCGCTGGGTCAAAGGTCAGGATCACAACCCTGTGCGTCGCAACGCGCCTCATTTCTTCCAGCCCTTTGGGCACATCACTCCAATGGTGCACTGTAAGAACCGCCATTGCCGTATCGAAAGAGTTATTGGAAAAGGGCAAATCTTCTGCCACACCCTGGTAAACTTTTCCCGCATTGCCTGGGCGCTGGCTGATCATCTCTGTCGAAGGCTCAACCGCAGTTACAATTCTGTCACTAGGTTCGTAGGCCCCAGTGCCAGCCCCAACATTCAACACGGTCTCTGCATCACCCAAGGCCGCATGAATTTGGGCAGCAATGCGATCATCCGGCCTCCTATGGCTGGAATAATTCACGCCAATTTTGTCGTATAACGGTTTCATCTCTGCCCCTCAGACACACCACTTCACCTTGAATCAAAAAAGGGAGCCGATGGCTCCCTCTTGCGCATATCTCCGCAGAAGACCGACTTAGTCGTCGCGATGGACCTTTTCCGCCCGCTCATGTGCTTCCTGAGCTTCGATTGTCATGGTCGCGATCGGACGCGCATCCAGACGACGCAGACTGATCGGCTCACCGGTTACTTCACAATAACCATATTCGCCTTCCTTGATGCGGCGAAGAGCGGAGTCAATCTTGGAAACCAGCTTGCGCTGACGGTCGCGCGTACGCAGTTCAACCGACCAATCTGTCTCTGAGGATGCACGATCGGCAATATCTGGCTCACGCAAGTTATCTTGCTGAAGGTTTTGCAGCGTTTCAGCAGATTCACGAAGGATGTCATCCTTCCAGGCTTCAAGCTTCTGACGAAAATATTCGAGCTGAAGCGGGTTCATGAATTCTTCGTCCGGAGACGGCATATAACCGTCAGGCAACTTGATCTCGTTTACCGTCATAGTTTCAGTCATTGTCACTCCCTAACAACCAAATCCAGACCTTCGCCTCAATTCCCCCGAAGGCCGAGAGCACTACTTTCGGAGGGTTATATAATGATTTCCTACGCGCAGCACAAGGCGTAATAAAAATGCGTGCGTAAAGACATTGTGATAAGAATAAAAATGTCGGCTAAGCGTCTGAAATCAAAGGCCAAGCTTGGCCAATTCCACTTCTGCCCTTAATTCGATATCAGAAAGAATATCATCCAGATGCTTATCCCCGGTTTGGCCTCGCTGATTCCTTGCCATGTCAGCCAGGTTCCTGAGGTTGGGTGCCGGGATCGCACCAAGCAATATCCCCTTCCGTACCTCTTCCAGCATATCGAGCATCTCTTCAGCCCGCTTCAAACCTTTGGATCGACCAGTGGTCGCGTCAGGCACACCCTGCAGCGCCAACAAGGCATCAACAGACGTAATCGGCCCCGCACCAGAAGCGCCGCTTGTACCGCTGGTGGCGGATGTGCCCTGTGTGCCAGACAGCTCACTGGCAAAACCAGCGCCTCCGCTCGAACCTTTTCGAGCAGTCTTTTTAACTGTCTTGGATTGGACTTGGCCTGGACCGGTAATCTTCATAGACCTAATTTATTCCTTGCTGGCACCATGAGCAAGCTTTGCTACACCGAACCGGCATTTTATTCCACGGGATATTTTTCGGCGAAACAAAATCCTTTAATTTCAACACCTTAAAATCAAACAAGATTTGGCACGATCCTCGCATATATAAGGCTGAAATCTTGATAACCGGCAAAAGACGCCGGGTTGAATCAGTAAGGGTGCCAAGCATGTTGAGCCAATATCGTATCAAAACTATCTTCGCGATCGCGGTTTCATTGATCACTGTTCTCGGTGGTACACACGCCACTGCTTCCTCACGGATCAAGGATATCGTCTCAATCGAAGGTATCCGGGACAACCAATTGATTGGTTATGGCCTGGTGGTTGGTTTGAATGGCACTGGCGATACGCTGAGAAACACACCTTACACAGAACAAAGCCTGACAGCGATGCTGGAACGCCTTGGTGTTAATGCCAAGGGTGAGACCATGCGGCCGGAAAATGTTGCCGCAGTTATGGTTACGGCAAATCTTCCCGCCTTTGCTCGTCAGGGCAATCGTATCGATGTGAATGTTAGCTCAATGGGCGACGCCGATGACCTTAAAGGCGGCACGTTGATTGCTACCCCTCTTTTGGGCGCTGATGGTGAAGTATATGCAGTAGCACAAGGCGCCATTGCTGTGGCTGGTTTCAGCGCACAAGGTGAAGCAGCATCTGTTGTACAAGGCGTACCAACAAACGGACGCATTGCAAACGGCGGTATTGTCGAGCGCGAAATCCCGTTTGAGCTGAGCGACCTGACATCTGTTAAGCTGTCGCTTCACAACCCTGACCTTACAACGGCGCAGCGCATCACAGCGGCAATCAATAGCCATCTGAAAAAGAACATGGCGCGCCCACTTGATCCATCAACCATTCAGCTGGACCGTCCCATCGGTTATGAACTGGCTTTGGTTGATATTCTGACCGAAATCGAACAATTGAGCGTTCAACCGGACCAAAAAGCACGCGTTATTATCGACGAGCGCACAGGCATCATCGTAATGGGCTCTGAAGTTCGCATCAATTCTGTAGCAATTGCACAGGGCAACCTGACAATCAGCATTTCCGAACAGCCACAAGTTTCGCAACCTGGCGCATTTGCGCAAGGTGGCCAAACTCAGGTGGTTCCACGTTCCAGCGTTACTGTTGAAGAAACAGGCACAGAAAAACTTACAATTCTTGAGAACGCCGTAACGTTGCAGGATCTGGTTGATGGCCTCAACGCCCTTGGTGTCGGTCCTCGTGACATGATTTCGATCCTGCAAGCCGTGAAGGCGGCAGGCGCCATGCAAGCTGAAATCCAGGTGATGTAATATGCAGGTTATCTCCATAGATACAGCACAAAGCCAGGCAGTTGATGCACAAATTGCGGCCGCCAGAGATGGCCTGAACAAGGCCGGCATGTCAGATGCAGACAAGCGCGCAGCCCGCGATGCAGCCGAGCAATTTGAAGCTGTTTTCATAGCACAGATGCTTCAGCCAATGTTTGAGTCCGTGCCTACGGACGGCCCGATGGGTGGTGGCCATGCAGAAGGCCTGTATCGGTCCATGTTCGTGAACGAAGCCAGCCGGGAAATCGCCCGCAACGGTGGCGTGGGAATCGCCGACAGCGTTTACCGCGAACTTCTAAAACTGCAGGAGGGCTGAAATGCCCCTGGATCAGGCACCAAAGCAGATCTCTATTCCGGGTAAATCCCCGCTCACCAGCCACGGTGCCACTGTGGCACGCCTGACCACAGAGTTATCCGAATTGATCGAGAGGGAGACCAATCTTCTTCAAGCCCGTCGCCCACAGGAAGCCAAACAGCTTCACGGCGAAAAAAGCCGTCTGATGGCTGAATATAAGGCTGCTCTTGGCAAGCTGAAGTTAAGCGAACATCTGCTTGGGCCCAAAGGGTCCAAAGAACGGCAATATCTTCGTGGTCTAACCGATCAGCTTCGCGACAACATCAGGGAACATGCCCGCGTCGTATTGCGCCTAAAATCTGTGACCGAGGGGCTGATCCGCAGTGTTGGTGAAGAAGTACAGAAGAAGACCAACCCTGTCCTGGGTTATGGCAAAAACGCGGCCGTAAATTACGCCCGCAATGTTAGGCCCACGTCTCTTAGTCTGAACCAGACTATCTAAGGAGGCCCCAATGCCTGTACATCCTGTGATGACAGCGCCTCCCCCTACTCTTCCACCAGTATTTCATACTGTTTCAACTTCCGGGCAACTAACAATCCCCCTCAGAACCGCCTTTTTCCTGGAATTGGCCACGATTGCCGCACGGGAAAAACAAGCTGTGCCGACGTCTAAAAGTGCGGCACCCGCCAACCGGCTTCCAGCCTATATTCCCAACAGCATTCTTGCATCCGCCTCCGCCGGCGCACCGCAGGCAAAATCACCTGGTTCAAATCATAAAAAGAAAAAGAAGCAAGATCCGGAAAAGCTGCTCGGCATGCTCCTGCGCTGACACCATTTGCCGCACAGGTAGGAATCCCAGGTCGGCAGAATGTGCACCTCCCTCTCCTCCATGGAAAAAAATATATAGCTGCACTTTTTTCCGCTCTACGCCAGGACATCCCATAAATCAATAAAACTTATATATTTCAATATGTTAAGTGAAATATAAAACTGGCACACCCATTGCATAATAGTGAGCAAGCCGAGTGATCGGTTGGGTAACAACGTCATGAAAAGGAGAGGTTAAATGACCTTTTCAATTAATGTAAACGCCAGCGCTCTTGATGCGCTTCGCAACCTGAACCAAACCAGCAAGGATCTGGAAACTACCCAGACCCATATTAACACTGGTCTGAAAATTTCTTCCGCTAAAGATAATGCTGCGGTCTTCTCAATTGCGCAAAAGCTGCGCGGCGACCTGAAAGGCTTGAACGCAGTAAAACAGTCCCTTGACCGTGGTATCTCTACTGTGGATATCGCGCTCGCAGCCGCAAATGCTATCTCTGACCTCCTCCTGGAGATGAAAGAGAAAGCCGTGGCCGCAGCAGACCAAGGTCTGGACACTACAAGCCGTACAGCTCTGTCAGAAGACTTTGCGGCACTCAGAGATCAGATCACCACGATCGTCAACAACGCTGAATTCAACGGGTCTAACCTCATTGACAGCGGCACAGATGCCATCGTTGCGATCACAAACGCCGATGCAACTCAAACCCTGACAGTTTCGCACCAGGACATCACGCTCGGCAGCACTAATATTCCGATTACCGCCGGTCAGGTTATTGACTCGCAAACTGCAGCCGCGACTGCAGTGACTGATCTGGGCGACGCCATCAGCAATCTGAACTCGGTACTTACCAAGCTTGGCGCAGGTTCTACCTCGCTCGAACAAAACCGTTCTTTCGCGGGCAAGCTTGCCGATGTGATTGAAGTGGGTGTTGGCAACCTCGTAGATGCCGACATGGCAAAGGAAAGTGCAAATCTTCAGGCACTGCAGGTGAAACAGCAACTGGGTATCCAGGCTCTGTCGATTGCCAACCAGTCGCCACAGTCCATCCTCTCCCTCTTCCAGGGCTAATGATGGCAAAAGTTCATGACGTATTGACCCACCTTGTTTCCGGGCTCCTGATATTGGAGCCCGGGACAGGCTCGGGCCAGGCGCAGAACACACTTCAATCCGTTTTCGCTGGTTGAATAGACCTACCGCAAGACCTTGACCAAGGCATCCACCACTTTGTGGACATCTTCATCAGACATCGCAGGGAATATTGGCAAACTCAAGACTTTGCCATAGTAGTCGCTGGCGCCAGGCAGATCCTGCTTACCGTACAAATTCCGGTAATAGGGCTGGTCTGACACCGGGATATAATGCACCTGTGTCCCTACACCGATTTCCGCCAAAGCTTTCATTACAGCCGCCCGGCTTTTACCAACCCGCGCAAAATCAATCAGTACCGGATATAGATGCCAGGCAGAGCTGGCCAGATTTGTTCGCTCAATGGGCACAACCATATTGGAATGTGTGCCCAAAAGTTTGTCATAGAGGCCTGCTATTTCTCTTCTGCGGGCAATGAAACGATCAAGTTTCCTGAGCTGGCTTAGCCCCAGCGCACACTGCATATCAGTTGCCCGGTAATTATAGCCTAGTGCTTGCATTTCATAATACCAGGGATTGGCATCCCCATTATCAGCGTCGAAACCTGCGGCACTATCCGCCCATTCCTCAGGCTCCCGCACCATGCCATGGCCGCGCAGAAGCCTCAATTCACGGGCAAACGTGTCGTTGTTAGTGGTAACGACTCCCCCTTCACCCATGGCAATAGACTTCACGGGATGAAGCGAAAAACAGCCGATATCTTCATATTGGCCGTCGCCGGGTCGGCCGCCAGTTTCGCCCGTATATTCCGCGCCAAGGGCATGGCAACAATCGGTGATAACGGCGGCTCCCGCAGCTTTCGCAATTGCCGCAATCTCTTTCATTTCGGCGCATTGGCCATTCAGATGCACTGGCATAACAGCACTGACGTTGCCGTCACTTTTCGCCAGTGCCGCTTTCAGGCTGGCAGCTGTCATCAAACCTGTAGCCGGGCAAACGTCCGCGAACACCACATCTGCGCCGGCCATACGCACAACATTGGCAGTGGAAAGAAAGGTCACACTGGGCACAACCACCTTGCCCGCCACCCCCGCCACCAAAACGGCGAGGTGAAGGGCTGTTGTGCCATTTGAACAAACAACAGCATGTTTGGCGCCAATCTTCTCCGCAAAAGCCTGTTCAAAGGCGTCTACTTTTGGGCCACATGTCAGGGCCCCGTTTTTCAACACATCGACAACGGCCTCAATATCGTCATCGTCAATCTGGTGGCGACCGTATGGTAGAAAGCTGTTCGACATCAGGGTCTATTGCCCACCTTCCGGTATTGTTTTGAGAACTTCCCTGAGCTCTTCAACCGACATCCAGCTATCGTTTTTATCACTTACATATTCAAAGCCTTCGGGCATCGTCGGGTGGCCCGTATCAGCCAAAGATTCCCGGCCCCAGAAGCTCCATTCCGGCTCAATGATGTATCTGTCGCCCAAATCAACCGTGCTACGTGCATTGTGCTCAGTAATCATGATTTCATGAAGCTTCTCACCAGGGCGTATCCCGACAATTTCTTGCTCAAGATCAGGCGCCAAAGCTGTAATAAGGTCTGTAATGCGCATGGACGGAATCTTGGGTACAAAAATTTCGCCGCCCCTCATTTTGGGGAGACAGGATAATGTGAAGGCTACTGCGTCCTCCAATGTTATCCAGAAACGTGTCATCCGCTCATCAGTTACCGGCAAAGCCTTTGCCCCATTCCTCATAAGCTCGCGGAAGAATGGAATCACACTTCCCTTGGAGCCCAAAACGTTGCCATATCTAACGACCGAGAAGCGTGTTTCTGTACGTGAAGCCAGTGAATTTGCTGCAACAAATATTTTGTCCGAAGCCAGCTTGCTGGCACCATAAAGGTTGATCGGATTTACCGCCTTGTCGGTTGAAAGAGCCAGTACATGCTTAACCCCCGCCCTGATTGAGGCTTGCACGACGTTTTCTGCACCAATCACGTTGGTTTTAATACATTCAAATGGATTATATTCAGCTAACGGAACCTGTTTTTGAGCAGCGGCATGAATGACCACTTCAACGTCACGCATCGCCATGATCAATCGTTCGCGATCCCTTACATCGCCAATAAAGAAACGGACTTTTCGCTGCTCTTCAGGTGTAAGTGAATGCTGTACCTGAAAGTGATTGAATTCGCCTCTTGCGAACAATATCACGCGGCGTGGTTCATGAACTTTCAAAAGATGCTTAAGTAAGGTCCGACCAAAGGACCCGGTACCGCCAGTAATCAATACCGACTTTCCTTTTAGGTCACAGGCCTGATCATCAAACTTTGCGTTTCCCATCGTCCTCTCCATATTGCGCCTTGCAGACACACTATCACCCAACGGCTTTGGCAGAAAGAATTCTTTTATTCTAATAAGTTAGGTGTCTTGCCAAGAAATATCCTTAATACAGGGTCCACGCCACCAGCTATCACGGCAGATTTGACCTCCGCGGGCTTTCGGGTTTCATCCTGTTCGCCTACACTCACACAGGCCCTAACAAACATCTTGTCGTCAGCCTTCGTGCATTTGACCATGCCCAACCCCGCACAATCCGTCCGCTTCATCTCAATTCCAACAAGATTTTTACGGTCACCAAGAACCAGTATACCTTGGGTCATTCCTACAGCGGTACTGGCAGTTACCAACCGGGAGACAGGCTTACCGTGGTCTATCTCGGCAATGGCACCGCCACCAAATAATTGAAAGACTTCAAGATCATGGCCACCATTGTGTGACCCGTAATAAAGTGACTCTTCATCAAAAAAACCAGGATTCAAGGTAATGTAGCCGAGCCGCGAACTACCCTCTGCATGCCCGCACAATAAACCAGTATTGCCCTTGTATGATATTGAAACTGAAGACCTTTCTGGACAGAATCCTATTTCCTTGATCACTTCACCATGCCCAATTTGCAGCGCGGCAGAGATAACAATTTCCGACTTTTTCCCGCACCAGCGAACAGTGGGCTCACAGGAAACCAAATCTGTTACCTTATGAGAAGATGACGGTTCATAAACCCAATGACCGCTGAAAAAATCAGCGCCAAATTCAATGTCTTCAAAATATCCATGACCCAAAGTACCGATCACCGATCCAGGATCAAGCTTGCCGGACATCGCCAGTTCGCACGTTCCATAGCCGAATGATTGGATGCAAAGCCCCTTGCGAGCATTTAAAACAAGGTGAACGCCCTTTGCCTCAATGGACAAAAAACGCCCGTCCCTTGCAACTTTCACATCGTCGGGTAAAGCCTCGTCGGTTTCACGGGGGGACACATCGCTAAAAGGCGCCAAACCAACCTTGTCCGTTAAAAGGTTCCAGCGTTTCTCCGTTAGGTGTGTCCTAAAATCGCTTGACCAAAGATAACAAAGGTCCCGCCAATCCTCATCACCCTGGTTTGGGTCGTGCATAAGGTGGTCAAACTGCCGCCAACAGTGGGTATTGAGTGCCAGGTCATGTCGGCCAGTCAGACCCCACCTGGTTACATTATATTTTCTCTGCTTCTTAACAGGAACAGGCACTTGGCTGGTTTCCATATGTAATGGAGGGGAAGAGCGGTCAACAAGGCGAAGCGCCTCCGACGGAAGTCCAAGTTGTACTTCATCACTGTTCTGCAAACTGGAAAGCAACAAGCCTATACGATCGAACTCGAAATGGCTGCCAAGAACCGCCTCTGCCTGGAATCTGCCGGGTCGAAAATCAAAAACCTCTGCGTCACTGGTATAAATTGGAATTGCTTCTGCGCCGCGTGCCATCTGCTCGGAAAGAAAGTCAAAATATTCCGCGGCAGAAAGTTCGCCGTGAGCATATCGCTGAAATTTTTGAAAGGTAATAGCGTCGGACCAAAGAACCGGAAGTGTCACCCCTCCCTGCCCTTCTACAATCTGGGGCCTATCAATATAAGCCTTTTTCCAGGACTTGTTATGACTGGCAGGCTCGGCCCAATCCATAATTACTGCGCCGAAACCGGCTTCTTTATACAGACCCAGTATCCCGCGCGAATATGCCTGTTCATTAATCAGCGCGATGTTTGGGCGAACGCCCAATATCGACTGATAGTCTTCAAGTCCTAGACGCAAATTCTTCTCGGTTACCTGCGGGGGAGTAAGGGGCGCAATAATTTGGCAAAACCCGCTGGCAACAAATTCAACGAGGCCCTCACTAAGCAGTTCCTTTATTTCAGATATCCATTTCGGCGAATATTTTTCGATTTCCCTTAGAGTATAGCTTGTGGCTTCAATCCCGACAGGAATGCCATCTCTAGCCAACCGCAAAAGGGGCCAATAGCAGTTTTCGATGACTGCAAGTCGATCCTCTTCCTCAATAGAGGAAAAAGCCAAATTCAAATGGAAAACAGTATAAAGTACCGGCTGCATAAAGCTGTTTACCCCTCGCCGACACTAAGACTTTACACTTATAGTAAAGGCGTCAAGTGCATTTTGCGCCGCAGCGATCGCTTCCGCTCGCGTATTTCCTGTAGCTTGCACCATGGCAACAGATGCAGCAGCATTCTCGGCTCCCCCCACGACATCTCCTGCCGATACCCAGCTATCAAATGCCAGAACTCCCTTAAGCCCACAAATTTCTGATGCAGCAGGAACACTTTCAATCACCCCAGGCGATGGAATAAGCCATCGTGTGCTGACAAATCTTTCATATTTTCCATGCCAATCAGATGCCTCCAGCCGCTCCCCTAGCGCCTGTCGCGCACATGCTTCAACAAGCTTCACACCGGTTGAATACGGGATCTGGTGGGTGCAAAAATATCCACCTGACAACCTGGCCGCCAGCTCGATGACATACGGGCGCCCTTCATGAACAACAATGTCACCTTTGACAATGCCGCGGGAAACCCCCAAAGCTTTCGATGCTGAGGATATAAGTGCTCGAACTGCATCAAGTATTTCGTCAGAAAGGCGGCTTGGCATATCACCGCCGTTTTCCACAATGAAAGGTTTGTATTTCTCGAGGTATTCGTAACAACGATCCGAAAGCGCAGGCGTCACGGCCTGCCCGTCACACAGAATACTTTCGGTACTAAGCTGGGGACCAGAAAGAAATTTTTCAGCCATTACCCTGCCCGACGGTGACATTTCTTTGGCGTGCCGAAATGCCCATTCGGCTTGCCCCCGGTCGTCGAGAATGCTGACTCCTTTTGACCCTCTGCTATCAACAGGTTTCACTACCAACATTTGCCATTTTTCCAGCAGCTCGTCCAGGTCCTGAGCGGCTGTAACAATTGCATAAGGAGGCACAGAAATTCCGGAGGCGACCAATCGTTCTTTCATCGCAAATTTGTCGACGAACAGGTCCGCAACATCAACAGGAATCCCTGGCAAATTAAGGGATTGGGCAATTCTTGCGACCACATGAGGCACATCGCAGGCAAGGCACATTACGCCATCCAGCGGAAGCTTCTGGTGGAATTCCTGGATTGCTGGCAAACATTGGTCCAAATGGTAAACACTTGCCAGAATTGTGTGATGTGCAAGATCAAACCCTGGTGCGCTGGGGTCATAATCGCAGACCACAAGCTCCAAACCGAGATCAAGAATCTGCTCTAATCCTCGCAGCGCCTGCCTGCTGCCGCCCAGAACCAGCAGCCGCTTAGTCAAAATACATCCCGCCATTCAAGTTAATAGTTTGCCCCGTAATATAACCAGCTTCGTCGGAGATTAGAAAATTTACTGCGGCGGCGATCTCAGAGACGTTAGCCAACCGACCAACCGGGATTCCCGCCACTTTCTTGATACCGTCATCACGTGACAGCTCCGCCGCCGACATATCTGTCTGCGCAAGGCCGATTGCGATTGCGTTGGCAGTCACGCCTTTTTCCGAAAACAGCTTGGCGAGAGACCGGGTAAAGTTCAGCTGGGCCGCCTTAGCCGCAGCATAATGTACCTGATTGAGCCCACCCCACTGGCCACCAATCGAGGAAATATTCACTATACGCCCCCAACCTTGATCCAACATATGTGGAAGTGTTTCCTGTGCCAGCATAAAATTGGAACGAAGGTTGACAACCAACATATTGTCCCAGTCGTCATCGGTTATATCAAAAAAGGGCTTTTCCTGAGCAATGCCCGCATTATTTACCAATATGTCGACGGGCCCGAGGTCACGCTCAATGCATGATATGGCGCCTTTTATGGAACTTCTGGACCCTACATCCAATTGAACACTGATACCTTGATCGGCTTCTTGGGCGATTGCGTCAGCACTATCTTTGTTTGATTGGTACCCGACGGCAACTTTGAAGCCTTCGGCAACCAGTCGCTTTGCGATGCCGGCGCCAATTCCCCTGCTTGCGCCAGTTATAAAAGCCACTTTTGTCATCTAGATACCCTGCCCTTATTTCATCAAGCGCCGACACGCTGCGGCAATACTTGCGGCGTCTATACCAAACATCGCTGGTAGTTCGTCATGTTCGCCAGATTTACCAAATTTATCGTTCACACCAACGAACTGCATGGGGGCCGGCTTGTGCTGAGCAAGGCATTCGGCAACTGCGCCACCGAGGCCGCCAATGATATTATGGTCCTCTGCAGTCACGATACCACGGGTCTCCGAGGCCGCCGCAATCACCTCATCGCTATCAAGAGGCTTGATTGTTGCCATATTGACAACTCGTACAGATACGCCTTCTTTTTCCAGCGAGGCGGCCGCTTCAAGCGCACGAGGCACCATAACGCCCGTCGCGATCACCGTAACATCGCTCCCGTCACGCAACCGATGTGCTTTTCCGATCTCGAAGCTGTGATCGTGGCCATACACAACCGGCGTCGCACTGCGGCCAATCCGCATATAAACAGGCCCGTCGTGATCCAGAATAGCCTTAAAAGCCATCATAAATTCATTGGCGTCGGCAGGGCTGATAACCGTTACACCGGGAATGGCGCGCATGGTTGCCAAATCTTCCAACATTTGCGCTGTTGCACCATCTGGTCCAACATCCAATCCGTGGTGGGAGCAACATAGCTTAACATTGCGCCCGGCATAGGCTATTGCCGTCCTAAATTGCTCGTGTGCCCGCATGCAACCGAACGCAGCAAAGGTGGAAACTACAGGGATAAGGCCAGTATCGGCCACACCTGCAGCAGCAGCCATCATATTTTGCTCGGCAATACCAAATTGCATTACCCGATCGGGACGTTGTTGCACCAACGGCTTTGCCCCAGTTCCACCAGCGACATCTGCATCCAGGAAAACCCAATCATCGCGCTGATCTGCCATATGTACGAGAATACGGCCAAAGGCATCGCGCACGGAAACCTGCGCGCCCAGTTCCCAGAACATTAGACCTGCTTGATCATTCATCACCGAGCTCCTTCAGCGCACTGGCAAGTTCGTCGTCAGACATAGTCACACTGCCATGCCAATATAGAACGCCCTCCATAAAGGATACCCCCTTACCTTTGACAGTGTCGGCGACAATGAAGGTGGGCTTGCCTTTGGTTTCTCGGGCTTCCTTGAAAGCACCCTGCAGAGCAGCGATATCGTGTCCATCTACAGAAATGATATGCCAGCCAAACTGGGCAAGCTTTGCCGCGACATCACCCAAGTCCAATTGTTCTGCGACCGGAGCGTCTCCTTGCAGCTTGTTGGCGTCATAAATAGCGACCAGATTATCAACTTTCTGGTGCCCGGCCGCCATGATGGCTTCCCAGGTATTTCCTTCCTGCATATCACCATCTCCCAGGATGACATGGGTCCGGAAGTCTTTGTTCTGATAGCGCGCGCCAAGTGCCATACCCAAACCTTGACTTAGCCCCATGCCCAATGATCCTGAGGGGGCGTCTACGCCGGGTATCCTGAAATCAGGATGCCCTTCCATGAAACTATCGATGCTGCGAAGGCCCATGGCATCAGATTCAGGGAAGTACCCTTTCAACGCCAACGCGGCATATAGAGCCGGACAGGCATGACCTTTGGACAATATAATCCGATCCCTGTCCAACCAGTCAGGGCGTGCAGGGTTGATATTCATTTCATCAAAATAGAGCACGGCCAACATGTCGGCTACTGACAGGCTTCCCCCAGGATGCCCTGATCGCGCTGAATGAATTGCTCGTAAAGCAAGCCGCCGAATTCCTGTCGCCTCAGACACCAATGTACCTGCCATGTATCACCCCTGTTAACCAAAAATATGTTGGCAGCGCAAACGCATAGGTCCGGCCTGCGCGCCCAACACAGCCTAGCATTAACCATGCCAATTCGTTAATTTTTTATCACACAGACCAATATGCGCGGTGTGCGCTAGAGGTCATATCCATATTTCTGGAGATCCAGCCCATAAGTAGCTGCCAATCGCTGGTTCACACTTTTCACAAATGTCATGAACATGTCTTCTGTTTGTGCGTCCAATGTATAGTCAAGCTGAACATCAGGTTGCGCTTGCGCCAACCTTACAGAGGCGTTTCGCAACGTGTTCATCGCACTCAATCTCATCTGTTCGCGCAAAAACAGGCTCTCAAACATCGGAGAATTATCTTCCATGGTATAGATATCACATGGCTCGTAACTGATGAAGCTGTTGCCGTTGATGGCATTGCCCTGCTCACGCAACAAATTCAGCATGTGATATGATGCCGCTTCAGAGAGGCCAGCATTCTCTTTTCCGAGCGATTCTGTGATATAGATACCAGATGCGGCCAGTGCTTCATGCAGCGCCATCTGATTTTCCACAAGCTCTTCAAAACAAATGATTTTTACATCTGAAAAATGCTTGCTGGCGACATTGGCAATGCCGCAATAGTCAGTAGTGCCCAAAAAGGACCGCCCACCTTTGAGAAGTTCATATTTAACAAAATCCGCGTAATCTATCGGCAACCCACGATAGGCCATCCGGTAGCGATAATAAGACCGCAGATACTTCACTGGATTTCGGACAACCATAAGCACTGTGGTGTCCTCAGGCATAACCTTTTTCAGGCGAACCATCCGTTCTTCGTAAGAGACACCTCCCAGTGCATAGGTCGCAGGGATACGTTCTTCGCTAAGGATAAGCGCCTGCTGTTTGTTTTTGACCATATTCTCGCGCGCAATGTCAAAAACGTTTTGCACCAGTTCTTCGTTATAATGGTGGGTGGGCGTTTGCAGCAATTCAGTTTCCACTGCATACAAAACCGCCTTTGACAGGCGTTTCGAGGGCCCCATACCTAGCATTAGGTTATTTTTATCGCGGAAAAATAGGTCCTGAATCGACGTTGACATCGATTTTGGCATTCCAATGTGCAGAAGCCCCTTCATTGATCATCCCTCATATTTCAGAAACTGGCCCTTCGAAAGTCCGAAGCCGAGAGAAAAAAGTCAAGAAAAATAATGAATTACCGTCAACACCCCGAAATCTGATCTTGGCTCGACATAATTTCATCAGTAGACTTGCCAACATTGAAAACCATCGAAACCGGGAGAGGACCAAATGCAAGAGCCAGAAACCAATAATGGCATGCGTCGCCCCTGTTTCGTTTGCGGCTCACTTGAAGGGCCCACCCACATCGACCGCACAGTCGATGTTCTGGGCGTTGGAAAGCAACGTATGGCCTACCGCGCATGCGGCAGCTGCGGCCTGGTCCTTCAGGACCCGGCTGTACCGGTAGAAATGATGCTTCGCTACTACCGTAATTTTTCCAATTACACCAATGCGGGCCGCGGTGGTGAACCAACTGACCGGAAAAAGCTGATCGTTGAGGACCAAATCAAATTTGTGGCTTCCCATTCCTTGAAACCAGGTTCTGCCTTTCAGGTTGGCTGTTCGGATGGGTATACACTTAGCAGGTTTGCAGCAGCGGGATGGCGCGTTGCCGGCTGTGATCCATCACCAGCCACAATTGCCCTGGCTGAGGAAAAGTGGAATGTGAAGGCAACAGTTGGCGATTTTGAAAGCTATGAAGCAAGCGTTGGCGAAGTCTATGACCTCTTTATCCTGACGCACGTTCTGGAACATATATATGATCCCGTAGCTGCACTTCAAAAAGCCGAAGGCATGCTGGCTGATAACGGTGCCCTGCTTGTCGAGGTTCCCTTGCTTACAGAGGTTGAGCATCTGATTGAAGGCTATTTCACCTTCGAACATATCAACTATTTTTCACACAATTCGCTGGTCAATACATTGGAAAAGGCCGGATTTGAATTGGTTGGCTCCATTCACGATGACTATGAGGCGGACCAGTACCCTATCCAACGTCTGGTCGCAAAAAAGAAGAAGGACCCGAAGGCAAACCTGGTTCGGGAAGAAGTGTGGGCGGCGAACATCCTGGCCAATTTTGAGGATTGGGAATTAAATCAATGGCAAAGCCGGACAGCCGCCGCAGTTGCCAAGGTTGGCAAAGGGAAACCGGCAATCATCTGGGCAGCCGGGCTTCATACCTCTCAATTGTTTTTTTATACCAATATCAGGAATGATTTGGATATCGTTGCGATTGTGGACAACGATTCACAGAAATGGGGCAGTCAACTGCATGACATCGACGTCATTTCACCTGAAGACTTTTGGCAAAATCACGCAGATACGCCCCTGGTAATTTCTTCTCGTGCCAGTGAGAAAGAGATCGCAGCCAGCCTTGCAAGCAAAGGCAAGGCGCGCGACGAGATCATTCTATTATATCAGGACATCATTCATTAATGCTACGGCCAGAAAGGCGCCTGCTCGTATAGCTCTTTCAGCCCACTTGCCCTATCTTGAAAAGCATTTTTCTGGCGCTCTCGAAGGGACACGTGTTCAGCTAGAAATTGGCTAATTCTGCTGCAGACCACGTCTTTGCTGTCGGTTAGGGCAATAGGGGCATCTGCATCAATGTCAGCACAGGCGTTCGCCGCATTATCGTTTTCGCTAATGCCAAAGACAGGCACCCCAGAAGCCGCTGCAAACAACATTGAATGCCTGCGGATACCGATCAAAGCGCAAGTGGTTCTATAAAAGTCATTGTACTGCGCAATATCCAGCCATTCCTCCTGCACAAAATCAGCACCAAACTTCTGTTTGATATCCGCCAAGATGGTACGGTCGTCTACATATGGGTCATCAAGCCCATAGTAGCAGTGCGGGATTCCAACCGGTTCAAAACCGTTTTGCTTGATAGCGTCGACAACCCAGCCCATCATGGTCAGATAGCGTTCGTACGGCATACCGCTATAATCATCGTTGATATATCTCACCGAAACGGCCACACGCTTGCTTCGCAGGTCAGACGGCTGCCAGTCCAGCGCAAAAGCCGGATCTGCCGCCACATACACATTTGGGTTTTTGCACCCTAAATCCCGAAGCACTTTCTCAGATTTTACATCTCTGACGCCCACGCTATCGCAATTTTCCACGATGAAACGAACAAATTCCTTGCCGCGATCAGTCCTTAGACCGATGAAGGTCATGGCATATATGTGAACGGGCACGCCGAGGAACTTACATATGGTTACAAGCGTTGACCAATAGGATAGTGGCCCTCGCATTACTCCGTCTACAAAATCCACCAGCAGACGGCCTCCACCGATTACCAGCCCCTCCGATTTCAGAAGATGCTGTACGAGCGAACCAAGGTGGTCTGTATTCTCACCAACATTGAAGCCACGGAAAAAGCGCCCCCGGCTGGCTTCCTTGTTTTCGAATTCAAAATTTTCGATGATCTCATCGGCCTGGTAAACCTTGGTGAGGACCTCATGGTCATGACGAGACAGAAGCTTAACCCCCAAGCCTTTTTCTGAAGCCAATTCCGTGAAAAGCTTTAGCATGGCGTAGTCACCAACGTTTTTGGTGTCGTAACCTCCTGCCAAGACAAGATATCTATCCGCCATGTCTGTCTGCCCCTTGTGAACCAATACCATATTGTTACCAGCTACTTACTGTGCCACATTGGCATAAATGTCCAAGAACTGAAACAACTTCAACCGTCATTTTCTGCATCGAAAAAAGTTGAAAACAACTGCAATCATACAAGCTCGAATGAGCTCAACGCGCCTACCAGCAAAGGTTTTGCAACCTCTGTGTGGCAAACCACTAATATGGCATATCATTCATCGTCTTAAAAAAAGCCGCCATATTGAAACAGTTGTTGTTGCTACCTCTTCTAAACCCAGTGACAATCCGTTGGAAGATTTTTGCAAGAATGAGGCCATCCCTATTGTAAGAGGATCCCTGAAAAATGTTCTTGCGCGTGTTGCCCTTGCTGCCGAAAAATTTCCGTCAGAATATATAGTCAGGGTGGCAGGCGACGCGCCCCTGATTGAAGCCGAGACAATTGACAAAATGATCGAGCTGCTTGAATTCGAGGATGCTGACCGCATTTTCGGCGATGGGCGGCCAACAATCCATTGCGGCTTCGAGGTTGTCAGCAGCAGGCTGTTCGCTACGATCCTGAAAGACTTTGGTGATGATCCAGTGGCAAAAGAGCATGTAACAGGCATGCTGGGTTTTAACCCGAACCTGGGCAAAGGGGCTAATTTTACCTTCGAAGACAGCCATGTAATTGAAGGAGTGAATGCCTCTGTTGATACGCCTGCTGACCAGAGTTTTATCACCGCTCTATATCGGGAGACGGGTGCGACTGTGGGCGACCTATCGCTATCAGAAGCAGTGGCAGCCCTAAAAGCAAATCCCGCACTTTTGAATATAAACGCCGACGTGAAGCGAAAATCAGCCCTCGCCAAGTCTCAGATGATGCTATTTGTGGTCCAGGGCGGCAGTGAATATGGGTTGGGGCACCTCAAACGTTGCCTCAAGTTGGCCAACACGGCCAGGTCCCATTTTGCCTATGGCATTCATTTTCTATATATCGGTGAAACGGGCCTTGAACTGATCGCTGCCGACGGCTTCCAGTGTACCGCGACCACAAAAGGGAAAGCTGCAGAGACATTAAAGAACCTGTCCGAAACGCTTGAGGCCAATCTTCTCGTTATTGATATAAAAGACGCCTTGTCCAAATCCGATTTGTGTTCGACAGAATTGCTCATGTCATTACCCATTTGCCTTATCGACGACGCTTCCGAACGGCTGGATGTTGCCACTGTTACTTTTGTGCCGCCAACGCCCGAAGTGACCGCCATCGACTGGAGCCAATTGAGCTGTATACCTTATATCGGCTGGAAATGGTCAATCGTTCCGAATGGCCCGGCTTTGCAATGCCCTACCCGGAAAGTTGATGATAAATCTCGTATTCTCCTAACGATGGGGGGAAGCGATCCCTATCGCTTAACAGAACGCTTCGCCGCCATTTTGGCAAAGACAGGCTGTGCAAACCCTGTATCGGTGTTGATCGGGCCTGACTTCCGGGAACCAAAGGAAACAATAAGCGAAGTAAAGACCTTCCTGCCCCATGCTGAAATGCTCGAGAATGTCACGGAAATGGGCAGCTTATTCCAGACACATGACATTGTCTTGACGGCCTATGGTATGACAGTCCTGGAAGCACTGGCTTATGGATGTGCCACTGCATTCACGCCCCATTCGGAAAATGACAGCGAAGCGGCGACAATGTTGGTAGAGGATGGGGCCGCGATCAATCTTGGACCACATGCCAGTACACCAGACGCCGTCATTGCAGGTCGGCTGAAATTGATGCTTTCCTCGCACGAAAAATTAAATGCCATGGGGCAACGCGGCGCGGAAAAATTCTCACACGAAACATGCGAGAATATAATGCAGGTGCTCGCTTCACTTGAAGCGCGCTAGGGCCGCCACCCTTCACGAATGGTCCGTAATGGCCGCAATCCATCTGTTGGATCCGCACGCCAATCCCGGTCAGGCGCTTCAGCGTCCGTGGCCACCTTTACACCGGTGCCATCGGCAGAGAAGCCTTCCCTGACATTTGCGATAACAGGTGCGATTTCCTCAGGCAACCAGCAGTGCCCGGTTGCATATTCAGCGCCCCTTTCATCCAGATCCAGGTGGAATTCAATGATCGAGGCCTGATAAGCATGTATCGCGCGGTATAGAACGGCCGGGCTTCGAGAATGGTCCGACCACCCAACCCGAACACCAAACCGGTTACGTATGGTATCAATGGCGGATAAATTGCACTGCTCTGCGGGTACAGGATAACCAGAGACACAATGCAGCAAAGTCAGGTCTTCTCCTCCCGCATCATGAAAACACTTAACTGCGTGCCCAATTTCATCCAAAGTTGCCATTCCCGTCGACAAAATTGTCGGCACACCTGTTTTCGCACACGCTGCGATCAGGTCATCCCACAAAAGTTCGTATGATGCGATTTTGAAGAAATCGACCATTGGCGCCAGAATTTCGACGGCCTCAAGGAAAAAAGGCGTGCAGGAAAACTGCACTCCCTTTTCCACACACCTTTGTTTTATGTGCGGCAGAAATTCCTCTGGCAATTCCCACTGTTTGCGACGGCTATGTTCCTTACTTTGACTCAGGATTTCTGGCGCAAACAATTCATCAATTCGGAACAGCTGAAACTTAACCGCATCAACACCGCTTGCTGCACTTGCATCCACAAACTCAAGGCAACGGTCCAAATCCCGCGCGTGGTTGCTGGATACTTCAGAAATAAACAAAGGGGCCGTCATAGGGCTTTAATTCCTGCTCAATGAGTGGCAACAAAATCAGCCAAAGCCAGCCGAACATCATCCACAGGTCCATCCCAACTGCCCAAACGCCCTTCCTGCGTGAAAAAACGACCTTGTGGCAAAAACTTCGGACGACCTTCCTCGCAGCCAAACCGCCACCAAGGTTGAAGTTCTGTCATCCACCATGTGGGGGTGCCGACGCTCGCCGCGAATGTCAGTGGGGAAACCCCAGCCCCCAGAACCAGATCCAAATTCTCAGCGATCGCCAGATTTGCCTCAATATTTTTCTTCATATCGATATCGTCAAACCGATGAATCTTGATGCCATGGGCTTTTTCAAAGGCCTCTACTTCCTCGCGCACGTCGGTATATTGCAAGCTGAAAAAGTGCACCCCTTTTTGTTGGAGTACAGGAAGAAGTTTTTCCAATGACAAGTAGGCGCGGGAACGCTCAATTGTCATATGACCACTTCGCCAGGCGATTCCCACTTTCAACCCTTCACCCACGCTTGAAATTCTCTCCGCCAGAGCCTTCTTCAAGCCCTTGTCTGCGTGAAGAAATCCTTCAGGGAATTCCGGAATATCTTCAATCGATTTCCAGTAATACCTAGGCAAACTTGCGATTGGGACAGCCCAATCTATCTCAAGCCCCTCATCGCGAATTGCGTATTCAATATCGGGATAAGAACGATAGATATAGCCATAGGCGCTTTTTGTGGCTCCAGGTACCACCGTTGCATTCGGGAACCGTCGTTCGAAAATCGTCACCAGACGTTTCTCACAACCAATGTATAGCTTCTCAGCCTCTTCATATACGCGCTCAAGCATGATGCTGAACAGAATCTCGTCCCCAATGCCCTGCTCACCTGTTACAAACAGGGACTTTCCCTTGAGACTGCTTCCGTCCCAGACAGGAACCTTGTGCGTGTAAATCAGTGTCTGCCCAAGCTTGCGGCGCGGATCAAGCCGCCACTCATATTCCTCGAAGCCATTTACCAGATCACCGTCATGCATCAAACAGAAGGCCTTGGATATATGCAGTTCCGGGGTATCAGGGTGAACTTTCAGCCCGCGCTCTGCCAGCGCCAGACGCTTCTTCGTGTCCATCTCCACGAAGGCCAAGTTGTTCATTGCCTTGAAACTTTTCGGGTTCAGCCGCAGTGCTTCCTCGAAAAATACCTTGGATGCTTCCCGGCCATCGCGCTTCTGGACCGTATGCCCCAGAACGTTCCATAGTCCTGAATGCTCAGGAAAGATCGGAATTACATTCTTAAGCATATCAATACCGGCATCCAGCTGGTCTGCGCCCGCAAGCGCTGATCCCAGGTTCACATAATGTGAGGCTGTATTGGGGTCCAGTTCGATAAGGGCACGGCCGATTTTCACTGCCGTATCATACATGGACATCTCGAGCGCCATCTGCAGCATAATTGCGCAGATATCCGGGGTTGGCTCGTGCCGCGACAAAGTTTTTTCCAAAACTTCGATCGCTTTCTCTCGCACCCCCAATTGCACAAGGGCATGAGACAGAATGGTCAACAGGGCCAGATCATCTGAATAGTATTCCCAGGCCCGAAGCAAATGCTTAACGGCTACAGGCCAGTCTCTTTTCTGGGAAGCCTTCTTGCCAAGCGCAATTTCCTTGTCGGCTTGCGACTTTGAAATCTTCGGCTTGCTTTTCGCAGCAGCCTGGTCAATTGAAGTAATGGGGCGCAAGGGCTTCAAGGCCATCTCAGCTTTTTCCTTGTCCGCCATACATCTGCTCCTGCTCAATAAATTTATGTCATAAAAAAACTGACTCGCGACTTTCCCTAAGGTTCGGCCCGCAATGCCAAATCATAACTTCCTGACAACCAAATGCAATCAAAGTGCCAATTGAAACAACTGGCTATCAAATTTATTTTTCTTACTATATCATGAGTTAGGCAGAAACTATCTGTTAATATAATGACATCAAGATCGAAAATATGTCTGCATTCAAGGGGTGTAGCGCCAAGGGGAGGCCTGAATGGCATTAAAGCTTTCTTTAAAACCTGATGAGAAACTAGTGATAAATGGCGCAGTAATTGCAAATGCCGACAGAAGGGCAACTTTGATTGTCCATAACAAGGCGTCAATCCTTAGAGAAAAGGACATACTGCAAGAAGAAGATATCGACACCCCGGCGAAGCGTATCTATTTCCCGATCATGCTGATGTATATGGATCAGGGTCAGGTGAATAAATACTACGAAGAGTTCGTTGTGCGCATGACAGAATTTATGAATGCCATCAGCACGCCAAGCGCCGTGGAGTTATGTGTTTCGATCAGCAGAGATGTAATGGACAAAAACTATTACAGAGCTCTCATGAACTGCAAAAAGCTGATGAACTTTGAAGCATCAAGGCTTGGAGGATAGTGAGAGAGAAGTAACGGGAATTTAGATGTCATACCAAGCGTACCAAAAAGCTCAGCAATCTTCAGAGAACCCAAGCCAGGTGGAATATCGCCTGTTTGCGCAGGTTACCAATGCTCTGATTAAGGCCAAGGACTGCCCTACCTTTGACAAGGAACTGATTGCTGCCCTTGATTGGAACAGAAGAATGTGGTCGGTATTGTCGTCTGATTGCGGCGCCGAAGGAAATGCCCTGCCCCCACAACTGCGCGCCGGAATTATTTCACTTTCCATATGGGTTTCAAAACATTCTTCAGCCGTGATGCGCGGCGAGGAAGGTGTGGATGACCTGATCAATGTCAATCGCACCATCATGGAAGGCCTTGCAGATCAGGCCAAGCTGCAACAGCAAGCGGCACAAGAAGAGAACTCCGCGGAAGGCACTCAGCCAGTAAACTCCGTTCTCTAGGCAATAAGTGCCGAGGGCGGCAAATTTTTCCTAAAATTTGAGAAATTTCTTCCCAGTGGGCATATTTTACCCACTTCCATCTACACCACCCCCTACCTTCAACAGCTCCTATTGAGGAGAAAAACCCGTTTAATTTCAAGTTGATAGGAAATTTTTTCCGGACACCCGGAAAAATTGGCACGGCTCATGCTACTGGTTTTGGCGAAGGCAAAAGGCTTTCGTGAGCAAAAAGCTCAACTGTAATCTCAGAATGGAGAAACAATATGTCGTTTTCTGTAAACACCAATGCTGGTGCGTTTGCTGCTCTGCAAAACCTCAATTCCACCACAAACATGCTCAATAAAACTCAGACCCAGATTAACACGGGTTTGAAAGTTGCGTCTGCCAAAGACAACGCTGCGGTATTCTCTATCGCGCAAAAACTTCGTGGCGACGTTTCTGGCTTGAACGCTGTTAAGTCCTCTCTTGACCGTGCTCTTTCCACTATTGACGTTGCAGTGGCTGCTGGTGAAGCAGTGTCTGACCTTCTTATTGAAATGAAGGAAAAGGC
>JABXIS010000066.1 GCA_013372975.1 Alphaproteobacteria bacterium
ATCACTGCGTCGCAAGTTGAAGGCATTACTGCCGACTTCTCCAAAATCATTGAGGAGAACGAAGGCAAGGTCGCTAAGACCGAATACTGGGGTCTCAAGAACCTCGCATACAAAATCAAAAAGAACCGCAAAGGCCACTATATTCTAATGAATATCGATGCGCCTCACGCTGCCGTTGCAGAGATGGAGCGTCAAGCTCGTTTGCACGACGACGTTTTGCGTTTCATGACCATTCGCGTTGACGAGCTTGAGGAAGGTCAGTCGATCGTTCTTCGCTCCAAAGCCGACAAAGAGCGCCGTGCCCCACGTGGTGAAGGCCGTGGTGATAAAAGGGAGGCACGCTAATGGCTGCTCGTCGTCCATTTTTCCGCCGTCGTAAAACTTGCCCGTTTTCCGGTGAGAACGCACAATCCATCGACTACAAAGACGTAAAACTGCTGCAGAAGTATGTTTCTGAGCGCGGTAAAATCGTACCGTCCCGTATCACTGCCGTTTCTGCAAAGAAACAGCGTGAGCTGGCTAAAGCGATCAAGCGCGCCCGTAACATCGCTTTTCTGCCGTTTATCGTTCAGTAATCGCTCAATCCTAGGAGACATAAAATGGAAGTCATCCTGCTGGAACGCGTCGAGAAACTCGGCCAAATGGGCGATGTCGTATCTGTAAAAGACGGCTTTGCTCGTAACTTCCTGCTGCCGCAGAAAAAAGCTCTGCGCGCGACTGAAAGCAACAAAGCAGCATTCGAAGCTGATCGTGCACGCCTTGAAGCAGAAAACCTTGAGCGCCGTAAAGACGCTGAAGCTGTTGCTGCTAAAATGGCTGGCCTGAAGGTAATCATGATCCGCTCCGCTGGTGAATCTGGCCAGCTGTACGGTTCCGTATCTTCCCGTGATATCGCTGAAGCTGTTGCTGAAGCTGGTGTTACAATCAACCGCAGTCAGGTTGTTCTGGACCGCGCGATCAAAACTCTCGGCCTGCACGACGTTGTAATCCGTCTGCACCCTGAAGTTTCTGAAACAGTTGTTGTGAATATCGCTCGTTCTTCTGACGAAGCTGAAACTCAGTTCGCAACAGGCGCTGCTGTAACAGCTGCGGACGCTGAAATCGTTGACGAAGAGGTTGTTGAGGACCTGTTCGAAGACGAAGCTCCAGAAGAAGCTGTTGAAGAAGTAGCTGCTGAAGAGGAAGTTGAAGCTTAATCGCTTTCCTCTGCAAGAATCTAAGGCGGCCCTGCTGGGCCGCCTTTTTTATTGAAATGCCGCCAAGTATGTACCGATATGGCCATGAAAGCCATCCCGCTCCTCCTGCAACCGCGGCACCATTCCGTCGCGAATTGCGGCTACGATATTCTGGGGCCAGGTGACGTCTGCGCCTTCACTTTTACCTATCCGCCGGGCTAAACGGGCGATCTTCCCGTCAGGGTTCTTTTGTATTTCGGTTCGAAGGACATCTGAAACAATTATCGCATTTTGACGGAATTGTGCGGCTGTACCGGCACCAAGCGACGCATTGTCAGTGAAAAGCCTCATATAACGCGCAGCATGCCTCAAAAAAGCAGCTTCATCCTCGGCGACAGAAACATTCTCTCTTGGGTCGGCGGAGAACTCTTTTTTCGGCAGGCCGAGCTGGTTATGCAAGAGGTCGAAAAACAAATCCATGTCTTCAGCGAGCATCTCATAAGGTAAGATATGCACATTCTTCGCTCCAAATTGGTCCTCCCAGTATTTCAGGAAGTCAAGAGAGAGCAAATATGCCAACTCAGATGAGTTTGAGTTCAAAAAACGTTGGAAACGGAAGGAACCACCCTTGTGGACGTATTGCTTATATCTGGATTTCAGCCATGATTCCGGTGACCTAACCAACAAAAGTACCTGGGCGCCTTCCCCTGCAATTTTGTAGAAGACATCCGCTGCTGTTTTATGGAATGCCTCTAATACAGGCCGATCAAATCTGGAGGTGTTCGGATTACTCAGGTTTTCAGCAGAATAAACCCTATATGGGTCAGCTACATTCGATGATGTCGCAAACAAAGGGATGTCTGTTGGGAGTTCAAACGGCTTTTGACCGCCGGACTCAATTGTCGAGATCAACCTGTTAGATATTTCCAGACAAAAAGCCTTGGACAAAACCACATCATCCATCGCGCCCCACATTGCCTGGAGGCTGGATGAAGCAGTTTTATGCATGCCAATGTGAACGATAGAACTCATTTCCCCTCCTCTTTCTTAAGTCATTAACCTAGGGAAGGAAATCAAAAGTGTCATCACTACAATTTAAATTTGTGTAGATGCGAAAGTTATCCCCATAGTTATACCCCTGTGGAAAACTTTTCAGTGGATGACTGCTGTCAACCCCGTCTTTGGCCTTTTATCAGTCAGCCGCATTTGGCATGGTCCCTTCAACAGACGC
Organism: Alphaproteobacteria bacterium; assembly: GCA_013372975.1. Taxonomy (GTDB): domain Bacteria; phylum Pseudomonadota; class Alphaproteobacteria; order Sphingomonadales; family Kordiimonadaceae; genus Kordiimonas. Next base: position 2,407 of record JABXIS010000066.1, read on the forward strand.
TCGGGCAATTAAAAAAGAACACCGGGCTTAGGGCTAGGAAACACCACACGGAGGGCTTCACCCCAATGGAAGCAGTCAAAAATGACGCTGCCAACGACCTTGGCGAAGATTTGACCTATAGGCAGCCGCCTCACAACCTGGAGGCAGAACAGGCGCTCCTGGGCTCTATTCTTGTCAACAACGAAGCCGCACAGAAAGTTCAAGGGTTCCTGCAGCCAGAACATTTTTTTGAGCCTGTTCACGGTCGCATCTATGAAAGTGTCCTCAAGTTGATGGACAAAAACCAGATTGCGGATCCTGTAAAGCTCAAACCCTACTTCGAGCATGATGAGGCACTTGCGGATGTGGGCGGTGCTCGCTACCTGGTCCGCCTTGCGGCGAGTGCAGCAACCATCATCAATGCCGAAGACTACGGTCGTACCATCTATGATCAGGCGATGCGCCGCGCGCTCATTCAGATCGGGGAGCGGATGGTAAACGACGCGTATGACTCGCCCGTTGACGCCGAAGCCGCCGATCAGATCGCGGATGCTGAAAAGCAACTTTTTGATCTGGCTGAACTCGGCCAGGCGGAAACGGGCGCACAAGCTTTCTCCAAGGCCCTTCAAACGGCCGTGGAAAATATCAAGAATGCCTATCAGGATCCGGACAGCCTTTCTGGTGTCACCACCGGCCTCTCCGCCCTGAACGACAAGATCGGCGGGCTACATAATTCGGACCTTGTGATCCTGGCCGGACGGCCAGCCATGGGGAAAACCGCGCTCGCCACCAATATCGCGTTCAACGCTGCCAAACGATTTGCTGATGACCGGCTTGCCGGTGTGGATATGAGTAAATCAAAAGGCGCCGTTGTATGCTTTTTCAGCCTCGAGATGTCAGCTGACCAGCTGGCGGCGCGTATCCTCTCCGATCGCGCCAACCTGGTCTATGACGGCCCAGAACCCATTCAGTCACACAAAATGCGGCAAGGTCACCTAGACGACAAACAGTTTGAGGCCATTGCCCGTGCGGCCATTGAGCTCGAAGACACGCCGCTGTTCATCGATGACACGCCTGCCCTCACGATCGCGTCTCTCAGAAACCGGTGTCGTCGGCTTAAGCGGCAACACAATCTGGGCCTCGTTGTTGTCGATTACCTTCAGCTTCTGCGCGGATCAGGCAAAGGTTCGTCAGAAAGCCGGGTACAGGAAATTTCCGAAATTACCCGTGGCCTCAAAGGGCTTGCGAAAGAAATTCACGTACCTGTAATTGCCCTGTCCCAGCTTAGCCGTACGGTCGAGCAACGGGAAAACAAACGCCCCATGCTGTCTGACCTCAGGGAATCTGGTTCGATCGAGCAGGACGCGGATATGGTGATGTTTGTCTTCCGGGAGGAATATTACAAAGAGAAGGAAGAGCCCTCTCAAAGTGATCAGGAAAAACATGTCCAGTGGCAGGCAGAGATGGAATCGCTATATGGCAAGGCCGAGTGCATCATCGGCAAGCAGCGTCACGGCCCGGTAGGCACAGTCCATCTGGCATTCGAGAAAGATTGCACCCGATTTACGGATTTGATTGAAGAAGATCACCTTCCTGAACGGTTTGAATAAAAAAACGGGGCCTGTGCCCCGTTTTTCATTTTGATACTGTATGCCCTAAAAGCTAGTCGCAGGTGATCTCGGTACTACTTCCATCTTCGCGGTTGATCACCACCGTGCCACCATTCTTTTTGCAATCGATGGTACCGTCCTTGGTGCGCACAACCAGGCCTGAGCCGTTGCTTTCAATACTTACCTCATCACCAGAAAGGCGATGTCCCCGATCATGATCAACAACAACCACAAAATTGTCGTCATATTCACCTGAAGAGAATGCCGAACTGATAAGGATAAGGGCCCCCGCCCCCACCATCACGGCCGCAAAAAGCTGATGTCTCGTCATATTATCCTCGCTTTTGGTCTATTGTTTTTACTTCTACCAATGGACAAAATATGGGCGCTTTCTCTCTGATTTGCAACCTTGCGAACTTGACCTTGTTACAGCCCCATCATATTCCGATGCTCCTTGGGCAACTGGAGCACAAGACCGTCCATGTCTTCGGTAATGATAACCTGACAGCCCAAACGGGAGGTCTCACACAGCCCGAGTGCTAGATCGAGCATCTCCTCCTCTTCTTCCGAAGCCTCAGGCAGGCGATCAAAATGGGCAGCGTCCACAATCACATGGCAGGTTGAACACGCCATATTGCCCTCACAGGCGCCTTCCATCTCAAGGCCTAGCTCATGGGCCAACTGAAGCACGGAAACCCCCGGCTCGGTTGATACCTCCAGCTCTTTTCCTGTCGGTAAAACGAAACGAACCGTTATCTTTGTCATGGTTTGAGACCCCCCATTGTCGCAACAGCATCAACAAGAACGGTTGCGGCATAATCCAGTTCTTCGTCCGTGGTCATGCGCCCAATACCGATACGAATCGAGGATTTAGCAACAGCTTCCGATCGACCAATAGACTGAAGAACATAGGACGGCCCACTGACAGCAGACGCACATGCGGCACCGGATGACACCGCAATGTCCCGAATATTGGCAAGCAACAAGTCACCATCGAGGCCAGGGAAGCTGACATTCAGGTTTCCCACCCAGCGCTGTTCAGGATGGCCATTTACCACGAGCTCCGGCATTGCTTCGAACAAACGGGATTTAAATGCCGCCATCAGGCGATCTAGCCTGCTGTGCTCCTGTGCCATTTCATCCTGGCAAAGGGAAGCCGCAGCCCCGAGGCCTGCTACCAAGGCAGGTGCTTGCGTCCCCGAGCGCCAACCAGCTTCCTGGCCGCCACCCGACATTTGCGGGCTCAACGCCGTATGCCGCCCACTTCGCTTATAAAGCGCCCCTACCCCTTTGGGACCATAGATTTTGTGGCCTGATATGCTCATCAGGTCGATATTCATATCATCCACATGCAACGGTATCTTGCCAAAGGCCTGTGCTGCATCTGTATGAAACAACACGCCGGCACCCCGACATAGCGCCCCAATCTCTTTCACAGGCTGGATCACACCGATTTCGTTGTTCACAGCCATAATAGAAACGAGCGCTGTTTGATCCGTGATTTCAGCCTTCAACCGCTTCAGGTCGATCAATCCATCGGCCCCGACAGGAAGATATGTCACGCGGTACCCGTGGCGTTCACAGTCAGCCGCGGCTTCAAGAACACACTTGTGTTCGGTGCAAACAGTGATCAGGTGAGGCTTTTTTTCACCCCAGACATCCATTACCCCCTTTAGGGCCATGTTGTTGGATTCTGTGGCACCTGAGGTAAAGATAATTTCCTCGGGTTTCGCCTCAATACAATTGGCGACCTGCTCGCGTGCAATATCCAGCGCGGCTTCAGCTTCCCATCCGAATCGATGCGTACTGGAGTGAGGGTTGCCGAACTTACCGGTCAGATAAGGCATCATGACATCAAGAACACGCACATCCATCGGTGTCGTTGCCTGATAGTCAAGATAGATGGGTGTTTTCACCATCCCTGGTCCTAACGTTGTCGGGTTCTGTTATAGATGGACTTCCAGGCCTCGATAAAGGCATCAACGTCGGCCTCTTCGGTCTTATAGCCCAACGACACACGGATCGACGCTTCGGCCATTTCCGGTTCGTATCCAAGCCCGGTCAATACCTGCGACACCTTAACCTTGCCGGAAGAACATGCAGAACCTGATGAAACACAAATACCGTTAAGGTCAAAATGCATAACCTGTGTTTCGCCCTTAACGCCTGGCATAATAATACAGCTGGTGTTGGGAAGGCGTTCCCCATCCCGCCCGACAACGACCGCTTCATTGGCATGTGCCGAAACTGCCTCTTCTATCCTGTCCCGCATCACCGACAGACGTTCGGCATCCCCGATGCCAACCATGGCATCCATTGCTGCCGCACCAAAACCCGCAATACCTGCCACATTTTCAGTGCCAGAGCGTCGGGACAGTTCCTGGCCGCCGCCAACGACCAGTGCTTTCAAGGGAGCTGTTGGCGCCAGAACAACTGCACCAATTCCCTGGGGGCCGCCAATCTTGTGTGCCGACAAAGTCAGGTAATCAACACCGAGCGCCTTGAAATCCAGGGTCAATTTACCCGCTGCCTGCACAGCGTCGGTATGAACGAACGCGCCATATCCTTTCGCAATGGCGGCGATGCCAGAAATGTCCTGTATCGCACCCATTTCATTGTTGGCGATCATCACAGATACCAACGCAGGCTTTTCGGCTTTCTCGAGAGCAGATTTTAGCGCCTCAAGATCAAGTGCACCCGTCGAACTAACCGGCAAGGTGGTAACCGGCAGTCCGCTTTCACGCGCCGCGGCCGCACCACACTCATGTTCGATAGCAGAGATCAGCAGCGACTTTGCGCCAGTTCCGCGAATCACCATATTGGTGGCTTCTGTACCACTTGCCGTAAAAACAACGTCACGTGGACGAGAATTTACGAGGGCAGCAACCATTGCCCTCGCTTCCTCCACAATACCTCTTGCAGCACGTCCGGCTGCATGAACGGACGATGGGTTTCCAACCGCCCTCATGGCGGTGGAGACAGCGTCCACCACGCTTTCGCGGATGGGAGCCGTGGCATTATAATCGAGATAGATTGTGCGTTTCATAAGCCTGTGACATAGGGGCTTAAAGTCCCCTGATCAATTCTAATTTATCCAACCGCATGAGATTACTTGCGATTCGGTGGTAAAACTTTATATACCAAGATCAGGATACACGATGTTTCACCACGAAGTGCATCATCGTTATTAACCGTAAATATATACAAAGATTTCAGATGCCCGAAATTATTTTCAGTGGACCTGCCGGACGGCTAGAAGGTCGCTATCAGCCAGGTAAGTCAGAAACTGCACCCGTTGCTCTTGTTCTCCATTCAAATCCCCAATATGGCGGCAAGATGGACGAAAAGATCAGTTACTATCTGTATCACGCCTTTGCCCATCGTGGATTTGCCACTCTTCGGTTTAATTTCCGGGGCGTTGGACGCAGCCAGGGTGAATTCGACGCAGGAACTGGCGAGCTTTCTGACGCTGCGTCAGCGCTTGACTGGCTCCAGTCCATGAACCCCAATTCAACTGGTACCTGGATTGCCGGTTTCTCATTTGGCGCTTGGATTGGCATGCAGCTTCTGATGCGCCGCCCTGAGATCAAAGGATTTATCTCGGTGGCACCGCCAGCAAACCTCTATGACTTCTCGTTCCTGGCACCCTGCCCGTCGTCCGGCTTGATCATTCAGGCAGATCAGGACGATCTGGTAACACCGATTGCGGTGCAAAAATTGGTCGAAAAGCTGAAAACCCAAAAATCCATCACCATCCATCACGACAATATCAAAGGTGCGAACCACTTCTTTGAAGCGGAGCTTAACCAACTGATGGCATCGGTGAATAATTATTTGAATTTGCGGCTGAGTAGCGGCGAATAGATCTGAAATCATGAAAGGCGGGATCAAATCCCGCCTTTTCTATATCCGCCTGACAGATGGCGGCAGCCCATATCCGACATCAATATAGCTAATCAACCTTGGTTCGGAGGTCACCCTCTGCAGTTGTTCTGACAGGCCCAAAAGCTGGTCCTGATCCGGTGTCTGGACAATTCCACCAACAAAACAAAGCTCGCCCTCTTCATTGGTAAAGGGCAAACCGATGCTACGTATCTCTATTTGCGACCCATTGGCCAAAGTGATCACCCGCAGGATATCCGCACAGCAACGATAGTCACAAACATCCCCAATAACATCAGCATAAAACTGGCGCTGGTCTTCCTCATACACCTCAAGGAAATTATTGCCCTGGTTCACCGTCGGCAGGAAAGAATCGATGATCGTTCCCAGCAAACGGACGGGAACATCAAAATGCTCCCGCCTTTCAAGCAGGTAGAAATATGGTGCAGCCTTGGGAAAATCTTTCAACTGAATCGCCGATTTGGATGGCACGCCGCCAACAGACTGGTCCAGCCTTCGCCAATAATCGATAAATCCCTGAAAATCCTGCTCAAGCAGCAACGTCTTCTCCACTCTTGCCTTGCACAACAATATGAAAGGCTATCAAGTTGACACTCACATTTGGTTAACGTGCACGGCGTGAAAACCGCCCTCTTGGCTCGTGTAACACACCACCGATAGTTGGTTCTGAACAGCCGGTTGTGCTGGGGACGCTGAGCACGAGGCCGCGCTCAGCGCGCGCCGCGAGGAAAGCAAAGGCTTCAGCCTCCAATGCATCGCCACGCCAACCCAGCACTTCCACAGGGTCCACAAGCACCGGTATACGGCGCCTGAGCCTGCGCATCAGCGTAGGGTTATGGCGGCCGCCACCGGCTACATACCAGGCCTCGGGTGGTGCGGGAAAATGGCTTTGGGCTGAGACCACAGATTCCACGACAAAATTCGTCAACGTCGCGGCACCATCCTCAGCCGACAGACCGCGCACTGCCTGAATATTGAAATCATCACGATCCAGCGTTTTTGGGGGTGTTTCATCAAAATACGGAGACGCCATCATGCCCATCACCACCTCCTCGTGGCTTAGGCCTCGGGCGGCCAGATTGCCATCCGTGTCTACCGGTTTCCCTGTATGGATCTCGGCCCAATCATCCAGCATGGCATTGCCTGGGCCGGTATCGAACGCGATGATCTCAGGCTCGTCCTCGTCATCACCGAACTTGACCCAGGTTACGTTTGCTACACCGCCAATGTTCAAAACAGCCACGACGTTGTGGCGACGCGCGCGCGCCAAAAGCGCCGCATGATATAATGGTACGAGAGGCGCCCCCTCCCCGCCCGCAGCGACATCCGCCGTCCGGAAATCGTTGACAACCGTGATCCCGGTCAGCCCGGCAAGCCGGCCACCGTCACCCAACTGCCATGTCCAACCCCGGTCGGGCTTGTGGGTAAGGGTTTGGCCGTGAAAACCGATCAGGTCGACGTCTGTCGGGGATTGCCCAGTCATTTCCAGTAGCTCGAAAACAGCTTCTGCATGCCAGTCAGTGAGGTCCTGCTCCAATTGGGTGATAGCTTCTGGCGGATTTTCCTTCCCCGCACAGCCTGATGCTATCTTCAGACCTTCCTTCACCTTTTCCCGCATTTCGGGGTTGTAGGGCAACGTCATGGACGGTCCGTGCCGTTCTATCCTCACACCATCCGTATAGATCATGGCTGCATCGATACCGTCCATCGATGTGCCACTCATCAGGCCAATCACGCACTTGATTTCGCCATCTTCACCCAAAACTGACATAAAACAACCGTCTCCTACCCAGATGCACGTGCTTGGGGCTTTGCCTTCTGGCCACCCTATGCTACATCAGCCCGCTCTGAAATATTTTATTCACAGTATCAGCTTCTATTTGGACCAGATCAATGACCAACTTGAAATCGGAATTCCTCCAAGTCCTGACCGAACGGGACTTCATCCACCAGGCGACAGACCTGGAGGCTTTGGACGCAAAAATGTCTGAAGGGCCGATTTCTGCCTATATCGGCTTTGATTGCACGGCACCGTCGCTTCATGTCGGCAGTCTGGTTCAGATCATGATGCTGCGCTGGCTGCAGAAAACCGGCCACAAACCGATTGTTCTGATGGGCGGCGGCACCTCAAAGATCGGCGATCCTTCGGGGCGTGACGAAAGCCGCCAGCTGATGACCAACGAAATCATCGACGACAACATGCGCGGCATTCGCACGATCTTTGATCAGCTGCTGACGTTTGGCGACGGCGATACCGATGCCATCATGGTCAATAACGGTGAATGGCTAGATAATCTTCAATATATCCCGTTCCTGCGTGATATCGGCCCGCATTTCACCATCAATCGGATGATGACTTTCGATAGCGTGAAGCTGCGGCTTGACCGCGAACAGCCCCTCACATTCCTGGAATTCAACTATATGATCCTGCAAGCCTACGACTTTATGGAGCTTGCGGGCCGTCACGATTGCGCTCTGCAGATGGGTGGTTCCGATCAATGGGGTAACATCGTGAACGGTATGGAACTGGCGCGCCGCAAAACCGGCAAACAGCTTTTTGGCCTGACCACGCCGCTGATTACCACAGCAGACGGCAAGAAGATGGGTAAAACGGCTTCCGGTGCTGTTTGGCTGAATGATGCCCAACTGCCAGCCTATGACTTCTGGCAATTCTGGCGCAACACGCAAGACGCTGATGTTGGCAAATTCCTACGCCTCTTTACAGATCTGCCGATGGATGAAGTGCGTCGCCTTGAAGCACTGGGCGGTGCCGAGATCAACGATGCGAAAGTCATTCTGGCAAACGAAGCAACAAAGCTTTGTCGGGGTGAAGAGGCAGCGAAATCCGCCGAGGCGACCGCCCGCGAGACGTTCATCAAGGGCGGCGCGGGTGCAGACCTGCCGACCGTCGAAGTTGCGGCATCTACGCTGGAGGCCGGTATCAACGTCGTGGATCTCTTTATTGAAGCGGGCCTTGGCAGCTCCAAAGGGGAAGTGCGGCGTTTGATTAAACAAGGTGGCGCGAAACTCAATGATCAAAAGGTCGAGGGCGAAGAAACGATTGTTACTGCTGCAGATCTTGCCAACGGGCAGGTCAAATTGTCAGCAGGTAAGAAACGCCACGCATTGGTTCGCACAAATTAGTCAGAGAAGCCTTCCTGCTATTCTGTCCAGATGCTGGAAGGGATTTCAGTGCCGCTTTGGTTTGTCATCATCTTCAGCGGCTTTGGGCGGCTGTTCGCCATTGTCCTGAGTTGGTCCCTGACGCGTTTCCGCTGGCTCTTCTGGCGTCGCTTCAGGTTTTTCCGGGGATTTCACGTCGGAAATTTTGCCTTTACCGCCCTCAAACAGCAGGCGAAGGAATCCTGGTGCCAGTCCCGACACAGGATTAACCGAGAATTCCGGGGCCTCAAGTTGCCCTTTAACCCTATAGGTTACTCCAAAAACACCTTTGCCATCACCACCAGTGAGCAACGTACCCAGCAGCGGAATTTTGCCAAGAAGTGAGTTGATGCCGTAGGCCGGCACAAACACACCGTTCACATTGATCTTGTCTTCTCGCGCGGAAATCTGGCCTTTCATGGTCATGCCCATGGTCGGGCCATTGGCTTTCAGGTCGGGGAGGTCCAGCAAGCCATCAACATATGTGAAAGGCATGTCCACCTCTTCAAGCTCGACCGGGCCGTCTGACAGAAAGTCCTCTAGGCCAGCAATGGTTCCCTCTTCTACCGAAGGGCCCAAGTTCTTCTTCGCGACGAGCAAACTGTCATCGATTTTTGCCCTGCCTCCCAACTGAAACCTATTGCCCCAGCCGGAAGTGGTTCCATTCAATTCAAGCGCGCCGTCTCGAAGATGTGCGAATAGCCCTAGCCCCCTCAAGAATTGACCGCCATCCGGGCTGGCAATCTGAATGACCTGACCTTTTGTGCCAGCACCCCCCTCAGAGATAGAAAGGGTTACAGGCTTTTCCGTACCCCAAACAACACCATTAAACGCCAAGTTCTTCGGCTCTTCGTCTTCGAAATGCGTAGTCAGTCTGACGTTTCCAAACGATTCGCCATTCAGAAGAAGCAGGCGTTCTGCATCTAGCGAAATATCAGTCGTTCCCGAAGATGTAGATTTGATATCCTGCCTAGTATCGGTTGCAGCGTCGTCCAGATCGGCCAAAAATGCACCGGCATCAAACGTTTTGGCAATAATCTTCACCTCTGTGCGGTTCTCTTTCGTCTGAACGACTGTGCCCGCCAGGCTGTGTCGTCCCATTTGCCGGATAGTAAAATCGCCGTCAAAACCTTCACTGCCTTTGGAAGGCCAATTAAACTGCGCGGTCAGATCAATCTCTTCACCGGTCACGGTGAGGGGCGCAAGAGCTGTACCCTGTTCGCTGAAAACAAGTGTTCCTGTTATAGTCGCAGGCGCATCTGCCTCTTTCTTCCATGCAAGTTGCGGCGCTTTGATTATCGCGCCTGTGGCATCAGCCGAAAAATACCCTCGGCGAAATGCGAAATTCCGTCCTATGAATGTCGCATCACCAAACACCTTACCATCAAGGAATCCAGAGATATCAACACCGAACGCGGCTATATCACCTTCGTCCATCTCCCCAGATATGACCACCTCAGTGGTATCAGCGACCTCATCCTCCCTGCCTGCGGCAAAATTCTCACGCCAATAGAGATTAACGGGAACACCATTCAAAGCGCCGTCCCCCTCCAAAGAGAGCCGATCACCATCAAGTGTCAGGGTCAGGTCGCCTTCGCGTAAGCCCTCACCGCCAAGCAACTCATTCACCGACACATCTTGCAGTTTTGCTTGCACGTCATAGCGAACATCTTCCTTGGGCGCGTTTTTAACCAAGGGTACGGTGACAACAGCCCTAACCTGAGCCTCCCCGTCCAAGCGAGCCATATCAAAATTCAAACGTTCAGGTACATTGAGAGGATCATGGGAAAGCACCTCCATGATCTTGCCAACTGGGCCATTCAGTTTGATATCAAAAACGCCTTCACCTTGTCCTCGCAAGTGTATGTCAGACATCGCTGCAGTGGAGCCGCCGATAGGCATGCCCAGTACAGTACCTTGATTAAGCAGGACCGTGAAATCTTCTCTTGTTAGCGTGGCGTTACCATAGGCTCCTTCTATCGGAGGCATTTCACGAAGATATCGGGTGTCAACGTCGCGGACGCCAAATGTAAGCTTATAAGCACTTCCTTTATCGAAAGCGCCACCACTTTCTGGAGACCATTCCACCCTAAATTCCACATTCCTGACGCCACCTGAGATCATGTTTTCATCAACCCATTGGCGCGCGCCCCTGGGCTCGCCGTTTTCATCGGTAGCAATTGGCCAGTAGCGCTTCACATCATCTATGGTCGCTGTTTCAGCCTGAACCAAAAGGGAGATTGAGGGCTGATCAAAACCCGGAGTCCATTGCACTTTGCCCAAACCAGTGATCTCATTCTCGCCAGCTTGCACAAGCAAAGAACTGATGGTGATCATATCTTCTGCAGGCTCATATTTGCCGGAGATCGAGCCAAACCTAATCGGTGCCCGTTCCGGAAACCGAACAGGATGACTAATAAACCCATCATCGATCTGCAGGTCAAAACTGGCGGCTCGCAGGCCGACGTTGGCAGCAAGAGACAGATCAAGGGCGACAGTTACCGGGAAATCAAGATAGCTCGCGAATTCGGGCATTTCCGCCTGCAATTCAAGGTCCCTTGGGCGAAATTCGCTAAAACCAAGAGATACCTCCAATTCACCCACGAATGGCTCGGCTTGTCCACTAAGCCTTAGCTGGGTGGGCCTGTTACCCAATTGAATATCAGTCAGTGCATCAAGAAGCAGCAAGTCACCTTCGCGGCTTAGCTCCATTCGAGGCAATGCCAAACGAGCATTTGCAAATTCGCCACCCCGTGCAATTTCTACCATCGCACTTGTGATCTTGATCGTGTCCAACGCTGGTGCCTGTCGCATCAAACGGGCACCAAAACGGCTAAAAGCCTCGGATACAGGCCGAAAAACTTCAGGTTTGGGCACCCCGCCACTACCAAAAAGATCTGCAAAGCTGCTTCCTGATGTGGCATCACTAAAACCCGCCAGGTCCGTCACAAGAATCTGAGCTGCGTTTAGTTCGATTGTGGATACACTGATATCGCCCCACAAGCTGGAAAAAGAAACACCTACATGGGCCCCAGGTATATAAACCGCCATCCTGTTGCGCCTGTCTACCAGCCTCAGGTCTTGTATTGAAATCCACGGGCGTACGCCCCGCCAATCCCATCCGATTTCGGGATTCGTGAAATTGATTTGCCACCCAGGAAGAAAGCTCTCGCCACCCGCTTCCAGCCTGTCCCTGGCAAAACCGAGATCAATAGGCGCAAATAACAGGCGCGCGGCAAGAAGGCACAGCAGAAGCAACGCTGCTGTACTTACCCAGATGCCTGATCTGACAAGAATTCCCAATGACTTTTTCAAAGATGTTGTCCGATTGGCCTATTTTATCTTGAATTGAAACGGCAAGGTATGAACACTCCTTCTATCCCGCAATCAAAAATTCAGAAAGCCGGATTTCCTTATGACGCTTCCGTCCCTCTCAATGCCCAAGCCTTATGATAGTGCAAAAGCCGACGAAATTTGGGCAATGATCGAAGAATCAGCTTCGGTAACCGACTTTTCTCTGGAGAATAAGGCTCTGGCTGATGCTGTTTTTGGCCATAGCCCATTTCTCGCTGGCATTGCTCGGCGAAAACCCGACTTGGCTGCATCCCTTCTGAGCACGCACCCTGACAACAGCTTTGCTACCTTGCTCGAGCGGTTGCGCGAGGCCCGGCCAGAAGGTGAGAAAACAGAAAATCTTATGGCTTTCTTGAGAGAGGAAAAGGCAACAATTTCGCTTCTCACCGCATTTGCAGATGTAGGGCATATTTGGCCATTGGAACAAATTACTTATGCACTGAGTATTTTTGCCGATGCGTCACTCGAAATTGCGCTAGCCCATCTGCTGCACGCCCGGATGAAAAAGGGTGATCTTTCGTGGCCCGACAACGAGCCTGTTCCCGTTACGCCGGATTTAGCCAAGAAATCAGGATTTTTCCTTCTCGGCATGGGAAAGTTGGGCGCCTTCGAGCTCAATTATTCCTCAGACATAGACCTGATTGCACTTTATGACGCTAACCGTGTTCCCTATCGCGGAAACCAGACACTGAAGCAATGCCTGGTAAAACTCACCCAAGAACTGATGCAGATTATGGAAGCGCGTACCATGCATGGTTATGTTTTCCGTACCGACCTTCGCCTTCGTCCGGATCCCGGTGCCACTCCCGTCGCACTCTCCGTTGACGCTGCGATAAACTACTATCATTCAATGGCGGTAAACTGGGAAAGATCAGCAATGATCAAGGCCCGTGTTGTTGCAGGGGACACGACTGCAGGCACGGAATACCTTGAAACCATGGCTCGGTGGGTTTGGCGAAAAAACATGGATTTTGCGGCCCTCAACGATATTGCCGCCATCAAAAACCAGATCAACAGGCATTATGGCCAATCTCAGGGCGCATTCAGAGGCTATGATGTAAAGCTGGGATATGGCGGCATCAGGGAAATCGAGTTCTTTACCCAGATCAACCAGCTTCTTTATGCAGGCCGCCATCCCGCGCTACGCCTGCGCGGCACCCAAGAAGCACTTGACACATTGGCGATGGACCAATTGATCCCGTCCAAAACCCATAAAACATTGATGCAGGGATACCGGTATCTGCGCACCCTGGAGCATCGTATCCAGATGATGAATGACGAGCAAACACACACAATTCCGGAAGATGACACCAGTTTTGATCGCCTGACTTCCTTCATGGGATACGACAACGCAGAGGCCTTTGAAGCCGAGGTCCGACATATTACCTCGGAAATCAGCGCCATATATGACAGCGTATTGCCGGAAGACGAGACGTCCCCGGGCACAGGTATCGGCGAGGCAGAGCTTTCGGATACGTTGGCAAAACTGGGCTTCGACGATGTCGACAATGCGGTTGCACTGATCGAAGGGTGGCGCAGAGGCCGGCACCGTGCCCTCAGAACTGAACGGGCAAAACATCTCTTGGAACTGATCTTGCCGGGCCTGCTGGAAGCCTTTTCCCAAACCCATAACGCTTCCAGTGCCCTCAATCGATTTGACAGGTTTATCGCCCAACTACCTGCTGGTGTTCAGTTGTTTTCTTTGTTGCAATCCAATCCCTCGCTCTTCCAGTTGCTAGCGCGTGTTATGGGGCTCGCCCCTGCCCTTGCCGAAACGCTTGCCAAAAAACCCGACCTTTGGGATGCCGTGCTTGAACCCGGCTTCTATGCCCCCATAGAGCCAGAAGAGGAATTGATCACGCGCCTTGATGAATATCTGAAAGGCGCATCTGACTATCAGGATATCCTTGATACAGTCAGGCGCTTCATAGCTGAACACAGGTTTCGTATAGGCGTACAGCTTCTTGAAGCGCTAGCAAGTGTCGAAGAGAGCGGCGAAGCCCAAACCCGCCTCGCGGATGCAACACTCAAGGTGCTTGTGCCACTGGTAGAGGAGGACTTTTCCAGAAAACACGGGCGTTTCACCAATGGCGGTATTTCCATTGTTGCAATGGGTAAATATGGCGGCCGTGAGCTAACACACACCTCTGATCTGGATATCGTTTTCCTCTATCATGTTGACGACATGGAAAGCATGTCAGACGGCGAAAAGCCTCTGATGCCCAGCCAATATTTTTCTCGTCTTGGCCAACATATCATTACTGCCATTACCGCCCTCACACCTGAAGGCAGGCTCTATGAGGTCGACACACGGCTGCGCCCTTCGGGCAACCAGGGGCCATTGGTGGTGACACTCAAGACCTTTGCTGACTATTACACTGACGCCGCCTGGACATGGGAGCATATGGCCCTGACCCGCGCCCGCATTATTCTTGCGCCCGATAGCATGCAAGCCAACCTGTCCAGAACAATCAAGACCGTCCTGACCACGGCGCGTGACAAGAACGAACTGCTTCACGCCGTTGCTGATATGCGGAACAAACTGTTCGATCAATTTGGCACCGATAACCCCTGGGCTATCAAACACGTCCATGGTGGGCTCGTTGATATGGAATTTATCTGCCAGTATCTGATGCTGCGCCAGGGAGAAAGCCAGCCAGACATCTTCCATCCGCAACTGCTTGAAAGCATTCAGCGATTGGAATCTGCGAAGGCGCTTTCAAACGAGGAGGCCGCCGCTCTACGCGAGGCCCACCAATTCTTGCAGCAGGTCCAAAGTCTTCTTCGACTTTGTTTGGGCGGCAGTCCAAACTCAGACGCTGATATTCCCGAAGGTCTGCGCACAACACTTTGCAAAGCAACCTCAACAAGAAGTTTCAGTGATCTGAAGAGTGCTGTGATTCATAAACAATCCGCCATATACAGGTTGTTCCAATATATGATAGAGGAACCGGCTAAGAGCCTGGGAATGGCCAAGAAATAATCCGGAGGAAACGCATGTCCCTAAATATTGGTGATAAAGCCCCTGACTTCACCCTACCGTTTGATAGCGGCGAAACCATGAGCCTGTCAGATTTTGCCGGACAGACTGTCGTTCTCTATTTTTACCCCAAAGACAGCACACCGGGCTGCACTACCGAAGCAAAAGACTTCACCGCCATGAAAGCTGACTTTGAAGCTGCGGGTGCAGTGGTTATTGGTATGTCGAAAGATTCCGTCAAACGCCACGACAACTTCATAAGCAAGCAGGAACTGAAAGTGCGCCTTGCTTCAGATGAGGATGGCAAAACGATTGAAGCTTATGGTGTGTGGGTCCAGAAAAAACTATATGGCCGTGAATATATGGGCATCGAACGAGCAACTTTCCTGATCGACGGCGCAGGTATCATTCGCGAGATCTGGCGCAAAGTTAAAGTTAAAGGGCACGCTGAAGCCGTCCTTGAGGCAGCGAGGACGCTTTAGGTTATGACCGAATGGCAAGACATCAGCGAAGCAGCCGTCGCAGTACTGAATACCGAACGAGCCCGTGAAAAAGCGGAAGTTGCACGGCTTGTCGCAGCTTCCTGGCGCGGTGGACAACTTAAGCATAAATTTACGGCACAGCCTCCCTTGCGGCCAGCTCGCCCCGACAAACCTGAACTCTTGCCCCCAGGAGAGATGCCAAAACGGCGCAAGGCAGGTAACGAGGCTAATCGCAGAGCGCTATTGCACGCAATCGCCCACATCGAGCTGAATGCCATCGACCTTGCATTTGATCTGGTTGCCCGTTTCGGCGACCTGATGCCCAAATCCTTTACCGACGATTGGATACAGGTGGGAGATGATGAAGCGCGCCATTTCGCCTTGCTTTCCGCCCGCCTGAAAGCCATGGACTGCTATTATGGTGATCTACCAGCGCATGACGGCCTTTGGCAGTCTGCCTTGGATACCAAAGACGTACTCCCTGCCCGCCTCGCAATAGTGCCAATGGTTTTGGAAGCCAGAGGGCTGGACGTAACACCCAAGATGATCGAGCAGTTCCGTAAATCGGGCGACACAACATCAGCGGATGTACTTCAGACCATTTATGAAGAAGAAGTAGTCCACGTTAGTGCGGGGACCAGATGGTTCAAACACCTGGCCCAAAAAGGCGGGTTGGATGCCGATGCATGGTTCCATGAACTCGTTCGAGAATATTTCAACGGCCAGCTTAAACCGCCCTTCAACAAGGTGGCCCGCAACCGCGCCGGCATGCCGGTTTCCTTCTATGAACCGCTCGCGGCCATGCTAGAGGAAACAGAAGGGGCTTGACCAAACCGGTCAATTTCGTTGGAATGGTAAAAAACAACAATAAATTAGAACTTTATTAGCCCTAATGATGGCTTTATAGATTACGCCATCCTTTTAAAGGTTTAATATAGGGACGATTTGGGTGAGGACGCGCATACGCGTGATTGGTAATTGAGTGACGATCAAACAGTGATGAACAGGTTTCATGCATTCCGGGCAAAATATTTCCCGGAGCGGCAGCTGTTTTTGCGCAGCGAAGGCCGCGTGCGGTTTGTTACCTTTGGCAGCTACTTCCAGATGGGTGTTGCCTCTGCAATCGCGATTGCGATGGGTTGGGGCCTTGTGACCTCCTACCACTATCTTACTCGTGATCAGGTGCTTGAAGCGAAGAACCAAACGATCAACGCCATGTCCGCGCAATATCAGGCGCTCTCAAACGATTTCTCATCACTTGAAGCTGAAGTTGAGCGCAAGGCCGAACAGCTTGAAACTCGCCAAAAATTTCTTGAGGAAATGGTCGGCTTGGAAAAAGCCCAGCCACTGCCTGCATCTGAAGATGATAATGCGTCAGATAGCAATACCACTGGCCCTGATACGTCCGACGCTGGATATGGGGATCAAAGGCAGGTCACCTTTTTAGAAGAGCTCTTGGGCGTTGGCACGGCGAATGCAGCGGTCTTTACCAACACGGAACGTCGCACTAGCCTTCTGCGGCGCCTGAAGGAAATGGAAAGCCGTCAGCAACTTTTGGTGCGCCGCCTGATATTCCAAGCCGAGAACCGGATGGAAAACATCGAGCAGGCTCTGGCCCCAACCCAAATTGATAACGAAGCGCTGATTGCCAAATGGCAGTCTGCGGCATCCGCCATGGGGGGGCCCTACGTTCCTGAAGCAGAGTTCCAACCAGTTTTCGATCCAGAAGACGATCAACCGTTTCTGAAATTGATGACAGCTAGGCAGCGCCTTGAGATGGTCACAATGGTGCTGGATAGTCTCCCAATCGGCCAGCCGGCGGAGAAATATTATCTCTCCAGTCGTTTTGGTCGGCGTAAGGACCCGATCAAAAAGACCTGGGCCCGTCATTCGGGGCTGGATCTGGCAGGGTGGCCTGGTACAGCGATTACCGCGACGGCACCGGGCACTGTAGTTCATGCCGGTTGGTATGGCCCATATGGTCAGATGGTCGAAATCGAGCATGGTAACGGCTTTAAAACCCGTTACGGGCACATGCGGAAGGTTCATGTAAGCAAAGGGGATACAGTGACCCTGGGGCAAAGGATTGGCGATATGGGAAAAACCGGTCGGGCGACCGATACCCATGTACATTACGAGGTCTGGTTTGACGGCAAAGTACGCGATCCGATGCCTTTTATGAAAGCAGCAAATGATGTTCTCGAAATCCAAGGAAGACATGAAGAAACCAGCAAACAATAGCGCGCCAGCGCCCCGCATGGGCAGCACGGCGACCACTCCTTCTCTGATCGGTTCCGACGTTCAGATCGAAGGGAATGTTAGAACTCAGGGTGAATTGCAACTTGATGGCAGCATCACAGGCGACCTGCAGTGCGGCGGCCTCGTTATGGGCGAAAGCGGCGCTGTTAATGGTACAATCGTTGCTGATAACGTAACCATTCGCGGTACAGTGAAAGGCGAAATCCGAGCTCGTTCCGTACGCCTGGAGAAAAGCGCAACAGTTGAAGGCGATGTGATCCACGAAAGCCTTTCTGTTGAATCCGGCGCCAAACTGACCGGTCGTTTTGCGCATTCCTCAAATCCCAATGAGGTGAAGGCCGCTGCAGCAAAGGCGCCAGAATTAGAAACACCTTCCTTCGTGAAGGCTAAGCCTGCTGCTGAATAACAGTTAACCTGTTTTTCTTAGAAGAAGTCGCGGCCGTTGGGTTCGCGGCTTTTTCATGTCCCAAAACCCCACGCCGCCGCAGCTGACAACAAAAAGGGCGCCACATCAGGGCGCCCTCTTCTATTTCAAGTTCGGCTTCGGGACCTATCAGTCGATATCCGAAATATCTCTGCTTTCGCCATGCACCCGGGCTGCCAAAGCTGCTGCCATAAAGGCATCCAGGTCACCGTCAAGAACCTTGTCAGGCTGGCCGCTTTCTTCACCGGTACGCAGATCCTTCACCAATTGGTATGGCTGCATCACATAAGAACGAATCTGGTGTCCCCAGCCGATCTCGGTCTTTGATGCATTCACAGCATTGGCTTCTTCTTCACGACGCCTGAGTTCGGCTTCATAGAGACGCGCCTTAAGCATACTCATGGCTGCAGCACGGTTTTTGTGTTGCGACCGTTCGGCCTGACATTGAACCACGATACCCGATGGTTGGTGCGTAATCCTGACGGCACTATCTGTGGTGTTCACATGCTGTCCGCCTGCACCGGATGCGCGGTACGTATCGATTTTAAGGTCACCTTCGTTGACTTCAATCTCAATGCTGTCGTCAATCACCGGATAAACCCACACAGAAGCAAAGCTAGTGTGTCGGCGGGCATTGCTGTCGTATGGTGAAATACGAACAAGACGGTGCACACCGGATTCGGTCTTCAACCAGCCGTAGGCATCCTCGCCCTTCACCTGAAGGGTTGCGGATTTGATCCCGGCTTCCTCGCCCGGCATATATTGAACCGTTTCAACCTTGAAACCGCGTTTTTCTGCCCAGCGCATATACATACGGTGAAGCATCGACGCCCAATCCTGGCTTTCGGTACCACCGGCGCCGGAATGGATTTCCACATAGGTGTCGTTGCCGTCTGCTTCGCCGGACAGAAGTGCTTTCAGTTCCGCATCCTTGGCTTTGCTGGCAAGCCCCTTGAGCGACTCTTCGGCCTCTGCCTCCATATCGGAATCGCCTTCCATTTCAGCGAGTTCCATGATTTCAAGCGTGTCCGACAGATCGGTTTCAATCTCCTGCACGGCCTTGATCGCATCATCAAGCTTGGTGCGTTCACGCATCAGCTTCTGTGCATTCTGTGGGTCGTTCCAGAGGTCAGGATCTTCAGCGAGGGCGTTCAGCTCCTCAAGCCTCAATAAAGCTCGATCCCAGTCAAAGATGCCTCCTCAGCAGTGCCATTGACTGCTGGAGTTGGTCTACGGTTGCCTGAGCTTCCGCACGCATAAACATACTTCCTTCTATTATTGGTTTTCACAGTGGCCCGAGAAAGGCATCAATAGATGCCGCCGGTACCCTTGCGAATGGTGCTTTTGGTTTTAGCGTTTTCGAGCGAACCGTCAAGCACTGCATATTGCCCAACCCTCGGTTCGGTACCCGGCTTGAAAGCCTCAAGGATCACATCCTTGTCTCCGATGGTCGCCGGCTGGCCCGTTTCGGCGTTCACTCGAACCAGACGTATACCCGACGGCATACGGAACGGCACACCCGGTTCATTCTTCAGCGCTTCCTTCATGAAATCACGAAATATAGGCACCGCAACGCTGGAGCCTTCTTCGTAAGGCCCAAGGGATCGCGGCCGGTCAAAGCCCGTGAATACGCCTACGGCAAGGTCTGCAGAAAAACCGAGGAACCAGGCATCTGTCGCATCGTTTGTAGTTCCAGTCTTACCGGCCAACGGCTTGCCAAGAGACTTGATCTTGCGCCCAGTGCCATTTTCCACAACACCCTGCATCATTGAGACAGATTGATAGGCTGTTAGTGGGTCAATAAGCTGATCACGCGTGTCTGGCACCTCAGGTTCATTATTGGTGATCTCCCAGCCAATCATACATTCGCCACATACCCGTTCATCGTGTTTATAGATGGTTCTGCCACGGCGATCCTGAATACGGTCAATCAACGAAGGAGTGATCTTCTTGCCGCCATTTACAAGCATGCTGTAGGCGCCGGTCAGGTCCAGCAGGGTTACTTCGCCCGCGCCAAGGGAAGCCGCAAGTGTTGGCTCCATATTATCGTCGATACCAAACTTGCCCGCATATTCCATCACCCTGGACATACCAAGATGTTGCGCCAAACGTACAGTCATCAGGTTGCGCGATTTCTCGATCCCAAGCCTCAGTGTGCTTGGGCCATAGAATTTATTGGAGCTGTTTTTAGGCTTCCATTTGCCCCGCCCCTCACCTTGATCGATAACGAATGGCGCATCCAATACCAGGCTGGCCGGTGTGAAGCCGTTATCAAGTGCTGCAGCATAAACGAAAGGCTTGAAAGCAGATCCTGGCTGCCGTTCCGCCTGAACGGCCCGGTTATACTGGCTGGCATCATAATCAAAGCCGCCAACCATCGCGAGCACCCGGCCTGTATGGGGGTCCATAGCGACAAGCGCGCCTTCAATTTCGGGAATCTGGCGCAATCCATACCGGGTTGTTGCCCCGATCGGCATGCCTGTCTCGGTCAGGAAATCGCTTATCTCTACCGGGTCAGCGTAAATACGCTCCACCACAACAACATTGCCAACGGTTAGAACCTGTGCCGGGTCCTTCACGCTCGGGCCCAGTCGTTCCCCTTCCCGCCAGGCTCGCGCCCATTTGATCTCGTCAAAATGAATGAAGCCGTAGGAACCGTCCTTAAGCCCAACGATGGCGCCATCCGCCCGCACCTCATGCACAGCGGCCAGTTGCCATTCGGGGAAACCCAGCGGTTTCTTGATCGCCTTCAGGCTTTCCAGCCAACCACGGTTGATCACGATACGGGCAATAGGGCCGCGCCAACCATGGCGGCGGTCATAGGCTTCGAGCCCTTCCCTGAGCGTGCGCTCAGCAATTGCCTGCAGGCGAGGTTCCAGCGATGTGCGAACAGACAAGCCACCTTCGTAGAGAGTGGTAGTGCCATACATACGCCCTACCCTGCGGCGAACTTCTTCTTCAAAATGAGCAGCTTCAAACCGGGCCTGATCAGTCTCCGTCGCCATCACCAGATCTTCCGCCAGCGCTTCCTGATACTCTTCATCTGTGATGTAGCCAAGGAGATGCATACGAGACAGGACCCAGTTGCGCCGACCAATAGCACGCTCCTTGCGCCTCACTGGATGATAATTGTGCGGTGCCTTCGGAAGCGCAGCCAGATATGCCATCTGCGCAACGGTCAGCTCGTTAAGCGATTTGTTGAAATAGTTCAGCGCAGCCGCCGCCACGCCATAAGACCGGTTCCCAAAATTGATCTCATTGAGATACAGTTCAAGGATATGGTCTTTGCTGTAAGCCCGTTCGATCCTGAGCGTTAGGATCATTTCCTTGATCTTGCGGTCCAGTTTCTGGTCCAGTGTCAGGAGGAAGTTTCGTGCCACCTGCTGGGTAATCGTAGAACCACCCTGCAGCGGCCGCCCCATCACGAGGTTGGCAACGTTGCGGATGTTGCCGCGCACCATCCCCATATAATCCAGACCATTGTGTTCGTAGAAATTCTTGTCCTCGGCCGACATAAACGCCTGAATAAGGCGGTCTGGAACGGCGTTGATGGGCACAAACACGCGTGGTTTGGTGGCATATTCGGTCAGGAGACTGCCGTCACCTGCATGGACCCGCGTGGTTACAGCGGGTTCATACTGCGCCAGTGTGCGATAGTCTGGCAAGTCGCGGCCATAATATACAATTGCCCACACGACGAGCAGAACCGCCGAAACAGCGCCGACAGCGCCGGTAATCAGACCGAACTTCATCAGGCGCCGCCAAAGTGGCTTTTTTGCCTTCTTTGGCGTTGCTTCCGTCTCCGGTGATTCTGTCTTCTTCTTACCAGCCATCATATCTTCCGGCGCCATATCGCCAAAATAAGCAAAAGTGTCCCGTAGCCTAAATGGCAACAGATTGTGACCCTGTTAAGGCAATCAACGCCCCAACGCCACCATTTGTGCGAAATACCGATCAATAGCGCGGCGCACTGCCTGAGCAATTTTTTTCTGACCCGAGGAACTATTCAGAAAACGGGCATTATCCCTATTTGTCAGGTATCCGGCCTCAAATAATACTGAGGGCACGTCAGGTGCTTTCAGTACACCCAGGTTTGCAAACCGGTGCCCGCGCTTCAGCATCGGCACATCCCGGCTTAACTCCCCAACCAGAATGGACGCAAATTGCGCCGAATAATTCATGGTTTCCCGCTGCGCCAGTTCAATCAGAATGGATGAAACATCATCATCAGCTTCATCGAGGTTAACCCCTGCGATCAGATCCGCCTTGTTCTCTCGCGCCGCCAAGCGTGCAGCTTCGGCATCGGACGCCGTCTCGGATAGATTATAAACGCTGCCACCCTGCACACTCGGCTTGCTGATAGCATCCGCGTGAATACTGATAAACAAATCAGCATTATGCCTACGCGCAATCCTGAACCGTTCACGAACCTTGTAGAAAATGTCCCGATCTCGGGTCATCCGCACATCATAACGACCGGTGCGATTAAGCTCATCTCGTATTGCTTGCGCGATCTTGAGCGTTATGACCTTCTCGTGAACCCCAATTACTCCAAGATTTCCCGGGTCGGGGCCACCATGGCCAGGGTCCAGCACAATGATGCGCTTACCGCTGGCTGAGCGCCGCGGTGAAGACACTTCAGGTGTGGCCCTTGCAACAATGGCAGGCCTAGACGTCTTGCTTGCAGCAACGGCAGCCACAAAACGTTCCCGACTGGTACTCTCAAGATCGATCACAAGCCGATGGCCATAATTTCCTTTGGGCGGAAGATTGAATGATGATTTCAGAACCGCCGGTGCTTTCAGGTCCAGTACAATGCGGTAGATGCCAGGCGCAAAAAGTCCGTGTCGATAACCGTCCACTGCACCAACCGTCCGAACCCTGTCACTTGCGTGCCAGTCTGCCTCAGGCAGATCGATCACGATCCTGTAGGGATCAGCCAACAGGAAGATACTCGGGCTGGCTTTCTCGGAAACATCCAGGACAAAGCGAGTGGAATTGCCGTTTTCTCCAAACCGAATGCCGGAGATATCGATCTCTTTTGCCGAAACCGACGAAACACTGGCAAGCAGTATTGCCGCCGCGATCAGGACCCTTTGAAGGCTACACAAAACCACACTTTTCCCCGCACTTACTGCATTCGATGGCTTATCATCTCTACTATAGTATGAATAACGGCTTAATGCCTCAAGTCAAACAAGTGCTGCATCGCATGTCGTTTTCTACGCGCCGGTGCACAATTTAGATTGTAATGCTGGAAAGCTTTCACTATTTTATGCCTGCGAGTTTATCGACCGGTCGTCTTTGTTACGACGGGTCGCGGTCTTGAAGGGACGCTCTCGTGGTCTTGACTTAAACAAGACCGCCACCGACCCCAAGGCCAAACAAGGACATGAACCGGCAATGGCCAAAAGGCTTTGCGCATTGAAAACACATTTTTCACGTCAGCCCAGCTATATTGGGCGGCGGCGCTTTTCTTTGGCTGAAACCTTTCCGGGGACTGCCCACTCCACTCCTACAGTAGTATCAAACACGTTGGACACTGCCAGCGCCCCCCATCTTTTTGAGGGCGAGACCGCGCGGCAGTCGGTCCGGAGAATACATTTATGTCGACAAGAATGCTTATCGACGCGCGTCACCCAGAGGAGACACGCGTTACGGTTATCAAGGGAAGCCGCGTAGAGGAATTCGATTACGAGTCAGCCACACGACGCCAACTTAAAGGGAATATCTATCTTGCCCGTGTTACACGGGTAGAGCCTTCCCTGCAGGCTGCTTTTGTTGAATATGGCGGCAATCGCCATGGGTTCCTTGCCTTCAGCGAAATTCATCCCGATTATTATCAAATTCCGGTCGAAGACCGCGAAAAGATCCTGGCTGAGGAAACTCAAGCAGTTGCCGCGGAAGTCGTTGAAGACGATGCTGAAATAGATGCTGAATCTGTTGAGGCGAACGAAGACGACGCCGAGGCAACTGAAATCCAGAGCGGTGACGAAGAAGAAAAAGACGCCGAAATTGAAGAAGCGGCTGCGCGCCGTCGTGGCTTAAAGGCTCTCAAGCGCAAATACAATATCCAGGAAGTGATCAAACGCCGCCAGGTTCTTCTGGTTCAGGTAGTTAAGGAAGAGCGCGGCAACAAAGGCGCTGCGCTG
>JABXIS010000026.1 GCA_013372975.1 Alphaproteobacteria bacterium
ATCGTTGCCCGCGCCATTGAAGATCAGGTCGGCACCCGCGCCGCCCATGATGCTGTCATCGCCGTCACCAGAGAACACGCTGTCGTCCCCATCGCCCGCGTCAATACGATCATTGACGCTGGCACCATCAGCACCGGTTTTTCCGCCATAAATTACATCATCGCCGCCATGGGCTTGGATACGGTCATTACCAAGGCCGCCGCCCAGAGTTTCGTTGCCATCAGTGCCGACGATGGTGTCGTGGCCGCTGCCCGCCCAGGCGGTGTTGGCCACAGTGTCACTTGTGATGGCTTCACCGTCATCGTAGGTGCCGTTCCCGGAAGCGTCAGTGAAGGCGCCAGTGAGGATGATGTCGTCTCCAGCGCCACCAAAGAGCAGGTCTCGATTTTCGTGTGCGTCGGCTGGCAGGGGATCAAAGCGCGAAGGCAGGATGATGTCGGCGCTGTCACCAACCAGAAGGTCATTGCCTGCGCCACCACCGATGGTGTCACGCCCGCCGCCACCCAACAGAACATCGTCGCCATCGCCGCCCCAGAGCGCATCAGCGCCCGAGAGGCCGTCTAGCGTATCATCGCCTGCGAGGCCGCGCAGGGTGTCGGCTTCGCGCTCAAAACCAAAGAGGTGATCCGCGCCCGAGGTGGCTTCCAGCATCGGTATGCCAAGGTCTTGCAGAATGGCCAGGTCAAGGGACGAGGTGAAGGCGCGAAAACGCAGGAAAGTGGCATCTCGGAAAACATCGAAGCGGAACTGCTGGGACAATAGAGTATCCGGAACAGAGAAGGGATCATCGACACTGTCAATGGGCAGCCCGATATGCCCGTCTGTGAGGGGCACCGGCGCGCCGAGAACTTCCTGTGCGTTTGTGCCGTAGAAAAAACGGCCGTTGGGTGCATCGCCGCTCAAGGCGTCGAAGGTGGTGATGCGGCCTGCCGTGGCAAGTGGCTCATTGACCGGAAAGGATGTCATCCCCAGCGAATGTCCGAGCTCGTGAATCATCAGCGAAAGGAAATCAATCAATGTATCGCCCACAACATCGATAATGTCACCGGAGGTTTCCGGGGTTGGGTCCAGTGCCAATATGTCAAGGCTGTCTGGGTTGATCGTGATAACAATATCGGGGGTGCCGCCATTTGGGTCAGTGCCTGTGCGGATTTCATGGGTGGCGCCTGGCTCCAAAATATTCTGTCCCTCTTCGCGGCGCAGGAACACATGTTCACGCGAGGTGGAGAAGGCTGATCCTTCCACCTCGCGTCCGAATATGGGTTCTACTGTGTCTAGCCGCAGTTCGATCGTGAGGGTGACATCGGAATCGATATAGCGGCTCCAGTAGCTTGCGGCCTGAAGTGTAAGTGCCTTTGCCAATGCAACTGTTTCGTCAGTAAGGCCGGAGGAAGGGGGAATGTTTCCGGTTACAACTTCCCATTTGATCATGGTCTATCCTTGTCGCTGTCGTTACTCTTTGCCTGCAATTGCGCGCGCCTGTCCTTGAGGTTGCTTTCGCCAAATGCTTGAGGAAATTGACATTCTCGGGATTCACGCGATAGTTGGTTTGGGATGAACGACAATATTCTGGTGCGAATGGCAGGGATAAACGGACAAATGAATTCACCAACTGGTGTCCATTCTCAGGCTGCCACATGGGGCGAGATTCTGGCCTGGACGGCGCTGGTGATTGTGCTTTGGTCGATCGGCGGTTATGTGAATTGGCTCGAGTTCGAGCTTAGGAAAATCCAGATATCGCCTGTGGTGGTTTTTGTGAATGAAGCCAGTAGCGGTATTGCAGCTCTGGCTATGGTTCTGTTCGTTCGCGCATGGCTGACACGGTTCCCGCTTTCGTTAGGCCGACTGCCTCGCAGTTTGCCTTTCCATTTTCTCGGTTCTTTGATTTTTTCGCTTGGCCATGTCGGCGGCATGATCGGCCTCAGGTTTCTTGCCTATGGTGCTATCGGCTGGACATATCGGCCGGCCATCCCGCCCGGTGATTATGGTTTTCTGAAAATGCTGTCTTATGAATATGGCAAGGACCTGCCAGCCTATGCTGTGTTTGTGCTGATCATATTCCTGTACCGCCTTTATCGCGAGCGCCAGCTTGCGGACGTGAAAGGTGAAGGTGAACTGGCACAGACATCGAAGCTCGGTACCAAAGCGCGTCGCCTGCGTGTCAGGTCAGGCAAGAGTGATTTGTTGCTGGATGTGGAGACGATCAGTTGGCTGCAAGCAGCCTCCAACTATGTTCAGGTATTTGCGGATGGTCGCGAATATCTGGTGCGCAGTAGCCTGTCAGAACTGGAAGAAAAGCTTGATCAGACAACCTTCCTTCGGGTTCATCGAAGTTACATGGTGAATCTGCAGCAGGTCGCCAGCATCCAGCCAGCAGATAGTGGCGGCGTACGGCTGGAAATGTCAGGTGGCGGCATCGTGCCAGTTGGGCGAAAATACAAAGAAATATTGGATCAGCATATCGCCCTGTGACTAGGTGGCGGGTTCTTCCTCTGTTGCATAGCCAACGATATTCTTCTCGTTTGCTGCTCTGATCTTGGCGGCAGCATCATCATACAGGAACGGAAGTGTGGCATACCGTTCGCCTCTGGTCACGGGCAATGCCTCATGCAGTAGCGAGCAACCGAAAACAATCGCACCGCCTGTTGGTGCTTTGTAGGTGCGTGTGCCAAATTCGGGGAACCTGAGTTCGCCGCCATCAAAATCTTCGGCATTCAGGTTGATTGTAACAGCAAACCTGCGGTGCGCTGTACCCGCCGTGGTGTTGTCTCGATGCGCTTTGAAAAAGCCCCTGTCGTTCTCATCGTAACAAGCCACAATATAGCGTTCGATCCGAGTGGCGTTAAACTGGAATGCCTTGTAAATTTGCGGCTTCAGGTTTCGGAAGATCAACCTGTTCAGCTTTTCCTTTGTCCGCTGGTCTTCGATATGTACGTCATGGCGCCGTTTGAAATTGCTGTCCCTTATTGCGACCGTTTTGCCGTTTTCTTCCCGCATGAAGCCGGAGGATCTTTTTTCACCGGATTGATAGGTTTCGATCAAATGCCGGCAGAAGTCCGGCGGTAGAACCCGAGGCACCATCAAAACAGGGGCCCAGCCCTCTACGCCTGGAGAGGCATGGTCTACAGGATCAGGTAAAGCAGCAACCGTCTGTATGAGCTTTTCTATCTCGTGCAAATGGCCGGACTCATAAACGCGTAGCATAGGATCAAGGATATACCATCCCCCGGAAAACCGAATTTTGCCGTCTTCTCCGTCACTGGCGACACGGTACTGCTTCATGATTTCAAAATCGGGGTCGTGGAAGATGCGGCTTTCAAGGAAAAATTCCGGCCAAGCGGTTTTGTTCATATCTGCCTTCAACCAGCTGACAGCAAAGGCGACCAGTTTCTTTTCCGAGGGCAGTTTTGTTGAAGCGGCAAGCTTTGACACGAATTCGTGTCCGATTGGCAGTTGGCTGGAGCCAGGGAAGGTCAAAAGAACAAACCGGCCGCCAAGGCTGGAGAACTGGAATTGCGGGTTATGGCTTGTAGGCTTTTTAAACCAAGGTACCGTTTCGCCGCGCTGAAAAAGTGACCTGTCGGCCATTTTGATCCCCCAAGAGAAAGCTCAGAAAGCCCAAATTTTCTAATCTTCGAATCCTTTACGCGTGAATAAACTGGATGAAAAGGGGGAAAGTTCGTCGGCGCATGATTTGGGAAACGCACAACGCCTATATTGATTGCTGCAGCGGTGTATTTTTTGCTTTTCAAACTGATATGCTTTCGGATAATGGAGGCGAACTTTCCAGGCGGCTCCAGAGGGCACGTTCCGGGCAATCGCCTTTCTGGCGCCGGGCGGACAGGGGAACCCCAGCAAAGACGTTGGAAATTCCAGGTAATGAGTATGGAGTAAGACCGGGTCAAAATTTGACGCCGGGGGGATGACGCTTTTATTGTCCCGGGAAGCCGGGTTGTTTTTCGGGGCACAGTAAAGGGGCGCAATGCGTAGTAAACTGATTATTGGATGGCGGGAATGGGCCGGGCTGCCTGATCTTGGTGTTGAGCATATCAAGGCAAAGGTCGATACCGGTGCCAAAACATCGGCTATTCACGCCTATAAGGTGAAAAAGTTCATGCAAGACGGTGCGCCCTGGGCCGAGTTCCGTCTCCATCCGGTGCAGAAACGAAAGCGGCCGGAAATTCTTTGCCGTGCCCCCATTGTGGATGAGCGTGCGGTAAGAAGCTCCAGCGGTCATGAAGAGGTCAGATTTGTTGTGTCTACTACTCTCAGGCTTGGGCCGTTTGATCGCAAGATTGAACTGACGCTCACGAATCGCGATGACATGGGTTTCCGCATGCTGATTGGCCGACAGGCCCTGATGAAACAATTTATAGTCGATAGTGGTCTTTCATATGCCCTGGGTGAGCCAGGCCACATTTAATGCCCTTTAGGGGGGAACCGAAAAGGACAGTTGAAGATATGCGTATTGCACTTCTTACAAGAAACGCCAACCTCTATTCCCACAAGCGCCTGATCGAGGCAGCTGAGGAACGGGGCCACGAAATTGATCCGATTGATACGCTGAAAGTGTATATCAATATTGCGGCCCACCGGCCAGAGATGCGCTACAAGGGTGAAGTTCTGAAGGGCTATGATGCTGTTATCCCGCGCATTGGCGCCTCCATCACCCACTTTGGCGCGGCCGTGCTCAGGCAGTTTGAAATGGCGGGTGTGTATCCGCTCAATGAATCTGTGGCGCTTACGCGCTCCCGCGACAAACTCCGCAGTTTCCAGCTCCTGTCCCGCAAAGGGGTTGGCTTGCCGGTTACAGCCTTCGCGCACGGTACCAGTGAAGCGGATGACCTGATCGACATGGTGGGTGGCACGCCTGTTGTGATCAAGCTTCTTGAAGGAACGCAGGGTGTAGGGGTTGTGCTTGCCGATACCAAGGATGCGGCGCGCAGCATGATCCAGGCCTTTGGCAAGCTGAAGGCTGACATTCTGGTGCAGGAATTTATCAAGGAAGCGGGCGGTGAAGATCTCCGCTGTTTGGTGATTGGGGACAAGGTCGTTGCGGCCATGAAGCGCAAAGGCGCGGAAGGTGAGTTTCGCTCAAACCTGCACCGTGGCGGTTCATCCCAAACTGTGCGCATCACACCTGAAGAGCGCTCAACTGCTGTGCGTGCCGCCAAGGCCATGGGCCTCAATGTGGCGGGTGTTGACATGCTAAGGTCCAACCATGGCCCTGTGATCATGGAAGTGAACAGCTCCCCTGGCTTGGAAGGTATTGAAACCGCAACCGGCATTGATGTGGCTGGCAAGGTTATCGAATTTATCGAGAAACACGCGAAGCCCAACAAAACGAAAACCCGCGGGCGTGGCTAATGGCCAGACGGGCTGATTTTGTTTTTGGTGAGCACCGGATCGCTGCCGGTAGCCGCTCGTCCCTGTCGCTGGAGCTGCCGGGGCAATCGCGCTACACGCCGCTGTCGATGCCGGTCCATATTATCCATGGGCGCAAGGACGGGCCGACGATGTTTATCTCGGCCGCGATTCATGGGGATGAAATTGGCGGCATCGAGATTATTCGCCAGTTGCTGAAACAAAAAAGCCTGAATCGCCTGCGCGGCACGCTGATCTGTGTGCCTGTAGTGAATGTGTATGGCTTTCTGAACCATACCCGCTACATGCCTGACAGGCGCGACCTGAACCGATCTTTTCCGGGGTCGGAGCACGGCTCGCTTGCGTCCCGCGTGGCCCATGTATTTCGCACGGAAATCCTGGAACGCTGTGACTACGGCATTGATCTGCACACCGGCGCAAATCACCGCACCAACTTCCCGCATATTCGCGCCAATATGGCTGATCCTGAGACTGCCCGGCTTGCACGTGCTTTCAACACCGCAGTGATCGTGAACGCCGATCTTCGCGACGGGTCATTGCGTGGCCAGGCGGTGGAGAAGGGCACGCCTGTACTTCTTTATGAAGCCGGGGAAGCGCTCAGGTTTGAAAAGCTTGCCGTATCTGCCGGTGTACGAGGTATCCTGAA
Source organism: Alphaproteobacteria bacterium (assembly GCA_013372975.1). GTDB lineage: Bacteria > Pseudomonadota > Alphaproteobacteria > Sphingomonadales > Kordiimonadaceae > Kordiimonas. The sequence continues at coordinate 6,032 of JABXIS010000026.1, forward strand.
TGTGCTTGGAGCGGTGGAGATGATCAAGCGCACTGTTAAACGCCGCCCGCATGTGACGGTAGAGGCTGCCTCGTCCCACTGGGTGCGGGCCACCCGTTCAGGCCTTGTGCGCAACCCCATCGAGCTTGGTATGCAGGTTGAGAAGGGCGATGTGCTTGCCCATCTGTCTGACTGGCTTGGGGAAGAGGAGATCGATATCAAGGCCACCCGTGAAGGGGTGGTGATCGGTCGCACCAATCTGCCAATCGTGAATGAAGGCGATGCGCTTTTCCATGTGGCAGAATTCGACAATGTGGAGAAGGCTGGCAAGACCGTGGAGCGCTTCGAAGCGTCCCTCGAAGGCCTCGGTGAAGGCGACTATGTGGACCCGGTGATCGCCGAGGAATAAGGCCGTTAAAAACGGCCGATCCAGTAGGGTGTGAGATCCACACTCGGCGTTTCGCCTTTTATCAATTCCCGTATCAGCTGGGCAGTGATGGCACCGTGGGTCAGGCCCATATGGTTATGGCCAAAGGCAAAATAGATATTGCGGTGGTTGGGGGCTTCCCCGATCACCGGCAGGCTGTCGGGCAAGGTGGGGCGGAACCCCATCCATGGGCTTGTCTCTGCCGCATCAAGGCCGGGCAACAAGTCCCGCCCCAGCGGCATCAGGGCGTTTGCCTGAGCGTCCCGCGCTGGCAATTGAAGCCCGCCCAGTTCAACCCGGCCCGCGAGGCGAAGGCCCTGTTCCATCGGGGTGGCGACAAACCGGCGTTCCGCAAATGTGGTGGGCACGCGCGGTGATCTGGTGGGCTCCGATAGCATCAGGTGATAGCCGCGCTCTGTCTCCAGTGGCGCCTTATAGCCAAGCTGCCGCGCCAGATGGTGGGACCATGCGCCCGATGCTACCACCAGCGCGCGCGTGCGTACCCTGCCGGTGTTTGTTGCCAAAATCGTGCGGCTGATTTCGGCCTCGATTGTGCGCACCTCCTGCCGTTCGATCCTGCCGCCCAGGCGCACAAAATGGGACGCCAGCTTGCGAACAAGACGGGCCGGGTCCCCCACATGGGCGGACCCTGGGAATCTGAGGGCACCCTTCAGCGCGGGGTTCAGCGCTGGATCGAAATCTTTCAGGGCAGTGCTTTCCAGAAATTCGGTTTCCACGCCAAATTCGGCAAGAGCACCCTGTTCCTTGTGGGCGCCTTCAATGCCTTTGTCGCTTTCATACACAACCAGCGTGCCGTCTTCGTGCAGCAGGCCATCGAGGCCAAAACGCGCGTCGAGGGACCGGTAGGCCGTAAGCGCCTGTTCATTGAGGGCGGATATCGCCTTTGTGCCGCGCGCCACCTGGGCAGGCCTGCCGGCCCAGAGGAACTTCAGAAGCCAAGGCATCAGCTTTGGCAAGTATTGCCAGCGAATCGACAAGGGGCCATTTGGCGCCAGCAACATCCTGGGAACCTGCGCGATGGTGGCGGGAGAGGAAAGCGGGAAAATATGTTCAACCGCCAGATGGCCCGCATTGCCGAAGGAACATTCAGCGGCCACTCCTTTGCGGTCAATCAGCATAACGTCATACCCGGCGGCCTGAAGTTCAAGCGCGGTCGTCGTGCCGATAACACCAGCGCCCACAACGGCGATATCGCAATCATAGCCCTGCAGGGCGATGGGGGCATCAAGGCCCTTGGATGCGCGACCGACCATTTATTCCTCCGGTTCAAAAAATGCTTACAAATGAAAACAAGTCTTGAAATAACATATTGTATACAATATACACAATTCAAATTTTGATATTGGTCATGGGAAAGTGACCGCGTATGGTATGTTCCGAACTCGAGCATACCTTCTATAAGGAGATAAAAACATGATTGATTGGTCTGGTGTATTCCCCGCCACCACAACCCAGTTCCGCGACGATGAGAGCATTGATCTCGAATCCACGCAGCGTGTGATTGATGGCCTGATCAAGGATGGTGTGCATGGTATTATTGCGCTTGGCACTGTGGGCGAGAACGTATCCCTGTCCCCTGCAGAGAAGCGTCAGGTGATCACGGCTGCAAAGGAAGTTGTTGATGGCCGTGTGCCGCTCCTGTCCGGTACGGCGGAATATACATCCAAGCTGGCTGCTGAATATGCGCGCGATGTTGAGAAGATCGGTATCGACGGCCTGATGCTGCTGCCAGCCATGGTGTATCCGGCGCAGCCGCGCGAGGTTGTTGAGCACTACCGCTTTGTAGCTGGCAAAACCGACCTGCCGATCATGATCTACAACAACCCTGTTTCCTACAAGATTGATATCAAGGTTGATACAATGGCTGAGCTGGCCAAGATCGATAATCTGGTTGCGATCAAGGAATCCACTGAAGATACACGTCGCCTGATCGACCTTCAAAATGCGTTCGGCGATCGCTTCACACTCTTCTGCGGTGTGGATGATATCGCGCTTGAAAGCCTGGCTCTTGGTGCCAAGGGGTGGGTTTCTGGCCTCACGAACGCCTTCCCGGCTGAATCTGTTGCCATCTACTCACTGGCAAAACAGGGCCGCTACGAAGAAGCGCTTGAGATTTACCGCTGGTTCATGCCGCTTCTTGATCTCGACACCATCCCGACACTGGTTCAGTGCATCAAGCTGGTTGAGCAGATTATGGGCCGTGGGTCCGAGATGGTGCGTGCACCACGCCTGAAACTTGAAGGTGAAGAGCGTGCTTATGTGGAAGCTGTTACCAAGCGTGCCATCGAAACACGCCCGACACTTCCCTCTGACCTGAAGGCAGTTGCATAACCATGCGGCACACTTTCCTGTGCATCGATGGCCACACGGGCGGTAATCCCGTTCGTGTGGTGCATGGGGCGGTCCCCACGCTCAAGGGAGACACCATGAGTGCCCGCCGGCAGGACTTTCTGGCGAACCATGACTGGATCAGAAAAGCCCTGATGTTCGAACCGCGCGGGCACGATATGATGTCTGGTGCGATCATCTATCCTGCGATCTCCGATGATGCCGATGCAGCCATTCTGTTCATTGAAACGTCTGGCTGTTTGCCCATGTGTGGCCACGGTCTTATCGGAACCGTAACGATTGGCCTCGAGCATGGTTTGATCAAACCGCGCGCCGAAGGCAGGCTTGAGCTTGATGTGCCCGCGGGCCGCGTTTCCGTGACCTACACGCGTGACGGTGACAAAGTGACCGGCGTTCGTATCCGCAACATCGGGTCCTATCTTGCGCACAGGGATGTGGAGATCGATGTTGAGGGCTTCGGAAAGCTGACGGTCGACGTATCCTACGGCGGTAATTTCTACGCCATCGTTGACCCGCAGCATGGCTATGGCGGGCTTGAGCAAATGCGCCCCGCGGATGTTCTTCGTTTCTCGCCATTGGTGCGCGAGGCTGTAAACAAGGCCATTACTGTGGTGCACCCGGTTGACCCAACGGTTAAAGGCTGCAGCCATGTGTTGTGGACAGGCGCCCCAACTGAAGGCGCAGATGGCCGTAACGCTGTGTTTTATGGCGACAAGGCCATTGATCGTTCCCCATGCGGCACGGGCACATCCGCTCGAATGGCGCAACTGGTGTCACGCGGCAAGCTGAAGGTGGGTGACACCTTCGTGCATGAAAGCATTATCCATAGCCGCTTTATCGGTCGTGTTGAAGATACCGCCGATGTGGGTGGCATTGAAGGCATTATCCCGTCTATAGAAGGCTCGGCCTGGGTGACGGGTATCAATACAATTTTTGTCGATGAGCAAGATCCTTTCCCCGAGGGTTTCCAGCTCGTCTGATTTTTTTGGGAGGTTTCATGAAACAATATGACAATTTCATCGGCGGTGAATGGGTGAAGGGCGCGAAGTACGCCCCGAATGTGAACCCATCCAACACGGACGATATTATTGGCGACTATGCCGTGGCGGACCGTAGCCAGGCACTGGATGCCATCGAGGCCGCGAAGGTTGCCGCGCCCATCTGGGCCAAAAGCGGCATTCAGGCGCGTTTCGATGCCCTTGATTTCATCGCGACGGAACTTCTGGCGCGCAAGGAAGAGCTGGGTGAACTGCTCAGCCGTGAAGAGGGAAAAACTCGCGCCGAGGGCATCGGCGAGGTGGCGCGTGCGGGCCAGATTTTCAAGTTTTTTGCGGGCGAAACCCTGCGTATTACAGGCGATATCCTGCCGTCCACGCGGCCCGGTCTGGGTGTTGAAATCACCCGCGAGCCCGTGGGTGTTGTGGGCATGATCACGCCCTGGAATTTCCCGATCGCGATCCCAGCTTGGAAGATTGCGCCAGCGCTGGCGTACGGCAATACGGTTGTGTTCAAGCCTGCGGGCCTGGTGCCGGGTTCCGCATGGGCGCTTAGTGAAATCATCTCCCGCGCCGGGCTGCCTGCCGGTGTGTTCAACCTTGTGAACGGTTCTGGCCGCGAAGTGGGTGAAACAATCGTCACGTCGGATGACGTGCAGGCGATCAGCTTCACCGGTTCTGTGCCTACTGGCTGCGATATCCGTAACCGCGCCGTGGCCCGTGGTGCCAAGGTGCAGATGGAAATGGGCGGCAAAAACCCGCTTGTGGTGCTTGACGACGCTGATCTGGATATCGCGGTGGACTGCGCGCTCAATGGCGCATTCTTCTCTACTGGCCAGCGCTGTACGGCATCAAGCCGCGTGATCGTAACCGAAGGCATCTACGACCGTTTTGTGGAAGCCCTTTCCGCTGCCACCAAGGCATTGGTGGTGGGTGATGCGCTTGACGGCAGCACCCAGATCGGCCCCGTGGTGGACGCTGGCCAGCTTGAAAGCAATCTCAAATATGTTGAGCAGGCTGTCGTGGAAGGCGGCACGCTCGTGTGCGGCGGCAACCGTTTGGCTGACAAGCCCGAAGGCTATTATATGGCCCCGGCCCTGATTGTGGACACCACACCGGACATGACCATCAACCGCGAAGAAGTGTTTGGCCCGGTCGCCAGCGTGGTCAAGGTGAAGGACTATGCGGAAGCCTTGAAAGTGGCGAATGATTGCCAGTTCGGGCTTTCGTCCGGCATCTGCACCAGCTCCCTTGAATATGCCACTGACTATAAGCGCAATGCCCAGGCCGGGATGGTGATGGTGAACCTGCCAACGGCGGGCGTGGACTATCATGTGCCGTTTGGTGGCACCAAGGGTTCCAGCTACGGCAGTCGCGAACAAGGCGCCTATGCCAAGGAATTCTACACCACGGTCAAGACCGCTTACACACGGTCTGCATAGGAAAATGAGAATCCCGGAGCCGGTGGCGCCATAAGGCGCCACCACTCTGAGCCACTAGCTGCCTCCCCCTGATTTGAGCTTCCGGGGTGGCAGCTATTTTTTTGCTGCAACATATGATAGAGCTATAACTTCGGTTTGGGGGCCGGGGTGCTGAGATGGGGCAGCGCACGATGGAAAATCTTGATTTATTTGGTAAAAAGCCTGACCTTGAAGGTGCAAGGCAAGCGGCTAATGACACCGGCGCGGTGCAGGAAATGCCGTTTGCTGACAGCGACATGAAAGGTGCGGATATTTCAGGCAAATCAGATCGTGTACCGCCGTGGGAATATGATGCGGAGAAAGCGCCCAACAGTATCTGGTGGATGATGGGCCGCAGCGGAGATTATTACGAGGGCTTCAAAAGCTGGTTTGGTGGCCTGCCCGCCGACGAACAAGCCGCCTTCACATGGAAATACCCCGAACCGGAAAGCTGGCGCGGCTTTTATGATGGCCTGATGGGGCAAGCAGCAGAAGCTTAGATCAATCGCCGTCCCGCTTGCCGATATACAGCAAGCGGAGGCACACGACGCTTTTTGTATGGTGGATTAAACCGCCTTTGTCGCTTCTTTCAACCATTGGGCCACCTCGCCGTCCACCTGCGGCAGCATCTCGTCGCGCACGCGGGCATGATAGGCATTCAGCCAATCCACTTCCGCTTTTGTCAGCAAGCTGAAATCAATCATGCGGGTATCGATGGGGGCGAGGGTCAGGTCATGAAGCTCAAGGAAACCATCCTCGCCTTCGACGATCTCGCACAGGTTTTCGATGCGGATGCCAAAGCGGTCCGCTTCATAATAACCTGGTTCGTTGGTGATGGTCATGCCTGGCGCGAGCGCCACATCTGATACCTGTTTGCCAATGCGTTGTGGATGTTCATGCACGCTCAGGCACACGCCCACGCCGTGGCCAGTGCCATGGTCATAATCCAGCCCGGCTTGCCACAGCGGCAGGCGCGCCAGCGCGTCCAGCTGGTGGCCTTTGGTGCCCTTGGGGAACCGCGCGCTTGCAAGCGCGATATGGCCTTTGAGCACGCGCGTATAACGGTCTTTCACTTCGTCGGACACGTTGCCCACTGCAACCGTGCGGGTGGTGTCGGTGGTGCCGTCCAGATACTGGCCGCCACTGTCGAGCAGATAGATGGTGTCGGTGCCGATGGTGCCCTGGCTTTCAGCCTTGGGGGCATAGTGGCAGAGGGCTGCGTTGCCGTCCGCCGCCGAAATGCTTTCAAAGCTGCATTCCAGGAACTGGTTGGCTTCCTTGCGGTGTTCAAGGATGCGGTCCGCGGCCTCGATCTCGCTGATCGGGTTGCCCGCTTCCGCACGCTTGGCGGCATTAGCGTCCATCCACGACAGGAATTTCACCCAGGCCACACTGTCGCGTTTGTTGGCGGCTGCCATGGCCTGGCGTTCGGCCGTATTTTTGTGGGCTTTCGTGAGGGTGACAGGGTCTGCCGCCAGATGAGCCTTGCCGCCTGCGGTTTCCACCAACTGTTTGGCGGCCACGGGGCTCCAGTTCGGGTCTGTCCACACGGTTTTGCCTGCCTTGCCTGCGGCGGTGAGGGCTGCGGCAAACTGTTTGGGGGCATGCAGCGTTACGCCCGCCATATCAATGTCGCCTCGGTCCGCGCCAAACTTGCGCTCATCAATGAACCATTGGGCGCTGCCGTCCTTTGACAGGATCACAAAACTGTGCGGCATGGGATTGTAGGGCACATCCGCGCCGCGCACATTCATCAACCAGGCGATATTGTCAGGCAGCGTGATTGCAAGCGCGTCCGCGCCCGCGTCCGCGACCATGGCGGCAATTTTGGCGCGCCGGTCGCTTGCTGTCTCGCCCGCCAGCTCCACGGGGTAGGCTTTTACCTCTCCAAGCGGAGCGTCGGGCTGGCTATCCCATGCGCGGTCGATCAGGTTTTCCGATACTGGCACAAGGGTGGCGCCGGTGCTCGCGATTGCAGCCTCGATGGCATCAACCTGTGCTGACGTATGCAGCCATGGGTCATAGGCGATGCGGTCGCCAGCCCGTGCATTTTCGCCCAGCCATTTGGCGGGCGGATGGTCATGCAAATGCTGGTGGGAGAATGTCTCCAGATCCACCTCGCGCGCCACCTGCACGGTATAGCGGCCATCCACAAAAATCGCTGCGTCGTTCGTCCGCGCGATTGCCATCCCGGCAGAGCCCGTGAAGCCGGTGAGCCATTTGAGGCGTTTGTCCCGCTCGGCGATATATTCACCCTGATGAACATCCTGAAGCGGAACAAGGAAGGCATGAACACCTTCCTTTTCCATGATGGCGCGAAGGGCGTTCAGGGGGGCATTTGCGAGCATACTGTGGTCCTTACTTACGCCATGATGCGCGCGATGCCCGCGCTCACTGGCAAATTATTCGTTTTCTTGCAGGTGTTTGATCAGGTCGTCGCGGGCACCATTGATATGGTCATGCAACAGGCCAATGGCCTCATTTTTGCGGCCTTGCTCGCACAGGTCCACCATGCGCACATGCTCTTCGTTGGCGCGTTCGCGGTTTTCCTGGCTCAGGCTAAGTTGGATGCGGACATACCGGTCCAGATTGTCGTGAATTTTCTTCACCATCTCCAGCGTGATCGGCCGGTTTGCAATGGCGTAAATTTCGGCATGAAGCTGCCAGTTGATTTCGCCCCACTTGCTGGGGCTGGCACTGTTCATGCGGTCAATGATCTTGCGCGAGCGGGCGATCACCTCCGGTGTCATATTGTCGATGGCGTGGCCGAGCAGGTCCCCTTCCAGCGACATGCGGATATCGAAATATTCACCGATTTCGTCGAGCGAAAGGCGGGATACGATGGCACCCTTGTAGGGCACATTCACCACGAGGCCTTCGGCTTCCAGTTGCTGGAACGCTTCACGCACCGGAATTCGGCTAACCCCCAACTTTTTGGCCACATCGTCCTGCCGGAGCTGCTCGCCCTGGGCATAATCGCCCGCGAGGATCAGTTCGCGCAGAGCATCAGCAACCTGAATTGCAAGCGATTTCCTTTTAACTGTTAAGGACTTAGCCATAAATCAATCTCTCCCGTTCTGGCCGATGACTTGGTTCATCGGTCTAACATGGAATGATTTATACGGTATCCAATGTTCAATCGCACGCATTTGTATGGAAAATCCGACATTAGCGGTGTTGCCACAGGTCTGCGGGGCATTGGGGCGGTGTGAATCCTTCTGCGAGCGGGTCGTCGGCTTCGATCAGGAAGCGGGTTTCCGCTGTGTAGTATCCTTGGCCGCTCACACGTGCGATCACAGCTTTATGGTTGCCAAATCGGGTGCGTTCTGTGATCACGCCGCCGAAACTGACACCTGAGACCCCTTTGAAACAACAACGCTGCCCCTGGGCGATCTCTTCCTTCGCGTGGGCGAGGGCAAGGCGGGCCGATACGCCGGAGCCTGTCGGGCTGCGGTCAAGCTGGCCATCACCGAAGAAACAAAGGTGATGGTTGATCTCGCCCCTGTTGATCACCGCACCTTCAGTGAGGATGGTGCCATAGAGGAAGCCAAGGTCTTCCTCAAACGGGTGGGTGAGCGTGTGATTGGCACGGAGATTATCCGTGATTTCAAGGGCGCGCGCTTTCAGGTCTTCAAGCGGGCTTGTGTGCAGGTCCAGGCCCAGCCGATGTGCTGGCACAATGGCATAATAGGCGCCGCCAAAGGCGATATCCGCGCGAATGCGGCCAATGCCTTCTAGCTCTACCGCCACATCTTCCGCGGCCACATAACCCGGTACATTGTGGAAGCGCACATGGGTAACCTTGCCGCCTTCCACGGAGGCCGAGACGTCTACAAGCCCGCAGGGGCATTCAAGTGTGAAATCCGTAGTGCCTTCCCGTGCCTCAATGCGTCCGCTCTCCACCGCCCATCGGCCCAGCGCAATGGTGGCGTGCCCACACATGGTGCTGTAGCCGGAATTGTGCATGAAAAGGACAGACAGGTCTGCGTCCTTGTGGCAGGGCGGCAGGACAAGCGCGCCATACATTTCCGCATGCCCGCGTGGTTCCAGCATCAGTGCCTTGCGCAGGTGGTCGTGGTTCTCATGCGCATCCCGGCGTTTTTCAAGAAGTGTATCGCCCTCAAGTTCGGGATACCCCCCTGTTATGATGCGGACGGGTTCTCCCGCTGTGTGCATGTCAATGACGTCTATGGCCTGCATGGCATGTCCTTTTGCGTTTCGTTCCCTCGCCATATGACGCAGAGCAAAGCGACTTTGCGCATAGTGAGCGCACCGGGTTGTAACTTTAAACAGAATATCCAAGCGAAAGATCACTTGCAATAATATATTTTATACAATAAAACGTGATTCGAATTGTATACAATATAAAAAAATAATTGCGGTAGAGGCAGAAGGTATGCTGCTTCCCGCCTAAAGGCTCCCAAGGGGTGTCCGTGGCTTCCTGTCCTTTGCTTGAGAGGGAAAGGAAACAGGAGCTACGGCACTCCGGGATTTGAGCTTCATGGTGAGGTATCCGAAAGTTTTGGCCCAAAAGGCTTGAACCTGGGGTGCCTACCTCTCCTGGCAGGGGCCGTTGCGTCCCTGCCTTTTTTATGACCAGATAGGCGCCACGAGTGCAAGAAAGGGAGGATAGGATGATCCAGATGATTGATGCAGATGCTGTTGCGCAAGCAACACCTTTCCCTGCGCTGGTGAATGCTCTGGATGCAACATTCAAATCTCCGCCCGTAACCCCGCCGCGCCATCATTATGAAGTGGATAGTGCAAATCCTGGCCGTATGACGCTCCTTAATATGCCGGCGTGGGATGCAGCCACTTATATGGGTGTGAAGCTTGTATCAGTAGCGCCCGAGAATAACGCAAAAGGCCTGCCAACGGTTAATGGCTTCTATGTGATGTTCGATGCACTCAATGGCCAACCGCTGGCATTTCTCGATGCGGCCGAGTTGACGGCGCGGCGCACGGCGTCGGCGTCGGCGCTTGCCAGCCGCTATCTGTCGCGCGCCGACGCAAAGCGGCTCTTGGTGGTGGGTACAGGCAAATTGTCGGCCTATATGGCGCAAGCCCATGCGGCCGTCCGCGATCTGGATGGGATTGAAATCTGGGGCAGGGATGCCGGGAAAGCGGCGAATATTGTAGCTATGCTTCGGGACGCGGGTGTTGCGGCATCTGTGGCGGAAGACCTGGAGGCATCGGCGCGGCAGGCTGATATCATCAGCTGTGTGACATCCTCGAAAACGCCGATTGTGAAAGGCGCATGGGTGAAGCCGGGATCACATGTGGATCTTGTGGGGGCGTTTCGCGCCGACATGCGCGAGACCGATGATGAAGTGGTGAAAAAAGCGCGGCTGTTTGTTGATACATTTGAGAATGCCATGAAGGAAGCGGGCGATATCCTGATTCCTGCGGCAGCGGGTGTCATCTCTACGGACGACGTGGAAGCCGATTTGTTCAGTCTTGCAAGTGGTGAAAAGGCAGGCAGAAACGGGGTTGAAGAGATAACGCTTTTCAAATCTGTCGGCGCGTCCCTTGAAGATTTTGCCGCAGCCAGTTTGGTTATGAAATCAATGGCTTAGGTTTGAATCTAAAAAAATAGTTAAAATTTGACCTAAATATTTACCAGTTGCTCATTCGGCCTCATTATGATTCAACCGAATCAAACGTTCCCCAATGAGACATGAAGTGACTGTAAGTATGGACCTCAAGACGCTGACGAACATGTTCCCGTCGCACAAGCTGGTGATGGGAGAACAATTTGCTCAGGAAAATGTTAGCGCGCTGAAGGTTAAAAGTGTCCTCAGCTGGTCTGATACCATCTTCGTGAATTGTGATTTCAACGAAACACACTTCCATTTGCTGGTTCTATCGAACGCGATTTTCTTTAAATGTGACTTTGCGGGCGCTACTTTCACAGCCTGCGATATCGACAGCACGGAATTTATCAGCTGCAATATGACATGCGCTGATTTTGATGGCAGCTGTGTGCAAGACACCAGCTTTACCGATTGCATCATTGGCGGCATGGTAGGGCCAACCGATTTCGAAAGCTGCAGTTTCACCAGTGTGCTGTATTCTCGCCATATCCCGATCGTTTCAAACGTACCCTATTATGTGGTGACCACACCGAAGAAGCCGCTTTATGTTTTCTGTACGCCCAATGCTTGGCGTGTGCATGGCGACGGTGCGCGACTGACTGTAAGCCCCGCCGATATGCCACATATTGACGAACCTTTCCGCAGCGCCGTGCAATATGTGTTTGAATTGGAGCAGTCTGTGGGGCGTGAGGCCGTCAGGCAAGCACTGGGTGAACCCCATCGGGTGCCTGCTGAAAAGAGCGAAGATGCCTAACGGCCATCAATTTCTTTCGTGATTCAAGCGGGCTTCAGCCCGCTTTTTTCTTTTTTGCGGTGTCTGCGGTGCCCGTTCATCGTGCCCTTCTCGTCTGCTCGCCGGTTGAAAGCGTCGCTCCACCAGAGTGCCCGGTGCCCTAAACAATAATCTCCGTATGGTGCCTGAAACGACAGCCAAATGGAGACCTATCATGTTGTTGCGATCACTCATGTTAACCACCGCCCTTTTTGCCGGTGCGGCGGCAGGCGCGGAAGACGCGCCCGTGCTGGCGAAAGACTTTGATTTCACCTTTGCGCCCGACGGCGGCACATACGCCTATTATTCCTACAAGGGCGGGGCACTGCCGGATATCTATAGCCGCCATCATCATGAAGCGGAGCAGAACCTAACAAACCGGGACGATACCTGGGATATCGAGCCTGACTATTCGCCGGATGGCGCCGAGATCATTTATTCTTCAGGGATCAGTATGGCTGTGATGGATATCAGGATCATGAACGCTGATGGCAGCCACGACCGCCCATTATTCGAAGGGGAAAACAGCCAGGTGGGGGCGGAATGGTCCCCAGACGGCAAACACATTCTGTTTACTACCTTCAAGATCGGGGACAAAACAGCAGACATCTTTGTGATGGACCGCAATGGCAAAAACCTGCGGAAGCTAACCGAAGGATTTGGCGGCGCCTCCAGTGGAGGAAGCTGGTCGGCTGACGGCAAGACCATTGCGTTCATTCATGCTGATGAGCCGGAAGGTGCGCATGAGGTGTTTGTGATGAATGCCGACGGTTCGATGCGCCGCAAATTAACGGACTCAGGCAACCGCAAAATGGGCACACTGTTCACGCCTGACGGAAAGTCTATCATCTATTCCCAAACTGCGCCGGATGAGTGGATCGACCTCTATATGGTGTCTGTGGAAACCGGCGCGCTGAAGCAAGTGACTGATACACCAAACGCCACCGAATATTTCCCAACCTTCACGCCCGATGGGGCCCATCTGGTATTTTCCCGTGGCGATTGGGAAAATGGATTCAGATTTGGCCATATGCAGGCGCCTGAAACAGAAGGGCATTAAAGCCCGTCTGCAGCGCCTTGCCTTTGCCGCGGGGCGCTGCTTTACAGTACTGAAGTTTGATGAAATGCTAGCGGCCTTAAGAAGGCAAAGGGATGTGCCCTGATGACTGAATATTCTCTCTATCACAAAAAGAGAAACGGGTTTCGGGCCAGATATGGCACGGAGATGTGGATCATTGGGCTGACGGCACTTGTGCTGGGTGTTGCTAAGATCGTCTATTTTAAAGCCGGGTCCATGTGGAAGGACGGAAAGGCGATAGATTGGGTACAAGTGTTTGGCTGGAGCGATTTCAGCTTTTCGCTAGTGTCTACTTTTCTGGTGGCTATCGTCTATTTCTTCCTATCCGTTGGCCTCAGGAAATGGATGCCTGAGAAGCAAGTCGCACTGCGGTATCTTGTGCTGTTTGGCTTAACTGCCTTTTTGGGTGGCATTGTCTCCGCAGCCAACATGGCTTTCTATTACCGGCTGTATGGATTTCCCCTTCCCGAGGCTGTCTGGATGGTGGATTCTGCCGTCCAGGCGTTTGTGACGGCACTGATGTTGATTGCGGTTTTGGAAGTATTTCACTATCGCGGCGCCTGGATGAAGGAACAATATGAGCGCGAACAGAATATGCGCGAAATGGTCTCCGCCAAATTCGAGGCGCTCAAGAACCAGCTCAGCCCGCATTTTGTTTTCAACAGCTTCAACACCTTGGGTGCGATGATCGGCGAGGACCAGGAGCGCGCGCAGCTGTTCCTCAATCAGCTAAGCCAGGTCTATCGCTACATTCTCGACAATAAGGACCGGGAAACAGTGTCACTGGGGCGGGAGATCGATAGTGTGCAGGCGTTGCTGCATATTCAGCAGGCGCGTCATCCGGGTGCGGTGGATATTCACATTGATGTAGCAGAAGCCGACAGGGATCTGAGGATTATTCCGCTCACGTTGCACACGCTGGTGGAGAATGTGTTCAAACACAATGTCCTGTCTGAAAAGGCCCCTATCAGCCTGCGGATCACAGTTGAAGGGGCAAGGCTTCTAGTGGTGGAAAATGACCTCAAGCCCAAACTGGATGTAGAATCACACCATATTGGCATCGCCAACCTTTCGAAACGATACGAGCTTTTGGTCGCACGCGGGCTTGAGGTGATCAAGGGAGCTGAAAGCTTCCGTGTTGAAGTGCCTTTTGTGCCGGTGGAGGCCGCCTGATGAATATATTGATTGTGGAAGATGAACCCATTGCGGCCGAAAAGCTGAAAGGCATGCTGGCACGCGTTGCACCAAATGCGGCAATTGTAGGGGTTACGGGTTCTATCAGCGAAACGGTTGAATGGTTCAGTGAAAATCCAATGGCAGACGTGGTGATGATGGATATCAATCTGGCAGACGGAAGTTGTTTCGCTATCTTCGATGTGGTGGATGTCACTGCCCCGATCATCTTCTGCACAGCTTATGATGAATACGCCCTCAAGGCATTTCAATCGAACGGCATCGCCTATCTTTTGAAGCCTGTCGTTGAAAGCGATCTCACGGGCGCCCTTGAAAAGCTGGAGGGGTTGCGCGAAAGCCTGTCGGGGGTGGAAGAGCAGCGTACTATGTTGCGCAGTATGTCAGCCGGGCAGGGCGGCTATAAAAATCGTTTTCTGATCCGCGCTGGTGAAAAACTTTTGCCTGTGCCGGTACAGGATGTGCACTGTTTCCTTGCGCACGAGCAGGGGGTGCGCCTTGTGCTGTCGGATGGTGACGGCTTTTTCCTCGATTACACCATGGCGGAGCTGGAAGGGCTTTTGGATCCGGCGCAATTTTTCCGGATCAGCCGACAAGCCATTGTGGCAGGCGATGCTATCGTCAGCGCAACAGCAAACCTGCGGCAAACTCGCGTGGTGCTGGATTGTCTGCGTGAAGAGCTACCAGTTGCACGTGAACGCGCAAAGGCATTCCGAGCCTGGCTCGAAGGTTGACTTAACCGTCTTTGCCAAAAAGATACCTGAGAATGTCAGGCAGGCGTTTTTTCCAGGCCTCTTCGCTATGATTGGCGCCGGGGTCAAATACTGTTTTCCAGTTCGCCGGGCCATAGCCCAGGTCTTTCATCAGGGCATCCACTTTTGCTTGTAGCGGTGGATAGTGCGCATCCAGTGTCTGATCGCCATAATCGAAATAGATCTTATGGCCGTCAGGCGTGGGCAGGTTGGCGCGCATATATGCGATGAATGTATCCGGCATCTCTGCCACTTGCCCTGGGCTGAAGCCGGGCCAATGGGTGGAGAGGCACGCTGCCATGCCAAACACATTCGGATATTCCGCTATGGCATACATGGAAATCAATCCACCCATTGATGATCCCATCACCGCGGTATGCTCGGGCCCTTTATGCGTGCTGTAGCGGCTGTCGATAAAAGGTTTCAGTTCGGTGGTGAGGAAGGCCAGATATTCGTCTGCCATCAAGTCAGGAGCGCCGATGCCATAAAGGTCGGCTTTCACGCCGTCGGGCAACATGCGGTAAGGTTTTTCGGGCAGGTAATCGCTGTGGCGGCTTTCCCCACCGTTGAAGATGCCCACAACAATGAAATCCCGCACTTTGCCTTCCGCCATCAGGCGGGATGCGACCTCGTCCACGCCCCATTCTTGTTTGTTCCATGTGACGCTGGCGTCAAACAGCATCTGGCCATCGTGCATATAGAGAACGGCGTATCTTTTAGTTGGAGTATAGCCTTCAGGCAGCCACACCTGAACGTCCCGCGCGCTGATATGCTCTGACTGGAAGCTATTGTATTTGTCCAGTTTTCCCACAGACACCTCCGCCTGTCGCGAGGCATCGGCACAGGCTGCAAGCAGCAATGCCAGAAGAATAGATGTCAGTACTGCCCGCATTGTGCGCTCCCCCCGTTTGGCAAATTCAGGGGTGACTATAGCGGGCATATCTTATCTGTTCAAGGAAGGTTGACAGCGCTGTCAGTATGCGCTTATGGTCTCATCGGAAGGAATTTCGGGGACAGCCGTCTGGTTTCAGAAGGTGCGAGGGGCTCATTTGGGCGCGCACCTGTCGCTGGCCCCATGTCACGGGGAGGGTTTTGTGTTTAGTACAATCGATTTTGCAGTTGTCGTACTGTATGCCGTTACGTTGTTTGGGCTGGCCCAGTGGGTTTCGCGTGAGCGGGCAGGCCACGAAAAAGATGCGTCCGATTATTTTCTGGCGGGCAAGGCATTGCCGTGGTGGGCGATTGGCGCCTCCCTGATCGCCTCCAATATTTCCGCCGAGCAGATTATCGGCATGTCAGGCTCTGGGTATGCCATGGGGCTTGCGATTGCTTCCTATGAATGGATGGCAGCGATTACCCTGATCATTGTGGGTAAATATCTGCTGCCGGTTTTCCTGAAGCGCGGCATCTACACCATGCCCCAGTTCCTTGAGCAGCGGTATGATCACCGGGTGCGCATGGTAATGGCCTTCTTCTGGATGGCTGTTTATGTGTTTGTAAACCTGACGTCCATCCTGTGGCTGGGGGCGCTGGCGATCAATGCGGTTACCGGCCTTGATATGAGCTACAGCCTGGCAGCACTTGGCATTTTTGCGGCGGGCTATTCTCTTTACGGCGGCCTGAAGGCCGTGGCTTTCACCGATATCATTCAGGTGGTGCTACTGGTGTTTGGTGGTCTTGTGATCGCTTATATCATGTTGGGCCAGGTATCAGGTGGCGCTGGCGTTGTTGCCGGTTTCGACATGTTGATGGACAAAGCGCCCGAGAAATTCGACATGATCTTCTCGAAAGACAATCCTTATTATGATGCGCTGCCCGGCATTTCGGTTCTTGTGGGCGGCATGTGGATCATGAATGTGTCCTATTGGGGCTTCAACCAATATATCATCCAGCGTGCGCTTGCGGCCAAAAGCCTGCAGGAAGCCCAGAAGGGCATTACCTTTGCCGCCTTCCTCAAGCTGCTGATGCCAGTGATTGTGGTGTTGCCGGGCATTGCCATGTTCGTGCTGGAGCCAAACCTGTCTGCCCCTGATCAGGCCTACCCAACGGCCATGAAGCTGTTGCCAACAGGGCTTCTTGGGCTGGTGTTTGCGGCCCTTATCGCCGCGATTGTTTCGTCCCTTGGGTCCATGACCAACTCTATTTCCACCATCTTCACCATGGATTTGTACCCATCCTTCGTGAAAGAGGAAAACAGGAAAGATCCTGTTCTTGTGGGCCGTGTGGTGGCATTGTCGGCCATGGTTCTGGCCATGATCACCGCCAAGCCGCTTCTGGGTAATTTCGATCAGGCCTTCCAGTTCATTCAGGAATTCACGGGCTTCTTTACGCCGGGCATTGTGGTCCTGTTCCTGATGGGTATCTTCTGGAAAAAGACCACAGCCAATGGCGCCTTGGCAGCCGCTCTTGGCTCTTTCTTCCTGTCGCTTGCGTTCAAATATCTGTTGCCGGGCCTGCCGTTCATTGATCGGGTTGGTCTTGTGTTCCTGTTGTGTGTGGGCCTTGCTGCTGTCTTCTCTATGGTGGGCGGCGCCAAGGACCAGGATGGTGCCGTTGATCTGGCCGACATTGATTTTGCAACAACCAAGGGCTTCAACTTTGCGGCTTTTCTGGTTGTGCTGATCCTTGCGGCGCTCTATGGAACATGGTGGTAGCGCCTTCATGGGACAGGAAAAAATGCAATGTTGCATAACCATGGAGGCATCATAGGGTGTTGAAGATGCGTTCAGTTACCATTGATGACGTTGCGAAAGCAGCGGGCGTTTCGATTAAAACCGTGTCACGGGTTGTGAACCGGGAACCAAACGTGCGGGCGGTCACCAAGGAGAAGGTGGAAGCCGCCATCAAGGAACTGAATTATCGGCCCAATCAAAGCGCGCGCGGGCTTGCTTCGCGCCGCTCCTATATGATTGGCCTGATCTATGATGCGCCCAGCCCCAACTATCTGGCCAACCTGCAGGCGGGCATGATCGAAGCTTGCCGCGAAAGCCACTATGGCTTGTCGCTCAATCCTGTTTCCTATCACGCGCCGGATATGGTTGAGGCCGTGATCCACTGGGCGCGGCAGGCGTTTGTGGACGGTATCGTCATCACGCCGCCCCTGACCGATTCTGCCCCCTTGATGGCGGCCTTGAAAGATGAGGGCATCCCTTGCGTGAACCTGTCTTCTCCCGGCGTGGGCGGTATGCCCGCTGTTTTGATTGACGAGGAGCAGGCCGCTTATGAGATGACCCGCCACCTGATTGATGCAGGCCATCAGGCAATTGGGTTTATCAAGGGCCATCCCGATCATTATGCCAGCGCGTGCCGTCATGCTGGTTTCATGAAGGCTATGGATGAAGCGGGCCTGAAGGTGCCAGATGACTATGTGGCGCAGGGCTATTTTGACTTTGCTTCCGGCCGCGAAGCAGCGTCGCAACTTCTGTCGCTTTCAAATGCCCCGACCGCTATTTTTGCCTCTAATGACGATATGGCCGCGGCCGCCATCTATGAAGCGCACAGCCGCAAAATGGATGTGCCGGGCGATTTGGCTGTGGCGGGCTTTGACGATACACCTCTGTCGCGCCAGGTATGGCCGGGCCTGACCACTGTCAGGCAGCCCATTCGGGCCATGGGCCGTCAGGCAGCAGAAGCTCTGATGGATGCCATGAACCCGGCAGGGCGGGAAAAACTTGATCAGGCTGGCGAGATGTATATCGACTTCCAGCTCCAGCAGCGTGGCTCTACAGCAGGCTGATCCTTACTGGACCCACACCCCAATGTTTTCTATTCTACCTGCGTATAGGCCGCTATGCGCAGCCCTCCTTTTTGTGCCTGTGTTTGGTTTGGGTTTTAATTGAATCAATTACTGGACTTTGAAGTCTAGTAATTATACATATGCCCCGAAGATGCTCTCGTCACCGTGGCGGGTGCACCATTTTGTCACCTTAAAACAAAGGTCTGGCCCATGTTGAATGCCTCACTTCGTCGCCGTTTTCTGCCGATTGCTGCAGTTGTTGCTTCTCTCACGCTCGTATCCTGCGGTGATAAACAGGAAACAGAGCAAGAGCCGCCCGTGCGGGGATTGAAGGTTTTTGAAGTTACGGAAAGTGCGGCCAGCATGACACGGCGGTATCCCAGCGTGGTACAGCCCGCTGACGAAACCCGCTTGTCGTTCGAAATTTCAGGCCAGTTGGCTGAGGTGAAGCTTGAGGTGGGCGCACAGGTACAGGCCGGCGAGCGGCTTCTCCGGCTTGACCCCACCACGCTTCAGTTTGAAGTGCAGCAGGCCAAAGCCGCGCTTGAGCAGGCAGAGGCCTCGCTCGGTAATGCCAAGACCGATTTTGCCCGCAAGGAAGAATTGCTGAAATCAGGCAATGTCACCAAGGCGGCGTTTGACGCCTCTGAAACCAACCTCAAAAGTGCCGAGGCGCAGGCCGAACAGGCGCGCCAGCAATATGCTATTGCGGGCGAACGGCTTCACAAGGCTGAGCTTAAGGCGCCCTTTAACGGTGTGATCTCGAGCGTTGATGCCAAGTCCTTTGCCAATGTGTCACCGGGGCAGGCGGTTTTGTCTCTCTATAGCGAGAACGCTTTTGAGGTGGAGTTCAATGTGCCTGCCACGGTGATCAATGCCCTTAAAACAGGCGATGCCGCGCAAGTGGAAATTACAGACATCCCGAACCTGACCCTGAAGGGCCGGATCAAGGAACTGGGCTCCCGTGCGGGGCAAGTATCTGCCTTTCCGGCCGTGGTGATTTTGGAGGAAAGCCATCCGGGCCTGAAGGCGGGTATGGCGGCTGAGGTTGGCCTTGATATCTCGCTTCTAATCGGCAGTGAGGGTTTTCTGGTGCCCGTGCGCTGTTTTGCACTGGAGCAATCCGAATCCTTGCGTCGCGGCGAATCGATCCAGGATCATCAGGGCGGCAGGGCGCAGGTCTATGTGTTTGATCCCGCCACATCGACCGTACAGTCCCGTACCGTGCAAACGGCAGGGGTGCGCGACAATATGATCATTGTTGTTGATGGCCTCAAGGCAGGTGACGTGATCGCCGCCGCCGGTGTTTCCTACTTGCATGACGGGCAGAAAGTTCGTCTTCTTGAAACCAGCAGCCGGTAAGGAGAGCATTCATGTCTTTCCTGACCAAATTCGGGCTTACCCGAAGCCGCTTCACCACCTTGCTGATGCTGGCCCTCGTGGCATCCGGCTTCCTGCTTTACGTGGATTTTTCCAAGCGCGAAGCGCCAGAGATCACCATCCGTACGTCAATTGTGGAAGCCCTGTATCCCGGTATGCCGCCCGCCCGGATCGAGAATTTGATCGCGGAATCGGTAGAGCGGAAAATCCGCGAAATTCCGGAAGTGAAAGAATTGCGTACGGTTCTGACAACAGGGCGCATGCGCACCTTTGTGGACCTCAAGGATAATGTGAAAAACCTTGAGCCCGTGTGGCAGACGCTTCGCGACAAGATGGCAGAGGAAAGCCGCAGCATGCCGGATGGCGCCTATGGGCCCTTCGTGAATACAGAATTTGGCGAGGTGGCCATTGCGTCCATCGCCATCACAGCGGAAGGCTTTAGCTACCGCGAGATGGAAGAAGCGGCAAAGGACCTGCAGCGCCGTCTCTATACCGTCGAGGGTGTGTCGAAGGCTGAACTGTATGGTGTGCAGGACGAACGCATCTGGCTGGAATTGGATGCCCGCCGTCTTCGGGCCATCGGGGCGCAGCTCAGTGTGTTGATTGATGATCTGCAGAACCAGAATGTGGTGCTGCCCGCAGGCGAGATCAACGCGGAAGGGTCTTCGATCCTTCTTGAGTCCACTGGTGATTTCAAAAGCGTGGAAGAGATTGAGAATATGCTCACCCGCGCGCAGGGCAGTGAAGACCTTGTACGCCTGAAGGACCTTGTGACCGTGCGGCGCGGCTATGTGTCGCCCGCTGAAAGCAGGGCCTATTATAACGGCCGCCCGGCGCTTGTGGTTGGTGTGCAGATGCAGCCCGGGTTTGATATTGGTGACGTGGGCGAAAACCTACAGGCGGCAGTGGGTACCTTTGAAGCCAGCCTGCCTATCGGGTTTGAGCTGAATTTCGCCACCTATCAACCGGCAGAAGTTGAGAAAACAGTCGCCGGTGCGCTGTCGAACGTGGGGCAGACCTTTGCCGTTGTGCTGGTGGTGGTGCTGTTGTTCCTTGGGCTCCGGTCCGGGCTGGTGATTGCGTCTATCGTGCCGTTCGCAGTGATGTTTGCGCTTTTGGGCATGAGCGTGCTCGATATCTCGCTTGAGCAGGTGTCGATCGCTGCCGTGATTATCTCATTGGGCCTTCTCGTGGATAATGGCGTGGTGATCGTGGAAGATATTCTCTCTCGCGTGGACGCGGGCAGCAGGCGCCGCGATGCCGCGCTGGAAGCAGGCAAACAATATGCCCTGCCGCTGATTGTATCATCGCTGACCACGATTTTTGCCTTCACACCCTTCTTCCTGATTGAAGGCGCCAAGGGCGAATATGCCTTCTCGCTTGGGGCTGTGCTGGCGCTTACATTGGTGGGTTCGTGGATTTCTGCCATGTATTTCCTGCCGCTGATCTCGGCCAAATTCCTCAAGAAACGTACGGAAGGCCCTGAGGGCGAGGTTGTGGACGTGGAAGAGGTTATCCCTGCCTATGCGCGTTTCTATGAAAAACTTCTCGCCCCCACGCTCCGCGGTGCGGCGCTGGTGATCGTGGGTATCTACGGCCTTGTGTTTGTGATGATGCAGCTGTTTGCCACGCTGCCTAACGAGATGTTCCCGGTGAGCGACCGGTCGGAAGTGCTGATCTATCTGGATATGCCCAAGAGCGCCCATTTCGAAGCCACTGAGCAGGTGGCGCTTGAGGTAACAGACTGGATTGCCGACAAATCGGTGAATCCTGAAGTGAAGGATCAGGTTGTGTATGTGGGTCGTGACGGGCCGCGTTTTTACCTGAGCCTCAATCCGTTCAACCCATCCCCTTCGCGCGCCTTCATATTGGTGAATGCCACAACGCCTGAGGGTGCGGAAAATCTGGCGGCGCGGGCCAAGCGGCACTTTTATGAGCATGTGCCGGATGCCCGTTTCACCGTGAAGCGGTTGTCGATGGGCGCAAGCGAATCCGGTTTGGTCGAGATAGAGATCTCTGGTCCCAATCATGAAACGCTTCTGTCCGTTGGCCGCAAGGTAGAACAGATTTTCGCCAAGGTGCCCGGCATCGTGCAGAACGAGAATGACTGGGGCGAAATGCTGGTGAAGATGGTGATTGAGGTGGATCAGGACAAAGCCCGCCGTCTGAATCTCTCGTCTCAAACTCTGAGCCAAAACCTGAATGCCTATTTCGACGGGTTTGAGGTTTCCAGCTTCCGGGAAGATGATGCCACCATCCCGATCATGCTGCGGGCACTTGAGCGCGACCGGGATAGCCTTGAGGACCTGCTGAACATCATCCTGCCTGCAGGTGGTGATCTGGTGCCGCTCGAGCAAACGGCGGTGCTGCGCCCGTCGCTGGAGTTTTCCCAAACCCGCAGGAAGGATCAGGAACGTACCATCACGGTAACCGCCAAAAGCGCTGATTTCACCGCCCAGCAACTGCTTGATCTGGTGAAGCCGGAGATTGATGCGCTCGGTATTGAAGGGGATTATAAATACACGGTTGGTGGCGAGATTGAAGAAAGCCAGGATATATATGGCGACCTTGGCGCAGGGCTGCCGTATGCGGGCCTGCTGATGGTGCTGGCGGTGATGTTCCAGTTCAACAGCGTGCGGCGCACCGCAATCATCTTTCTAAGCGTGCCGCTTGTGCTTGTGGGCGTGCCACTCGGGCTGTTGGTGCTTGGCCAGCCGATATCCTTCTTTGCCATGCTTGGTCTCATCAGCCTTGCCGGGATCGTGATCAACAACGCGATCGTGCTGGTGGACCAGATCGATATCGAGCGGGCCGAAAAACCACTGGCTGATGCTATCACGCAGGCAGCGGGCAAACGCCTGCGGCCTATCCTTCTTACATCTATCACCACTGTGGTGGGGCTTGTACCGCTTTACCTGTTTGGCGGGCCCTTGTGGGAGCCGTTGGCGGCCGTGATGATGTTCGGGCTTGCGTTCGCGTCTATCCTCACGCTCTTTTTCGTGCCGGCGGTTTACATGCTGATGTTCCGTAAGCAGGGTTAGCCTGGAACACGGGCAAGCAGGAAAATGGTTGGGGGGGCTTTTGTGGCCTCCCGCACCATGGTGGTGATGTCACGAAACCCGGCGAAAGACAGGGCTGTCCGCACCTCCGTTTCCGAACGGAGCTGATAAACGGTTGTGGGAAAAGGGTGTGTATCGCCGGTGGGAGGCGGCGGATGAAACCCCACAAGGAAACGGCCGCCCGGAACCAATATACGGTGGGCTTCCCGAAAATGGATGATCGGGCAGGACCAGAAATATAGGGTGTGCATTGCCATCGCACACGTGAAAGTGGCCGGAGCGAACGGCAGATTGCTGCTGTTTGCACGCAAAAAGCAGCTGGACTTTCCTTTGCTGAAGAAAGCGAGCAGGCGGGCAAGCCCCAGCGCAGTGGATGCGTGGTCTATCCCGACAACGTTCCCTGCGGAAATCTGGCGAGCAGCCATGCGAGGTGCAAGGCCATAACCGGTACCAATATCCAGAAAATGATCACTGGGGCAGAGCCTCAGCATATGCAATGCAGTCAGGTTATCAGTGCGTGTTCGACGCGCGCCAGCCAGAGCTGCCAGCAGACCGATCGGGCCTCTTGGTTTGCTGTCGTGCTGGGCAATATAAAATGGTGTTCTCAAGGTTGAAGGCTCCGATCGGTGCCTTCATAAAGACAAGAAAGTGCTAGGTTTTCTTGCCAATTTCGAAATCGGTAATGTTTTTTGGGAACCGGTGATTATTTCCCCGAAGGTTCAAGAGCCCTTTGCCGATATTGTTTGGGGGTGATGCCGTGTTTGTCCTTGAAGGCTCGATTGAACGGGCCGATCGAGTTGAAGCCGGCTTCAAGGGCCAGCGTCAGGATTGGTATTTTTACCCGCGCAGGATCGCTCAGTGCCTCCTCGATTTCCTGAAGCCGATATCCGTTCAGGAAGCTGGTGAAATTACGCTGTTCAAGCCCACCATTGATCACACGCCTGAGCAGATATTCCTGTGTGCCCAGCTTTGCCGCCAGGGAAACAATCGTCAGGGTTTCGTCGCGGTACACTTTTTCCTGTTCCATCGCGGCGATCACCGCAGCCAGCTCTTCCTCCGCAAATTCAGGCGGGTCGTCGGCTTTTTTCTTGGAAGCTGTGGGTGTAGGGGCCGTGGTTTGCAGTTTTGTGTTTTCGGGCGCTGTGACGGGCAGAATATCGCGCCTCGGACGGGTGATCATCAGGATCAGCCCGACGCTGAGCGCCAGGAGTGACGCGGCAACGAGAGAGCCGAACCAGCCACCCGGTGCCCTGCCGTCACTGACGATATTGTTGATCACAAGCACAGTGAAGAGGGTGCCAACTGCACCAACCATATAGAGCCGGGCCTTGCGCCGCCGTTCAATCAGGTCATTCCGGTATTCCCTGATTACGTCAAACATCACATACAGGCCGATGCCCAATCCGGTGAGGCGAAATAGGTCATTCACCGCTTCGGTGAAATCAGAATGGTTGCCTGAGTTGCCCTGATGTTGGGCCCAAATATAAGCCATCACCAGAAGGCTGTATATGGCTGCAGCCATGCCTTCGATATTGCTGAAACGCCGGATGTCATCAAAGAAAGCACGTGAGAAAAGCCAGAAAAACAGCGGTGCATAATGGCAAATGGTGGAAGAAATCCACCACGCAGGTCCCGCATGCTGCATCCATGGTGCAGCACAAACGAGAAAGCCAGCAATCGCGAGCGCGATGAGCACGCCAAACAGGCCAATGGGGCTGCCAAGGCCCCTGCGGGCAAACAGGAAACCCAATATGGTGGAAGCAGCGATGCCGCCGCCTCTGATCATTGTGTCCAAAATTTCCATAGGTGCCCGTGTCGTCCTTCCCTAGACAGGGTAGTTTCGCACAGGGCAAGACGGGCTTTCAAGCCGGAAGGTTCGGGGCATGAGAAAAGGGCACCAGCAACATGCTGGCGCCCCTTGGTGTTTTTTGTCGTTGATGTGTGGTTAAAAGATGAAATCCATTGAGGCGATATCGTCTGTTCCAAGACCGATAAGAAAGATGCTGTTGCCGTCTCCTGTGTCGATCAGAAGCCCGGCTTCGCCGCCAACAGTTGTGTTTTGGGCATTCGCCTCCACAGAACTGGTATTTGTGAAGGTGTCGACTGTGCCGCTCAGGTCCAGGATGTCGGTGCCTACTTCAAAAGAAGAAACTGTGTCGTCGCCGTGCCTGTCATCAAAAATCAGAATGTCTGCACCGTCACCTGCGCGATATATATCGTTGCCCGTGCCGCCGTCCAGCGTGTCGTCGCCAGCGCCGCCATAGAGTGTGTCTGCGCCTACGCCGCCATCGATCAGATCGAAGCCCACGCCACCATAAAGTTCGTCATTGCCGCTGTCGCCAGAGAGTATATCGTTGTCGGTGCCGCCGAACATGACATCACTTCCCGCGCCACCTGAGAGCTTGTCATCTCCGGATTTGCCGCCATAGAGAACATCGTTGCCGTCACCGCCGCCGATGGTGTCGTCACCCAGGCCTCCTCCAAGTTTGTCTGCGCCATTGGCACCATAAACCTGGTCATCGCCTTCGCCCGCCCAAAGTTGATTTGAGGCGGTTTCATCCATCGTAGGCGAGCCATCGTTCCAGCCGTGGCCGACGACAATGTCATCACCGCTTCCGCCGAAGATAATATCAATGCCCGAACCACCAGCGAGAATATCGGCACCGCCGCCACCGGCGATGATGTCATTGCCGTTATCGCCGCTGACAATATCATTGCCGGTGTCGCCAGAGCCCGCCCAGACGATATCGTTACCATCGCCCGCCGCGATAATGTCGTCTCCGTCACCGCCAACGATCGTATCGTCTCCGGCCTCGGCGCTGATGACATCGTCGCCATCGCCGCTTTTGATCACATTGGCAAAATCATTGCCGACAATCACATCGTTGCCACCAACGGTGGTGATATTTTCGATCATGGATTCAGGGGAAACATACACAGTTTTGTCCCGCGTGCCGACGATCTCGCTGGCGTCATTGAAGTAGGTTACCGTGGTGCCAACATCGATAAAATGGCCGCCAAGGCTATCGTCCGGTGTGCCGAGGTTGATCACCACACTGTCCGCCTCCGCAGAGCCGTTTGTGCCGGTGATTTCGATAGTATCCTTGCCGCCAAGGTCGTAGATTGTCATGAAATTATCGTCCGAAATATTGAAGCTGTATGTGTCGTCGCCGCTATTGGCATTTTCATTCGCGCCGTACATATGCTGCATGGCCAGAATGTCGGCATACATGTAGGTAGACGGGAATTTGTCTGCCCAGGTGGCGTCGGCAAAGAAGGCAGAGGCAAAGTTGGTGTCCATGACGGTGTATTCGTCGCCGTTAAATTCAGCGGGCATCTCAAAAGCCGCACCGAACCCTTCGCCGGGGTGGGCCAGCCCGATCGCGTGGCCTAGTTCGTGGATCACCACGCGTTGAAGATAGGTTTCATCAAAACCGAGGGCGCGATCATCAAAAAAGATGTCGCCTGTTCGGTTGAGGTGGAAGTCCTCGGCATCACCAAAAACGCCTGCGCCCAGATTGTCTGGCAGGTCATTGGTGCCAGCCAGCCTGATTTCACCAAACTGAACACCGTCTTCCGCTACTTCTGTCAGGGACAGGTTGGTAATATTTGAAATGAAGTCAGCCGCTTCACGAAACCAGTCAGCCATTTGGTCGGTGACCGGAAAAAAGCTATCGGTGACCTCATTGCCTTCAATAATATACTCGTCATTGAAGATGGCTCCTTCACCGGGGATGCTGAAAGTTACCTCGGTGGTGCCATCGTCTTCGGCCGCATATTTGAAACCGAACATGATCGGATCGATCAAGCTGTTCTCCGAAGGCCCAAAAAAGCTTACTTCATGTACGTTGTCTGTAGCGTTGCCTGGCATGATATACTCCTGCGTGCTGTTGCCAAGTTGGTGCGCCGAATGTGCCGGTCGCTTGGTGTCTGGCTACGGCATCCAGAAAAGGACTTCTTGCCGAAGGCGAAGAAACTATCGCCGATTTCGGAATCAGCCATAGTTTCTTTAGAAACCCGGTGTTTGGTGGATCGTATCGGGGTGACTGTCTTTCGGTGGGTGGCCATTTTGCCGGGTTGATTGGTCTTGTGCACGGCGGCCGAATTCCTGGCAATAGAACAAGGGTTTGTAATAAAATTTGCCAAACTGGTATTGTTTGAGACACTTTATGGCGTGACAATTTCTTGATTTCTGGTACAAAGGCGCCAAATTGACAGCGGTGTCAAAAACGAAAGGCAAGGGTATCAGTATGTTTGATCTTCCATCCAAGGGTAAAGGCGAAGCAAGGCGGGAACATCTTTCGGCGGCTTTTGATATTGCTGATGCCCTCATGGAAGGCAGGCAGACGCTGGAAGGGTTGTCAGCCGATCTGTCAGAGCGGGGCAAACGTTGTCTTGATAGTCGCCTCGCTGGGCTGGTGCGCCAGTGGGGTTCGGTTTCGGTTAAAGAGAACCATGGCAGGCTTTCTGCCTTGGTGGAGGCGATCGCCACTGATGAAAAAGGTGCGCGCCGATCTTTCGCTGACTTCCGGGCGCTGGTTGAAGATGAGGTTGCTGGCTTTGTTGTAACGGCCCACCCAACCTTTTCCATGTCGGATACCGCCTGGACATATGCCAAGGCTTATATGGGAGCTGTGGCGGATGGCGATGCCGCCGTCAAACGCGCGACTGAAAACCTGGATGTGGGCGTGGTGCACCCGACCACGTCGCCCACGCTTCATCAGGAATTGGAATATGCAGGCCTTGCTGTTGGCAATATGCGGCGGGCTGTGCGGACACTCTACCGTACCATTTTTGCTGCGGCCGCCAATCTCTATCCGGAAGACTATCGCACGCTCAGGCCACGCCTGGCCACTATTGCAAGCTGGGTGGGTTTTGACCTGGACGGCCGGACAGATATTGACTGGTCCTTGGGTCTTCTGTTCCGGTATCGGTCCGCGCTTGCGGGGCTGGATGAATGCCTCGGCCAAACATCGGGCGTGTCCTTTGAGGGCGAAGCTGTTGAATATTGGACCACCGTGCGGGCAGGTTTTGAAGACCTGCGAGCTTGCTTTGCGCTTGGTGCCCGCACGCTGGAAGACCATCAGAACAGCCCAACCGGCCTGGGTACGCTTAACCAGTTGGCCGTTGAAAACCGGTCCCGCAAGGAAAAGGCGTCTGCACGCATCAATAATGCCTTTGAGGCACTGCTTGCTCTTGATCTAGAGGATGATCTTTGGTGTCGGGCGGCGACGCTCTATAGTGAATGGCGAGCAATCGGCATGGGGTTGTCTCACATTCACTTCCGTCTGAATGCGGCTCAGCTTCATAACGCGATCTCGGCTGAAATCCATTTGACAAAATCGCCTGACCAATCGGCCATGCGCCGTCATTTCCTTGCTGCCATTTCGGAGAAACTGGATACGGTTGAGCCCAAGACCATCCATTATGGTACGCTGTCGCGCGAGCAAACTACTGCTCGCCGAGTGTTCATGCTGGCGGCCCAGTTCCAGAAACACTTTGATGCGGAAACGCCGATCCGCATGCTGGTGGCGGAGTCTGATACCCCCTTCACACTGCTGACTGCACTTTATTACGCCAAGCTGTTTGATGTGGAAGACCATGTTGAGATTTCCCCGCTCTTTGAAACGGCGGTGGGGCTTGAGCGCGGGGACCGTGTGATTGCAGAGCTGATCGATAACCCGCATTTCCTTTCCTATATCCGCAGGCAGGGGCGCTTCTGCCTCCAACTTGGCTTTTCGGACAGTGGCCGCTATATCGGCCAGCCCGCTGCAACGCTGGCTATCGAACGGTTCAAGCTGCGCCTGATCCGGCTTTGGAAAGCGCGCGGGCTTGAAGATGTGCAGTTGCTTTTCTTTGATACCCACGGCGAAAGTGTGGGCCGGGGGGCATACCCTGAAAGCCTGAAGAAACGTTTCCTCTATACCCACCCCCCTCGGGTGCGCCAGCAACTGGCTACTCTTGGGCGGCCTGAAAAACATGAGGTCAGTTTCCAGGGAGGTGAGGGCTATCTCTGGTTCCTTGCGGAAAATACTGCGCTTGCCACACTCACGGATTTCCTCGAGGTCCGTTTCACAAATTATAATGCCGACAATGACAAGCTTTATGAAGAGAAAGGCTGGTCGCTCGATTTTTTCCTGACCCTGGTGGAATACCAGAATCATCTGACTGACCATAAGGGTTATATTCGTCTGATCGATGGCATCGGTCGAAGCCTTTTGTTCCCGACAGGTTCCCGGTCGCTGAGGCGACAGGGCGGTGGTGCTGTGCACCAGCGGCTGGAACGCATCAGCCAGATCAGGGCAATTCCCAACAATGCTGTATTGCAGCAGTTAGGCTATCTGGCCAACAGCTGTGGTGGGTTGGGGACCGCCATCGCTCGTTCCCCCGATTTGTTTGAGACGATCCACAATAATTCTGACCGGTTGAAGATGGTGACCAGCCTGGCGGTGAATGCGCTTGCCCGTTCTGATGTGGGCGTGATCGAGGCCTATGCCAAACTCCTGAGCCCGGGCTATTGGCTTGATCGTGCTGATGAAGTGGCTGATGCCGAGAAGCGCTCGCAACTTCGGCGCTTGTCCCGTTTGCTGGAGGGCCTGTTTGAAAGCGATAGCGTGGATGCTTGTATCCGCAAATTGCGGCGTGATGCCGGCACGTTGACCGACTGTGTGCAGGACGAAGGCGTGATGGCGGCGTTTGATAATGCCAGCCCTGATGCTGAGCTGTTTGAACTGCATCAGATCCGGATCGGCCTTATCCAGTATATCTTCCTCAAGGCAATGGAAGTGCCGCGCTTCAGCTCGCGTTTCGATGTGTCGCTTGAAGAACTGCTTGTTGAACTGTTGCATCTTGAGGTGCCGGATACCGTGGCGCAGCTCAGGAAGATTTTCCCGGAATCACCGATGCGCAGCAATGACGAAGTGTTCGGCGAGGAAACCACGTACGAAGCAGGCGCATCTTCAGGATATGAAGACGCACACCGCGAAATCTTTGACAAGATGGAACAGGCCTATGCGCAGGTGCTGGAAATCAGTGGTTTGATCGCCTTGAAGGCTGGGGCGTTCGGTTAAAGTGCGCCCGTCATGACTGAAATCATGACCAATTCCATCTGATCCACTATCTCCAGTCTGGTATGGCTTTCGAATTCAAATAAGAGGGTGCCTGTGAAATCGCCCTCATAAATCTGGAGCCGGAAGGTGCCCTCAAGTTCGCCTTCTGGATACCAGCCCAAATCCATAAGGCGATCCCGGCGCTCACACTGGCCTTGCCAAAGAGTTTGTTTGCGTAACTTCCAGGTTTCAGGGTCAGTATCGTTATCGAGGTCGAACTCTCTGAACTGATTATAATGCACCATCCAGCTCTCAGGAACTCGCAAGGGCTGTATGGGCGCATTCATTGCGGTGATAGAGGCTTTTGTCATGTTGCCCGGGTGCTGGTTGAAGGGCGCTCCAACAATTCAGGTACAAATTCCGAATAGTTGGGGGCTTCTGCATTGTCTGTAGATTGTGGACGCATCTCATTCACCAACAGCATCATGGCTTGACGGGCAATCTCGCTGGTTGACTGCGCCGCAGTCGTCAAAGGCGGGCGGCTCTGTTGGCTGAAGGGGCTGTTCTCGAACCCTGCAATAGCCACATCATCAGGAACAGTCAGGCCACGAGTGCGTACAGCTGCAAGTGCGCCTGCGGCGATTTCATCATTACAGCCGAAGATGGCCGTTGGCCTGTCACTTCGGTCCATCAATGTCATGGTGCGTTGTAGGCCACTGTCGAAAGAATAGGCGCCGTCCAGAATCAAGCTGTCGTCGACAGCAATACCATGTTCCAGAAGGGCTGCCTTGAAACCTTCGCGGCGCTCGAAGGTGGAATGGTGTTCTTCTTCCCCCGACAGGAAGGCAATGCGCGTGTGCCCGTGGGCAATCAGGTGTTCCGCCACACTGTGGGCTGCGGCCCGGTCATTCACATAGACACAGGGCGATGCGCCAGCCGGCGGGCTGGAGGCCGAGATAATACGGACAAAATGAATGCCGCGATCTTCAAGCGCCTTGGTGATTGTTTCGTTCTCGGAAATCGGCGGTGCGATCACCAGCCCCGCAAGCCGGGATTGGCGCACAAGATCACACAGCTCTTCAACGATCCCGTCATGATGGGCGTCGCACGGATGGATTTGCAGGCTGTAACCCATCTCGCGGCAGGCTTTCAGTACCCCTTCCTGCACCCCGACCACATAATAGGGGTTGGGGTTGTCATACACGAGGCCAATGGCATAGGACATGCTGCCCCGAAGGTTTCGCGCCGACATATCGGGCTGATAATTCAGCTCCTTGATCGCGGCCTGTACTTTTTTGCGGGTGGCCTCTTTTACAGTTGGCTCATTGTTGATCACGCGGGAGACCGTTTTGAGCGAGACCTCCGCAACACGTGCGACATCCTTGATCGTAGCCTTGGACAAGAAGCAGCCTTTTCTTACCAGATAATCCTGAAGGGAAACTCCCCCTGAATCGGGTTGCCCGTCTGCCGAGTCTTTTCGAATATCGGGCACATCCTGTTCGCTTTCCCTTATGGCGCGCACAAAAAAAATAGTCAACGTTGTCATGTTGACTGAAGGGTCAGGATTTCCGGTTTCTGCAAGATTTCAATCGTTTAGAATGATAACGATGTCAAAAAAATGACAACGTGAGTAATTTTTTTTAAAAAAGTATGGACAACGTTGTCATTTTATTTCTATCACAGAATGGCTCTGTGAGACCTTCCCGGGGAAGTGAGCGCAAGTTCCTTCCCCGTCCCCTTCAGGGGAAAGGTTGAAGAGCTGGAGGAGAATTTCGGGCTAATCAGCCGTTTTTGGTGTTTTTCGGCTGGGCCCTTATGAGCCTGGGGAGGGTATGTGTTTGAGTATCGCGTTAAATATATCCGCCGCGCGGGAACGGAGAATGGGCATGGTTGAACAAGCTCCTGTTTTGGCAGCGGATATCGGTGGCACCCACTCCAGGCTCAGCCTAATTGCCCGTGTGGACCGCACGGCGCGTCCGCTGACTGTCCGCAAGTATCAGAAATATCGCAATGGCGAGTATTCAGGCCTGGATGCCATTTTGGAAGACTTTCTTGCCGGCACCCAAGCCTCTGACATCTCTGCGGCATCCATTGCCAGCTGTGGCTATTTCATGGGCGATGACCTGATCGCCGCCAACATGCCCTGGCGTGTATCGCTGGCGGATGTACGCAAGCGGTTAGGCGTTTCTGATATTTGTGCGATTAATGATTTTGTGGCTGTGGCTTACGGTACGCAATATCTGAACCCAGCTGATGTTGTGGTTCTGAACCGCCGAGCGGTACGCCCGGAGCGTGGCGCTGTCGCCGTGATCGGTCCGGGTACGGGCCTTGGTGCATCTGTCCTTATTCAGGGGCCATCAAGCCCGGCCGCCCTCAATACTGAAGCGGGGCAGGCAGCCTTTGCGCCAGAGACCGACCTTGAAATCGAGATCTACAAGGTGCTGCGTCAGAGGCTTGGTTTTGTATCCGTGGAGCATGTGCTTTCAGGTCCCGGCCTTTTGAATCTGTATCAGGCACTTGCGGCAGTGAATGGCAGGGAAGCAACCCTTGAGGTGCCTGAGGCAATCTCCGAGGCAGCACTATCTGGCAAAGACAAAGATGCCGAAGAAACATTGGCACTGTTCTGTGAATTGTTAGGCAGTGCTGCGGGTAATTTTGCGCTCAGCTACGGCGCGCGTGGCGGCCTTTACCTGGCCGGTGGCATCTTGCCAAAAATCAGAGAATTTCTAGTGGAAAGCCGGTTCATGGACCGCTTCGTAGCGAAGGGTGCGATGGCACCGTTCCTTGAGGCGATCCCGGTGAACCTGATTGAACATGGTCAGCTTGGCGTCATTGGCGCGGCTGGCTGGTACATGGATTCGCTCAGCTGCTCATAATGCCATGGACAACGAGATCCAGCACTGATGCGAAGGGAGATAGGAAGGCCAACAACAGAGGCGAACACCAGAGGGTGCGCCGACGCGGCCGTTGAAAGGTTGGGAACCAGGAGGAAAAAATGAGTTTCACCAAACGTACACTTTACCGCTCGGTAAGTGCTATTGCCCTGGCTGGCATGGCCGCGAGCGCCCAGGCTCAGGAGAGCCAGGATTCCTCAATGGAGGAATTTGAAGAGATTACCATCACAGGCATTCGTGGTGCGTTGCGCCAAAGCCTCGAAGTGAAGCGCAACAGCAATGCCATTGTTGACGCAATTTCTTCAGAAGATATCGGTAAGTTTCCTGATAAGAACGTTGCAGAATCCCTGCAGCGTATTTCTGGTGTTACGATCCAGCGTCAGTTTGGTGAAGGCCAGGCAGTGGCAATTCGCGGCGCCAGCCAGAATATGACCCTGACGACATTGAACGGCCAGAATGTTGCCTCTACTGGTTGGTTCGTGTTTGAGCCAGCACGCCGTAGCTTCAACTATTCGCTGCTGCCGTCCGAACTTGTTGGCAACATCGAAGTTTACAAGTCCTCCCAGGCTGACCTAGTTGAAGGTGGTGTTGGTGGTTCGGTTGTGATCAACACACGTAAGCCGCTTGAGATGGATGAGCTGTCAATCTACGGGTCTGTTGAAGGGTCACACACCAACGACAGCGACCAGATCGATCCGCAGCTTTCCGGCCTTGTGAGCTGGAAAAACGAGGCTGGTAATCTGGGTGTTCTTCTGTCTGGTGTATACCAGCGCCGTCAGTTGCAGCGCCAGGGTAACGAAGCATTCTGGGAATGGGGTGCTGGCCCTGTTGGCTTCGAGCAGGATCGTAAGCGTCGTGCGTTCAACGCCACGCTTCAGTTTGAGCCAAGTGAAAACCTGACCATGACGGCCAATTATGTCGATATGGAGATGCGCGCAGACAACACAAACTATGCACTGTGGCTAACACAAGGTAACACGTCCTGGTCTGGCATCGATGTACCTGAAAGCGACAAGATCAACGGTACGCCAGTGCGCGGCCCGCTGAATGTTGCCTACTATCAGGCCCGTCCACGTGAAGCGACAATGAAGTCCAAAGTTTACGATTTCGATGCCGAGTATCGTGGCGACGGCTATCAGGTTGATTTCCAGATTGGTAAAACAACCTCATCGGGTGGCACAGACTTCGAAATGGTTCTCGAAGATGGCACTGGCGGCACAGCGATCCCGAACGGCACTTATGATTTCTCTGGCGGTGGCCAGACGTGGAATACAGGTTCTTTCGATATCACGTCCTACGATCCAGGCAGCCTTGTGATGGGTACTGGCTCGGCATTTAACAAAACGCCGAAAACAGACGAAGAGTTCTACGGCCAGATGGACGTTGAGTATGATGTTGACTGGGGCATGGTGAAATCCATCAAAACCGGTTTCCGTTATGCTGATCACAATACCACAAGCCGTCAATTCACGCTGGACCAGGCTGCGGGCTTTGATCCACGTATCGCTACCAGCGGATTGACCCAGGGCCTGATCGATGTTGGTGCAGGGGATTATCAGATCCTGCGTGTTGACGCTGATGCCCTTAAGGATTGGGCGAAAGCTTCCATCACCGGCGAAACAGAGATTTTGGGTGCCTATTCCGAAATCGATGAAACCAACACGGCTGCCTATGTGATGGCAACTTTTGAAGGGGACGGTTTCCGCGGTAACGCCGGTGTCCGTTACGTGCATACAAGTGCAACATCCACATACTATGTGAACGGCGAGCTTCAGGACACCAACGCGAAATACTCGCAGTGGCTTCCAAGCTTCAACGTTGCAATGGATCTGTCTGACGATGTGGTCCTGCGGGCATCTGCTGCACGGGTAATGACGCGCCCACAATATGTGGACATGTATGTGAACCCCAACGTGAACGGCGCAAACGATGACCTGCCAGACAACCAGTTCTGGATTGTTGGTAACGTTGGCTTGCGTCCGTTTATCTCGGATCAGTTTGACCTTGGTGTTGAATATTACTTCGCAGAAGGCTCGATCCTGTCAGCAACATTCTTCCTCAAGGATGTGAAGAACTTCGTTTCCCGGACAGAATATCACGCTGACACCAACGAGATTAATTTCCCGGGCGTGATGCGCGATGATGAAATTCCGTTTGGCTGGACTGTGCAGGAACTGATCAACGGCAATTCCGCTGCGATCAAGGGCCTCGAGCTCCAGTATCAGCAGGAATTTGCGAACGGTTTCGGTACCATCCTGAACTATACCTACACGGATAGTGCCGCTGACGATGACAGCACGTTCCCGGACGGTAATGCTGTGTTGTCTGATGCATCCAAGCACTCGTTCAACGCAACAGCTTATTATGAAAGCGATAGCTTCCAGGCACGTGTGTCATACAACTACCGTAGCAAATACATGCTTCGTGAAGTAGGTGCCTACGGCAACCGCCTGCACAAGCCATACGGTTCCGTGGATATGAGTGCGTCCTATCGGATTACGGATCAGATCTCTGTGAATCTGGATGTGAACAACCTGTTCCAGAAGAGTGCGAAGCAGTTCGGTAACAATGCAACGCCAACGCCGAACAGCGGCTTCACTGGTGGATTCCCGCTGTATGAATATGAAATGCCTCGCCGGATTACTGCGGGCGTGAGCTTCAAATACTAGATTACGGCTGAAAAATATGGAAAAGGGGAGTCTTTCTCCCCTTTTCTTGCAAATGCGATATAAGGGGGCCGGAACCTTTATTGCATTTCTATTGTGGAGCGTAAAACGTGACAAAGATTGTACCCGTCGTAGTGGAAAATCATGCGGACCTGAAGATGAAGGCTGCTGTTGATTTCTCGCGACTTGAAAAAGATCATATCCTTCCGATCGTAGCGCACGAGTTCATCTCTGTAGCGAACGACGCACCGGTTATATTTATCAAACATGAAGAAACTGGCCGTTTTGTGCCGGCCGCCCTTCTGGGCCTGAAGCCTGGCGAGAACCTGATTGTTTCCAAGGATGGCACCTGGACCGCACAATATGTGCCGGGCATCGTTGCCACTTATCCTTTCCGCCTGATGTCCAGCGAACATGATCAAACGCAGCTGATCATGGCGATTGATGAAGATGCTGATTGCCTGTCCCGTGACGAGGGCATTCCGCTGTTTGACGAAAACGGCAAGGAAACAGAGTTTATGCAGAATCGCGAAGTGGCGGTTCAAACCTATTTCGAGCACAATCAGGTAACTGACGGTTTTATCCGTATTCTGACCGAGCTTGAGCTCCTGAACGAGCGTACGCTGACAGTGGAAGCCGGTGGCGACAAGATCAACCTCAATGGTATCTACGCCATCGACGAAGTGAAATTGAACACCTTGCCAGATGACAAATTCAGTGATCTGCGCCAGCGCGGTTTCCTGCCTGCGATCTACGCTCACCTTATTTCGCTTAACCAGATCCGTCGCCTAGGCCTCCTTTACAGCCAACGGCACGAAAGCGAGGCATAATGGCAGCAGGTGGCGGGCATGATATAGAAATCAAGCATGTGTTGGTCGTCGGCGGTGGAACCGCCGGCTGGCTGACAGCCTGTCACCTGGCGAAAAGCTTAAGGGCCGCGGACGCCGATGGCGTCCGGGTCACTTTGGTGGAATCGGCCGATATTCCCACCATCGGCGTTGGCGAGGGCACTGTGCCTGCCATCCGCAAAAGTTTGCAGCACCTTGGCATTGATGAAGCCGATTTCGTGCGTGAATGCGATGTTACTTTCAAACAAAGCATCAAGTTTGTGGATTGGCTGCATACACCCAATGGTACCAGCCACTATTATCACCATGTTTTCGATTATCCGCTTCAGAACCAATTTGACCTCACGCCCTATTGGTTGATGGGCGATGCGGAGAACGGATCCTATGCGGATTCAGTGTCCGTGCAGGGACAGTTGTGTGATCGGGGTCTCGGGCCCAAACTGATGACTGACAGGCAGTATGAGGGGCAGGCCTCCTACGCCTACCATCTGGATGCTGCCAAACTGGCCGCTTTCCTCACCCGTCATGCGACCGAAAAGCTGGGTGTTGAACACAGGTTGGCTAACGTTACGGATGTGAAACTATCTGGTGATGGTGGGATTGAAGCCGTTGTGACAGATGCCTTTGGCGATATGAAGGCTGACCTGTTTGTGGATTGCACCGGTTTTTCATCCCTTCTTCTGGGCCAGACACTTGGCGTGGATTTCATCGACAAGCGCGATACCCTGTTTGTAGATCATGCGATCGCGGCGCAGGTGCCATACGGCTCCGACGATGCACCAATCCCCTGTCATACAATCTCTGCCGCCAGGGAAGCTGGCTGGATCTGGGATATTGGCCTGTCGGCACGGCGCGGCACGGGCTATGTCTATGCCGAAAAATATACCGACCATGACCGAGCCGAGCAGGTGCTCAGGGATTATCTGCGCGAAAGCATTGGTGACAAAGCTGACGATGTTGCGTGCCGCCGTATTCCCATGCGTATCGGCTACCGCGAAAATTTCTGGGAAAAAAACTGTGTCGCCATTGGCATGAGCCAGGGCTTTGTAGAGCCCCTCGAGGCCACCGGGCTTCTGGTGTTTGATGCCACGGCCAAAATGCTGGCTGATCAGTTCCCGCCAACTATGGCTTCCATGCCGGCACTGGCGAAACGCTTCAATGAGCGCGTGCGTCACGCATGGGACAAGGTAATTGATTTCATCAAGCTGCATTATTGCCTGTCAGGCCGTGATGACAGTGATTTCTGGCGCGATAACCGGCGTGAAGACACGCTGCCTGATAGCCTGCGCGAAAACCTTGAGCTTTGGCGCGCACAGGTGCCCAGCGTTTATGACTTCCCTAACAAGTTCGAAGTCTTTGGTGTCGAGAATTATCTCTATGTTCTCTATGGCATGGGATTTCCAACCAACATGGCTCCGCTCAAAAGCCGGTATGCCGAAGGCGCCAATGCCCGTGCTGACTTCGCCTATATCCGCGAGATGACAGAGCGTGTGGCGGGTGGACTGTTGCCACACCGGCAGCTTCTCGACCGCATTAAACAACACGGCATCCAGAAGGTGTAATCGATGGTTGAGATGGCGAAAAAATCCATGGTGATTGTGGGTGGTGGGTCTGCCGGATGGATGACGGCGATTTACCTCAATCGTCTGTTCAATCACACGGAAAAGAATTTCGACATCACGGTGATCGAAAGCCCTGATATCGGCATTATTGGTGTGGGTGAAGCCACTGTACACAGCGTGCGCTTCTTCTTTGCGGCCATGGGCCTTGATGAAGCTGAATTGATGCGCGAGACAAATGCCACGTTCAAAACCGGGATCATGTTCCGCAACTGGATGAAACCGGTGGCGGGTGAAACGCACGAATATTTCCACCCGTTTGAACATCAGCGCCTTGGCCGCGTACTGGATATCTCCAGCCTCTGGTTCCTGTCTGACAGGCCTACGCGCGAGCGCTATGATGAAGGCGTGTGCCTGTCGGCTGAGCTGATCAAACATGGCCATGGCCCGAAGGGCGCCAATTCGCCTGCCTATCAGGGCGTGGTGCCCTATGGCTATCATATCGATGCCATGCTCCTGGCGCGGTATCTGCGCAAAAAGGCGGTCGAGGCGGGTGTGAAGCATGTGGAAGCCACCATCGCGGACGCGACAGTGGAAGGCGAAAACATCACGGCTGTGCACACAACCGAAGGCGAAAGCTTCACGGCTGATTTCTTTGTGGATTGCACAGGCTTCCGTGGGCTTCTGATCGACAAGGTGCGTGCTGACAATTGGGACAGCTTCGAGGATGCGCTGCCATGCAACCGTGCGGTCGCACTGCAGCGGGAGCTTGAAGAAGGCGAGGCGCCAAATCCTTACACGGTGGCAACGGCATTATCGAACGGCTGGGCCTGGCAGATCGATCTCGTGAACCGGCAGGGCACCGGATATGTGTATGATGGCAACCGCATGTCGGAAGACGAAGCAGAGGCCGAGCTGCGCGCGTTCCTTGGGCCGGAATCCAAAGTGCTCAAGTGCACGCACCTGAAGATGAAAGTGGGCTGCCGGAAAGAATTCTGGGTCGGGAACGTGCTTGCCACAGGGCTGGCGGGCGGCTTTATCGAACCGCTGGAGAGCACAGGCCTGCATCTGATCAATCTGGCGGCAGGCCTGATGGGCACCCATCTGGCGGCCGAACAGCCTGGGCAGGATAACCGCGATAGCTTCAATCGCCTGATGCGCGGTTTCTATCAGGACCTGAAGCAATTTATCGTGCTGCACTATTGCCTAACCAACCGGGATGACAGCGAGTTTTGGCGCGCCGCACCCGCGACCGTGGAGCACACGCCGTGGCTGAATGCCCAGCTTGAGATATGGAAGCACAAGGTGTGCGAATATCACGATCTGGCGGGTGCTTTCTCGACCACCTTCACGGACGAGAATTACCGCTACATCCTTTATGGCATGCAGCATGTGCCCAAGCTTGGCCTTGTGGCAGACCAGACAGAATCAAATCGTATGTTCGCAGAGCTCGCGCGCATGCAGGAGAACGCTTGCAAGATAACCATGCCGCACGCTGATTATCTTGCGCGAATGAATACATAACCCCAGGTGTGCCGCCGCGGGCCAATGTGTTCGCGAGCGGCTCTTGGTGGTGTCGCCAGTTTCGGAAGCAATAG
Source organism: Alphaproteobacteria bacterium (assembly GCA_013372975.1). GTDB lineage: Bacteria > Pseudomonadota > Alphaproteobacteria > Sphingomonadales > Kordiimonadaceae > Kordiimonas. The sequence continues at coordinate 45,439 of JABXIS010000026.1, forward strand.
GCTTCCACCAGCATGGCAGCGGACCCGGGCTCGGTTAACCTCCCGTCCGGGTCCACTTTCCAGCTCAGTCCCTTTGGGGCTGAATATTGGGGAACTGGGGCGGCGCAGATCAGAGATTTTCTGTGTCCGCCCCACTTTTTTTGTTCCCCGCTTATACATAATCCGGGCCGGGGAGGCCAGAGGAAGAGGCCGCGCGAACGGCGAGGCCCAGGTAAAGGGTGGAGATCTATGGTCAAGAGTAAGCTGATTGGGCTGGTTGCAGGCGCCTGCGCATTGATGGTGTCGGCATGTGAAGACGCGAAGGTTACCCCCATTGCTGGTCCCCCAGTTCGGGTGATCCCGAACCCGGCGCTGGTGATTTCCGTGGGCGGCACTTTTGCGGTGCAGCATGGCACGGCAGTGTCTGTGCCCGAGGGGGAGGAAGCGCTGCGGGAACAGTTTATTGAATGGGCCGACCGTTTCTCAGACCTGAAATTGGGCGAGGGTGATGGCGCAGATATCCGTTTTATCAATGACACCAGCATTGAAGGCACTGAGGCCTACAGGATCGATGTGACGGCTGAGGGTGTGATTGTCAGCGCCAGCACGCCAGCGGGCCGCTTTTATGGCGCCATGACGCTGTTGCAGATGCTGGATGGGGCCGAGAAGGGCCTGCTGCCCATCGGCATCATCAAAGACAAGCCCCGGCTTCAATGGCGCGGTGCCATGCTGGATGTGGCGCGGCATTTCCGCACCAAGGAATTCATCAAGGAATTCCTCGATGTGATGGCGCTTCACAAGATGAATGTGTTCCATTGGCACATGACAGACGATCAGGCTTGGCGGCTGGAAATCAAGAAATACCCCAAGTTGACGGAAGTGGGCGGGTGTCGCGTGCCGGCGGGTGATGGCCCGCAGGCTGATGTGGATGAAAGCACCGGTGAAGCGCGGCTTTATTGCGGATATTACACGCAGGATGATGTGCGCGAGATTGTGGCTTATGCCGCCGAACGTCACATCACTGTGTTGCCGGAAGTGGATTTGCCGGGCCACGCCACGGCAGCAATCAAGGCCTATCCGGAACTGGGTACCGCGGCCCTTGATGGCGACATGGCCGATTGGGGCATCTTCCAGAACACTTTCAATCTTGAAGAGGGTACCATCAAGTTCCTTGAGGATGTGATGGATGAAACCCTGGAGCTGTTTCCAACCGAGTTTGTGCATATCGGCGGTGACGAGGTGGCCACAAAACAGTGGGAAAATTCACCCCGCATCAAGGAACGCATGGCCAAGCTGGGCATTCACGACAGTCACGGCATTCAGGCTTATTTCACCCGCCATTTTGCAAACTATCTGGATGAGCGCGGACGCCGTTTGATCGGCTGGGACGAAATCCTCGAAGGCGGGTCCATCGGCAATTCGGCGATTATGTCATGGCGCGGCACCAAAGGTGGGGTGGCCGCTGCCAAGGAAGGCCGCCAGGTGGTGATGGCGCCTTCCAGCATCTATTATTCAGATTACCGACAGTCTGACAGCCGGTACGAACCGCCAGGGCGCGAACATATCCAGACGCTTGAGGATGTGTATGCGTTCGAACCGGTGTCGGAAGAGCTGACAGCAGAAGAGCAGAAAGCCATTTTGGGCGCGCAAATGACCGTGTTTTCCGAACATATGCGTACGGAGGAACGGGTTGAACATATGGCCTTCCCACGCTTGATCGCGGTGGCTGAAAGTGTTTGGGCGCGGCCGTCCAACAAGGATTTCAACTGGTTTGTTTCCCGCCTGATGCCGCATCTGTCGCGGGTAAAGGCGCTGGGCGTCAAGCCGGCCGATAGCGCGTTCGCCCCCAAGATTGTTGTCACCCGTGTGGCGGGTGAGGAACGGGTGATTGAGATATCCAATCAGGTGGGGCAGGGCGATATTCGCTATACGCTGGATGGCAGTGTGCCTTCAGCAAGTTCTGAGCTGGCGGGCGGCCCGATTGTTGCCACAGCTGATCAAACCGTCAAGGCGGTGACCTTCCATAAGGAGGCTCCAATTTCTGGCATGCGCACACAGGCGCTGGACCGTATCAGCCTGTCGGAACGCACGGGTGATGAGATGGAATTGTGTTCCAAATGGCTGTCGATCAAGCTGGATGATGATTTCCCGCGCGACGGTGACCGTGCCGCATTGATGGTGGATATTGTCAAGCCTTGCTGGCTGTATGATGCGCCTGACCTTGATGGTGTAACCGGCATCGAAGTGGTGGTGGGCAACTTGCCTTATAATTTCCAGATCGGGGACCAGATCAATGATGTGCAGCTGAAGGCACCACAAACCGAAGCAGGCGAGATTGTGGTTTATAAAAACAGCTGTGATGCGGGCGAGGAAATCACCCGCCTGCCGCTCGCGCCAGCGCTTGAAAGCTATGGCCTGACCACACTGAAGGCCGCTTTGCCATCGGTTTCGGACGCCGAAAAGCTGTGTTTCCATGTGGCGGCAAGCCACTATGAGCCCCTGTGGGCGATTGACCGCGTGCGATTAATTTCAAAGTAGGGTGATAAACCAATCTAATGGAAGGGCCGCGCATTTTGTCGCGGCCTTTTTTCTTGGGGCTTTGGGCATCCGGGCGTATAGAGGGGCACGTTTTATCTGAAGGATCATACCATGAGCGATTTTCCCCCCTGCCCGAAATGCACCAGCCCCTATGCCTATGAAGACGGCGCTTTGCTGATCTGCCCTGAATGCGCACATGAATGGTCCCCCACGGCGGACGCGGCGGCAGCTGAGGCAAACGCGGTACGTGATGCGGTGGGCAATATCTTGCAGGACGGTGACGATGTAACCGTGATCAAGGACCTGAAGGTGAAGGGTTCCTCTTCCACCGTGAAGGTTGGCACCAAGGTGAAGGGCATCCGTCTTGTGGATGGCGACCATGATATTGATTGCAAGATCCCCGGCATCGGCCAGATGGGCCTCAAATCCCAATTCGTGAAGAAGATTTAAGTTTCATGTTTAAAGACAAGGATCTTAAGAAGGCGCTGTACCTTGTTCTTGTCATTGGTGGACTATTTATTCTCAAAGTTTGCCTGAAGCATTATTGTTAATTAAAAGGCCGCGACATTTGCCGCGGCCTTTGTGTTTGGGAAATGAAGATAAATCTTTCCCGCTGTCGAACTGTTACCAGCTGCGCATCTTGTGGCCTTTGAGGGCGTAATACAGGATGAACAGATAACACGGCAGGCCGATCCAATAGGCAGGCTGCATCGCGCCCAGGCTGTGGGCGATTTTGCCAAGCGCCAGCGGCAGGATGGCACCGCCCGCAATGCCCATAATCAGTAGCGCAGACCCCTGTGCCGTGAATTTGCCAAGGCCTTCAAGCGCCATGGGCCACAGGGCTGGCCACACCAGCGCGTGCGCAAGGCCCATCAGCGCCACGAAGAGCACAGCATTGGGCACAGTGGGCACGCCTGTCCAGCCAATGAGGGCATCTGCGAGGCCCGTGGATTCCGTTGAGCTGAACACAATGCCCAGGATGCACAGTATGCCTGCGATGGCAGAACCCAGAAGCGCCTGTTGCTGGCTGATAAAGCGCGGAATGCAGGTTACGCCGATCAGGTAACCAATCACCATGCACACCATGGTATAGCTTGTCAGGCTGGCGAAGTTGGCCACGCCCAGGCCTTCACCGAAGAGGCCGATGGTATCGCCTGCGATCACTTCCACGCCCACATAACCAAACAGGGCAATGGCGCCGAGGATAATCTGCGGGAACTGCAGGATGCTGGTTTTCTCGTCGCCGCCCTCGGTCACTTCTTCCTCGGGCTCGATATGCGGCAGGTTTGAAAATTTCACGAGGCCGATCAGCGCCGTCAGGCCTACGGCCATGTAAATGTATGGCATGATGAGCTTGTCAGACAGCGCTTGTTTCTGCGCCTCGGTAACGATCTCGGATGCGTCGCCGATATCAGACAGCACAAGGGCCGTGAACACGATGGGGGCCACCACGCCCGCACCTTTGTTGATCAGGCCCATGATAGAAATGCGCATGGCGGCGCTTTCCTTCGGGCCCACCATCACAACATAGGGGTTGGATGCGGTTTGCAGGATCGTAAGGCCGGTGCCCAATACAAACAGCCCGATCAGGAAAAAGAGATAATAGCTGGTTTTGGCCGCTGGAATGAACAACAGCACACCCAAAACCATGATTGCCAATCCCAGCGCCATGCCGTTCCTGTAGCCTGTTTTCTCGAGCACCTTGGCCATCGGCAGCGCCATCACCGTATAGGCGATATAGAAGGCGAAGGTGACAAACAGCGCCTGAAATTCGTTCAGATCACAGATGATCTTCAGGAACGGAATCAGCGAGCCATTCAGCCACGTCACAAACCCGAAGATGAAAAACAGCAGGCCGATGATGGCCATCGGTATCACGCTGCTGTGGCGTTCGCCCGCAGGCATTGTTGTATCCACCATTTTGTCCTCCAATTATCCCTCAAATGCGATGCCGTCGTGGGCAACGCCGTTTGTCCAGACCTTCCGGGCCCGGTTTTTTGCATCCAGCAAAACATAGTCGGCCTTCAGGCCCGGCCGGATGTCCCCAATTTCATTCTCAAGCCCCAGGAAGCGGGCGGGGCTCATGCTTGCCATGCGCACGGCTGTGTCCAGCGGCACCCCCATCATGCTGACGGCGTTCCTGACGGCTGCGGCCATATCCAGGTCTGACCCCGCGAGCGTGCCGTCGGGGCCTGTGGCCATGCCGTCCACCACCATGATGGCCTTGCCCTGCAGGATGAAATTCTTGTCCTTCGCACCCACACAGGGCATGGCGTCTGTCACAAGCATCATATGGTCTGCGCCCTTGGCATAGAGGGCTGCGCGCAGGCTTGCCGGGTGCACATGGAAGCCATCAGCGATGATGCCCGCGAATGTGGTTCGGGTGTCGAGCGCCGCACCCACCACGCCCGGCGCCCGGCTGGTAAGCGGAGACATGGCATTGTGCAAATGGGTGAAGCCGGTGGCGCCAGCGCGGATGCAGTCCATCGCCGCTTCATAGGTGGCATTGGTGTGCCCAAGGCAGACACGCATCCCGCTGCCCGCCATTCTGGCAACCATTTCTGGCGTGGCTTGCTCGGGCGCAACGGTTACCACCACAGCGCCATTCTTAAATCTTTCCAGCACCTCGATGAAGGCATCATCCACGGCGCGAAACTTGGTTTCGTCGTGAATGCCTTTTTTCTCACGGCTCAGGCATGGCCCCTCAATATGGATGCCCGCAATTCCGGGCACGCCTTCCTTGAGGGCCTGATCTACCACAGCGATTGCTTTTCCCACGATAGCCAGATCATCACTGATCAGCGTGGGCAGCATGCTGGTGGTGCCGTAAGGGCGATGGGCTTCCGCGATGGTGCGTACGCCGTCAACCGTCAGGTCATCATTCAGGAGCGCGCCGCCGCCACCGTTTACCTGCACATCCACAAAGCCGGGCACCAGCTTGTGCCCCTTGATGTCGGTGGTGTGGTCGGCCTCAAAGCTTTCTCCGGCTTTCAGGATGGCAACCGTTTTGCCATCCTCGAACAAAAGCGTTGCGCCCTTGTGCCAGAAGCCCGAAACAAGAATATCGCCGCCTGTGAGCGCTGTGCGCATCAAACTGTCTCCGTCACTTTATTCAGATGTGGGGGCTCGTCCGGGTGAAAACCGCGTGCCACCGACAGCGCGTTTGCCATGCGGTAGAAGCTCTGGATCATCAGGATGGGTTCCACAAACGGGTTGGCGTCTTTCACCACCGGTAGCTCGATGCCGCCTTTGAGGCCATCACCTGCTGTGATCACGCGGGCAAATCTGTCAGAGAAATCAGTTACCAGTTCCTGAACGCCGCCTCTGGTTTCGTCTTTTTGGCTGAATACCAGAACAGGGAAACCGGCATTCACAATGGCCATGGGGCCGTGTTTCACTTCTGCCGAGCTGTAGGCTTCTGCATGCAGGCCGCAGGTTTCCTTGAATTTGAGCGCGGCTTCCTGCGCCACGCCAAAGCCGACACCGCGGCCGCATACGAAGAAGTTATTGGCTTCCAGGAGGGCGCGGGTCGCAGCGCCCCAGTCGCATGCCCATGCAGCAGACAGGTTAAGCGGCAGGGTTTCAAGGGCAGTCAGCAATTCTGCATCTTCTGTCCAGTGCGCCACCAGTTGCAGGATGGCCGCCAGACTGGCGATGTAGGTTTTGGTGGCTGCCACGCTTTTTTCGGGCCCGGCATGCAATGGCACAACCACATCCGCAATGGCCGCCAGCGGTGACGCTTCAACATTCACAAGTGCTACTACAAGGGCGCCTGCGTCTTTCGCGGCGGTGGCTGTGCGTACCAGATCTGGGCTGGCACCAGACTGACTGATACCGATAAACAGCGTGCCCTCAAGCATCTGTGTGGCGTTATAGACCGAGCAAATAGACGGTGCCGCAGAGGAAACCAGAAGGCCCGCCTTTGTCTCGATCACATATTTGGCGTAGGTGGCCGCATGGTCCGAGCTGCCGCGCGCGCATGTAACAACCGCACGGGGTTTCACAGCGCGCAGTTTTTCGCCAAGGGCGCGCAGGATGGGCGCGTTGGCTTCAATCTGTTTGGCAACAACATTGGCGGCGCTTTCCGCCTCGGCGTGCATCAGGGTTTCTTCGGCCGTCAGGGCGATTGGGGCTGTCATGTCATACTCCTCACTCATTTGGTCTGCCTCAGGCATGGAGTTCGGCGACAAAGTCATAGGCGTCGCCACGATAATAGGATTGGGTCAATTCAACGGTGGTGCCGTTAGCAAGGAAGCCCCGGCGTTCGATATAGAGCCCGGCGTCGCCAACATCGACACCCAGTCGGGCCGCCTGCTCGGTGTTGAACTTCACAGCGCGCAGGCGTTGCAGTGCGCGCACGGGGCGGTTGCCGGTAATTTCAAGCGCGGCATAAAGCGACCCTTCCACCGGCCCGGCGCCCGCAAGCGCAAACGAGGGGATGATGGATGTCTCCAGCGCCATTGGCGTGTCGTCGGCATAGCGGATACGGGTAAATCTGTTCACTTTGGTCCCGGGGCCGAGGCCCAGGCTCAGGCTTTCCTCAGGGGTGATTATCCCGGCGGACCTGTCGATCCACTCGCTGCGGGCCTTCCAGCCGCGCCCCGCCATATCTTCAGTAAAGCTTGAAAGGCGTGAAAAGGGTTTCTCCACGCGGCCTGCAATGAAGGTGCCGGCGCCCTGCCTGCGGTCCAGCAGCCCGTTTTCCACGAGGCCGTCCAGCGCTTTCCTGACAGTGATTCGGGAAATAGCCATATCGGCGGCGATTTCACGCTCTGCCGGAAGGGCGTCACCCTTCGGCAAGGCGCCATGTTCGATGGCGCGCTCAATGGCTTTGGATAGCTGCTGATACTTTGGCAGGCTGCCCTTTTCGTCGAGTTTTCCGATCACATCAGAAAGCCGCATGGCCTATGTCCTTTCCCGGTTGGATAAGACCACTGTAGCATCAAAATAATACCAATTAAATACCAAAATAGACCATAATGGTATGCATATATGATAAACTACTGAAAAATATTGAATAAAATTGACAAATCCAATCTGGGTTAAATGAAATTTGACACCGCTGTCAATTAGGCGTAGGGTCCGGGTCGAGTTATTTTTGGGAAGAAATCCATGGCAGAAGTTTTCGATTTGGTCATTTTTGGTGGCGGCGGCGACCTTTCGCGTCGCAAGTTGCTGCCTGCCTTGTATTCTGGTTTTGTGGCGGGCCGTGTTGCCAAAGGCAGCCGTATTTTCCTGACCTCGCGGAAGGGGCTGGAGGGCTCATCCGAGGGGTGGTTGAAGGAGGTCTTCACTGAGACACCGCCTGCCTGCCCTGTTGAGAAGCAGGACCTTAAAGACTTCTCCGAAATGGTTTCGGTGATCGAGCTCGGCCTTGTGGAAGGTGGCGCTGATTGGGAGGCATTCCGCGACGCCCTCAAGACGGATGATCAAGATCGCCCGCTGGTTCATTTCCTTGCGATCCCGCCAAGCCTGTTCACGAGCACGTGTGAACTGTTGGGCGAATATGGCCTCAATAGTGGCCGCGCCCGCGTGGTGCTTGAAAAGCCACTGGGCAATGATCTGGAAAGCGCGCAGGCCATCAACGCTGATGTCGGGCGCTATTTCGAAGAAAAACAGACTTTCCGTATTGATCATTATCTGGGCAAGGAAGCGGTGCAGAACCTGCTGGCCCTTCGTTTCTCCAATATCTTGTTCGAAGAACTCTGGAGTGGCCGCACCATCGATCACATCCAGATTACGATTGCTGAAAACCAGGGCGTTCAGGGCCGAAAAGGCTTCTATGAAGGCACGGGTGCCATGCGCGATATGGTACAAAACCACCTGTTGCAGCTTTTGTGTCTTGTGGCGATGGAGCCGCCAGCCCGCCTTGAAGCAGACAGTATCCGCGAAGAGAAGCTGAAGGTTCTCAAATCCCTCAAGCCGCTTGAAGGTGCGGATATCGACCGCAATGTGGTGCGGGCCCAGTATCAGGCTGGCGCCATGTTCGGCGAAGCCGTGCCATCCTATGTGGATGATGTGGAGCTGGATACACCTTCCAATACCGAAACATTTGTTGCGCTGAAGGCCCACATCGAGAACTGGCGCTGGGCCGGGGTGCCCTTCTATCTGCGCACGGGCAAACGCCTGCCGGACCGGTTCGCCGAGATTGTGATCCAGTTCAAGAATGTACCGCATTCACCGCACCCTGACTGGGGCCGCGGCCTGAACCCGAACCGTTTCATTATCCGCCTGCAGCCGGAAGACCATCTGGCCCTTCGGATGATGGTGAAAAACCATGCGTCCAAGTCGGAAACACTGAAGGAAGTGGAGATGAATCTTGATGTGGCGGGTGATGATTCCACACGTCTTGGCCCCTACCTACGCCTTATCCTTGATGCTGTGCGCGGTGATCAAAGCCTGTTCGTGCACCGCAAGGAAGTGGAATACGCATGGCGCTGGGTGGACCGTATCATTGACCACTGGAACGCATCAGGTGAACCGCCGGAAAGCTATCAGGCTGGCACGTGGGGCCCCTATGAGGCCCATGACCTGATGACTCGGGATCGCCGTGAATGGTTCCATGAAACCAGTGGCAAGCGGGCAGGGCGCTAGGTGTGGAGGCGGCAGTGAAACACAAGGTTAGCTGGAAGCTGTTTGATGATCGCGCCCAAATGGTGGACGAACTGATGGAAGCCACATCAGAGGCCCTGATGCGCGGTATCAAGAAGCGCGGTGTGGCAAGCTGGGCAGTGTCGGGCGGATCCACGCCCAAACCGCTTTTCGAAGCCATGTCCGAAGCGGCGCTGGATTGGGAAAATATCCAGGTGGCACTGGTGGACGAACGCTGGGTCGATATCGGTCACCCGCGGTCGAACGAGGCTTTCATGCTTACGTCTCTTGGCAAAAACAATGCCGCCGAAGCCATGTTTATTGGCATGAAAACCGAGCATGCTTCGCCTTTCGATGCGGTGGCAGACGTAAACGCGCGGTACGCACAAGTGAAACAGCCGTTTGACAGCATCCTCTTGGGGCTGGGGTCCGACGGGCACACTGCCTCCTTCTTCCCGGATGCAGAAGGGCTGGAGGAAGCGCTGGATGTATCCGGCGATCAAACTTGTGTGGCGTTGACTGCCCACAAAAGTGAGGTCACCGGCGATGAAGTGGACCGCATGAGCCTGTCCGCTGCGGCAATTGCCAAGGCCCCCCATGTAGTTTTGATGATTACGGGCGAGGGCAAGAAGGCAGTGCTTGAGCGTGCGCTTGAAGTGGATCATCACCTGCCGATTGCGCGCCTCGCCGAAGATGTTGAAATAACAGTTTATTGGGCGCCCTGATGTTGCGGGCGTCGGGCCTGTAGGGCCGGGAGCATAAAATGACCCATCCAGTACTTGTCGATGTAACCGAGCGCATCAAGGCGCGGTCAAAAGACAGTCGCGCAAACTACGAAGCGCGCATCAAGGCCATGCGCGAAGCGGGGCCAGCGCGTCCGCACCTTTCGTGCGGAAACCTGGCGCATGCGATTGCTGCCTGTTCCGAGGCGGAAAAAGCCAAGCTGATGCAAGATGGCATGGTGAATATTGGCATTGTCAGTTCCTATAACGATATGCTCAGCGCCCATCAGCCCTATCATCTGAAGCTGGATGCGGTGAAAGAGGCCGTGATCGCAGCGGGTGGCGTGGCCCAGATGGCGGGCGGTGTGCCAGCCATGTGTGACGGCGTTACGCAAGGCCAGCCAGGCATGGAGCTGTCGCTCTTCAGCCGGGATGTGATTGCGCAGGCAACCGGTATCGCCATGAGCCACAATGTGTTCGATGCGGGCCTTCTTTTTGGCGTGTGTGACAAGATCGTACCGGGCCTGTTGATCGGGGCCTTGGCGTTTGGGCATCTGCCCTTTGTGTTTGTGCCCGCGGGGCCTATGCCGACGGGTATCTCCAACAGTGAAAAAGCCAAAGTGCGCCAGCAGTTTGCCACCGGTGAAGTGGGGCGCACGGAACTGCTGCAAAGCGAAAGCCGCGCTTACCACAGCCCCGGTACCTGCACCTTCTACGGCACCGCGAACACCAACCAGATGATGCTTGAAATGATGGGACTGCAGCTTCCGGGCAGCAGCTTTGTCAATCCGGGTGACGGCCTTCGTGAGAGACTGGATGCCGCTGCGGCCAAACGGGCTGTGAAGCTGGCAGAAGCCAAAAACGGCATCGGCCTTGCCGAGATGGTAACCGCAGAAGCCATCGTGAACGGCATCGTTGGCCTGTTGGCGACCGGTGGTTCCACCAACCATACGATCCATATTCTCGCGATCGCGGCTGCCGCGGGCTACCGCGTAACATGGCAGGATTTCTCGGACCTTTCAGCGGCAGTACCGCTTCTGGCGCGCGTCTATCCAAATGGTACGGCCGATGTGAATGCCTTCCAGGACGCGGGCGGCACACCTTTCGTGATCAAGGAACTGCTGGCCGGTGATCTGTTGCATGACGATGTTGAAACCATTGTCGGGCGCGGTTTGAAACCGTTTGGAGAAATGCCGGCGCTGGTAGAAAAACAGGCGGTTTGGCGCCTGTCCCCGGATGCGCCGGGTGATGACATGATCCTGCGTAAGATCGACAATCCTTTCCAGCAACACGGTGGGCTGACGCTGTTCAGCGGCACGCTCGGCGAAGCGGTGATGAAAACCTCCGCAGTGAAAGAAGAACATCAGTATGTCGAGGCACCTGCCGTGGTGTTCGAGGATCAGGATGATCTTCTCAAAGCCTACAAGGCGGGCGAACTTGAAAAAGATTTTGTGGCAGTGATCCGCTTTCAGGGGCCGAAGGCCAACGGCATGCCGGAACTGCACAAACTAACCCCATCCCTGGGTGTGTTGCAGGACAAGGGCTTCAAAGTGGCGCTTGTGACAGATGGGCGCATGTCGGGTGCGTCCGGCAAGGTGCCTGCAGCTATTCATGTGTCCCCCGAGGCGGCGGATGGCGGTGCGATCGCTCGCGTGCGAAACGGTGACCTTGTTCGTGTAGACGCCAAAAAGGGTGAACTGCTCGTGCTGGTGGATGAAGCGGAATTCGCTGCCCGCCCGGCATCAAATGGCCCTGTGGTGCCGGATACGTTCGGGCGCAACCTGTTCACAGGTGTTCGTGGTATCGTAGGCCCAGCTGGTCAGGGCGGTTCCTTTATTTAAATCCCCAAAGGGTGAAATATGACAGACGTTGTTAAAGTTCTTGAAGTCTCCCCGGTAATTCCGGTTCTTGCTTTTAAAAGCGCTGAAGAAGCGGTGGAGGTATGCCGTGTGCTTTTTGATGAGGGCCTGAAGGTGCTGGAAATCACGCTACGCCACGAAACGGCACTTGATGCCATCAAGGCTGTCTGTGCTGATCTGCCAAATGATGCCATCGTGGGTGCAGGCACGGTGATCACGCCGGAACTGGCGAAAGCGGCGATGGTAGCAGGTGCCGAATTTGGCGTCAGCCCTGGCCTGACGGAAGAACTGGCGAAAGCTGTAAAGGCACTTGATTGGGCCTTCCTGCCCGGTGTTGCAACCCTGTCTGAAGCCATGCAGGCGCGGGAGTGGGGTTTTAGTGCCCTGAAGTTTTTCCCGGCCTCCCTGTCAGGCGGGCCCGGATTCCTGAAAGCGGTAGGCAGTGTATTGCCTGACCTGACCTTCTGCCCAACGGGTGGCATTTCTGCAGATACCGCCCCTGAATATCGGGCGCTCAAGAACGTCGCGACCGTGGGTGGCAGCTGGATTACACCGCGCGGGCGCGATGGCAAGATCCATCTTGATGTGGTTCGGGAATTGGCGCGTACGGCGGTGAGCGCCCACTAGAATTTTACTCTGTGCAACTCAGACAAGGCGGGATGGAAACATTCCGCCGTATTTTTATGCCCATGCCTATTGGCGTGCAGATGTTCATCTTGCCTTGACCACACGATCACATCGTCAGTAGTTTTCCTTGCACCCGTGGACCGATTGGGGAAGGCGAAGGGACAAGCGTACGTGAAACCCATCATTGTATTGATGACCAATATTTTGCGGCTGGATGATCATCCGGCGTTGGCGGAGGCTTGTGACAGTGGCGCGCCCGTCGTGCCATTGTATATTTTTGATGAAGCCGCGATGGGGCGCTGGGTGCCCGGTGGCGCGCGCCGGTGGTGGTTGCAAGGGGCGCTCAAATCATTGACTGCCGATCTGGCGGCGATGGGCAGCAAACTTATTGTGGCGCGTGGTGATACGGTTGCTGTTCTTCAGAAGGCTATGCAGCAAACGGGCGCCGGCGCCATTTATCTTACGCGCGGCTATAGCCCCTATGAGCGCGAGACTGAACAGGCAGTTCACGCCTATGCTGTCGAAAATGATTTGTTATGTCGCCGGTTCGCCGGGAACCTGCTTCTGGAACCTGAGATGGTTGAGAACAAGCAGGGACGGCCCTATGAAGTTTTCACCCCTTTCTGGCGCCGGGCCTGCGAACTGATCGATGATGTGGCGCCTCTCGATGCGCCTGAAGATATGGCTGCGCCCGATAGCTGGCCCGAAAGCCTGCCGCTAGATGCGCTTGAATTTGCGCCTATGCCTGCCTTCTGGGCAGACCCAATTGCCGAAGTTTGGCAGCCGGGCGAGGCGGCGGCCAGAGAGCGGCTCAGCGATTTTCTGGAAGAGGCGGCGGCAACCTACCCGAAGATGCGGGACTATCCCGCCGTGGAGGCGACATCCCGCTTGTCCCCCTATCTTGTGAGTGGGGAAATCAGCCCGCGCCGTATCTGGTATGAAACACAGCGGTATATTGCGGCCAATGAAGCCTCAGCGTCTGGTGCCAGCGGGTTCCTGCGTGAGGTGGGGTGGCGGGAATTCAGCTATCACCTGCTGTTTCATTTCCCGCATATGATGCGGGCGCCCTTGAAAGAACGGTTTGCAGATTTTCCCTGGCGTGCAGGTGACGGCAAGGCGCTCAACGAATGGCAGAAGGGGCTGACTGGATTTCCCATCGTGGATGCCGGTATGCGTCAGTTGTGGCAAACGGGCTGGATGCATAACCGTGTTCGCATGGTTGTTGCGTCCTTTCTTGTGAAGGATATGTTGTGGCACTGGCACGAGGGTGAAGACTGGTTCTGGGATACGCTTGTGGATGCCGACCCCGCCAACAATTCTGCAAGTTGGCAATGGGTGGCAGGGTGCGGGGCAGATGCAGCCCCCTATTTCCGGATATTCAACCCGATTGCCCAGGGCGAAAAATTCGACAAGGACGGTGGCTATATTCGCACCTATGTGCCTGAGCTGGCTGATATGCCGAACGACTATATTCACAAGCCGTTCGAAGCACCTGAAGGTGTGTTGCGTATGGCGGGGGTCGAACTTGGGAAAACCTATCCACGTCCCATGCTGGACCGGAAGGCTGCGCGCGAGCGGGCCTTGGCAGCGCTGGGCACGATCAAGAAATAGATCACAAAAGGGCCGTAGTTGTGGCCATATTGTTTTAGTCAGCGGCTTTCCCCATATGAAGGGAAGCATCTAATAACAGGGGCCTATGCGTATTTTTCTGCGGCGTTTTGTGATCATTCTTTGCATCCTGACCGGAATCTATTTTCTGGCCACACCTTTTTTTGTGCCGTGGGCATTTGAGAAACAGGCGCGGCAGGTGTTTGCTTCCCGTGTGGATGGCACGCTGGATTTCTCGGGCGTGGTTTTCAATCCCTTCAGCCTGACTGTCATGGTGCAAGATCTGGATATCCGCGACCGGAATGCAAAGCCTGTTATCAGTGCAAAACAAGCGAAGCTGAATCTGTCCTGGCGAAGCCTTTGGGCCGGTGAGGTGATCACCGACCGGCTGTTGTTTGATGCCCTCAATGTGCTTCTGGAAATAGAGGAAGATGGCAAAACCAATATCGGTTTGATGCTCAGGGAAAGTGAGCAACCTTCAGGAACCTCCGCACCTTCGGTTCATGTGGGCGGTCTGATGGCCCGGGCCGCAAAGGTGCGGGTGCGAAACCATACCGGGCACGAGATCAGTGTGGGCCCCACCGACATCAGCCTGGGTGCCTTTTCGTTCCATGAAGGGCACGCGATCAACCTCAATCAGTTTGCGCTTCAGATCGGCGGTGGCCGGATTGTGGCGGCAGGCGCGCTGGAGCGATCAGATGGGTTTCTCCGGCTTGATTTAACGCTGGACCAAGTGCCAGTGACGGCAATCGCTGGCTTTATTCCGCTGACTGACATTTATGCCCGGGGCGGAGAGGTCAGTGGCACGGCAGCCTTGGTAATTGGTGACAATTTCACAGTAGATGGCGACCTGTCGCTCGCCGATTTTACGCTGGCGCTGGATGGTGTTTATGTTCGCCGGTTGCAAGTACCCTATGCTGACATCAGTGGCTTTTCCTACGATATGAATGCCGATCGGATCGGTGCCGCCAAAGTGTGGATTGATGGTGGCGATGCCCTGATGGTGCGGGGGCTGACGCCAGAAGAAAATGGCGAAACTGCCGCCGATGAGCCCTCTGGCCCGTCGTTCAGTGTGAAGCAAATTCTGCTGTCGGGCGGTAGTCTGGTGTTTGAAGATCAAACCTTCGAGGACAGCCATATTGTCCCGCTTTCAAGCCTTGATGCCGTGATCGATGATTTTTCCTATGACGGCAGCCTGTCCATGGGGTTCAGGGCCGACGCCAGCGCGGGGCCGAACAGCCCTCTCGTGACAGCAGGATATCTGCAATATGGTGAAACGCTAGAAGCGACAGTCAGCATGAATATCGACCGGCTGGATCACAGTGTTCTGAAGCCTTACCTCTATAAAGCTGTGGGGCGCAGCACAAGGGCAGGTAAGGCCTATCTTGAATTCGATTATTATGTTTCGGATGGCGAGATCGATGGCCTGAACACCTTCCTGTTTGATCGTTGGGAATGGGGTGACAAGAACCCGAATTTCGATGGTGAGGAAATCCCGCTCAAGAAAGCCTTCAACCTTCTGGAAGATAAAGGCGGCCGGGTAGCCATGGAAATACCTGTGGAAGGTGAGCTTTTGGATCCCACCTTCCGGGTTGAAAAGCTGGTGCGCAGGGCCACCAACAAGGCGGTATCGAATATTATAACCGCGCCGTTCCGTCTTTTGGGTATGCTGATTCCGGGGGGTGGAAGAGATGACCTTGATCTGGACAAGGTGGAATTTGAGCCTTCTTCAACTGAGCTTTCGGCGCTTCAGAAGGCGCGCCTGAATGCGTTGGCTGAAGCCCTGAAGGAGCGCCCCAAATTCAGGCTGCGGATTGAGGGAACGGCACTGCCAGGTGTTGACCTTGCTAGTGACAATACAGGTGAAGGCGGCAATCCGCCTGCTTTGATAAGGTTGGCAAACCAGCGAGCTGAAGCAGTGTATCAATATTTGCTTGTCGATGGTGTGGCGGCAGACAGGCTGGAGAAGACCACACTTGAGGCGCTGAACGGCAAGGCGCCCAAGGCGCCTATGGTCAGGCTTGATGTGTTGAAGGACTAAAGCCCCAATTCCCTCAGAATTGCGTCCCTGTCAGCGTCTTTTGCTGCAGGGCCGTGGCGCACCTCGGGTTCAGTACGCGAGAATTTTGGTGTTGGTGCGGGCTGGCGAGTGCCATCAATCTCGATAAAACTTTCCCGCGCCACATTGTGCGGGTGCTGGTGCGCTTCCCAGAAGGGCAAAATGGGCGCATAACAGGCATCGGTGCCGCCCAATAGATCGTTCCACTCATCCAGCGTTTTGGTTTTGAAGAGAGTCTTCAATTCTTCTTTCAGCGCCTCCCATTCACCGGGGTTCAGATGTTTTTGCATCCAGCTTTCGTCGAGTCCGGTCTTATCAATAAACACCTGCATGAATTGGGGCTCAATGGCGCCAAGGGAGGCGAACTTGCCGTCCTTGGTTTCGAATGTGCCATAGAAATGTGCACCACCGTCCAAGAGATTCACGCCCCGCATCGGTGCCCAGCGGTAATTGGCCATCAGCGTGTGGAAGATGCTCATCAATGCCGATGATCCTTCAACCATGCTGACATCAAGGGCTTGACCCTTGCCGGATGTACGCGCCTCGAGGATGCCGCAGACAAGGCCGAACGCCAGCATCATGCCGCCGCCGCCATAGTCGCCCACGAGGTTGAGAGGCGCGGTGGGCGGTCCATCCTTCGGGCCCATGGCGTGCAGGGCGCCGGATAGTGCGATATAGTTGATGTCATGCCCCGCAGTGTGAGCGAGCGGTCCTGTCTGGCCCCAGCCGGTCATGCGACCATAGACGATCTTGGGATTGGCCTTCAGGACATTATCCGGCCCCAGACCCAGTTTTTCCATCACGCCGGGGCGGAAGCCTTCGAACAGTGCGTCGGCGGTAGTGCAAAGCTTGAGGAAGATTTCGCGGTCTTCCTCGGCCTTGAGGTCAAGGGCGATGGAGCGTTTGCCACGCCGGTTGATATCGCCCTTCATATCGGTGGGGGAAGTGCCGGGGCGGTCGATGGCGATCACTTCCGCGCCCATGTCCGCGAGCATCATGCCAGCGAACGGGCCCGGCCCGATGCCAACAAGTTCCAGAATGCGTACGCCTTTGAGAGGCCCCATATTTTCCCCCTACCTTGTTCTCCCGCTTACTTTGGTGCCATGCGTGCGGCGGCATCCATGCGGATCACTTCACCATTAAGGTAGGTGTTTTCCACGATATGACCAGCCAGCTTGGCATATTCGGTTGGTTTGCCAAGGCGCTTGGGGAACACAACCTGGTTTGTCAGGCTTTCAACGGCTGCTTCGGGCAGGCCGTCAAACAGCGGGGTGTGGATGAAGCCGGGGGCAATGGTCATCACGCGCACACCCTGGCGGGCAAATTCGCGCGCGGTCGGCAAAGTCATGCCCACGATGCCGCCCTTGGAAGCTGAGTATGCCGCCTGGCCGATCTGGCCTTCGAATGCTGCAACGCTTGCTGTATTGATGATCACGCCGCGCTCGCCGTCTTCCCCTGGTTCGTTATGCTGCATGGCTTCTGCCGCTTGCGCCAGCACGTTGAAGCTGCCGATCAGGTTGATAGCGATCACCTTGTTGAAGTGGGCCATGCCATAGCGATTGCCTTCACGGTCCAGCACTTTTTGCGGGTTGCCGATACCGGCGCAGTTCACGGCGATATCAACGCTGCCGTAGGTGCCTTTGGCGGTTGCGATGGCGTTGGCCACATCGTCTTCGCTGGTGACATCTGTTTTCACATAAGTTGCGGCGTCGCCAAGGGAGGCAGCAAGCGCATTGCCCATCTCGTCATTGAGGTCAAGGATGACCGCATTCGCCCCTTTTGAAACAAAATATTCGACCGTTGCGCGGCCGAGGCCAGAGGCGCCGCCGGTCACGATGGCGGTTTTACCCTTAAATTCCATGAGAAATCTCCAAACCTGAAATGTTGCGGTGCAGCATAAAGCCGCGCGCGCGCGAAAGCAATAGCCTCGACAAACAGGCTCGGGGCGGTCGGATGTTTAACGATTTGTCCTGAGAAACAGGCGAATGGCTTGCAGTGCTGCAGGGTGGAAAATGGTGCCGTGGCTTTCTTCTTCCATTGGGTCGTAGGTCCAGTCGATGGTGGTAGTGGAGTGTTTGGAAAGGGCGTCGGCTACCTTGTCTGTGCCTGTGCGCATCGCGGCGCCGATCTCGCCATGAGAACCTTCGTTGGCGATGGTCAGGAACAGGCGCGTGCCCGCTGGTGCGGGATTGTCGCGCAGAAGTTTCGGGGTGGCTTTTGCCAGCGCTTGATCATCCCACCACATGGCTGGGCTTATGGCGATATAGCTACCAAAAAGGCCTGGTTCCATAAATAGGGTTTCGAGAACAAACAGGCCAGCGGCGGACTCGCCCATTAGCAGCTTTTCGTCAGACGTACGGTAGTGGGCTTCGATATAGGGCATCAGTTCGTCCCGCAAGAACGCGCGAAACTTTTTGCTACCTCCCGCGCTTTTGAGACGCTCGTATGGTATCTCGGCAACTGATGGGGGAAAGAGATCGCGATAGCGATCAATATTCTCCACGCCAACCACAATGAACTCGCGAATATTCCGAAAGTCAGCCGCAAGGGAGGCGATCCCCGCAATATGGATGAAGTCCTCCCCGACCCCGCCATCCGGCATGTAAAGCACAGGATACCTTTTTTCGCCACCTTCATAGCTGGGCGGCAAATAGATATTGATGCGGCGTGTCTGCTTAAGGATACCCGACTGTAAATCCAAGCCGTGGCCAAGAGTTATAGGGTGCGTATGTGCAGGTGTTTCTGCATGAGATGATGACATGCAAACAGCGATCAGGACGGAAAATATCAAAGGTTTCAGGGCATGTGTCACGGTGTCTGGTCTCCGTCAGGCAGTCAGTCTGAAGATTTTGGTTTCGCTGTGTTGCCCGGCCAAAATCTCGTCCCGATCAAAAGAGAATCCCAGTTTTTCAATCAAGCCAATGGATTTGACATTTTCCGGTGACACCAGCGCCTGAATATCCGTGAGGCCAAGCGTGTTTCTGGCGTGTTCCAGTGTCGCCCGGGCGGCTTCATAGCCGAAACCCTTTGAGGTGTAATCGGGCAGATAGGCGAAGCCGATGTCCGGGATGTCAAAGGTTGGCCGCACCACAAGGCCGCAGCAGCCGATCGGGGTTCTGGTATCTTTGGTTTCCACGATCAACAGGCCCATGCCGTTTGTGCGGTAACTGCTGATGAAGTTTTTTTCGATATAGTTCCGGGCGTCTTCCTGTGTGCGGATATCCTTGTTACCCACAAATTCCAGGAACGCCGGGTCGTTGTATATAGCTAAAATAAAGGCCGCGTCATCGGCTGTTGCTTCCCGCATTCTAAGGCGGGGTGTTTCAATTGTGTCGGCGAATTTGTCGGCCATAGGTATCCTCGCTGCCGCTTTCCGGTGGGTTCTTTATCCGGGCACTCTAGGAAAGCTTTCCTATTATGAAAAATGATAGTATCTCATTTTGGTATGAATTTTCTTCAAAGGTATTCCAGCCATGAATAAAATGCCCCCGTTGAAAGCCGTGCAAGCATTTGAGGCGACGGCCCGGCACCTCAGCTTCAGTCGCGCTGCTGCCGAACTCTGTGTCACCCAAAGTGCGATCAGCCATCAGGTGCGGGCGCTGGAAGATTTCCTGGGCAAGAAATTGTTGGTGCGGAACGGCAAGCTGATTTCACTGACCCATGAAGGAGATACCTTCTATTCGGTGGTGGGCGACTGCTTGCGACGGGTGGGTAGTGTGACAGAGCATTTGACGGGAAAGGCCAAGACCACCCTGAAGGTAATGGCGCAAACCACGCTGGCGTCCGAATGGTTGATGCCGCGCCTACAGGGGTTTCATGCCCATTTCCCTGAAATTGACACAAGGCTGGACACCTTTGTCATGACATCCAGTTTTGATGCGGCTGATTATGACATCTTGCTGGGGGCGTGGCCCGCGCCCGATGGCTTTATCTCAAACAAGCTGAAGGATAACAGCTGGTACCCTGTTTGTGCGCCCGAGGTCTATGAACAGATTGATACCGCTGATCCGGCCTCGCTTTTTGCTTATCCACTTTATAGTTCAGAGGAAGGCAGCGATTGGAGCCTGTGGATGCAGCATCAGGGCATCCGCAAGCCACCAACTGTGGATATGCGCCATTTCAATCTGTCTCTCCTGTCATTGCGGGCGGCTTGCTGGGGTGAGGGTATTGCGCTCAGCCACGATTTTGTAGGGGGGGATTTGATTGCGTCCGGCAGGCTCATGGCGCTCAAGCATTTCAGCTATTCACTGCCCTGGGGGCAATATTATATGCATCACCGATCCAGCGCTCACCATGCGCCCGAAATTGCAGCCTTTGTTGATTGGGTCAGTCGGCAGGTGGGCGCCGAATAAGCGCTTGTGATGAGCCCAGATCATATTATTGTGATGCGCAAAGCTGGCACTTTGCCTTGGATATCCTTCGCGCGTGCCCATATTGCCAGAAACCGTTTCAGTAATGGCCCGTGGGCCGGAGGCATATATGACATTTGACTATGATCTTTTTGTAATTGGCGCAGGCTCGGGCGGCGTGCGCGCCAGCCGGATTGCAGCCGGTTTTGGTGCCCGTGTGGCGGTGGCGGAAGAGTACCGCATTGGCGGTACTTGCGTGATCCGCGGCTGTGTGCCCAAAAAGCTTCTGGTTTATGCCTCCCATTTTTCTGAAGACTTTGAAGCTGCCAAAGGTTTTGGCTGGACGGTTGAAGGCACAAGCTTTGACTGGAAAACCCTGATCACCCGCAAGGACGCAGAGATTGACCGGTTGAATGGCCTCTACAGGCAGACACTCGGGAACGCGGGTGTTGAAACGATTGAAGAGCGCGCTGTGGTAACCGGCCCAAATGCTGTGCGTGTGGGTGACCGCACGCTTACGGCCAAAACCATATTGGTAGCTGTGGGTGGCTGGCCGCAGATGCCGGATGTGCCAGGCATTGAACATGCCATCACATCCAATGAGGCCCTGCATCTTGAAGAGCAACCCAAACGTATTGTTATTGTGGGAGGTGGTTATATCGCTGTCGAGTTCGCGGGCATCTTCCACGGCATGGGGTCTGAGGTTATTCAGCTCTATCGCAGCGAACAGATCCTGCGCGGTTTTGATGACGACCTCAGAAACCGGCTTGCGGACGAGATGCGCAAAAAGGGCATCGATCTGCGCACCAATATCAATGTGACCAATATCGAGAAAACCGATGGTGGCGTGCGCCTTACGCTCACTGATGGCAGCACACTTGATGCCGATGCTGTGATGTATGCCACGGGCCGCGTGCCAAACACCAAGGGGCTGGGCCTCGAGGAAGCAGGCGTTGAGCTTGCACCAAACGGCGCCATCAAGGTTGATGCTTACGGCAAAACCAGTGTGGACAGCATCTATGCAGTTGGTGATGTGACAGACCGTGTGCAGTTGACACCTGTGGCGATCAAGGAAGGGCATGCCTTTGCGTTGACCCTGTACGGAAATGCCCCAACTTCACCTGAACATGATGCTGTGCCAAGTGCTGTCTTTTCCCAGCCGCCGATCGGCACGGTGGGGATGACGGAACAACAGGCGCGCGACCAGTTTGGCGAAGTGGATGTGTATGAATCGGATTTCCGCCCGATGAAGCACACGCTGGGCGGCGCGACAGAACGTGCTTACACCAAATTGATCGTTGACAAAGCCACTGACAAAGTGGTTGGTGCGCACATGATTGGTATGGATGCTGCCGAGATCATCCAGGGTGTTGGTATTGCTGTAAAAGCCGGGCTTACGAAAGCTCAGTTCGATGCCACCGTTGCGGTGCATCCATCCAGCGCAGAAGAATTTGTTCTGATGCGCACGCCAAGGGCATGATTGACGCGTGATATTGAAATTGTATTAGAATAATTTTCTCACAATAGTTCAATTTCATGCCCATGATAGAAAAATTACATCGCTTTATATCTTGAAGCGATGTAGTTGTTGCGCGCATATATGTGCAAGCATTGACAGCAGGCGGCTATTCGGGCTCGCTTGCGATTTGAAGGATTAAGTTAGATGGCTTCTGACGTTCAGGTTCTGGAATCGGCAGTTGTCCGTTTCGCGGGCGACAGCGGCGACGGTATGCAGCTTACCGGCAGCCAGTTCACCACATCAACAGCGCTTTCTGGTAGCGACCTGTCCACATTCCCGGACTTCCCTGCAGAAATTCGCGCGCCTGTTGGCACCACTTTTGGTGTGTCGGCGTTCCAGATCAATTTTGGCGCCAAGGCGATCAAGACGGTAGGTGACAGGCCAGACGCCCTTGTGGCGATGAACCCTGCGGCCTTGAAGGTGAATCTGAAGACCTTGCGCCCGGGCGGTTTGCTTGTGGTGGATGCGGGTACTTTCACGACCCGGAACCTGCAGAAGGCCGGATACGAAACCAGCCCTCTGGGCACGCCACAGCTTGAAGCCTATCAGGTTATCGAGCTGGATATTTCCAAGCTGACGCTGGAGGCGGTGAAAGAGTTTGGCCTTGGCAACAAGGAAGCGCTCAGGTGTAAGAATATGTGGACACTGGGGCTGATGCTCTGGATGTTCAGCCGCAAACGCGAACCGGTTATTGATTGGCTGCAGAAGAAGTTTGCCAAGCTGCCACAGGTTGCTGAAGCAAACGTTGCTGCCCTGAATGCCGGCCATGCCTTCGGCGAAACAGCAGAGCTTTCCGCCACTGTGAAGCGGTATCAGATCGGTGCCGTGCACAGCGAGCCAGGCCTCTATAAAACCGTAACCGGCAGCCAGGCCCTCTCGTGGGGTATTGTTGCGGGTGGCGAACTTGCAGGCCTTGATATTGTGCTTGGGTCCTATCCGATCACGCCGGCATCTCCGATCCTTCATGCGCTTTCAGGCATGAAGGAGCAGGGCGTGGTGACCTTCCAGGCGGAAGATGAAATTGCCGCTATCTGTGCCGCGATTGGTGCGTCTTACGGTGGTGCACTTGGTGTGACCAGTTCATCTGGCCCGGGTATCGCCCTCAAGGGTGAAGCCCTCGGCCTTGCGATTTCGACGGAACTGCCTGTTGTCGTGGTGAACAGCCAACGCGGTGGCCCGTCAACTGGTCTGCCAACCAAAACAGAGCAGTCTGACCTGTATCAGGCCGTATATGGCCGCAACGGTGATGCGCCAATTCCTGTTTTGGCGACACGCAGTCCGGGCGATTGTTTTGAAACAGCGATCGAAGCCTGCCGCATTGCCGTAAAATATATGACACCTGTGATGCTGCTGACAGATGGCTTCATTGCAAACGCGGCAGAGCCTTGGAAACTGCCTGACTTGGATACGCTTGAGCCATTCCCTGTCGAGTTCGCGAAAGCGCCCGAAGGGGAAGAGGAATTCAGCCCGTTTGTGCGTGACGAGAAAACATTGGCGCGCCATTGGCCCAAGCCGGGCGTGGCAGGTACCGAACACCGTATCGGCGGCATCGAAAAAGATTATAATACTGGTCATATTTCCTATGACCCGGAAAACCACCAGAAGATGACAGACGTTCGTCACGCCAAGGTGGAAGGTATTGCGAACGATATTCCGGCGCAGGATGTGGACCAGGGTACGGCAAGCGGCAAGCTTGCTGTTGTGGGCTGGGGCTCAACCTATGGCCCGATCTCGGAGGCGGTTAAATCTGCCCGCGATGAAGGCCTGGATGTGAGCCATATCCATATTCGCTATATCAGCCCGTTCCCGGCAAACCTTGAAGAGCTGCTGCGCAGTTACGACAGGATCATCGTGCCAGAGATGAATGCTGGCCAGTTGAAAACCGTGATCCGGGACAAGTTCCTGATCGATGCCAAGCCGATTAACAAAGTTTCCGGTCAGCCGTTCAAAATCCAGGAAATCCTGGATGCGATCCGCGCTGAACTGGCTGCATAGGGAGACGGTGCCATGAACGACCTCAGCACCCCCAAGCTTACCATCAAGGATTTCACCAGCGACCAGGAAGTGCGCTGGTGCCCCGGTTGTGGTGATTATGCGATCCTGAAATGCATGCAGCGTACCTTGCCTGAAATGGGCGTAACGCGCGAAAACACCGTATTTGTATCGGGCATCGGCTGCTCAAGTCGTTTCCCTTACTATATGAATACATATGGTTTCCACACCATCCATGGCCGTGCGCCTGCTGTTGCTACGGGCCTCAAGCTTGCCAACCCTGAACTTGATGTTTGGGTGGTAACAGGGGACGGTGATGGCCTGTCGATCGGCGGCAACCATCTTTTGCATGCGCTTCGGCGTGATGTGGATTTGAATATTCTTCTGTTCAACAACAAGATTTATGGCCTGACAAAAGGGCAATATTCACCAACTTCGGATGTGGGAACAAAATCACCTTCCACACCGCAGGGGTCGGTTGATC
Organism: Alphaproteobacteria bacterium; assembly: GCA_013372975.1. Lineage (GTDB taxonomy): Bacteria > Pseudomonadota > Alphaproteobacteria > Sphingomonadales > Kordiimonadaceae > Kordiimonas. The sequence goes on from JABXIS010000026.1 coordinate 69,766, forward strand.
CATCTCTCAACCCGATCAGCTTTGCGATCGGCTCAGGTGCTCGTTTTGTGGCCCGTACGGTGGATACGGCCCAGAAACATATGCCGGGTGTGTTCACCCGTGCGCATGCTTTCAAAGGCGCGTCTTTTGTGGAAATCCTGCAGAATTGTATCGTTTATAACGATGCTGCATGGTCAGACATCACTGAAAAGAAAGCGGCGCCTGAGCGTCAGCTTCTGGTCGAACATGGTGAGAAGATGATCTTTGGTGCCGAGCGGAACAAAGGCATCCGCTTCAATCCGTCCAGCTTCCGCCTTGAGGTGGTGATCATCGGCGAAAACGGTATCACAGAAGACGATCTTCTGACCCATGACGAGAGCAACCGCCAGCTTGCTATCATGCTGGGTGAGCTGGGTGCAAACCCTGGCGAGCCGGTTGTGATGGGTGTGCTGTATGCTGCCCAGGCAGATCACAGTTACACGCAAGCCGTTCTTGGGCAGGTGGAAGCACAAAAGGGCAAGCGGTCCCTGAAAGACCTGATGTATTCTGGCCAGACTTGGGAAGTGAAATAGCTTTCACTTGACTGAAACAGTATGGAAAGCCCGGCGTTGCCGGGCTTTTTTGTTATTGGCTTCACATGCCTGTGGCTTCGATTTTGATGTCGTTGGGAAAGGGGTGGCCCACGCCGTTTTCCACATATTCCTTCAGGCTGAGCAGAAAGGTTGCCCATTTCATCGAGCAGTGATGGAAGAAGCCATCTTCCTGCTTCCAGCCAATATGCCTGAACATCAGTTGGGTATGGGCGTCTTCCGGGACGATCTGGAATTCGATGTGGGTGCCGTGCCACGCTTCAGGCCCGCCAACACATTCCCAAAGAACATGGTTGTCGCTATCTTTCTCGACCCGCATATCAAAGCCGCCAGCGTCGCCAAAGCGAAAGGCAATTTCACCCCCTTTTTTGGGATTACCGCTTGTGCCGCCTGTCCACCATGCGGCCAGGCCGTCCAGAGATCGGATAGCGTGAGTCAATTTCTCCATCGGAGCTTTAGTGCCAAAAGTTAAGCAGATATTCGCCATGGTTTCCTCCTGTTGTGACGATCTGCTCAAGGATTTTAGCGTGAAAGCATGTGATCAAAAGACATAAATTGAAAATATACAAATTTGTTAATAAAATGAAATATAATGTATTTTTATAATTGCGATATCGGTTTTCTTGTTTTATTTTCTAATTATGGAAAATGAAACACATCTGGATACCGTTTTTTATGCTCTGGCCGATGCACGGCGTCGCAGAATGCTGGAAGCATTGGCGGAAAGCCCGAAGGCCGTTGGCGATTTGGCATCAAGTGCCGGTCTTCGCTTCAGCGCTGCTTCGAAGAATATCGCGCTTCTGGAGGCGGCGGGGCTTCTCTATAAGTCCCGGCAGGGGCGGCAAATCTTTTGCCATATGAACTTTGATGTCTGGAAGGATGTGGCGGGCTATGTGGCAATGCATGCGAAATTCTGGTCAGGCCGGTTGAATGAACTTGAGAAATATCTGGGCGAGGTGAACGGAAATGATTGATGCGCCCGTGATCATCAAAAGAGTTATGCCCTGCAGCAAGCGCCAACTGTTTGACGCCTGGTCAAAGCCAGAGGTTATGTCAGCCTGGTTTTTTGCTGATCAGATGGCGCGGAAGCCAAGCACGGTGAAAAACAGTTTCACGGTTGGCGGGCATTGGGAGCTGACCATGCATTTGCATGAAAGTGATCCCTGCATGCACGGCGAATACCGTGAAATCAATCGATATAACCGGATCGTATTCACCTGGAATTCCCATATCGCCAACGACAGTATCGTTGAACTGGATTTCCGTGAGATCTCGCCGAACCGAACGGAGATGAAGTTGACGCACACCCACTTCCCATCTGAGGAATCGCGTGCCAGCCACATCAATGGATGGGACATGTGTCTTGACAGTCTGGCGCAGTATCTGGACGAAGGTTGAGGGTGCGACGACCTTCTATTAATTTCAGGCGTTAGTTCTTGAGGCCGTCGCAATAGCCCATGCTATCGAGATAGGTCTGCAGCGCGGTTTCGGGTGTGTCTTCAAATAGCTCACCTGTCACCGTGGCTTCCTTGATCCGGTCCAGCCGGAAATGGCGGAAATCTTTCCTCAGCTCGCACCAGGCCAGCATCATCCAGATAGGGCCTATGAACATCAGCGACAGGGGCCTGACCGTACGGTCAGTGCTACGTTCCAGTTCGTCGCCATAGAGAAGATGTAATTTCTGTTTTTTTCGTACCGCCCGCCGGATATCCGAGAAATTGATATTCCACGGCAGGCGTGCGCGTGATGGCGGCGCAAAAAGCGCAATGCCTTCAAAAGTTTCGCGGTCCCGCTCGCTGAGCGCATTTCTAACCTTGCGGATCAGGGTTTGGGCGGAAACGCTCATGTCATGGTCAGTCCATGAAGAAACCATCGCGGCCCCAAGCATCAGCACTTCCAGCTCTTCCACATCAAATGTCATGGGCGGCAGATAATAGCTTTTGTCCAGCATATAGCCCACGCCGGCCTCGCCGTTGATGGGCACCCCTGTTGTGATCAGGTCCTGTATATCGCGGTACACAGTTCGTACACTGATATCAAATTCGTCGGCGATGCGTTCCGCCGTCACCGCCATCCGGCGGCCCTGCAGGAAGCTTACGATCTGAAAAAGGCGGTCTGCACGTTTCATAATGAACACCATAACGATGAGTACTGACAAAAACTGGCAGCATGGTGGTATCCCATCTCAATTTCGTCAAGCCGCATAAGAGATTGCTATGGCAATCATCGCCCGCTAGCCTGAATGCGGAAAAGCGGGGAGGAACAGATGCTCAGAAAGATGTTTGTCGGGCTTGGGATCACACTGGCTATCGTGTTGATGGGAGCATGGCTGTTCTGGCCCAAGAATTTTGTCGCAAAAGGGCCCTTTTGGGATTTCCTCACGGGTGCGCAGGTCGAAGCCCCCACTAAAGACATGCTTGAAAGCCGCTTCACGCTGCCTGAAGGGTTCCGGATTGGGGTTTTCGCCGCTGATGTGCCCCATGCCCGGATGATGCGGGTAACAAGCGAGGGCGATATCCTTGTATCCAGCATGCGAGAAGGCAATGTGATCCTGTTGCACGCCGACAAAAACAATGACGGTATGGCAGATGGCCGTACGGTCCTGATGTCCGGCCTTGATATCCCGCACGGCTTGGCGCTCAAAAGTGGCTATCTGTATGTGGCCGAAACGGGTCGTATTGTTCGCGCCCGATTCGACGCCAAGGCACGCGCTGTCGGTGACGTGGAGCTGGTGCTGGACGGCATCCCGCCCGGCGGTAATCACCGCACCCGTACCATTGGTTTCGGCCCTGATGGCATGCTGTATCTGACAGTGGGATCAACCTGTAATGTCTGCATCGAAGACCATGCCTATCGTGCCGCGATGGTGCGCATGAAACCTGATGGCAGCGGTGCCCGAATATTTGCAAGGGGCCTCCGGAATACGGTGGGGTTTGATTGGCAGCCGGGAACAGGCCACCTGTATGGCACAGATAATGGCCGGGACCTGTTGGGGGATGATACTCCGCACTGTGAACTCAATCTGATCGAGGAGGGTGCCTTCTATGGCTGGCCTTATGCCTATGATGCCAAGGTGCCTGATCCTGACTATGGGGCAGGGCATGAGGCAGAGATCGCCTCTTCAAAACCGCTGGTTCATGGCTTTGGGGCACACCGTGCGCCGCTTGGGATCAGGTTCCTGACGCCGGGGCTTGAGCCCTTGGGCTATGAAGGGGCGGCGCTTGTCGCCTTGCACGGATCGTGGAACCGAAGCACGCTCGCGGGTTATAAGGTGGTGTCCTTGCATTTCGGTGCGAATGGTACGGTCGAGCAGAAAGATTTTCTGGCTGGATTTGAGAAGGATGGCGATGTGATCGGCCGTCCTGTGGATATGGTTCAGGGACCTGATGGCGCGATCTATGTATCTGACGATTATGCCGGTGCCATCTACCGCATCAGTTGGGGCGATATGGTTGCCAGCAAAGAGACAGCCTTGAACGATGAGCGGCCTCACCCGCTGGCTGATGTAACCGACGCTGAAGTGCAGGTTATGACAATGGCGGGATCGGTTTTGTTCGCAGCAAATGGCTGCGCCGCGTGCCATGACCCCGCATCAGCGGCAGACGGTGTGCAGGTGAAGGAGCTCAAGGCTTTGGCGCAGCGTTATGACATTGAGGGGATTACAGGTCTCCTTGAAGTGCCGCCCGGCCCCATGCCCCAATATGATCTGACGGCTGAAGAAAAGCGCGCGCTTGCCATTTATCTTCTGGCGAAGGACTAGGCCTTAGGGCAGGACCGGCAATTTCACGACAGAATCCTGCAAACAGGCGACTTGCCTTTTGCATTCCCTCGCATGCGTATCAATGTTCCAGAAAAGAACAGCATAAATTTGCGAGGATAAAATGAAAAAAATCTCCTGGATCATCATGATGCTGCTGGCCTGTGCCGTTGCCCTCTATGGCTGGGCATTGGTGTTTATACCGGAAGTGGTTAACAACAGCGCCATGCAACATCACTTTACCGAACGGCCCGTACCGATGTATTTGCACTTTACATTCGGGCCGCTTGCTCTTGCTATCGGCGGGCTTCAGTTTCTGGGCGCGTTTCGGGCGCGTAAACCCGCAATCCATCGCTGGATAGGGCGTATTTATGTGGCTTCTTGCCTCTTGTCTGGGGTCGGCGGGCTGTTTCTGGCGCTCGGTACCGATCAGGGGGGCGTGGCGATGGCGGGGTTCCTGGGGTTGGCTATTGCCTGGATTGTCACCACCAGTTTCGGCTACGCAGATGCGCGCGCCAGAAGGTTTGACACGCACCGCGAGTGGATGATCCGGTCATTCGCGCTGACGCTTGCAGCCGTCACGCTCAGGATATATCTGCCGCTTTTTCTGGGTGGTTTTGGCATGGCATTTTCGGAGGCCTATCCAATTATCGCCTTTCTCTGCTGGGTACCAAACCTGATTGTGGCTGAGGTGGTAATCGCACGAAAAAGGCGGCCTGGTGCATTGCAACCTGCCGCCTGAGCGTGTGCCGGGGCGGTTATGCCGCCCCCGACCATTCTAGATGTAATAGCCCTTCAAGGGTGGGAAGCCGTTGAACTCAATCGCGCTGTAACTTGTGGTGTATGCGCCGGTCGAGAACCAATACATGCGGTCGCCGATCGCCAGATTGAGGGGCAGAGAAACCTTGCTGTCCTCATACATGATATCGGCGCTGTCACACGTCGGGCCTGCGATCACGGCTTCTTCCACTTCGCCCTGTTTTTCGGTGTAGATCGGGTATTTGATGGCTTCATCCATCGTTTCGATAAGGCCCGAGAATTTCCCGACATCAGTGAAAATCCAGCGATGCAGCGACGTGCGGGCTTTCCGTGAAATCAGCACAACTTCGCTCACGAGAATGCCAGCGTTAGCCACCATGGATCGGCCTGGTTCCAGAATAATTTCGGGCATATCATCTCCGAAGTCTTCCTTGAGGAACCGTGTGATCTCTTCCGCATAGACCTTGAGGTCATGCGCGCGCATCACATAGTTGCCGGGGAAGCCGCCCCCCATGTTGATCATCTTGAGGGTAATGCCGTCTTCGCTGCGCAGGCGCTCGAAGATGTTGGCAACCTTGGCAATGGCAGCGTCCCATGCGCCGATATCCCGCTGTTGGGACCCCACATGGAAGGAAATGCCGTAAGGTTCCAGCCCCAGGTCGCGCGCCAGAATCATTAGGTCAATGGCCATATCGTTCTGGCAGCCGAACTTGCGGCTCAGGGGCCAGTCTGCCGTGTGGGTGCCTTCTGTGAGAACGCGGGCATACACACGCGCACCCGGTGCGGCTTTCGCAATGTTGCGCAGGTCAGCTTCCGAGTCAGTCGCAAACAGGCGCACCCCGCGCTCGTAAAAATAGCGGATGTCTTTGGCTTTTTTGATGGTGTTGCCATAGCTGATTTGGTCTGGCGAAACACCAAGCTCAAGCACTCGGTCCAGCTCGTAGATGGAAGCGATATCGAATGACGACCCTTTGGCTTTCAACAGTGATATGATCTCGGGTGCCGGGTTGGCCTTTACCGCGTAATATACTTTTGCGATCGGAAATGCGCTCCGCAGTTCATCATAGGCGGCATCGACCATCTTTGTGTCCACCACCAGAAAGGGTGTTTCTTTGGTGTCAGCAAATTCTTTGATGCGATTGAAAATATCGGCAGGATAATAGTCTTCGATTTGAGCACTCATTGGTGCGTGTGCCTTCCATATTGGGCGGGATGAACCGAACCATTCGACAATCCCAAGCGGTCCGAAAATATCACAATCAAATGTGTGGTGAAATGGAATTTGCAAGAGCATCAAGGCCTTGCAAAACAAAAAAATGCGCTACCCTTCACTGATGTACTCCGTAAGCAGAAAGGCACCCCATGATCCGTGTTCATCATCTGAATAACTCTCGTTCCCAACGTATTATCTGGCTTCTTGAGGAGATGGGGCTCGATTATGAAATTATCCATTACAGCCGGGATGCGGAAACAAGATTGGCACCGGCGGCCTTGAAGGAGGTTCACCCTTTGGGTAAGTCACCGGTGATTGAGGACGGCGATCTCAAGATTGCTGAATCGGGCGCCATTATTGACTATCTAGTGCGGACATATGGCAACGGTGAATTCGGGCCTGCGGTGGATGATCCCGCATACAACACCTATGTCGAATGGCTTCATTTTGCGGAAGGGTCTGCCATGTTGCCATTGATGCTCGCCCTTTATACCAGCCGCCTCGGTGAAGCGGCAGCGCCCCTTGCGCCGCGTATCATGAGCGAAATCGCGAACCATCTTGGATTTATGGAGGCGGCCCTTGGCGATCGGCCGTTCTTTGTGGGAGACGGTTTCACAGGTGCCGATGCCCAGCTGCTGTTTGTGCTGGAGGCGGCAAATGTGCGTGGCGGCCTGGCGCCTTACCCGAACCTTCAGGCGTTCCTTGAGAGGATGCAGGCACGTCCCGCCTACAAAAACGCTATTGAAAAAGGTGGGCCATATAGTCTTGGGGGCTAGTAATCGGCTCTTGTTGGTCCGCAGGCTTGTTGCGACAGTACAAGTGTAAATAAGCTGTTAACTCTTTGTTGAACTATCGCATGATACCGTTTTCCAGCCTGCTGACGTGGGGCCAGCTGGCAGGGATAGTGGGACATGCGACGATTATCAATAGCCAGGATAATTGTTGCAGCGCTCAGTGTGTGCGCTGCGCCTTTTCGCTTGGCTGCAACTGATCTGGTTGTTTATACGGAAAATTATCCCCCTTTCAATTTCACAGAACCTGACGGAACTGTCGGCGGCTTTTCCACAGAAAAAGTTCGCCAGGTACTTGATGCAGCAGGCCTGTCTTACGAAATACGTGTGGTGCCATGGGCGCGTGCAGTGAACTTTGTGCAAACCCAGCACAATGCCCTGATTTACACACTTACAAGGACACCCAAGCGGGAACATGTTTATGATTGGTTGGTGCCGCTGTCTGACACCAACTACTATCTTTTTGTCAGGCGAGAGGAAACACGGGAAGTGACCCCTGAAGCCCTTGCTGCCGGAGTGTTTACAGCCTCATGTGTTTCCGGTGATCTGGCATGTGAGCTATTAACATCCGCCGGCATTCCGGTGAAAAACATCACGCCAATCATGACTGCCGAAGATGGGGACTTCAGAATGGTTTTGGCGGGTAGAGCTGACATATATATCAGTGATCTTGCTGCCAACAAACGAATGCGCCGTCGGGCAGGTTATGATCCCCGGCTGACCAAGCCTGTTATGCGGCTAAGGGGCGATGGTGGGTTTTACCTCGCTAGCGGGCCCCAGGTTCCGCTGGAAATTCGCACGCGTATAAAAGACGCATATAAAACGCTAATGGAAAGTGGCCAGTATGAAATGGTCGATCTTTCTTCCGAGTTTGAAGAGAGCGAATTGCCCCGATCGTCCCAATAGGAATACCCTGCGGTATTTAGGCGCACTTTGGTGTGTGGTGTTTGCGCCTGACCTGCCTTGCTATATTTGTTGGTGCCATATCAAATGAAATATGGTGGGGCATATGAACAATTTCTTTTTAGCTGCATCAATGGCGTCGGCTTTCACGGCGCTTTTGCATCTTTTTCTGGGCGGTAGGGAAATTGCAGCGCCCTTGCTGAAGGCTCGTGATATGCGCGCTGTTGCAAAGTATACCAACTATTATTGTTGGCATATGGTTTCCATTGTATTGGCGACAATGGCCGCGGGATACGGCTGGTCGGCGTTCAGGCCCCAGTCCACAGAGATAGCAGTTCTGTTCAGTTTTCTTGCTCTGGCCTTTTGCGTGTGGAACGTGTTGCTGGTTTTCTGGAAAAAGCAGCACCCACTGCATATGCCGCAGTGGATACTGTTTGCCGGTATCTTCCTTTTGTCAGTACCCGGCTTTTTTTAGCGGTTCGCTCAGCCTCAGGCCGCCATTTCTGCTTCGCGGGCAAGTACCGCTTTCAGGTCTTCGATCGTGACAGGCGGAATATCATGCGCCTTGGCGAAGCTGAGTATGTCTGGCAGGCGTGCCATGCTGCCATCCGCTTTCTGAATTTCGCACAGGACTGCAGCGGGCGAATGCCCGGCGCGGGTGACAAACTCAAGTGCAGCTTCGGTATGGCCCGCGCGCGCCATCACCCCACCCGGATGCGCTCTCAAGGGGAACACGTGGCCGGGGCGGGCAAGGTCGCCTGGTTTTGCATCCGAGGCAGTTGCCGCCCGAATTGTGGTCACCCGGTCTGTGGCCGACACCCCGGTGGTAACACCGTGTTTGGCCTCAATTGAAACCGTGAAGGCGGTGCCCATGCTTGAGCTGTTGTCGGCAACCATTTGTGGGAGGGCTAGGCTGTCCAGTTTTTCTGCTGTCATGGACAGGCAGACAATGCCTGTGCCCTCGCGGATCAATAACGCCATTTGTTCTGGCGTGATGGTATCGGCAGGGAAGATGACATCACCTTCATTTTCCCTGTTTTCATCGTCCATCACAACGATGCCCTCACCGGCCTGAAGGGCCTTGACTGCACATGCTACCCGCTCTTCCGGCGTACCGAATTCTGCGAGCGTGAGCTGGTTTGCTGTGGTCTGATTCACTGAATGTCTCCAAATCAAGAGGCGCAGGAACCAGGGCATGAAAAGAAGTCTGAAGGCCGCGGCAAAATTGCTGCGTCCACCAGAATGTATGCCCCCGCCCCAATGGGCAGGAGGATACGGCTTCCACTCTCTCATCCGGACTATACCGTCGGCTCCGGTTTCTCACCGGATCTGCTGACCCCACCACGGGTGTGATGGGCGCTCGCGGGCTTAACCCCCTTTCGGGGGGTATACCGCCGGTCGGGAATTTCACCCTGCCCTGAGTACAAGCTATGTAAGGCCACCACACCATGTGGCGCCCAATGCCTGAATATAGTGCGTGGAGGGGATTTTCAAGGCCAGTCATATTGGCCAGAAGCGGACCTTGATGTGCCCCGATGTTTGACATCACGGTGCTGTTGGCGCGATGACAGGGCATGCTTTCAAAACAGGAGAGGCCTTTTAAATGCGCCCAACGTTCGACAGTGATGCCACACACTCGAAGGCCGTCATATCTGCTTTGCCATGGGAGGACATAGGACAGGAAATCCTTGAGAAAGGGTTTGCCGTTACCGGCCCAATCTTCAGTGCTGAGGAATGCAGCATGCTGCAAGGCCTGTATGCGCGTGATGATTTTTATCGTAGCCATATCCATATGGCGCGCCATGGTTTTGGCCGGGGCGAATATAAATATTTCCGGTATCCGCTGCCTGATCCGGTTCAGGCGTTGAGGGAAGCGGCCTATCCCCATCTGGCGCGTATCGCCAACGAATGGGCATCGCGCCTTGGGCTCGTGGCAGACTTCCCCGGCCAACTGGCTGATTATCTGGAGGGGTGCCACAAGGAAGGGCAGGCGCGCCCCACGCCTTTAATTCTGAAATATGGTGTGGGTGATTATAACTGCCTGCATCAGGACCTGTATGGCGATCGCTATTTTCCATTCCAGATGGCGGTGCTTTTATCGAACCCCGGCAAAGATTTTGACGGCGGTGATTTCATGCTGGTGGAAAACCGGCCGCGCATGCAGTCGGTTGGGCATGTGACGCAACTCTCGCAGGGGCAGGCAGTCATCTTTGCTGTGAACGAACGGCCGCGTCAGGGTAGCCGGGGATATCACAGGGTGAAGCTTCGTCATGGTGTGAGCGAGATTACGCGCGGGGAAAGATACACCCTTGGCATCATCTTCCATGATGCGCGGTGATGGGGGTGGCTGACCTGTTCGATAGCCTGCGGCCCAAAAGCGAAACCATTTCGGATGGTGTTACTCTGCTACGCGGGTTTGCCGACAGTGGCGCGGTGTATGAGTTGATGCAACAGGTGGCGCGGCATGCCCCCTTTCGCAACCAGATCACCCCGGGCGGCCACATCATCAAGGTGGCCACCACCAACTGCGGCGCGTTGGGCTGGACGTCTGGCCCAGGTGGGTACCGATATCGGCCCGACGATCCCGAAACCGGATTGCCTTGGCCCGCGATGCCCGCGCAGCTTGCAAATATCGCGACGGAGGCAGCGGAGGCAGGCGGATTCCCCGGCTATCACCCCAATGCCTGCCTGATCAACCTATATGCGCCGGGCCTCAAGCTTTCCTCCCATCAGGATAAAAACGAGCGGGACAGACGCTGGCCTGTCGTGACAGTATCGATCGGTGTACCAGCCACGTTTCAGTTGTTTGGTGATAGCCGCAGCGGCAAGCCAATCAATATCCTGTTGCAAGATGGTGATGTGCTGGTGATGGGCGGTGCGTCCCGCATGGCTTATCACGGTGTGAAAGCGCTTGCTGCAGGCCAGCACCCGCTCACGGGTGATAAACGCTATAGCCTGACCTTCCGGGTGACCTAGAAGTCCAGCCGCCAGAACTGCGCCTGTTGGCTCACGCCAAACTCGGTGATGGTTTCTTCACGCTCCAGCTGGAAGCCGGCATTTTCATATATGCGCCGGGCTGTCGACAGAATGGGTTTGGTCCATAAAACCACGCTTTCGTAGCCCGCCGCGCGCGCGAACGAGAGGCATTCTGCCACAAGCTTTTTGCCCAGGCCCATGCCCCGCGCCTCGGGGGTCAGCAGTAGCATGCGAAGCTTGGCAACCTTGTCACTTTCGCGCACCAGAAAGATGCTGCCTGCCCGCTGTCCATCCACTTCCGCGATCCAGCAATGCTCCCGCCTGGGGTCATAATCCGAAATAAAGTCAGCTGCAATGCAGGCCACCAGCGCTTCAAACCTTTCATCGAAGCCATATTCCTCTGCATAAAGGCGCCCATGGGCTTCCACAACCCAGCCAATATCGCCCGCCCGGTGACTACGGATGATGGCTGCGCGTTCTTGATTTCTGCCGTCCAGCGTTTCTTCAACGGTTTGCATGGCGCGCACCAGCTTTTCAAGGGCGTCGCTATCCAGGTGGTTTAGCATGGCACCCACATGATCGTTGGCAAGGGCCGCCATCATGCGTGCCTCATCCATACCATGTTCGGTGAGCGACAAAATCTGGCTGCGGCCATCCTCGGCGCTGCGTTCTTTCTTGAGCATGCCGTCTGTTTCAAACCGCTTGAGAATGCGGCTCAGGTATCCTGCATCGAGCGCCAGATCGCAGGCGATTTCCTTGGCTGTCAAGGGCGCGTGATTTGCCAGATCATACAACACCCGCGCTTCCACCAGCGAATAGGGGCTGCCAAGCATGTGATTTTGAAAAAGGCCAAACTGCTTGGTGTAGAAACGGTTGAAGCGGCGAACGGCAAGAACCTGCGGCAATGTATCGTGTGGCATGATGATAGGAGCTCCGTGACTCAATATATATGACATGGTCAAATATATATTTGATTTTGTCAACTATATATTTGATGCGACATCGTGCCATCTTTAGCGCTGGATAAGAGCTGTTAAGGTGACTCCTTGGTTATCGGGAAGGATGAGCGACACATGAACGGATTCTTTGCAGTTGCCGCTGGTCTGTGTCTGATTACGGTTGCTTTTCACTGTGTTGCCGGGGGTGCGCGGGTCGTCCGACCAATGCTGGCGTCAGGAGATTTGAACCAGACAGTGAAAGCAGTGCTCTATGGTTGTTGGCATGCGTTTACCCTGCTGTATCTGGGGGTTGCAGCTGCCTTCGCTTTGGCTGCATTTTCGCCAGCAGAGATGGTTTTGGCAAAAGCAGGTGCAACGATGGCTGCCATGTTGGCGGTGCTAAGTGCGCTTGTGATCCGCCAATTTGGCCAGCGCTTTACGCGCCTGCCACATTGGTTTCTTTTTGCACTAACGGCGTTTTTTGGATTTTTGGGGATCGCCGCGTAAGGCTTACCAGTCCCAGTCGTCGCCTTCGTCGTCTTCGTCGGCAACCACATGGCCATGCAGGTCATAATCGTCGCTTTCGTCGATATGAGCCATCACCATATCGCCGGGTGAAAGCTCTGTCGCGCCGGCAAGGTGCACCTGGCCATCAATTTCGGGGGCATCGGCATAGGTGCGGCCAACCGCACCTTCTTCCGTGACTTCATCGATCAGGACGGCCATCTCAAGGCCCACACGATCTTTCAGTTTTTCAGCGGAAATTTTCGCCTGCACTTCCATGAAGCGTTCCCAACGTTCCTGCTTCACTTCTTCGGGCACCGGGTTTGGCAGTTCGTTGGCGGCGGCACCTTCGACGGGCTCATATTTGAAGCAACCCACGCGGTCCAGCTGCGCTTCCTGCATCCAGTCCAAGAGATACTGGAACTGCTCTTCCGTCTCACCGGGGAAGCCGACAATGAAAGTGGAGCGGATCACGATTTCAGGCACAATCTTGCGCCAGTTCTGGATGCGTTCCAGCACCTTGGCTTCATTGGCCGGGCGGCGCATGGCCCTGAGCACATCACGGTTTGCGTGCTGGAACGGAATGTCCAGATACGGCAGGATCTTGCCTTCCGCCATCAGGGGGATCACGTCATCCACATGCGGGTAGGGATATACATAATGCAGGCGAACCCATGCATCCAGATTGCCCAGCTCGCGGGCCAGATCGGTCATATGGGCGCGCACTTCGCGGTCTTTCCACATCTCTGTCTGGTGCTTCAGGTCAAGCCCGTAGGCTGATGTATCCTGGCTGATCACCAACAGTTCCTGTGTGCCGGCTTCCACCAGCTTTTCAGCTTCGCGGAGCACAGCGCGGATCGGGCGGCTTGCCAGATCACCGCGCAGGCTTGGAATGATGCAGAATTTGCAGCGGTGGTTACAGCCTTCCGAAATCTTCAGATAGCTATAATGCCGCGGTGTGAGGCGGAGGCCACTTTCCGGCACAAGATGGGTGTAGGGATCATGGGGCTGTGGCGCGGCTTTGTGCACTTCGCCCACCACCTGCTCATACTGATGCGGGCCGGTGACGGCCAAAACGCCTGGCACCACTTCCCTGACAGCACCTTCATCCACACCCAGGCAGCCAGTTACGATCACTTTGCCGTTCTCGTTCATGGCTTCCTTGATTGCGGCGAAGCTTTCTTCCTTGGCGCTGTCGATAAAGCCGCAGGTGTTTACAACAACCACATCCGCGCCTTCATATTCAGCGGCGATCTCATATCCTTCAGAGCGAAGCTTGGTGAGAATACGCTCGCTGTCCACCAGCGCCTTTGGGCAACCAAGGGAAACAAAACCAACTTTGGAAGTGTGTGTGTTCATGTGTGTTCAACTGTCCTGCAACTGCGGAGTATGCCGCCATTTGCGGCGGCTTATACAGATATTTGCGCCCGATGGCGAGTCTGAAGCGTGCTCCGCATTTGTGAAGTCTGCATGCCATGTAAGCGGTGAGGGCGATACCCACCATTTGTAATAGTTTGTAACAATCCCTTGTTACTTGCTATGCAAATGGATAGTTTCATCCGGCTGTGGGGGCGGATTGGTTTGGGTAAAGGGTACCGCTTTGACACAGAATTATCGCAGACGTGTGAAACTGTTCGTTTTGCTTGTGCCCATGCTGGGTCTCAATTTCTGGCTTATGGCTTGGTGCTGGGGCCTGTTTACCGAACTTGGTGAATTGAAACTGCATTGGGAACGCGGGGCGGAAAGCGCCGTCGAGAAAGCCGTGAGCCTGGCGGAACTTGAGCGCGCCATGGGCTATGGCGGTTTTATCCATAATTTCAAAAACTATGTTATTCGCGGCACCGAAGACTATCGGGAACGTACGGCAACGTCATATCGCCTAACCATGGAGGCCATGGCCCGGCTGGAACGACAAATCATCACGGTGGAAGAACGCCGGCAGCTGGCGCAGATCAAGCAAACGCTGGAACAGTATGGCGACAAATTCCAGCAGCTTCAGATGCTAGCGGGTAACAACGAAACTGTTCGCGAGCGCGACCAACTGGTGCGTGTTGACGATACAGAAGCATTGATAAATCTGGAAGTTCTGTCACGGGAACTCATTCCAGGGTTTGTATCTAGCGTGACGCTTAGCAAGGCACGGATTGAGACAGCCTGGAATCAGGTTTATGTGGGGCTCGGCCTTGTGGCCTTTTTCTTGCTCCTCAGTATCGGTACTACGGCCTATTATCTGATGATGGTAGCTATTCCAAGAAGCGATGACAACTAGCCCTTTCGGGATTGAATTTCCAAAAAATCAACACTAGGTTTGCCCGTGAAAACTGAGGGGAATTCCTGCGTGCTTAAAACTATTGTGATGCCGGTCGCGGCAGCTGTTCTTTCGTGTTCTATAGCGGGCTGGGCAGGCAGTGCCGTTGACGGCGTTTGGAAAACAGAAGGTTATGGCTATCTGTTTGATATTCGGGGCGATGAGGTTGCTATCTATGAACAGACATCGATCAGTTGTCTGAAAAGCGCGCTAGCTGCCGGCCGTTTTAAGGAGGGGCAACGTTCGACGGTGCTCGGTCAGTTCCCTGTTTCCATTCCCGGTTTTATTGACGCGCAGATGGAAGTTTATGCAGGAGAGGAGGGCGCTATCCTTTTCCATCGCACCGATACAAATACTTTTATGACCGCACAGCGTCAGAGCCAGTTGCCCGAAGAATGCCTTTCCGCTCCAGCTGGTGGGGTGAACGCTGTGGCGTCGGTTTTTGTGCAAACCTTTAAGGAAAATTACCCTTTCGCTGCGATTGATTGGCCTGGGGCCATCGCGCCCGATACCAGCGAAGCGGGGTTATTTGAAGCGCTCACAGGCCGCCTCGGGCCACTGCAGGATTCCCATGTGGCGCTGGTGGCGCCTTCCCTTGATGCCATGTATTTCGGGGCCGAAGGGGCGACAGCCTCAGTGCCTGAAGAAAACAGGCAGAAGGGCTTCTCAATCGTTGAAAGCAGCTATCTTCAGAACCAATTGGTGACCTACGCCAAGGGCATGCTGGCTTATGCCTATTTGAAGCCCGGCGTGGGTTATTTGCGTATCGGTGGTTTCACTGATTATTCGGCAGAGAATTCACCTGAAGCGAACCTCACAGCCCTTGAAGACGCCCTTGATGATATCTTTGCACCCGAACATGGTCTGGCGGCACTTGTGCTTGATATCCGGGATAATTTTGGTGGCTCTGATAAATTGGCGCTGGCGCTGGCCGCGCGAATGTCTGATGTGGATTATACCGCCTATGCCAAGCAGGCGGTGGCAGAAACCCGTGATGGTCAGATTGTCTGGATCGAGCCGCGGGATACGGTCGTGGAAGCGTCATCCGTGCAGGAAAAGTTTTTGGGCGAGTTGGTGTTGCTGACCGGGCCCGATACCATCAGCGCAGGCGAAACCTTCACAATGGCCCTGATGGGCCGCACGCCTGAAGTTACCCGTGTGGGCGAAAATACGCGGGGTGCTTTCGCTGATATGCTGCCCCGTATCCTGCCGAACGGCTGGCTGTTTGCCTTGCCGAACGAACAATATTTGGACAGCACTGGTCAAAGCTATGGCCGCACGGGCATACCGCCCCATTTGGTGGTAGAATCGTTTGGCGCGGAAGCCCTGGAAGCCGGGCGGGACCCGGCCCTCGAAGTCGCGCTTCAGATACTAGACGATATCATGTGACAAGCAGCGTGGGCCCTAGCGGTCCACATGCTGCGCATGGTCGTGGAACTGCCACAGAACATTGATGATCTGCCATGTGCCGTCGTCTGACTTCATCAGATGCATATAGTCGATCCAGTCATCTGCGGTCAGTTTCACAGATGCGATCCGGCCGTCCAGTGCAAGTATATTGATGTCTTTCCGGGGGTGTTCAGGGAATGCCTTGCCGTCTTTATTGTAGTTTTCAGCAACCCATAACATGGTGTCGCGGCTGGTTTCCATAACATATTCGGAACCGTCTTTTTTGTGCCAGTAGGTGCGTTTTTTCATGTCTGGATGGAGCGCTTTGCCCATGCGGTTTTTGTCCGGCGTGTGCTGGCTTTCGATATAGTGCAGCGCGACTGCCGTGATGGCGTCCTTGTCGGCGTTCATGTCGGCCGCAGCTGGCCCCGCGATAAAATAGCCCGCCAGCATGGCGCCCAAGATCTTCTGTTTTGTTGATGTCATTTTATGGCCTCCCATCGTTGGCGGCAGATTACAAAATCAGGGGGCTTCGGCAATTCACAAAGATGTCAAAAAATATGCCCCGAAGGGGCCCTGCCGTCTAAATACGCAATACAACTAATGCTTATATATTGAACAACCATAACTTTTATAATATGGCTAGATACGCGAATAAATTGTTCGCGATCCAGTTTTCAATCGCTGTTTCGAGTTCCTGATGTCATTGCAATCAAGGGGCTAATTATCATGGCAATTTCTCGATACGTTAAATTGATCGCACTGCCGGTGCTGGCTGTACCCATCGCTGCAGTTCTTATGCTTCAGCCTGAAACCAAGGCAGAGACGGGCTATACGTGGGCGGCGGTCGGGTCAGCACCCACGGAATGCACAAATACGGCCTACGGGCGCACAGTGGACGGGTCCAGCTTCTGGAATACAACAGAACAGGGCATCCCGGGCGAACCCATGCCCGATACCAATTGCCTCCTTGACCAGTTTGCTGTGAACAACTTCCTGTATCTTGTTGGTGATGACGGTAGCGGCCATCCGCGCTTCATGGGAATGGCGCCTTGGTATGACCTGTTGCCTGCAAGCGGGGCACCCACATGGCCGGGTGGTTATAACGCATTAAGCGCAGGCGAATTCCGAAATGTTCAAAATCTGGAAGAAGCAGGCGATGGCTTTGAACTTCTGGATGCGAACAATCAGTTCACCGCCTATGACATCAGGGTCAATAAATCCTTCTTTGACCATGTCTCGTCGAACAATCTTTATACCAAAACCGGGCTGGATGCCGCTGTCGCAGCGTTCAACGCCAACAGCTATTCGGGTGGTGTCTGGCTGCCGCCCAGCCAGGGGGGAGATACCTCAACACCGGGCGCGTTGGAGATCAAAACCGCGTGGCGGAATTTTGGCGCCGCCACGGACGGTGCTTGCCCAACCGATATCATGCACTGCGAGACAGATGATGACGGTGGGTCATGGGGCCTTGTGGGTTTCCATCTGGTGCAGAAAACCAATGGGCACGGAGAATTTATCTGGGCTACTTTTGAACATATGGGCAATGCACCCGATTGTGTGGGTGGCGGCAGCAATCCGATTGCCCAGACACCAGCTGGTGGCATGAACGTCAACAAGAATATCGCGGGGTTGAAGGACCAAACGGGTTGGAGCTATTTCAACTATGCGTCCTATATCGCGGCGGGTGGCACCGGCCAGTTGTGCACCTATCCAGGGTTATTGAATGGTACCCAGCCTATTTGCCTGACATCGCCTGAAGGGGATACCGCGGACGATTGGTTGCAAGTGAATATCTGCCGCACCCGGGCGCTTCCGGCCGGCAGCGATGTTTGCACGGATTCCGCCCCTGGCCTCGATAACGGTAAAGCGATTGCCTGCCTTAACCAAAGCGTGCGCAGCAATTTCCCGACAAGCCTTGCCTCCAAATGGCAATATTATGAACTGGTGGGCATGGAATGGCTGATGAATGGTGCCACTGGGAACGGCGCGGTCACCCAAGGCTGTTTCACCTATGACGAGGCCGATGCTGCCGGCGCCTGCCCCAATTATCCCAATGCGGGCAAGGGGGGTGAATTGGGTGTGCCCCATTATGCTCGCATCGGATCAACCCATATGGCCAACACCACTATGGAGACATGGATGCAGAAAGGCATGGTGCTGAACAGCAAACGTCAGGGGGTCATTAAGGGCATGGACTGTTTCGCCTGCCATCAACCGCAAACCAAATCCTATCAGGGGGACATGTCCCACATTTTTGGCAGGGTTTCACAAAAATAGCGTCAAGCTTACTACTTACTGCAAGCCCTCTTTCCCGTGTTCGGGGAAGGGGGCAATCTTTTTCTGCTGGATCAAACTGGTATCGATCTGAGATTGCAGGCCAAGGCATATGACGGATGGTCATGTTGGCCATGAATATAAATATCTGTCCCCTTTGGGCCCTGCTCTTGTATGGCATGGGCCTGAGGGTCAATATTGATCCGGACATCACAGCCTGCAAAGAACTGAAAGAACCAGAATATGGACAGCAAGAGTTTTCGTGAGAATGCCCACCAGATTATCGACTGGATCGCCGATTATATGGATGGTGTGAAGGACTATCCCGTGCGTGCGCAGGTGAAACCCGGCGAGGTTCGCGGCCAGCTGCCAGCCATGCCACCGGTTGGCCCCGAAAGTTTTGAAGCGGTGATGCAGGACTTCCAGTCTATCATCATGCCCGGCGTTACCCACTGGCAGCACCCGCGTTTCTTTGCCTATTTTCCCGCGAACGTGCATCCGGCTTCTCATCTGGCTGAGATGCTGATCAGCGCCCTGGGCATCAATGCCATGCTGTGGGAAACCAGCCCGGCGGCGACCGAGCTGGAAGAGGCCATGATGGACTGGCTGAAAACCATGTTGCTGCTGCCATCTGAGTGGAGCGGCGTGATCCAGGACACGGCCTCTTCTGCTACTTTTTGCGCCGTATTGGCCGCACGTGAGCGCGCCACAGGCTGGCAGGTAAATGAAACAGGCCTCGGGGATGCGCCCAAGCTGGCTTTCTATACATCCGCCGAAGCGCACAGCTCGCTTGAAAAGGCGGTCAAGATGGCAGGGCTCGGCAAGGCATCGATCCGTCTTGTGGCCACGGATGCAGACCATGCCATGCAGCCCAAGGCACTGGCGGCCATGATGGAAGAAGACCGCAAGGCGGGTATCATCCCGGCGCTTGTGATGGCAACGGTTGGCTCCACCAGTGTCGGCGCGGCCGACCCCCTCAAGGCCATCGGCGTGATCGCGCGGGCAAACAAGGCCTATTTTCATGTGGATGCCGCCTGGGCCGGGAGCGCCATGATCTGCCCCGAGTTCCGGCACTTGCTGGACGGCGTTGAGAGCGCAGACAGTTTTGTGTTCAACCCTCATAAATGGATGGGGGTGCAGTTTGATTGCAGTGCCCATTTTGTCCGAGACAAGGACACGCTTGTACGCACGCTGACAATCCTGCCCGCTTATCTGGAAACCCGTGAAGGCACCACGGTGACCGATTACCGCGACTGGGGCGTACAGCTGGGCCGCCGCATGCGGGCCCTGAAGCTTTGGTTTGTGATCCGCCTTCAGGGGGTTGAAGGTTTGCAGGCCATGATCCGTAATCATGTGGCCTGGATTGAAGACCTCGCGGCAGTCGTTCGTGACGCTGATGATTTCGAGCTGGTCACCGGCCCAAACCTCTCGCTGATCAGCTTCCGCTATTGCCCGATCGGGTGTGAGGCCGAAGAGGCTGACATCCTGACGGAACGGCTTCTTACCGCGGTGAATGACGACGGTTTCACCTATCTCACCCGCACGGTGGTGGATGGCCGGCCGGTGATCCGGTTCCAGGCGGGGCAGGTGAACACATGCCGGGATGACGTGATAGCCGCATGGGATCGGGTGGTGGCGCTTGCGGCCGATTTGCCACAAGCGTAATCGCCTAGATGGTCTTGGCCCAGCGCTGGATGGTGGCTTCCAGAAAATCAAGCCCCGCCGTCAGGCTGGCGGGCCCCGGCTGCAGGATAATGTGCGAAGGCACCTCGACGATCATGTCCTTCTCAAGCGCGGGAAAGCTGTGCCCTTCAAATCGCTTGAGCGCTTCTTGCCTGTCGAAGGGTTTACCGCACCATGAGGCCAGATAGATATCAGGTTGTGCTGTGGCCACATCATGTGTGCTGACGAAACGCTCCTTCGATGCCCGCCCGCTGGAAAGATGGCTGAATATGTCATCCCCGCCCGCGATGGTGATCAGTTCGCTCACCCACCGGATGGCAGAGATCATAGGCTCATGCCATTCCTCGAAATATACTTTGGGGCGCCGCGGCAGTTTTGCTGCACGTGCGCGGATAGTGGCTATCCGTTCGATATAGGATGCCACCAGATACCGCGCGGCTGTTTTCTGGCCCACCAGATTGCCGATGGATACGATCACCTCAAAGATTTCCTGGATCGTACGCTGGTTGAAAATCAGCACAGGCAGCCCGGCCTTGATCAGCTTGCCTGCCAGCTCGGCCTGCACGTCAGAAAAGCCGATGATCAGGTCAGGCTCAAGCGCCTTGATCTTTTTCACACTGCCACCCACAAACGCTGACACCACGGGTTTGTCTTGTTTGGCCTCGGGCGGCCGTTTGGTATAGGCGCTGATGCCCACGATGCGATCACTTTCGCCCAGCGTATAAAGGATTTCTGTGGGTTCTTCAGTCAGGCACACGATACGCTCGGGGCCGTTTGGGATTTGAAAGTCAGACATTGGCGGTTTCCGCTTCCCGTAAGGTGACATCCGTGAAAACAAAATTATCGCGCTCGGCGGCTTCGCCAACCGTGATATTCAGGCGTCCTTTCATCATGGGCCCCGCAGTTACCAGCGTATGAAATTCGCCATTTTCGCCGCAGGGATCGACCCCTTCTGGCAGGTCCCGGAGCAGTGAACGGTCGAAACGTCGGCCCGCGAAATCAGGCGCAAGCACCTTGGGGTTGATGCATACGATGGTGGCCTCAAGCCCCGCGACGACCATGTCATGGGCAAGGTCTTTGGTGTTGCGGCCCCACAGGGGGAAAACACACTCTATATCCAGTGCGGCCATCTGTTTCTCCCGGTAGGCGCGGATGTCTTCCAGAAACAGATCGCCAAAAATCATGTGGGTGACGCCGTCCTCGATAAAGGGGGTGAGTGCTTCTGCCGTGCGTTCTTCATAAAGGGAATTGGGGCTCGGTTTCGGGATGCGCACTTTCACGACCGGCAGGCCAATCATGGCAAGCTGGGCGTCCAGTATGCCTTCCCGCACATCATGCATTTTCACCCGGCCGCGTTCTTCCGCGATATTGGTAACAAGGGCCACAATCTCGAATTCGCCTGCCTGCAGCACCTTATAGAGGGCATAGGCGCTGTCTTTGCCGGAACTCCAGGAAAAGACAGCTTTTTTCTTGCGGGTTTGGTTCATGCGGGTGCTCCGGTATTGGCAAGTACAGGGATGCGTTTTTCTGCGATGGCCCATCCGCCAAACATCAGCGCAGCGTAGGCAAAGGTGCCCAAAAGGGTATTTTGGAAGAAAGGGGTCGCCGCCGTATAGCAGGCCAGAAGCCCTTCAAGGGTTTGAGGGTATTTTGTACTACCCAGCCACACCGCGAAGTTTGAGCCAAGAAAGAACAGGGCGCTGGATGCGGTGCCGAGGCCTATGACCATGGCAATGCCCAGCTTTCCGCGCATCAGGAAACCGAGCACGGTGGACAGGGCAACAAGGCCATATATCACCGGCATCAGGCCGTGGATGCCGTACCCGAACATCAGTTCCAGGCAAAGATCGCTGATCAGCATGGCCGCCAACGGCACCACGAACCCAAGATGTTTGCGGTCAAACATGGCACCACCAAACAGCCCGAGGGCCAATATCGGTGTGAAATTGGGTGGGTGCGGCAGCAGCCGGGTCAGGGCCACGCCCAATATAAGGACGGCTAAAGCAGATAAACGGGGGGATAGTTTTGGTGTTGTTGTGCGATCGGATGTCATTCTGTCTCTCCAAAGTGCGCCAACCCGCGCAGGGAAAAGAGGAATGCTCCATGGGAAAAAGGCGGCAAAGCCGCGTGCTGACAAAGGGGCGGCCCCAATGGCGCCACCACCATGCCTGCCCTCCACCCGAGGAACATGGTTTATAGGCGCGAGGCAGGTCTCCTGACTTCCGGATCACCCGAACATGGCCGCCTTCCCGGCTTTCGCCAGTGGCATTGTGGCCTGTTCGTCCCGGTTACAGTAGCGGGGGCTGTGATGGATTTTCACCATCTTCCCTTGTTGGCGGAACCAACACCCAAAAGGGCCAAGCGCATGCAACGGGCGCGACTGTGCGCCCTATGTGAGGTCTAAGTCAAGGTGGGATTGATTATCGCAACGAAGCAGCTTTTCTCTGCGCCGATTCAATTGCGCCGGATTTTTCAAGGCGCTCCGCTCTTCGTGACAGGCGCCACGGTACACCCTCGAAACAACTGGCGAGACGGAAGGCCGCATATAGCTGAGTCTGATTTTGTGATTTTTGGATGATGGTCGCCACCAATGCCCGATATTCCGGTGGATAGCTTTGATAAGCGCCCGCGAGCTTGAGCATCATATCATACCAAAGCTGATCATGAAGATTGTGCGGTGATTTCAGAATATTGTTCAGTTCATCCAGCTTCTGTCGGCTTGGATGGGAAAAGACGCCCCGCAGCATGCCAATATAGTGCTGTGCGAAATCATACAGTTCTTGCTTGCTGATTTCCTCAGGCCTTTGTTCCGAAGGAGTGTCCGTGAGCCAGTCCAGATTTCGGATTGCACCTATCGCAGTATGGCTTTGGAAGCGATCCCATATTTTGTAGATCAGCCATCCAAAGAAAATGGCGTAGCCACCGTATTTTACATATCCAAGCATGTGATCCCCCCATCTGATTTCACAATGGTGCACGGTAGCGACGGGGTTGCAAGAAAATTGATCAGTCTTCAATGCCCACTAGCGCGCGGGCGAATTCGCGGGCATCGAAGGGCTGCAGGTCCTCGATCGCTTCGCCAACGCCAATAGCATGGACCGGCAGGCCGAATTTTTCGGCACAGGCCACCAGAACCCCGCCGCGGGCGGACCCGTCCAGCTTGGTCATGATAATGCCGGTGATGTTCGCGAGCTTCTGGAACACTTCCACCTGATGCACCGCATTTTGGCCCGTGGTGGCGTCGAGCACGATCACTGTATCATGCGGGGCGCCTTCGATCTTCTTGCCAATCACGCGCACAACCTTGGCCAGCTCGGCCATCAGCTCCTCGCGGTTTTGCAGGCGGCCTGCTGTGTCGATCAGAAGCACGTCTGTGCCTTCTGTTTGCGCGCGGTCAACGGCTTCATAGGCGAGGGCGGCGGCATCAGACCCGATCTCTTTCGTCACAACCGGCACGCCGTTTCTGTCCCCCCACACCTGAAGTTGTTCAACAGCTGCAGCGCGGAAAGTATCGCCCGCCGCCAGCATCACGCTCTTGCCTTCCTCGCGGAATTTTTTGGCAAGCTTGCCGATGGTGGTGGTTTTACCGGCGCCATTCACACCCGCCATCAGGATAATGTGTGGCTTGTGGCCTTTGTTAACGTCCAGAGGCCTGGCAACAGGCGTGAGAATTTTCTCAACCTCGGTGGCCAGAACTTCTTTCACCTCGTCGCCGGTGATTTCCTTGTCGAACTTGTCTTTCGCCAGCGTTCCCGTGAGTTTCGCGGCCACGGCCACGCCAAGGTCAGACGTGATCAGAAGGTCTTCCAGTTCCTCAAGTGTATCGTCGTCCAGTTTGCCCTTGGTGAAGATATCCGCAATGCCGCCTGAAATAGCGCTGGTGGATTTGCGCAATCCATCTTTCAGGCGCTGGAACCAGCTTTTCTTTTCAGCCGGTTTGTCTTCCGCCACAGGCTCTGGCGATGGAGCAGGCTCCGGCTCTCGCGCTGGCTCAGGGGTGGCTTCAACAACAGGTTCTGGCTCGGGCTCCGGGGTGGGTTCGGGCGCGGGCGCTGGTGCCGGGACAGGCTCAGCTGCCGGCGCTTCTTCGATTTCCGGAGTTTCTGGCTGCGCTTCGGGTGCTGGTTGTGCTTCCGCTTCAGTTTTTTTACCAGTCAGGCGCTGGAACCAGCTTCTTTTCTCACTCACGGATATTTCCTCAGGCAGGCTTATGTTAGGTCTTGATGCCAGACATGGCGTTTTCATCACGTGCCGTCAAGCGTACGGGCACAATATCACCGGGCTCGGCGGCAGCTTCAATCACCACCGGGATGAATTGTTCCGAGTGGCCGATGGCGTGGCCGTCGTGCCCTGTGCGTTCCACCAGCACGTTGGCCAACTTGCCTTCGGCGCGGCTGAACAGCTCAGCCACCCGTTTGTCGCCAGCGGCGCGCAGGCGGGCGGCGCGCTCTTTGCGCACATCCTTTGGCACCTTGTTCGGGATTTTGGCAGCGGGCGTACCCTCGCGCTCCGAATAAGGGAATATATGCAGCCACGTGAGGTCGCATTCCTCGACAAGCTTCAGGCTGTTTTGGAACATCTCTTCGGTTTCTGTGGGGAAGCCGGCGATGATATCAGCACCAAACACCATATCTGGCCGTTCGGCCCGCACACGGTTGGTGAATTCGATGGCATCGCCCCGCAGGTGGCGGCGTTTCATGCGCTTCAGGATCATATCGTCACCAGCCTGCAGGCTCAGGTGCAGGTGCGGCATCACGCGTGACTCGTGGATGATGGCATCGTAAAGCGGCTCATCCACCTCGATGCTGTCGATCGAACTGATCCTCAGGCGAGGCAGGTCCGGCACCAGTTTGATGATTTTCTGCACCAGCGTGCCAAGGGTTGGCGTGCCCGGCAGGTCTTCACCAAAGCTTGTAATATCCACACCCGTTAGCACCACTTCCTTGAAGCCGCGATCGACCAGACGTTTGATCTGGTCCACCACCTCACCCACACCCGTGGATCGGCTGTTGCCGCGACCGTAGGGGATGATGCAGAACGTACAGCGGTGGTTGCAGCCATTCTGGATTTGCACAAACGCGCGGGCGCGTTCGCCAAAACCGTCGATCAAATGGCCTGCTGTTTCCTTCACGGAAAAGATATCATTCACCTGAACCCGCGGCGCATTCGAAAGATCAAGCCCCGCGCGGCCAAGGCCGACAAAACTTTTGGCTTCCAGCTTTTCGGCGTTACCCAGCACCGTGGCCACTTCATCCATTTTGGAAAATTGCGTCGGGTCGATCTGCGCGGCGCAACCGGTAACGATAATGGGCGTGTCGGGGCGCTCGCGCTTCATGCGGCGGATGCTTTGCCGTGCCTGGCGCGTGGCCTCCGCCGTTACCGCGCAGGTGTTCACGATGATCACATCATCAAGGCCCGCGTCTTCCGCATGGCGGCGCATGACTTCGCTTTCATAGGCGTTCAGGCGGCAGCCGAAGGTAACGATTTCAGGCTCTTTTTTCATTTCGCCGGTCATATTGCGATCTCGCCCAGATAAGAAAGCGTGGCAGAGCCGGTCATCTGGACAGTGCCGTCCTCGAGCCATTCGATCTCGAGCGGGCCACCGTCCAGCATTACGGTTGCTTTGCGGTCCACGAGGCCAAGGCGCGAGGCTGCCACAACGCTTGCGCACGCTGCGGTGCCACAGGCATCGGTGATGCCTGCACCGCGTTCCCAGACGCGCAGCCGGATCACACCGTCATTGACTGTCGCCACTGATGCATTCACGCGTTCGGGGAACATGGGAGCGGTTTCCACTTTTGGGCCCCAATAGGCCAGATCAATCGCGTCGGCGTTATCGACAAAAAACACAGCGTGCGGGTTACCCATATTCACGCAGCCGGGCCCGAACATGGGGCCCATGGCAAATTCGGCGCTTGTTGTATCGGTGCTGCGTGCCAGCGGGATTTCGTCCCATCCCAGGCGGGCTGGGCCCATGTTCACGCTGATGCCAGCGTCGGCGCGTTTGGCAGAAAGAAGGCCCGCGTCTGTCTCAATCAGCACCGTGTCCTTACCGGTTTCATCCAGCGCCAGTTGGCCCACACAGCGGGTGGCATTGCCGCAAGCACCTACGCGGCTGCCATCGGCATTCCTGATTTCCATGAAGATGTCGGCGCGTGCGCTCTCTCGCAGCACAATAAGCTGGTCGCAGCCAATGCCACGGCGGCGGTCAGACAGGGCGCGCACGGTATCGTCCGCCAGCGCGAAATTGTCTTCGCGGGCGTCCAGAATGATAAAATCATTGCCCAGTCCATGCATCTTCAGGAACGGGCGCATATGCTGGCCTTTTTCCATGAAGCCGCTTATATGGGGTGTGGGGGCGCAGAGTCTATGGATTTCTGTGTGTGAGAGCCAGAATTTCAGAAGGAATGCGGCAGTGGTGGGTATGAAGAAGACGGTCATCATCCATGCAGGTTTTCACCGCTGCGCATCAACCGCCACACAGGACCTGATCCGGCAGCAGCGCGCCGCCATTGAAACGACAGGCACAACCATCATGCTGCGGGAGGATCTGGCCGGATGGCTTTCGGGTCGGCAACTCCGGCTTCTATATCGTTATAGACCTGAAGGGCTAACGTCCCGCCTTCGCCTGTGGCTTGTGAAACGCATGCTTCGTAAGACGCGTGCAAACAGGGTGCTGATCAGTGAGGAACTGCTGTTGGGGCTGATGCCCGGCGTACGTGAGCGTGGCTTTTATCCAAACTTCGGAAATTTCCTGTCAGCGATGCATGCTCTTTCGGACGAGTTTGACATTCAGCTTCGTTTCATTGTGCGGCGACCGGACAGGTTTCTCGAATCCGCCTATGCATTTCGGGTGCCGAGGGGGTTGCTTGGTGATTTTCAGTCCTACCTGGGCACGATCGGGCCCGATGCGGGGCGGTGGCTTCCGCTGTTGCGTCAGGTTGAACAATGTGGATTGGGTCGGCAAACCAGATTTGGCGTGCTTGAAGATTTGTTAGGGCGGGATGCGGGCCCGGCCATCATGGATTTTATAGGGATGGCTGACGCCGCTACTGACACGGCAAGGCTACCGCGCGGCAACCGACGCCCGCATTCAAGCGAAATTCAGGCGCTCGTTGGCGAAGGCACCCAAACAGGATTTTCAGAAAGCCAGCGCGCCGGGTTTCTGGCTTCCCTTGAGCAAGACAATGATGTTTTCCTCTGCCACCCCTGCGTGGATGCGACCTCTGATATATGGCGTGATTAGCCAAACACCATTGGCAGGAGGCTGTAACACAGCGCCGCCACCACGAAGGTGCCAATCACATTCAACCACAGGCCGGCACGCACCATATCCGGCACCTGCAGGTGCCCGGTTGAGAAGATGACCGCATTCGGCCCGGTGGCGACAGGCAGCATGAAGGCACAGCTTGCGGCCATGGCAGTGGGTGCCGCGAGCATGATCGGATCGATATTGGCGGTGGTCGCCAACGCACCCAGAACAGGCACCAATGCGGCGGTGGTGGCAGTGTTGCTGGTAAGTTCCGTGAGGAAAATGACCAAGGCAACGATCGCCAGAATGATCACAAACAGATGGGCTGTCGCAAGGCCGGACATATGCGTGCCCAGCCACTGGGCAAGGCCGGTGGCCTGAATGGCGGCCGCAAGGCTGAGGCCGCCGCCGAACAAGAGGATCACACCCCAAGGCAGTTGAACGGCACTTTCCCAGTTCAGGATTGCCTTGTGTTTGTTGCCTTCGCCCCCAGCGGGGATCAGGAACATCGCCAGCCCTGCCGCAACCGCAATATGCATATCGGACAGCCGCGCTACAAACGGCAGAAGGTTTGTCAGCCACTCGATATCCACCAGCACCTGCCGGAAGCTCCAGAGCAAGGCCATTGTGATCATCACCAAAGCGACACGTTTTTCAGGCGTTGTGACGCGGCCCATGGCGTCCAGCTCCTGCCTGACAACTTCAGCGCCGCCGGTGGCAAGGCGGGCGTCAAACGGGAAGCAGATTTTGGTGAGCACTACCCACGCCAGTGGTACCATCACCAGCACGACGGGAATGGCGAACATCATCCATTCGATGAACAGGATTTCACGGCCTGTGGATTGTTCGATGAAGGCTTTCACAAACAGGTTCGGAGGCGTGCCGATATAGGTGCCAAGGCCGCCGATGGACGCCGACCATGCACAACCGATCAACAGGGCGATGGTGAAGCGGTGCCCGCCCGCCTTTTCCTGCAGGATGGTTTGGGCCACGGTGATGGCGATCGGCA
The DNA here is from genome assembly GCA_013372975.1 of Alphaproteobacteria bacterium. GTDB lineage: Bacteria > Pseudomonadota > Alphaproteobacteria > Sphingomonadales > Kordiimonadaceae > Kordiimonas. The sequence continues at coordinate 98,094 of JABXIS010000026.1, forward strand.
CAATCATCAGGGTTGTGGCGGTGTTGGAAATCCACATGGACAGAAGGGCACTTGCCCCCATGAAGCCTGCGATCAGAGCAGCCGGATGGTCCCCCACGCGGGCAAGAATATTCAGGGCAATGCGGCGGTGCAGGTTCCATTTTTGCATGCCCATGGCGGCCAGAAAACCGCCAAGCAGCAAGAAGATAACCGGTTTTGCATAGGGTAATGAGGCCGCGCTGGTGGTGGTGGCCCCCAAAAGCGGCAGCATCACCAACGGCAAGAGGCTTGTGGCAGGCACGGGGATTGCCTCGGTTGCCCACCAGGTGCCCATAAGGAGTGCAAGTGCCACTACATGCCACGCTTCAGCTGACAGATTGTCTGGTACCGGGCTGAACAGGGCAGCCAGGAACAGGATCGGCCCCAACACTAGGCCAATGGTTTGGTAGCGTGCGCGCGTTTCTTCAAACTGCCCGGTGGTTGCCCCCTGATCGGTCATCCTGATACTCTCCCTTAATCTCCCTGACCCTTGCATATCCGCTGGCAGCCAAAGTGTGAAGCACAATCGAAATTTAGGCTGCTCACGCTGGAAAATCTTGTCTTGAGACTTTCTTTTCATGGCGTATGCTGCTCGCCATAAAAAACGCAGGGAGGACAAATATGTCAGCGAAGAAATTACTTGGCGGCGTGGCCGCAATTGCGCTTGTGGGGGGCGCAGTTTTTGTATCAAATCTGATCTGGTTCAAACCTTTCAGTTTCGACCATTTCCAGACCAGAGTGATCGTGAAGCAGGGCCTTGATAGCCCACAAACCATGAGCAGCCTCAGGATGCTGGAGCCATGGGGTATCACGGGCCACAATGCGGAGCTGGATGACCTGTCATTGGCGCACGATATGGAAGTTCGGGCCCAAATCCAGGAAGATTACGATACGCTGATGTCGTATGATGACGCAGGCCTGACGGAAGGGCAGCGCTTCAACAAGCGCCTTATGGCATACAGCCTGAAGGAAAACCTCTCGCATCCCGAGTTCGATTATTACGATTACCCGCTGACGCAGCTATATGGTTGGCACAATAACTTCCTGGCCTTCATGACAGGTACCCATTCTGTGCAAACCATTGAGGAGGGGGAGTATTATGTCGCGCGTCTGAAAGCGGCGAGAACCCAGTTCGACCAGCTGATGGAGCAACTGAAAAAACGCGAAGAACTGGGCATCATCCCACCTACCTTTATTCTTGAAAAGGTCGAAGCCCAGTTGGCTCCCTTTGTGAAGGAAGATGCGAAGGAAAACGCGCTTTATGTGGTACTCAAAGGCAATCTGGACGGCATCGAAGGCGCCAGCGATGCTGAAAAAGAGCATGTGCTCGCAGACGCCGAAAATGCGATCACTTCCGTGATCAACCCAATCTGGAACGATCTGCAGGCCTATGTTGCTACCCTCAAGACGAAATCCACAAATGATGCCGGTGCCTGGAAGTTCCCGCAGGGTGACAAATATTACAAGACCCAGCTTGAGCATTTCACCACCACTGATATGACGGCGGAAGAAATTCACACGCTTGGCCTGTCGGAAGTGGCGCGCCTTCAGGGGCAGATGCTCGATATCTTCAAGGCGGAAGGCTATGATACGAGCATTCCGTTTGCCGACCTGATCAACGGCTATGCCGATGAAGCGCGCCACTATTATCCGGATACAGCGGAAGGCCGCGCGCAAATTCTGGCCGACTATACAGCCATGATCGAAGAGATCGACGCAGGCATCGCCGATCAGTTCAACAGGAAGCCAAAAGCGCCTGTTGAGGTTGTCCGTGTGCCTGAATTTATGGAGCAGGGTGCGCCGGGTGGATACTATAACTCGCCAGCCATGGACGGCAGCCGCCCCGGTCAGTTTTATGCCAACCTGTATGATATCAAGGGCACACCCAAATACGGCATGCGCGCGCTGACTTATCATGAAGCTGTGCCGGGCCACCACTATCAGATTGCGCTGCAGCAGGAGCAAGAAGACCTGCCAAAGTTCCGCCAGTTCAGCCATTATGGCGCTTATGTTGAGGGCTGGGCGCTCTATTCCGAGCGTGTGGGTTGGGAACTGGGCTTCATGAAAACCAACGACGATAAAATCGGTGCGCTGCAATCCGAACTGTTCCGTGCTGTGAGGCTGGTGGTGGATACCGGGTTGCATGCCAAAAAATGGACCCGCGAGCAGGCAATCGACTATATGGCGTCGAACACCGGCATGGCCATGTCTGATGTTGTGACGGAAATTGAGCGTTACATCGTTTGGCCGGGTCAGGCGACAGGCTACAAGATCGGCCAACTGACTATGCTACGTTTGCGCGACAAAGCCAGGACAGCTTTGGGCGACAGGTTCGATATCAAGGCTTTCCACGATCTGGTGCTGACAGGTGGCGCCCTGCCGCTGACCATCCTTGAAGAACAGGTGGACGCCTTTATCGCGAAAAATTCTTAAGCCACTCAGCTTAAAAGAGAAACGGGTTGGAAAGGGCGCATTCACGCCCTTTCTTTTTTTGTGAAAATGTAGCAACCTTCTGGCGGGGGCGATCATAAGGTGACGGATATTTGGAGCCTGAAACACAAAACCTGAAACAGTCAGAGGAGCCGGTAATACTGCCGGATGACAGCCAAAAAGATGTTCGGGCAGCGCGCGCTGAAGATGTGCAGCGGGCGCTAAACGTTATTTATCTTGGTCAGTTGCGGACTGTAGCTGCTGTGATGGCGGTGTATTATCTGTTTCTGGCAGTCTCCCACGCACTTGTGTTGCCGGAAGATATCCGGCTGCCCTTGGCGCTCACGTCAGGCATCACTTCGGCTCTCAGCTTGTTGCTTCATTTCTCAGTCCGTTGGGGGCGAATTCCGGCGTCTCAGAGCCATGTTGCATTTCTTCCCCCTGCTCTTGCAGGAATTGTGCTGGTGTTCCTGCATGTCGAATTAACCTCCGATAGCCTTCAGCTCACCAATGGTGTGCTGATCATGATCGCTTTCGGATTTATTACACTCAATCCTTGGGTTTTTGGCCTGCTGATAGGTTTGTCAGCCTTCCTCTATGCCCTATGCCTAGCTGGGCTGGCTGGGCCGAACACGGTGCATCTCGGCTTCTTGGGCTTGGCAACCGTGGTGTTGAGTATTTTGTGTTTTGTTCAACGATACCGGACCCTTTCAAATATTGAACGTCTGCTCATTACCAATCGGGCGAAGTCTCAAGCCTTGTCGGCCAAGGCCAAAGAGGCGCGTTCCTTGATGTTTGAAGCAAACAAGGCAGCTGAAGAGGCCACACGGGCAAATGAAGCAAAAAGTGTTTTTCTTGCAAACGCCAGTCATGAACTGAGAACGCCTCTTACCGGTGTGCTCGGGATGATGAAGCTGTTGGAGAAATCCCCGCTGGATACAGGGCAACAGGAATTGCTCGGAGCGGCAAAGTTCAGCGCCAAGACATTGTTGACACTGATTAATGATATTCTTGACTTGGCTCGCATGGAAGAAGGCAAGCTCGAATTGAAACCCCGTGCCTTTGATCCAGGTGTGGTTGTTGGTCAAGTTGCCGAGCTGTTGAAGCCAGTTGCCGACGAAAAGGGTTTGAAACTTACTGTCGCCGTTGAACAGACGGGAACGATTACTCTGACAGGTGACGACGTACGTATAGGTCAGATCCTTTTCAATCTTGTTGGTAATGCCGTGAAATTTACGGCGAAAGGCTACGTGACAATAGGATTGGTAGTTGAACCAGTTGCAGATGATTTCATGTCTCTCAGATTTACCGTTGAGGACAGTGGTGTTGGTATGGAAGAGGCCGAGATCGAACGCTTGTTTGGACGTTTTGAACAGGCGGATGGTTCCAGTGCCAAAGATCAGGGCGGAGCAGGCTTGGGGCTGGCGATCAGCCAGGAACTGGCTGTCCTAATGGGCGGGGAAATCTCAGCCAAAAGTGTGCCGGGGCAGGGATCAATATTTTCCTTTGCTCTCACATTGCCCGTTGATGCTGGCCCTGTGGAAAAAAGGACAGCAGCGAATGAAGAGAGCGCACCAAAAATTACAGAGACACCACTGCGCGTTCTTTTGGCGGAAGATAACAAGGTGAATCAAATGCTGATTACCAAGCTTTTGAGCGCCTATCCCTGGAATGTCAAAGTCGTGGCCGACGGAGAGCAGGCTGTGCAGGCCGCACGGGAAGAAAAGTTCGATCTGGTTCTAATGGATGTCCGCATGCCCAAACTGGATGGTATCGAAGCGACCAAAAAGATCCTGAGCGTGGGAGAGAGCGGAGATTTTCCTAAAATCATTGCCCTTACAGCCAACACGATGGTGGAAGACATTGAAACCTATCTGGCAGTTGGGATGGATGCTGTTGTTGGCAAACCCATTCAAATGGCTGAATTGCTTGCGGTGGTGGAGAGGGCGCTGGATAATGACCGGTAAGCACGCAAGGCTAGCGGGCAGATGTGATTGTTTGCGCCATCAGCAGCAACGGACAAGGCGGCACGAAGAGGTTTTGTGTGGCGATAGCTAAAGAGGAACTGGATCAACAAGCTGAGAAGCAGGCTTGGATTTCGCGCGAACTTGCGAAAGTGGGTCAGCGCTATCTGACTGCCATGGCCATGGTGTTTTCCTTGTTCTACGGTTTGCGCGGACTTGCTTTCTTATACTCTCCCGGTGGGGTTGCGGGCGGGAAGCTTGGTGGTTTCGCGCTGTTGTCTGCAGGGATTGGGGGGACGCTTTATTACCACGCCAAGCGGCGTGCCTTTTCTGCAACCGCTATCGAGCTTTGCTTCTTCCTGCTTTGTGCGATGCTTTTATTCAATACGTGTTGGGCATATGTGATGAAGTTCAACAATGAACTCACGCCAAATTTCGCCTTTGTCGCCATTGCTGTTGGTTTGGGTACAATCAACTTTCGAGTTTGGGTTGCTCAGTTGGCGTTGATTGTGGGGCTGTATGCCGCAATTCTGGTTACGGTGGGGCCACCGGATGGTCGGCCATTTTACTTCTATCTTGTGTCTGGACTGGCGCTTTCTTTCCTTTCTTTTCAGGCGCGGATCGCCGTGGTGCGGGAACGTGTAACACTGGACTATGAGTTAATGGAAAAGGCAAAAAAGCTGGAAGCAGCTAACAAGGCCAAAGACCGTTTTCTCGCGAATATGACCCACGATCTCAGGACACCGATGACGGGTGTTCTTGGCATGATGGAATTGTTACGTGAAACCCGGTTGACGAAAGAACAAGGGCGGCTTCTTGAAACGGCCAAGACCAGCGCCGGATATTTGTTGGCCATCATCAATGACATTCTTGATTATTCCAAACTCGAATCTGGCAAGTTCAAGCTGAAACCAGCACCTACTGATGTTCTTGCCATCACGAGCGATATCGTTGAAATGCTGCGGCCACAGGCAACGGTCAAGGGTATTGAAATGGAGCTGTCTCTCCCGGAAGATGAGGAGTTGTGGGTGACGATAGACGGCGTCCGGATCGGGCAGGTTCTTTTCAATCTGGTTGGGAATGCCATCAAATTTACGGAAAAAGGTGGTGTGACGGTAAGGTTGAGGACGGAGCAGCGAGGGGGGCAACATCACCTCTCTTGGGCGGTGCGTGACACAGGAGCAGGCATTCCGCGCGAACGTCTTCCAAAATTGTTTGAGCGATTTGAGCAACTTGATTCTTCCGTCACGCGCCAGCAGGGCGGCACAGGTCTTGGCCTTGCGATCATCAAAGAATTGCTCGATTTGATGGATGGGCTTGTGGAGGTTGAAAGTGTCATCGGCGAGGGCACTGAGTTCAGGTTTACAGTGCCAGCGTCGTTGTGCGCGCCGATGGCGTGGGTAGATGAGGGGGCAGATATGCCGCCGAAAGCCCCTGATCTTCCCCTTAAGGTTTTGGTTGCAGAAGATAATCCGATCAATCGCGCCCTGATCGAAAAACTTCTCGAGAAGCTGGGCTGGCAAGTACAGATCGTGGAAAATGGCGAGGCCGCTGTCGCGGCTGTAACCAAGACGGAAGAGCCCTTCGATCTGGTTCTGATGGATGTACAGATGCCGGTTATGGATGGCCTGACGGCAACCGGTGTTCTGTTCGAAAAAATGAAGAACCCGCCCCCTATCATTGCGCTCACGGCCAATACCATGAAAGACGATGTGGAAGCCTACCTTGCTGCCGGCATGAAAGGTCATATCGGCAAGCCGATTGATATGGATGAGTTGCGCGCCACTATCAGCCGCGTAATCAGCGAAGAAGCTTCAAAAAAAACAGAATAGCTAAGCTTGCTTGTAAGCATTACCGCACTGCGTGTACAATGAACGCCTCACGGATCTGGGGTAGAGCCTTGTGAACAATATAGATTCATCAGATGAAATGCAGGAACAGGCGCATTTCCCGGCGGGCGACGTCCGGTCTGAGATGAATCTGGTTGCCCAGAATTACATGCGTGTTGCTGGCTTGGCGTTGGCTATTTATTATGGCTTGCGCAGCATCGCCTATATGACAAGGTTCCCGGCTGATGTTGGCCCGCTTCTGGCGACAGGGGCGGTTGCAGCCACGGTGTTCGGCCTGTTCATTTTTCTTACGCTGCGCCGCAGGGTGTTTGGTCCATCAGAAACCACAGTCGCGACCCTGCTTTTGGGCCTGTTCGTAATATTCAATGTTTTCTGGAATATGTATCTGACGGGGAACAAAAACCAGTTCTTCAGCGCGGGGCTGGCAATCATCGTGTTTGGAATTGTGACAACGCAGTGGCGTATATGGCTGGCTTTGGTTGCTGTCTGTCTTGGTTGCTATCTGTATGCGCTCCCGCACATGGATGTAATCCTTATAGATGTGCTGTCTGTGCCGTTGGCGTGTACGTTGCTGTCTGCGGCGGCCTTCTTTACCCGGGCACCCGCCATTCAAAAGCGGGTCGAGCTTCAACTACAATTGGAAGGCAGGGCGGAGAATCTTGAAGTAACCAACAAGGCCAAGGACCGCTTCCTTGCCAATATGACCCATGACCTTCGGACACCGATGACAGGTGTTGTTGGCATGATGGATCTCCTGCGTGAGACACCGCTTACCAAGGAACAGTCAGACCTGCTTTCCATGGCAAAAAAAAGCGCGGGCTATCTTCTGGCTATCATTAATGATGTGCTTGATTATTCGAAGCTTGGATCGGGCAAGTTTGAACTGAAACCCGAACCCATGGATGCTGCGGCAGTTACAAGGGATATGGCTGAGATGATCCGCTCTCAAGCCTTGGCAAAATCCCTGTCGCTGACTGTGCATCTACCGGAGCAGAAAATTGTGCCCGTAGTTGGAGACAGTGTCCGGGTGGGGCAGATTTTGTTCAACCTTCTCGGGAACGCGGTAAAATTCACGGAACGGGGCGAAATCGGCTTGTCTCTTACATGCTGGGACGGCCCCGGCGGCCATTATCTGGAATGGGTGGTATCCGATACCGGCGAAGGGATCCCGGCTTCCAAGATAAACAGGCTTTTCCAGCGTTTCGAGCAACTTGATCAATCCGCCACCCGAAATCAGGCAGGTACCGGCCTTGGGCTCTCGATCATCAAGGAACTAACCACCTTGATGGGCGGTGACGTACAGGTTTCCAGCGAAGTGGGGAAAGGTTCCCGCTTCACGGTTGCCATCCCGTTTGAAAGGGCCGATCCAGCTGAAGTGGCCGCACGACAAACTCAAAAAGAAGTCACACTGCCAACCGTTGGCGCAGATGGAAGGGCCCCGCGCATCCTCGTGGCAGAAGACAATCTGATCAACCGGGTGGTGATCCAGAAGGTTCTGGCAAAGCAGGATTGGTCAGCTGATTTTGTCGAAAATGGCGAGGCTGCGGTTGAGGCAGTGCTAGGCAGTGCGGAACCCTATGATCTGATCCTGATGGATATCCAAATGCCAGTGATGGATGGCGTTTCCGCCACAAAAGCAATTCTGGCTAAAACCAAGTCACCGCCCCCGATTGTTGCCCTTACGGCAAATACCATGAAAGAAGATGTAACCACCTATCTGCAGGCTGGGATGGCGGCGCATATTGGCAAGCCTATCGATACACGGGAGATGATGGCGACCATCGCCAAAGTGCTGGCCCCTTAAAACGGCGCGGGCACAAGGTAATAAAGCGCTGTTTTTCTTGACTCTGTTACCCACCGTGCCTATGTAAAGCGCGCTTCCCACAGGAAGATAACAACCATATGTGCCCTTAACGACTTACGCTCTGGGGTACCCACCAGTCAGCGAGTTTCGCCCACTGGTGCGTTTATCGTTTGGTTAAGTCTTTGTTTGGGATGATGAATTCTGAACCGTTGCAAAGGTGGTTTTGCATATGTTTGATAGCCTGTCTGACCGGCTGAGTGGTATTTTTGATGGACTGAAGCGCCGCGGTGCGCTGAAGGAATCGGACGTCTCCGAGGCGCTCCGGGAAGTGCGTGTGGCACTTCTCGAGGCCGATGTTGCGCTGCCGGTCGTCAAGGATTTCGTGTCTCGCGTCAAGGAAAAGGCTGTTGGGCAATCGGTTCTGAAGTCGGTTACGCCGGGCCAGCAGGTTGTCAAGATCGTCAATGACGAACTGGTTGAAATGCTTGGCAGCGAAGCCAGCGCCATCAACACGGTTGGCCTGCCGCCTGTGCCGATCCTGATGGTGGGTCTGCAGGGTTCAGGTAAAACCACATCGACGGCCAAGATCGCAAAGCGCCTTACGGAAAAGGACAAGAAGAAGGTCCTGATGGCGTCCCTGGACGTGCGCCGCCCGGCTGCGCAAGAGCAACTTAAGATCCTTGGCGAACAGATTGGCGTGAAAACGCTGCCGATCATTCCGGGGCAGATGCCTGTGGATATCGCGCGCCGCGCCATGGAAGCCGCGAAGCTGCAAGGCTTTGACGTTGTCATGCTGGATACCGCGGGCCGCCTGCATGTAGACCAGAGCCTGATGGCCGAGGTTGTGGCTGTTCGCGACGCAACCCAGCCGATCGAGACGCTTCTGGTTGCAGACAGCCTCACCGGCCAGGACGCCGTGAATGTGGCGAAAGAATTTGACGCGCAGGTGGGAATCACCGGCGTTGTCCTGACCCGTATGGATGGTGATGGCCGTGGTGGTGCCGCCCTTTCAATGCGGGCTGTTACCGGCAAGCCGATCAAGCTTGCGGGTACAGGCGAAAAAATGGAAGCGCTTGAGGATTTCCATCCCGAGCGTGTAGCAAGCCGTATCCTCGGTATGGGTGACGTTGTCAGCCTTGTTGAGAAAGCGGCCGAGACCATTGAAAAAGAAGACGCTGAAAAAATGGCCAAGAAAATGGCCAAAGGCGAATTCGATCTTGAAGACCTGCGCACCCAGCTTCAGCAAATGTCAAAGCTGGGCGGCATGAAAGGTGTTCTCGGCATGTTGCCCGGCATGGGCAAGCTGAAGGGCGCCATGAATGCAGGCGTGGACGACAAGGTATTCAAACGTCAGGAAGCGATTATTTCTTCCATGACGGTGAAGGAGCGCAAGCAACCGAAAATGATCAACGCCAGCCGCAAGAAGCGGATCGCGGCGGGGTCAGGCACCAGCGTGCCAGAGGTAAACAAGCTCCTGAAAATGCATATGCAAATGGCCAAGATGATGAAGAAAATGTCCGCTATGGGCAAAAAAGGCCGGATGCCAATGATGCCAGGTGGAATGGGCGGCGGTATGCCCGGCGGTCTTCCTCCCGGATTTGACAAATTGTTCTCGTAAGAGAGCGTGAACCAGATTTTCGAAAGAAAATAGAACCAAACTTGAGAATATTCCCAAATGGCCGCGTGCCGGGAATCTGAAAGGAAAATAAAATGGCAACTGCAATTCGTTTGGCCCGTGGTGGCGCGAAAAAACGTCCTTACTACCGTATCGTAGTAGCGGACTCCCGTTCTTCCCGTGATGGTAAGTTCATCGAGAAAATCGGTACTTACAACCCAATGCTCGCGAAAGACGACGAAAACCGCGTTAAGTTCGACGCTGACCGTGCGAAGCACTGGCTCGGTGAAGGCGCGAAGCCATCTGACCGTGTAGCACGTTTCTTCGAAGCTGCTGGTCTTCTTGAAGCCAAAACTCGCAACAACCCAAACAAAGCGAAGCCTGGTCAGAAAGCTGTAGAGCTTGCTGAAGAGAAAAAAGCGAAAGCCGAAGCTGCTGCTGAAGCGGCGAAGGAAGCTGCAGAAGCACCAGCAGAAGAAGCACCTGCTGAAGAAGCTGCTGCTGAGTAAGCTAACAGCTACGACAGAATTAAAGACGGCGCGCCGGGCAACCAGCGCGCCGTTTTTCTTTTGGGGGTGAAAAAGGGAATTCTGCTGCCTACATGTAAAATATGCAGCGCGTGAAATTTAAGACAAAGCTTCAACTGGCGGCCATTGGCTTGTTGTTCATGGCCCATCTGGGTGCATGGCTTTATTGGAAGCATAATGTGGAATGGGCCGCGCGCGTTGCGTGGGGTGAGGCCCGCGGCGAACCTGACGACGGCATGCATGCTGTCCTGAATGTTATGATGAATCGCAAGCGCGATCCGCGTTTTCCCGATTCATTGTCGGGTGTCGCTCGGCAACCCTATCAATTCTCAGCCAATAACCGGAACGATCCCAACAAACCCAAGTTGGATGCCGTTTCCGATAAAGACCCTCAGTTTCGCCGCGCCCAATGGCTAGCAACTTTCGCCCAGATGGGCCTTCTGTGGGATATCACAGATGGTGCCACCTTCTATCACAGCAAAGGCATTGAGCGCCCAGAGTTTCTGGCTGACGCTGAAGTCAGCGCCATTATCGGCAGCCATGTCTTCTATGTGGATGACCAGAACTAGCTGAGTTCTTGACTCTTTACCGGCTCCGGCATAGACACTGCGCCGATAGATAGGCCTGCCTTTACCGGATGGAACAATGGCTGACGCAAGTGATGAACGCCGCCAGCGCGGTGTGGAAGATGGATGGATCTGTGTGGCTGCCTTTGCGGGTTCGCATGGTGTGCGCGGTGATGCGCGCCTGAAATCTTTCACCGATGTGCCTGAAGCCCTGTTTGCCTATCCGGCCCTTCACAAGGGCGCGGGCGGCCCAACCCTCAAGATCAAGCTTTTGCGTGAGGCGAAAGATGGCTTCATCGTGCGGATTGACGGCATCACCAACAGGGAAGCCGCGCAGGCGCTGAAGGGCACAAAAATCTATGTGTCCCGCGAGGCGTTCGAGGCGGAAGATGAAGATGAGTTCTATCTGGCAGACCTGATCGGCCTTGAAGCCCGCGATGCGGATGGCTATGTGCTGGGGCTTGTGCGGGCGGTTGAAAATTTTGGTGCAGAGGACCTGCTCGAGCTTGTGCTCAAGGAACCCCTTAAGGGCCTTGGCCGCCATGCCTTCATTCCGTTCCGAAAAGTCTTTGTGCCTGTGGTGGATATCCGTGGCGGATTCGTTGAAATTGCTTTCGAAGATTGGGTGAAAACCCAAACCAGCGAACGCGATTCTGACGATCAGCAAGAAGGTGCGGAATGATGTCTCCGCTCTTTACCGCGCAGATACTGACCCTGTTCCCGGATATGTTTCCGGGGTGCCTTGGTCAGTCATTGGCCGGAAAGGGGCTGGATCAGGGGCTTTGGGCGTTAAAAACGCTGGACATCCGCGATTTTTCGAGCGATAAGCACCGCTCGGTGGACGATACCCCCGCGGGCGGTGGCCCGGGGATGGTGATGCGCGCCGATATTTTGGGTAAGGCAATTGATGCGGCGCGTGCCGATGCCAAGCCTGAATGGCCCCTTGTTTACATGAGCCCACGCGGCAAACGCTTCGATCAATCCGAAGCGAAGCGCTGGCAGGAACGAGGGGGTGTCACGCTACTGTGTGGTCGCTTCGAAGGCGTTGATGAACGCGTTCTTGAAGCCCGGGGCGTGGAAGAGATAAGCGTTGGGGATTTTATCCTCTCGGGCGGTGAGCCTGCGGCGCTTGTGATGCTGGATGCAGTGGTTCGTTTGCTGCCGGGTATCATGGGCAAAGTCGAAACGCTTGACGAAGAGAGTTTTGAAAGCGGGCTCCTTGAGTATCCGCAATACACCAGACCGCAGGTCTGGGAAGGTCGGGAAATTCCCGAGGTGCTCACAAGTGGGCACCACAAACGCGTCGCCCAGTGGCGCCGTGAAAAAGCAGAAGAGTTGACCCGTTTACGCC
>JABXIS010000056.1 GCA_013372975.1 Alphaproteobacteria bacterium
ATAGACCCTGAAACAAGTTCAGGGTGACCGTTGGAGCGGCCGTCCTACTCTGCCGCCTCAGCTGTTTCCGCTGTCGGCTTCTGCACCAGAATAGTGAATTCCCATTCGGTGAAACGGCGGGCAACCATGGCCCCCAAGGCACCACCTAACATCAATATGATCGAGCCAAACAGGCTGAAGACAGCACCGATCAGCAGCCCGGTGAACAAGCCGCCTACGCCATACACATAGGCGTTATTCCATTTGACCACATCAACCCCGGCAAGCGCGAGTACGCCAAACAAGGTACCCAAAAAACCCCAGAAGAACAGGTTGCTGATAAAGCCGATTTTGAAAAAGGTGCCCGCATGCAGCTGGCCGAACCCAACTGAGCGCAATTCCATTTCTGACATAATTCCCCCCGTCAAAGAAAAAGACCGGGACAATGTGCCCCGGCCTTCTTTATCTCGTCAACCAGTAAGTGTAAAACCTACTCCGCCGCGTCAACCTTATCGGCGGGCAGGTACAGGTCAGCGCCGCGTTTGGCGAATTCTTCCGACATCTGTTTCATGCCCGTTTCCGCCTCTTCCTTCTTGGCGGCATAATCGCGCACATCCTGCGTGATCTTCATGGAACAGAATTTCGGCCCGCACATGGAACAGAAATGCGCTACCTTGTGGGCTTCCTTCGGCAGCGTCTGGTCATGGAAATCACGGGCACGGTCCGGGTCCAGGCTCAGGTTAAACTGGTCTTCCCAGCGGAATTCAAACCGCGCGCGGGAAAGCGCATCGTCCCTGATCTGGCTCGCGGGGTGGCCTTTTGCAAGATCCGCCGCGTGGGCCGCCAGCTTGTAGGTGATCACCCCTTCTTTCACATCGTTACGGTCTGGCAGGCCAAGGTGTTCCTTCGGGGTCACGTAACACAGCATTGCCGTGCCGTACCAGCCGATCTGCGCCGCGCCGATGGCGCTGGTGATATGGTCATAGCCCGGTGCGATATCGGTTGTGAGCGGCCCAAGCGTATAGAAAGGTGCCTCATGGCAGTGCTTGAGCTGCTCCTCCATATTTTCCTTGATCTTGTGCATGGGCACGTGGCCGGGGCCTTCGATAAACACCTGCACGTCATGTTCCCATGCGATCTTGGTCAGCTCGCCCAGGGTTCTGAGTTCAGCGAACTGGGCTTCATCATTGGCGTCCGCGATCGAGCCGGGGCGGAAACCATCACCCAGAGAGAAGGCCACATCGTATTTTTTGAGGATTTCACAGATGTCCTCAAAGTGGGTGTAGAGGAAGCTTTCCTTATGGTGTGCCAGGCACCATTTGGCCATGATCGAGCCACCGCGGGATACAATGCCCGTGACGCGCTTGGCGGTAAGGTGAATAAATGGTAGCCGCACACCCGCATGGATGGTGAAATAATCCACACCCTGCTCGCACTGCTCGATCAGCGTGTCGCGGTAAATTTCCCATGTCAGGTCTTCGGCGATGCCATCCACTTTCTCAAGCGCCTGATAGATCGGCACGGTGCCAATCGGCACAGGCGAATTGCGGATGATCCATTCGCGCGTGTTGTGGATGTTACGGCCGGTCGAGAGGTCCATCACCGTATCGGCACCCCAGCGGGTGGCCCACACCATCTTGTCCACTTCCTCGGCGATGGAGGAGGACACAGCCGAGTTGCCGATGTTGGCATTGATCTTCACAAGGAAGTTGCGGCCAATGATCATCGGCTCGCTTTCCGGGTGGTTTACGTTGTTCACGAGAACCGCACGACCAGACGCGATCTCGTCGCGCACAAATTCGCCGGTGATATAATCCGGGATATTGGCGCCAAAACTTTCGCCCGAGCGTTCGAGCTTCTCGGCCTGTATCTTGCGGCCCAGGTTTTCGCGCACAGCCACAAATTCCATCTCCGGCGTCACGATGCCTTTGCGGGCATAATGAAGCTGGGTAACATTCTTGCCTTCCTTGGCGCGCAGGGGGCGTTTCTTCACTGGAAACTCGGGCGCGAGATATTTATCTTCCACATTGCCGTTGTCTTCAGGCTTGATATCGCGGCCTTCATATTCTTCCACATCACCGCGGGCGAGAATCCACTCTTTCCGCAGTTCCCGGAGGCCCTTGTAGATATCAATCTCCACGCCCTCTTCGGTGTAGGGGCCAGACGTATCATACACGCGCACAGGCACTTCATTGGCTGTAGGGTGCAGGTGGATTTCGCGCATCGGCACGCGCACGCTCTCGTCGTTTTCCGAACGCACATAAATCTTCTTGGAGCCAGAGATGGCACCAGTGGTTACGTTAAATTCTGTATTGGCTGAATCAGGCATATGGTTGCTCCGTTCCTTCGCTGGTTTTAGCCAGATCAGGTTCTAAGGGTCTTCGCGCATCCGGCGAACTCTCAGCCCTTGCATGCCAGGATTGGCAGCGGGCTCCCCTCGGAACGTTGACAGTGAAGATACGGGTTTACGCCTGTTCCGCCCCCCGATCAAGACAAGATCGGTAAGAATTGCATAAGGTAGGTGACCTTGCGCCTATAACAGTTTGATAAAACAATATTCAGTGGTGTTGGAGCTATCGTTCAAGTCCCGCGTGTAGGACTGTTTCACATAGCCCTCTCGCTCGTAAAAGCGGTGCGCGCGGGTAAAGCGCGTGTCCGACCATAATTCCATTTCGGCGGCACCACGGGCACGGGCCTTGTCTTCCACATGATGAAGAAGCTTCAGCCCCATACCTGAGCCGCGCAGGTCCTTCGACAGATAAATCCGTTTGAGCTGGAAGCGAGAGCCTTCCACCGGTGCATAAGAAACGCAGGCTAAAAGCCCACCGTCTTCACCATCAACCACAAAGGCCTCGCCTTCGATGCCGCGCATATAGGTGGCATAGGCCTGCAGGTCAGCATCCAACCCCTCAGGCTCCAGCATCACACCGTCATACTCGCTGAAAATACCGCCGATCAGGTCGATCAGACCAGCCCGGTCCTTGTCTGTAACTGCACGCATCTGCATATGCCCCTCCTCGATCTTGCCTGATAACAGCCTTGTCAATTTTCTGTGACTGCCAAGCACCATCACATATGACAACAATGGGAAAAAACCTAATATTACATGTGGTTATTTAAAACCCACAAGAACGCCACTGACTCTCTTATAACAAAAGTGCCATTGATGCCAATCCCTCTCAACCTCAAACTAGGCCGCAATAATTACCGACGTGAGAGGATAAAAACTATGCCCTTCCCTGCAAAATTCAAGGCTGGCTTGATGGTGAGCGCGCTTTCACTTATCGCTGCAACGGCCGTTACCGCTACTGGACCAATTGAAACAGCTGTTTCTGCACCCGAGCGCCCGACAAGTGAAACCCAATGGGACGGCAAACGCCATCCAATCGCGGTTCTGGATTTTATGGGCCTAAAGCCAGGCATGACCGTGTGGGACCATGGTTCAGGGCGCGGCTATTATACAGCCATCATGTCACGCACTGTGGGACCTGACGGCAAGGTCTATGCCCACAATAGCAACCGTTTCTGGCCCAATATCAAGGATACGGTTGAGCCGCGCCACAAAGCACTTGGCAATGTGGAAACTTTCGTAGGTAACATCACTGACTTTGATGGCCATGCAGGTGAGTTCGACATGATCTTCATAGGCCTTCTATTCCACCATCTGCATTATTCGCCGGAAACCGGTAACGGCATGCCCGAAAGCTCAAAAGCCTATTGGGCCAAAGCCATGGAAATGCTGAAACCCGGTGGCGTGATCGCGATTGTCGAACATCAGGCACCTGACGGCACGCCACGAGCCGAAAGTGCGGCATGGCACCGTACCTCGCTACAGGATGCTATCACTGACCTGACCGCGGCAGGTTTTGAATATGTTGGAAGTTCAGATGCTCTTGCCAATCCCGACGACCCGCAGAACATCCCGTTCCGTGATCTTGCGACCGGGCGATACAGCAGCCAACGGTTTGTAGCCAAGTTCCGCAAACCGTCGTAAACGCACCGACCGTAATAGCTATGAAAGGGCGTTCTGGTAACGGGACGCCTTTTTGTGATTGGGGTTCAAGGCCAGTATCTGGCGTAGCAATCGCGGTGCGGCTTCGCCGCCTGCCTGCAGCCGTTCTTCTGCCTGTTCATAGAGTGCCTGTGCCTGCACTGCCTGCGCAAGCGGCACACCGAGAAAGTCCATGCGCCGACCGCGTCCGCGATACCACTCTTCATAGCGCGCGCCCATCCTCTGAAGCCTGCTGATATCCTCCGCCGACAAAGCGGGATGCCACACATCAAACACCAGATTGATGCGGACACTGTCAGCTTCGTTGCGGGCCTCATGAATGAAACTATCGTCAAAAACGGCCACTCGCCCGGCTTCGAGCACGCGTACCTGATGTCCTGCACACAGGCTGCACTGCCCCTCGGGTACCACAAGAGGCAGGTGTACCGTAAGTCGGGCATTTGATTTGCCGTAATGCGGCGGGATATGACCGCCGGGCGCCAGCAAGCTGAAAAACACTTCTGGTGGGCCGGATGCTCCGTGATACAGCGGTACGGATTTCATTGCTTCCATGGTTGCCGGAAAACGACTGGCCATTGGCCCATCCGCACGTCCATCACGGTACAGATGAACAGCACGCCATATATCTTTATCAGCAAGCGCCTTCCAGTCATCGCTTTCAGCCGTGTGTCCACCAATATAGGGCACTGTGTCTTCCGGTCGAATTTCACGCCTGACTTCTTCAATTATGCTGGCGGCAGCAGCTCCTAGCGATTTCGCCCAGGGAAAATCGCCCGCATCAAACCAGGGTTTGGGGTCAAGTGCCGGGAGGAAAAACCGTTCTGGCCGCTGATCAGGATGCCGCCATTTCGGTTCGCGGGTTTCATGCAACCGCCAACGAGCACCTTCAAGATTACCCGCTTCGTCGCCCGCAAGTTTGCTCAGGTGTGTCTCTAGTATCCCAATCGCATTATCTAGTGCGGCCTGCAACACAGGTTCTGTCCGCTGATCTGACGCTTCGACGTCGGCTCTCGGAAGCCCCTGAAGGGCCATAGACAAACAATCTGCCGCCAATGTTGGCTGATTGGCTTTTGCAGCTGCCGCACCCAAATATATCAAGTTGGCCCGCCCACCTGGCTCAAGCGCCAGCGTTTCTTTGAAAGCAACCAATGCCTCCGCCCACCGCTCACGGTACATTTCAACCACCCCAAGCGAACGCCAGCCCTCAGCTGAATGAGGTTCCAGTGCAAGGCATCTACTCAGCGCATTGGCACTGGCATCGAAATCGCCCTGTTCCTGCGCCCATGCGGCAAGAAAACGCCATGACGAAACGGCATCTGGTTTGTCGGCGAGAATTTTTCGGTGGAGGGTTGCAGCCTCTTCAAATGCGCCGCGCGCGGCAAGTGCCCGGGCCTCGCGCCACATGGCTTGCAACTGATGCATAGATACCGCCTTCCTTCCCCAAGAAGGGCAGCATAACCCATATCTCAAAATTATCCAACAGAACCAACAAGCTAGGACCGCCTGCGAAAAAAAGAAAGGCCGCCCAGCTTACGCTGCGCGGCCTTCCCGAAATGTCCAGTCCCGTAAAAATTAACGGGAGTAGAATTCCACTACCAGGTTCGGTTCCATGATCACTGGGTATGGCACTTCGTCAAGGCTTGGTACGCGAACGTACGTAGCTTTGGCACCATCAACAGTTACATATTCAGGAACGTCACGCTCTGGGCTTTGTGCTGCTTCCAGAACCATTGGGATGTTGCGTGATTTCTCACGGATTTCCACAACGTCACCAGCCTTAAGAAGGCGGGAAGGAATGTTACAGCGCTTGCCGTTCACGAGAACGTGGCCGTGGGATACAAACTGACGTGCAGCGAATACGGTCGGTACGAACTTCGCGCGGTATACCAGGGCGTCCAGACGGCACTCGAGAATACCGATCAGGTTTTCACCAGTATCGCCTTTACGACGATCAGCTTCGGCGTAGTAACGACGGAACTGTTTCTCGGTGATGTTGCCATAGTAGCCTTTCAGCTTCTGCTTGGCGCGCAGCTGAATGCCGAAGTCAGACAGTTTGCCTTTACGGCGCTGACCATGTTGACCTGGGCCATATTCACGGGTGTTCACTGGAGACTTGGCACGACCCCAGATGTTTTCGCCCATACGGCGGTCAATTTTATATTTCGCTTGAATACGCTTGGACATGCGAATCGCTCCTTCTTTCTAAGCGCCACGGGCGGTGTGCTGTCCGAAAACCAGTGCACTATGGTACCCGTGCGGTTCTTAGCGGTATTGCCAGAACCATTCATTAACGGGCGGGGAATATGGGAAACCCACCCCAAAGTCAATGTAAAACTGCAAGAAATGCCGGAAAAGCCCAACATCTCCTGCATTCAGATATGATATTCGCCTGTGTAGCTCTTGCCGCAGGTCAGATTGGCAGGCACGGCCACATCCATAAATTTGGGGTTAGCAAGCTTCAGGTTGCCCATCAATTCTACATATTCTGCCTTGTTAGCCACCTGCAGACGCGGATTGAAACGTTTCTCCTCACCGATCCTGCTTTCATGCATGCCTTTATAGTCATGCCCTGGGAATACTATTGTGTCATCTGGCAAGGCCAACAACTTGCCGAACAGGCTGTCATATTGTTCCCCGGCATCGCCATTCTGGAAATCCGTGCGGCCAGTGCCCCGGATCAGCATTGTGTCGCCCGTGAAAACCATGCGCTTGCCGTCTGCCTCAAGATAGTAACTAAAACTATCATCAGTGTGCCCCGGTGTTGCTATTGCTTTCAGGGAGTAAGCGCCAAAGGTAATATCCTCACCATCCTCGACAAAACGATCAACACAGGCAGCGCCTGATCCCTTGCCGTGAATTGTTTTCACGCCAAATGTTTCCCTCAACGCCCCAAGCGCGGTAACGTGATCAGCATGAACGTGGGTATCAATCGCATAGATCAGCTTCAGGTCATATTCCCTGAGGAGCTGTTCATAAAGCGGCATTTTCTCTACCACCGGGTCGATCAACATAGCTTCGCGTGTGCCTTCGTCTCCTAGCAGATAAGTGAAGGTCCAGGTTTCCTGATCAAACAGCTGTCTGAAAAACATAGTCGCCTCCTAAACTGCTTTGGCCCGGTTCCACGGCATTCTGGCAAGTGCCATACCCATGGCACAGGTATCAGTCAGACCAGCAAATACAAGGCCCGCGCCCACAAAACCGGAAAGAAGGTAAAAGCCAGGCGCCACAAGGGTCCCGAGGGCCACACCAACCACAACAAGCGAACCGGCGACAACGCGGACCTGACGCTCAATCGACATCACTTCCCCGCCCTGTCCTCCAAACGGCACACCACAAGCCACACAGGCATCAGTGCCGCCTTCCACCACGATCACATCACGGTCAGTATGCGGTACGATTTGCTCAGCGGCCTTTTTGGCGCGGCCACCCGCTTTACAAAGAATATAAAGAGGCTCTTCACTGCCCGCAGATGCATCCAAAATGGCCGTAGGCGCCAGTTCCTGCAGCGGATAGAGCTTCGCACCTTCCACATGGCAGGCTTCAAATTCAGCGCCCGTGCGCACATCAATGATCACTGCCGCACTTTTCGCTGCATGCAGATCACGAAATTCCGTTGCCGAGATTGTCTTCAAATTTTTCATAACCACCCTCTCTAGGCATATTTGGAAATGAGCGTTTCGATATCCATATCGTCACCCAGATCACCCTCAGCCATATATTGCTTTACCATGCAGGCAATCATCGTATGGCCCGCCTTATCCAGCGCCTTTCGAGCTGCGCTCATCTGCTGAGCAACCTTGTGGCAATCCAGATCGGGATCATCGATCATCTTCTGGATTCCGCGGAGCTGCCCTTCAATGCGCGCCAGCCGGCTCTTCATGGCTTTTTTATCTTTGTCACCAATCATGGCCTTCTCCAATACTATACCCCCTATAGTATAATGTGAGATTTACAAAAAACAAGAGGGTGCGCGAACACCCTCCTTCAAAAAGCTATCTGGGATAGATACCTTAGCCGCGAAAACGGCGGATCAGGCTTGAAGTATCCTGTCGATTACCGCCCATCTTCTGCACATCGCAGTAGAACTGGTCCACGAGTGCTGTCAGCGGCAAGGAAACCCCCATGCCTGTTGCTTCGTTGAGCACAATACCCAAATCCTTGCGCATCCAATCTACCGCAAAACCAAAATCAAACTCCCCGTCAATCATGGTGCCCGCGCGGTTTTCCATCTGCCAGCTTTGCGCCGCACCCTTGGAGATCACATCAACGACCGCTTTGGCATCCAGGCCTGCTTCCATGGCAAAATGCAGGGCTTCTGCGAGCCCCTGCACGACACCTGCGATACAAATCTGGTTCACCATCTTGGCAAGTTGGCCAGACCCCGCCTCACCCAGCAATTTGACGGACTTTGCAAACGCCTGCATCACAGGCTCGGCCCGCGCAAAGGCGTCAGCATCACCACCGCACATCACGGTTAACAAGCCATTCACGGCCCCGGCTTCACCACCGGATACCGGCGCATCAATGAAAGCAATACCCGCATCTTTTGCCGCCGCAGCCATCGCCCGAGCGCATTCGGCTGACGCGGTGGTGTGATCAATAAACACAGCGCCTTCCTTCATGGCGGCAAAGGCACCACCTTCGCCTGTACATACGGCAGCCACATCCTTGTCGGCGCCCACACAAGCAAACACAAAATCAGCGTCTGCCGCAGCGCCTGCTGGCGTCGGGGCTGCGAACAGGTCAACGCCTTCAACATCCGCATAGTCCTCCAGCCATTTTTCGGCCTTGGCGCCCGTACGGTTATAAACAGTTACATTGTGCCCGGCTTTCGCCAGATGCCCCGCCATGGGATAGCCCATCACCCCAAGCCCGATAAATGCTACATTAGCCATAAGCGCCTCCGAATACTGGACTCTA
This sequence comes from Alphaproteobacteria bacterium, assembly GCA_013372975.1. Lineage (GTDB taxonomy): Bacteria > Pseudomonadota > Alphaproteobacteria > Sphingomonadales > Kordiimonadaceae > Kordiimonas. The sequence continues at coordinate 8,912 of JABXIS010000056.1, forward strand.
CAGTCCATCCGTGTTTACTGAAAGATGTTGGACATTCTTTAGGCGGGGAAGCGCCCTGTGTCCAACGCTTAGACGCATGGGGGAGAAATTATGCGCGCTATAAAATTCTGGACCGGAAGCATCCTGACTCTTTTGATTGTGATCGTCGCCATTGGCTTTGGCTGGCTTCGGAGCAGCCTGCCGCAACTGGATGGCACAATCCGCCTCAACGGCCCCACGGCAGAGGTCACGATCGCCCGCGACGCTCACGGCATCCCCCATATCGGCGGCGCCTCTGATCTCGACCTCTTCTTCGCCATGGGATTTGTGCACGCGCAGGACCGGCTTTGGCAGATGGAAATGAACCGGCGCATTGGCCTTGGCCGGCTGGCCGAAATATTGGGCGAGGACGTACTGGGTTTCGATAAATATTTCCGCACTCTCGGCTTTGCCGACCGCGCACGTTCTGCATGGGAAAAACTGGACGATGAAACCCGCGCAGCCTTGATGAAATATGCTGACGGGGTGAATGCCTTCCTCCAAACACGCAAGGGTGCCCTGCCGCCAGAATTTGTCATCACAGGAACCAAGCCAGAACCATGGACGCCCATTGATACACTGGTGTGGCAGAAGATGATGTGGCTCAGCCTCTCAGGCAACATGCGCTGGGAAATCGCTCGCGCCCGTATGTTGACCAGACTGACACCTGAGCAAGTTCGCGCTATCTATCCGCCCTACCCCGGCGACGAGGAAAGCGTCTTCCCCGCGCTTGAGGATATCTACAAAACCCTGCCGCTCGGTGACATGGCATCCGTCATGGGTGGAGAACCGCCGGAAGGTGTCGGCTCCAACAACTGGGTGATATCGGGCGAACGCACCAAAAGCGGCAAGCCCCTTTTGGCCAATGACCCGCATCTGGGCCTCACCACCCCGAACATCTGGTATATGGTTCGTCTTCATAATCGCACCACTGGCAGTAACCTTGTGGGTGCCAGCTTCCCCGGTTCACCTTCCGTCGTTCTGGGCCGCAACGACAAGATCGCCTGGGGCTTCACCAACACGGCCCCCGATATACAGGACTTGTTTATCGAGAAACTTGTAGGCGACGACCAGTATCTGACACCAACCGGCCCGTCTCCCTTCAAGGTCCGTGACGAACTGATCAAAGTGAAGGGTGCCGAAGATATTCTGCTCAAGGTACGAGAAACCCGGCACGGCCCGGTAGTTACAGACATCCTGAGTGACCAATCTGAATTCCTGCAAGATGGATATGTGCTTGCCCTGCAGTGGACAGCCCTTCAGGAAACGGATACAGCCGTTACTGGGCTTCTGAAGCTGGCACACGCCAAAGACTTCGAGGCGTTTCAGGCCGCAGGCCGCTATTATTTCGGGCCCGAACAGAATATGGTCTATGCCGATACTGACGGCAACATCGGTTATTATGCGCCTGCGCTAGTGCCGATCCGGCACCCCGACAATGAAATCGCAGGCCGTCTGCCTTCCCCCGGATGGGATGCCAAGTATGATTGGCAAGGGTTTATTCCCTACGCAGAACTGCCCACACGCTATAATCCCGAGGGCGGTGTCATTGCCACTGCCAACGAAAAAATCGTCGGGCCTGACTATCCCCATTATATCACGCGTGACTGGGCGCATCCCTATCGTGGCAACCGCATCCGGCATCTGTTGCATGCGACTGAAAGGCATGCTCACGCGGCCGAAAAACATGATTTGGACAGCTTCAAAGCTGTGCAAACAGACACTGTTTCAGACATGGCCCGAGAAGTTGCACCCTTGATTGCCCGCGCCATTACATCTGAGGGCATGGAAGGCGATATCGCCAGGGCACTCCTCGAATGGGACGGCGACATGGCCGCCGATCGGCCAGAGCCCCTGATCTTCTATACCTGGATGCATGGATATCAGGAACGCCTCATGAGTGACGAGTTGGGCGACCTTTATACCGATTTCAGGCGCATGCGGCCAAGGTTGATCAAAAGCACTCTCTTCTGGTCTGATATCCCACGCACAAAAATGGCCCCAGCCTATTATGAGTTAGAACCTGTAGAGCGAGACATTGCCCTTGCTTGGTGTGATGACAAGACAACTGAAGGCCAAACTGAAACCTGTGTCGAAATGGCCCGCGAAAGCTTCACCAAAGCTATAGCTAATCTTTCCGCTAGATACGGCTCAGATTGGAAACAGTGGAAATGGGGCAACGAACATATCCTGACCCAAAGCCATCGGCCATTCAGCCAGGTGCCAGTGCTAAAGGATTTCTTCGAAATCAAGACACCGATTGCCGGCAGCACCCACACGATCAATGTTGCTGGTGTGAGCGAAGCCCCGGAAAGCCAGAACGCATCCAGCTTCGGTCCAAGCTATCGCGGTATTTTTGACCTCTCAAATCTTGATGCATCACTTTATGCGCACCCGACAGGGCAATCAGGCAATCCGCTTTCACCGCATTTTAATGACCTGTTTCCCCTGTGGCGGGATGGTATCTACTTCACCATTTCCACACAGTCGGCAGTGCCATCAGATGCCGGTCATGTGTTGACGATAAAACCTGCCAGTGAAGTTTCCCCTTGAACCTTATGAAATCAAAGCGGTATCCTGATCATATGAGCGAATTTGTGCTGCGGCACGAAGCGGGAGACACACGTGGCAGATGATGATGCACCAAGGCCAATAATCAAAAAGGTCAAGAAGGTACAGGCTGGCGGGCACCATGGCGGCGCCTGGAAGGTTGCCTATGCAGATTTCACAACTGCCATGATGGCTTTCTTTATGCTGTTGTGGCTTCTGAATGTTGCCCCCCCTGAAACACTTGCAGGCCTTGCTGATTACTTCTCTCCCACTTCTGCCGCGGTGTCTGGCCGTACAGGATCCGATGCAGTCAATGCCCCGTCAAGCGACGCGGTTGGCAATAACCCCTCACCCGTTGTGGCAATCACTGTACCTGGCCCGCCGCAAAGTGGCCCAACTGACGGTGATGAAAAGGGGGCTGATGAAGCCGGAGGCGGTGATCCAAATTTCCCGAACGACCGAAGTGCCCGCCTGCAGGCACAGGAAGATGCAGCGTTTGCACAGATGCAGGAACAGTTGCGCCTTGCAATGCAGCAGTCGCCAGAACTGGCAGAGATGTCTGATCAGTTGATTATGGAAATCACTGAAGATGGCATGAAGATCCAGTTGCTGGATAAAGATCGGCGCGCCATGTTCAGAAGTGGTACTGACGAACTCTACGATTTTGCGCGCGAGCTATTGGCCGAGATCGGAAAATCCATACAGACCCTGCCCAACCGTGTCTCTATACAAGGCCACACCGATGGCGGTGCCTATGTTGGGCCTAACGGGGAAACCAACTGGGAACTCAGTGCGGGGCGCGCGAACTCGGCGCGCCGCGTATTGGATAATTCCGGCGTAACGGAAGACCGCTTTTACGAAGTCACAGGGAAAGCTGGCACTGACCCACTTTATCCCGATCAGCCAAACAGAACCGAAAACCGCCGCATTACAATTCTGGTAATCAGGGAAGCACCTGTCGTGCCCCCGAACCTGACGGACGGCAACTAAACATTTGATTTTCGATAAAACGACAAAACCGGGCACCACGATTTAGGCTTGTCCGGGTAACCTGCGATCTGTAACACTAAAACCTGGATTGAGGGATGCCACAGCATCCGCATGGGACATGGGGTTTGCCCTAGGCATATAGAATAATTATGGAAATTATCGAACCTACTATTCAGATGTGGCTTACTTTTGCTGTCGTGTTTGGCGCGATCGTAGCCTATGCATATGACCGTATCCCACTTGAAATTTCCTCAATAGCGACGATTGCCCTTCTGCTGTTCGTGTTCGAGGTTTTGCCAGTGTTGGACAATAGTGGTGACCGAATGATCACCACCCGAGACCTTTTGAAAGGCTTTGCTGATCCGGCCCTCATTACCATCATGGCGCTCTTGGTTACCGGACAGGGGCTTATCCAGACAGGGGCCCTTAATGGCCCTGCACGACTTTTGGTCCGTTGGGGTAAGAACTTCCCCCGTATGGTTATCCTGGCCAGCCTTGTGGTGGTAATGGTGATCTCTGCCGTTATGAACAACACGCCGGTTGTGGTGATTTTCATCCCTATACTGGCTGCATTGGCCGACCGCTTGGGCAAAAAGGCATCGATGGTTATGATGCCACTCAGTTTTGTGGCAATTCTTGGCGGCAACATGACCAAGATTGGTTCCTCCACCAACCTGCTGGCGATCGGTGCATTTGAACAAGGCGGCGGCCATGAAATTGGCTTCTTTGATTTTACCATACCGGGCGTTGTGCTGGCAGGTGTTGGCCTTCTTTATGTAATCCTGATTGCCCCCCGCATGCTGGTTGACCGAGCCAGCCTTGCGAAACGCATGGCTGGCGGCGGCGGCAAGCAGTTTTTGTTTCAGATGGAGCTTACACCTGACGTTGGGTTGGTAGGCCAGCGCGCTGTGGCAGGCATGTTCCCAGGCCTTAAGGAAGTGACCGTACGCATGATCCAGCGCGGCCACGAAAAGCTTTTGCCTCCTTATGACGATATCACCTTGCAAACAGGCGATATTGTCCTTGTGGCCGCGACACGCTCTGTCATGACAGAGCTACTGAACGCCTCTCCTGATCTTGTTTCCAGTGCAGAGGGCGAAGACGTAGACGACAAGGCAGGTGAACGGCGTGTCATAGCAGAGGCCGTTATTGCGCCAGCATCCCGGATGGATGGTCGCACCCTTGCACAGACAGGTTTTCGTGCTGAAACAGGCTGTTCAGTGCTAGGCGTACAACGCCGAAGCAGGATGATCCGCGCAGCACTTTCTGCCCTTCGCCTGGAGGCCGGTGACGTACTTCTGATCATGGGTAGCCGTAACAACGTATTGGCCCTGCGTGACAATCGCGACGTAATGTTGATGGAATCGTCCGCCAGTGACGTGCCGATGAAAGAGTTTGCTTGGCGTGCGCTTGCCATCTTTGGTGGTGTGGTGGCAACGGCGGCACTTGAAATATTCCCGATTGTTGTCTCGGCCCTTCTGGGCGCAACGCTAATGATGGTCACACGTTGCCTGAACGTACGGCAGGCCGCCCGGGCCATTGACCGCCGAGTTTTCACCATTGTGGGGGCAGCCCTTGCGCTCGGCACCGCCCTCCAAGGTACGGGCGGCGCCTCATGGCTAGCACACACAATGATCGAGTCCCTTATGGGCGCACCTGTTTGGGTTATTCTGTCTGGCTTCTTCCTGCTTGTGGCAATCTTGACGAACGTGCTGTCTAACAACGCGACAGCCGTGCTCTTTACCCCCATTGCTGTTTCTGTGGCCACTGAATTGGGTGTTGACCCAATGATCTTCCTTCTCGCCGTTATCTTCGGTGCAAACTGCAGCTTCGCCACCCCCATGAGTTACCAGACCAACCTTCTTGTGATGGCACCAGGCCATTACAGGTTTGTTGATTTCATGCGCGTAGGCACACCGCTAATTTTTGTTGTTTGGTTAACTTTTACTCTGTTTGTTCCATGGTATTATGGACTCTTCTAATCAGGAGTGCATGCTTTCATGACCGATCAGGGTCTGCAATTTCCGAAGTTTTATGTGACCGCGCCGTCACCCTGCCCCTATCTGGACGGCAAGACCGAACGCAAGGTTTTCACAGAACTGCGCGGCCCTGACGCAAGAGCACTCAATGAAGCGCTTGGCAGGGTTGGATTCAGACGCAGCCAGTCTGTCGTCTATCGCCCGGCATGCGAAGGGTGCTCGGAATGTGTGTCGGTGCGGGTGCGGGCCAACGACTATAAGCCTTCCCGATCGCAGAGACGTATTGCAAAAGCCAATACAGACCTGAAATCCGAGATCAGGCCGCCTGTTGTTACAGAAGAACAATATGAACTTCTTCAAAGCTACCTCCTGGCCCGCCACGGTGACGGCACAATGGCTGATATGACCGCCGAGGAATATCGGGATATGGTAGAAACAAGCCCGGTGCCCACCATTCTGGTAGAATATCGCCGCGCAATCGATAGCAAGCTGATGGCTGTGGCCCTGACTGACGAACTGTCTGACGGGTTATCAATGATCTATAGCTTCTTTGACACAACCGAAGCCCAGCGAAGCCTTGGAACCTATCTAATTGGTGATCATATAAGGCGAGCACAGTACGCGAATCAGCCTTACGTATATTTGGGTTATTGGGTCAAAGAGAGCCCCAAAATGAGCTACAAGGGCCGTTTCCGACCGCTTGAAAGGCTGGGACAAAACGGCTGGTATGACGTTACCCCGGAAGACGCCCCTAAATAGACCATATTAGGCCTATTCCCGCCATCAAACAGTTGTTACACGCTTGCCCTTGATGAAGCGCTCTCTATACTGAGCGCCGTCGCATCACCACGCGTAAAAAGAATTCTGTAAGGGGGAGTAACACGTGAGCAAAGGCAAGAATAAGCTGCTACAGGGCGCGAGCCTGAGGAAAACTGCAGCCGCTCATGAAAATGATACTGATCACTCGCTGAGCCGCCGCAATCTTTTGCGTGGCGCTGGCCTTGCAGGTGCGGCCGCCTTGGTGGCCGCATGTGACAGTGGCGCAGACACCAAGTGTGAAGGTGGCCCTGCCATTGCAACCAAAAAACGCCAACTGAAAATGGTGACCAGCTGGCCCAAAAACTTTCCCGGCCTTGGAACAGGGGCCGAACGGCTCGCGAAACGTATTGAAGCCCTGTCAGGCGGAGACATCACTGTTAAAGTTTATGCGGCGGGTGAGTTGGTTGGTGCGCTGGGTGGCTTTGATGCCGTCAGCCAGGGCAAGGCCGATATGTATCATGCCGCCGAATATTACTGGCAAGGCAAATCCCCTGCTTTCAACTTCTTCGCGGCAGTGCCTATGGGCATGACCGCAAGCGAGATGAATGCCTGGATCCGCTTCGAAGGCGGACAGGAACTCTGGGATGAACTTTCCGGCAATTTTGGCATCAAACCATTCCTTGCTGGCAACACAGGCGTGCAGATGGGTGGCTGGTTCCAGCGCGACATCAATAACCTTGAAGATTTCCAGGGCTTGCGTATCCGGATGCCAGGCTTGGGCGGCGAGGTTATGAAACGGGTGGGCGCTACACCTGTCACAAAACAGGGAGGCGAAATCTTCCAGGCGCTAAGCCAGGGCAATATTGATGCAACCGAATGGATCGGCCCCTGGAACGATCTCGCCTTTGGTTTCCATTCTATTGTGAAAAACTATTATTATCCGGGCATTCACGAGCCTGGAACAAGCCTTTCCCTGGGCCTGAACAAAGAACTTTGGGACGACATGAGCCCACGCGAACAGGAAATCGTGCGTTCGGCTGCGGCAGCAGAGAATGACCTGATGTATGCCGAATTCAATGCCGGGAACGCCCGCGCACTTGAAACTTTGACCGGTGAACACGGCGTGCAGCTGAAAAGGTTCAGCGATGACATTCTGCGCAAGCTTGCCACACTATCTGCTGAAGTTTTGGCGGACGCTGCCAAATCCGATGCAATGACAGCCCGTGTATTCGAAAGCTTCCAGGAGGCACGCAGGGGCGCAATCCGCTGGGGAGCCATTTCCGAACAATCCTTTGCCCATGCCCGCAGTTTAATCGAGGGCTAAACCTTCATGCTTTACCGTATTGTTGGCGCTCTTGACGCTTTTCAGGAAAGAAGCGGTAACTGGCTTGCATTTCTGCCGCTCGCCCTTGTTTTAGTCCAGTTTGCTGTTGTCCTTATGGTCTATGTATTTTCTTCCGGCAGCATCCAGCTGCAGGAGAGCCTGCAATATATCAATGCAATGATGTTTCTGGGTGGTGCCGGCTATACCGCCATCAAGGACGGTCATGTCAGGGTGGACATCTTCTATGGCAAGATGTCTGAGAAGCACCGGGCAATGGTGAATTTCTTTGGCACACTCTTTCTTCTCGTGCCGTTCCTTGCTCTTTTCTGGATCTCGGCCGTGCCATATGTGGCGGACAGCTGGGCCATTATGGAAACCAGTGTCGAAGCAAGCGGGCTACCCTTTGTTTATATCCTGAAGTCAACGCTCATCCTCTTTGCCCTGACACTGTCTCTGCACGCAGTGGCAGATTTGATGCGATTTGGCGCACAATTGCGCAAAGGAAACGGGTGATGGATATGTCGATTTTCCTTACAGCCAGTATGTTTCTCGTACTGGTTGGATTCCTGATTTCAGGTTTTCCCGTTGCTTTTACGCTGGGTGGCACAGGCCTCATCTTTGGCCTGATCGGCATAACAACAGGTACTCTTGACGCTACTTTCCTCGAAATCTTGCCCAACAGGCTGTTCGGCAATGTGGTGAGGAATGAACTTCTCTTCGCTGTGCCACTGTTTGTGGCCATGGGAGTGATGCTTGAGAAATCCAATGTAGCCGAAGATCTGCTTGAAAACATGGGGCGCCTTTTTGGCAAAATGCGGGGCGGGCTTGGCATCTCCGTAACCATTGTTGGTGCCCTGTTGGCCGCTTCCACCGGCATTGTGGGTGCTACGGTCGTTACCATGGGGCTTCTGAGCCTGCCAACAATGCTCAAACGTGGTTATGACCCTGCACTAGCCACAGGCTCAATTGCGGCGGCCGGAACGCTTGGACAGATTATCCCGCCCTCTATCGTCTTGATATTGCTAGCAGACGTGCTTTCGTCAGCATGGCAGCAAGCACAACTTAATCAGGGTATTTTTTCCCCCACACCAATGAGCGCCGGCGAGTTGTTCGCCGGTGCCCTGTTGCCGGGACTTGTCCTTGTTGGGCTGTATATTGTTTACCAGATCACGGTGGCGATACTGAAGCCGGAGACCAGCCCAGCCATCCCCGCTGGCGAAGGGCAAAAACTGGATGGGGGCTTCTATGGCCGCCTTGTCCTGGCGCTTCTGCCCCCTTTGGTCCTGATCGTTGCCGTGCTTGGCTCAATTCTTTCTGGCATTGCTACGCCGACCGAGGCCGCATCTGTGGGTGCTATTGGCGCAATCCTGCTTGGTGCCGCACGCCTTGAAGCAAAGACCCGCCGTGTTGTGATCATCACTCTGGCAAGCCTTGTCGCGCTTTTGGCAATCGCCAATGTGGCGGACCTGCGCATGCACCGGGAAATAGTGCCCACAAGCGATAAGGTCGCTTTCTATGGTGCGGTTGCCCTCACTGCCCTGTTTACATTGGGCCTGGCTGTGGCTCTCAGGAAAACCCATCAAGCAGGTATCCTTGGTGAAGTGATGCGGTCCACAGTGCGGATCACAAGCATGATCTACGCAATCCTTATTGGTGCAGCCCTTTTCTCGCTTGTTTTTCGCGGCCTGGGCGGCGACGAGGTGATCGAAAACATGCTGCATGGTCTGCCGGGCGGACAGTTTACGGCGATCTTGCTGGTTATGGTCCTGATGTTTGTCCTGGGATTCTTCCTTGATTTCATTGAAATCACTTTCGTTGTTGTACCGGTGGTGGCACCTGCCCTTCTGGCAATGGATGGATCTTATGGCCCGATCTGGTTAGGGGTTTTGATGGCGATGAACCTGCAAACAAGTTTCCTTACGCCGCCCTTTGGCTTTGCACTTTTCTATTTGCGTGGCGTGGTGCCGGAAAGCGTGCCCACAACCACCATATACAAAGGCGTCATTCCCTTCGTGATCATCCAGATCATTGCATTAATCGTGATTGCCCTTGAGCCAGGTTTGGTGACATGGCTGCCAGAAAAATTGTTTGGGGGCTGAAGTCACGGCCTGATCACAAGAGGTTCATTTGTGACAGATGTTGATGGAGGCTAGGGAACCAATCATGAAAGTCTCATGGAAGAAAATCTGGTCCCGCGTTGGCATATCCGGCCTTGTCATTGCCGTCTTGTTTGGCAATCTGATCTATATGAACCTGCGCCCCGCAGATCCGATCCTGCCGGGCTGGGAAGATTATGACCCGTCGCGTTTTGCGGATCTGATGAGGCGCGGTGAGCCTGTCCTCGTAGAAATCTATGCGCCATGGTGCCCCACCTGCCTGTTACAGCACAGGGCACTCGAAACTCTGCACAAGGAAGATCGCGCGCCGCGGATACGCGCCGTCAGAGTAGATTTTGAGGGAGACGAAGATTTTGTTAAGGCAAAAGGCTTTACCTCTACCGGCACTCTTGTGATCTTCAGAAATGGCCGGGAAGAAATACGCGCCACAGGCCTTGTAACACCTGACAAAATCGAAAATTTCCTAACCAGCTATCTGGCGAACCGCATAAAACGCTGACACCATTTATTATCGCAATCCAGCTATTCAGAGATGACCCTTTAAAGCCCGAATTTTCACGCCATATCAATTTCATTCAGGCTTACCGAAGGGACAAATCAATGATTGGATATACAACTGTCGGCACAAACGACATGGACAAAGCCGCCGCTTTTTACGACGCCCTGTTTGCAGAAATGGGTGTGAAGGCACGTGCATGGGATATGGAAGGTTTCAAGGGCTGGTCAGCCGGCGGGCCCATGTTTTGTATTTCGAAACCCTACGATGGCGCGGGCGCAAGCGTCGGCAATGGCGTGATGATCGCGATAGCTGCCGCTGACCGAGAGCAAGTGGACAAACTTTATGCCAAAGCAATCGAACTGGGTGCGAAGGACGAGGGCGCGCCAGGTCCACGAGGCGGTGACGATAGCGCTTTCTACGCTGGCTATTTCCGGGATCTGGACGGCAACAAGCTGAACTTTTTCCATTTCCGCTCTTAACTTGAACCAAGATATGGGCGGATACGCATCATGCTACCGCCCATACCACTGCCGCTGGCTCATGGTTGTATTAAAATACCTATAAGGGTATTCTATCTCTTCAATCAGACGGGGGAGCAACCATATGGTCAGATATCTTCTTGCCGCAGGCATAATGCTGAGCGCGGCAGCAACAGCGCAACAACCCAACAGTAGCTTTGCCGGTCCAGACCCGACTGCAGCGCCGGACGGCGCGGTCATCCAGACCTGGACGCAGATTGTCGGCAATGATTCATCCACCCATGTACTAACAGGTTTTGGCCGATTCATCGTTGCCGGCACCAAAGGGCAAAAGGCGTGTGACGCCTTTACAGTGACCACCTCTGACACCAAGGCGACACCGACGATCACTGCACGCACCAATGCGGCGCCAAAGCAATTTCCAATCACTGTTTGCGAATTCAAGTTTGACCAGAGCTGGACAAGCGCCTCGCTCTATGCCGGGGGCAAGCCGGTTGCCTTGTACCTTGGCGCCGCTTGGGCCAGATTTCCAACGCTTTATAGCGTCGGGTCCCGCAC
>JABXIS010000054.1 GCA_013372975.1 Alphaproteobacteria bacterium
CAGGTTCTGGACGTTGCCGCAATGAACCCGAAGAATAAGAGGTAAGCGACATGGCCGATCTTCAGGACCTTAAAGAACTGACCGGCGAAGCAGCTGCTGTTGCCGTAGAAGCTACCGAAGAGCGCAAGCCAGTTGTTGACGATCTCGGTCGTTCCTACGCTACTGGTAAGCGTAAAGACGCTGTTGCCCGTGTTTGGGTAAAGCCAGGCTCCGGTAAAATCACTGTAAACGGTCGCGATCAGGAAACTTACTTCGCACGTCCAACGCTGCGTCTGATCGTTAACCAGCCTTTCCAGGTTGCTGGCCGTGAAAACCAATATGATGTTGTAGCCACTGTTAAAGGTGGCGGTCTTTCCGGCCAGGCTGGCGCGGTTAAGCACGGCATCTCCAAAGCGCTTCAGCTGGCTGAGCCTGAGCTGCGCGCTGCCCTCAAGGCTGCTGGCTTCCTGACCCGTGATAGCCGGGTTGTTGAACGTAAGAAGTACGGTAAAGCAAAAGCTCGTCGTTCCTTCCAGTTCTCCAAGCGTTAAGCTTCAAGAGTTTTTGTTCAGAGTATTTGTTTCGAGTATCAAACAATTCTGTACAGAGTACGAAAGGCCGTCCCAAGGGACGGCCTTTTTGTTTGTACTGTCTTTATGCATTCTTAACCTCCTTCCCGTTTGGGCAAATAGCTTTCTTACAAGGTGGTCAGTAGCTTTGGGGGAAATTGAATAATCAGGAAGATGCGCTATGAGACATTATTCGAAAGTTGGACTTCTGCTCGGAACAGCCTTGGCTGTTCAGGCATGTACGACAAACCCCTACACCGGCGAGAGACAAGCTTCAAAGGCTGCTGTAGGCGCCGCGATTGGCGCTGCTGCGGGCGCTTTGGGCGGCGCGATCGTTGGAGGCTCCAACAAGAGGAAATCTGTACTGATTGGTGCCGGAATTGGCGCGCTTGTTGGTGGCGGTGTTGGTTTTTATATGGATCAACAGGAAGCCAAGCTGCGCGAGAAACTGGTTGGCACTGGTGTGCAGGTTGTTCGAGACGGAGATAACATTATTCTTAATATGCCAGGTAACGTGACGTTCGATTCAGATAGGACGCAGGTGAAGCCTGAATTTCACGATGTTTTGGAATCTGTAGCTATTGTCCTGGACGAATACGAGAAGACATATGTGGATGTCCTTGGCCATACAGACTCGATTGGCGATTCAGGCTACAACATGGGCCTGTCAGAACGTAGGGCTGAGGCTGTTGCCAATGTCCTTGTCAGTGAAGGCGTACAACAGGAGCGATTGATCGTACGAGGCTTCGGTGAAAGTTATCCGATTGCATCAAACGAAACGGCTTCGGGCCGAGCGCTGAACAGGCGTGTTGAGATCGCATTGTCGCCGTTGGTGGAATAGCGATTTGGCGTAAACAAAAGAGGCGGGACACCGCCTCTTTTTGGGCTTCGTTCTTCCAAGCGATATACGCTCCTAGTGGTGATCATGCCCACAGTGTGGGTCGGCGCAACCATGACTGTGCATGCCCTTGAGGTATTTCTGCATTTTCTTGAGAAGACGGTCGCGCTGCATCTTTGACAGATGATCGAGATAGGTCTTTCCTTCCAAGTAATCCATCTCATGCTGGATCACCGTGGCCAGCCATCCATCTGCGGCTATTTCCTGTTTTACGCCCATCTCGTCTTCGAACCGCAGTTTAATCGCATCAGGCCGTTTGATGTCCGCGGAAATGCCGGGAAAACTGAGAGATGCTTCCTCGTTGGTGACAAGTTTATCAGATGACCAGATAACTTCCGGGTTGATACATATCATGGGCTCAAGATTGCCTTCCGGTTGCACATCAACCACGATGATACGCAATGCTTTCCCGATCATGTTGGCGGCGATGCCCATACCACGGTGGGCATACATGGTTTCAAGCATGTCCGCTGTCAGTTGGCGGATACCATCATCAATATTGCTGACCGGTGCGGATCTTTGTCGAAGGACCGGGTTGGGTGCTGTGATGAGTTCGAGTAATGCCATGGGATCTACCTCTGGAATGAATTTGAATTTGTGCGATACGCTGAAATGGCGGGATTGGAAAGAGAGAATTCGAATTGAATACCATCGGCTGGAAAAATTCGAGCTGATTTATTTTTGATTAGGGTTTTGACTGTAGGGTGCGCTGTTTCAGGCACGTTGTGAACAGATATTGGTTTTTGAGGTAATTATGTCGTCGTTTGGACGTGATATTTCCACCCTGATACATCATTCACTGGCAGACTTCGCCATCTTTCGCGCTTCCGACGATGGTATCGGCTACCTGTGCCCGGATGCAAAATGGCTGTTGGAATATGCCCTGTCAAAGGGACAGGGGACACGCCTTCCTAAGCGCCGTGATCTTTCACCCGCTGATATGACGGATGTTTTACCTGATGTACTGATCCTTGAGCCAGTGATCGGCGAAGGCAATAACCTCGATGATATTACTGTCAGGCTGGTAGGGTCGAATATTTCGTCTTTTTATGGACAGGTTACAGGGCAGAGCCTGCGTAAATTGTCGGATTCGGCAGCCGCAAAACGCGGATTTGATTGTGTTGCAGCTTCGATCGCAACCCGGGAGCCGATTGTCGGTGTCTCACATCGGCTCAATGACAAAATTTCCTATTTCGCCGTGACGGTTCTTGCTATTCCCCTTGTGAATGATGAGGGCGATATCTCGCAGGTATTTGTTCATGTCGATATCGGGCCAGAGGAAACCTTGGAAATGTGATCACATTTTTGTTGTGTTTGGAATATGGATCAGTCACTCTCAGTTTTTCGATCATCCAAGGGGTTTAGAGATGTCCGCTTCAAAGATCATTTCCTTCGCCGATACCAAGCCAGAACGCGACGAAAGCATGCCCGCGCCGGAGAAATTGATATCTGGTACACCGCTTCAGCTCACAGAAAACTATTATGAGGATGAAAAGGGCCGCTTCTTTACCGGCTTTTGGTCCTCAGCGCCCGGGAAATGGCATGTAAACTATGACGGAGAAGAAGAATTCTGCCAGTTGATTTCGGGAGAAGTCGAAATCACGTCCGATCAGGGCGAAGTTGCCCGTTTTTCTGCAGGCGATCGGTTTGTCATCCCGGCAGGATTTAACGGGACCTGGGAAACGATCGAAGCCTGCAAAAAGCTATATGTCATTTCGCTGGTAGGTTAGACTTGGAAACCAAGAAACCTTCTGGAAAATCAAATTGGCGTAAAACGGGGTACCCGTATAAAGGTGCGGCCGTCGTCTGATCGCACGGTGCGGTACAGCTAAACAGGTTCCCTTCGATGGCATTATCTGTTGGGCTTGTGGAATGATTGTGAAATAGTGCCCAATCAAAGATTAGGAGCGCATTATGGTAATTCGAAAGTCTCTTGCTGCCATTGTTGTTTGCTGCAGTGCTATATTCAGTGTTGCCTATGCTGAAGGGCAAGAACCGGAGGCGAGGGCCTATATTATCAGCCCAAAGGATGGAGACCATGTCAGCAGTCCTGTAACAGTGATTTTTGGCCTCAAGGGTATGGGAGTGGCGCCAGCTGGCACTGACAAGGCGCGTACAGGGCATCATCACCTGATCATCGATAGCGACCTACCGCCACTGGATGAAAATATCCCGGCTGATGAACACCATATCCATTTTGGGGGTGGTCAGACCGAGGTTGAACTTACACTCGCGCCAGGTAAGCACACACTTCAGCTTTTGCTCGGTGATATGAACCACATTCCGCACAAGCCCGCGATCTATTCCGAGAAGATTACAATTACGGTCAAGCCTTAGTATGCCGCTATCTTAAGTACATTTTCCTCCTTCCTTCATTTCTGCCCCATATCGGTTCATTTCAATAGGCAACGGTATCAACCAAATCGTCAGGAGTTATAGTGTGCCACACCTTGTTATTGAAGCCAGCAACGGCCTGATATCCCAGACCGGCCCCAAGGACATGATGAAAGCCGCACATGACGTGGCTGCTGCTTCAGGGCAGTTCGGCGAAGGGGACATCAAAGTTCGGCTGTTTTCTGTTGATCACGCCCTTGTGGGTGGAAAAGCTGCGTCAACCCTGCATATTACCCTTTATCTGCTTTCAGGTAGGGACAGGCAGACTAAAAAGGCGCTGACAGAGGCTTTGGTAGAACGTTTTAGTACGCTCGTGCCCAAAGCTGCGTCTGTGAGTGCAAATGCGATAGATATGGATCGGGAGACCTATTCAAAGATATCGCGATAAAGGGGAGGGATACCATGAGACTTGCCGTTCGTAGTTTTTTAGCCGCCAGTTGTGTATTATCCGCGCACGCCGCATATGCCGATCATCATGAAGGTCCCCAAGGGGAAACGCAGCGGCTTCACACAATGGTTGAAGATGTGTCTGCTGGTCGTATTGAAACCGACATCCGCAAGCTGGTGAGTTTCGGCACCCGCCATACCCTCTCTGATACAACTTCAGAAACCCGTGGCATCGGTGCCGCACGGCGTTGGATTGAAGCTGAATTCAAACGTATATCGGCAAGTTGCGCGGCAGAGCTGGACGTATATACAGTTTCTGAAACGGTTTCCGGTCGTCGCATTCCGGAGCCTGTAGAAGTTGTCAATGTAATTGCGGTTCAAAAGGGCATTCTGGACCCTTCGCGCGTGGTCATGATGTCCGGTGATATTGATAGCCGGGTTTCAGATCCCCTGGACGGCAAAAGTGACTCTCCGGGTGCCAATGACAATGCATCCGGCATGGCTGGAACACTTGAGGCCGCTCGCGTGCTTTGCCAGACCAAGTTTCCAGGAACCATTATATTTGCAGGGCTGTCAGGCGAGGAGCAGGGGCTGTATGGCGGCGCGATTCTGGCCAAACACATCAAAGAACGCGGATGGCGGATGATGGGCGTGCTCAATAATGACATGATCGGCAACATTGAGGGCGTAAACGGGATTATCAACAATACAACTGCGCGCGTCTTCTCAGAAGGAACACGTGTTACAGAAACAGAAGGCGAAGCCAATCAGCGACGTTTCTGGGGCGGCGAGGTGGATAGCCCTAGCCGTAATATCGCGAGGCTCGTGGGCCGCCTGGCTGACGAATATATTCCCAATCTGGACACCATGATGGTGTATCGACTGGACCGATTCAGGCGTGGCGGCCATCACAGGCCTTTCAACGAAGCGGGTTGGCCGGGCGTTCGTATTATGGAGACAAACGAGAACTATAATCGCCAGCATCAGGACATCAGGACCGAGGACGGCATCCGCTATGGCGACACGATTGATGGCGTCAACTTTGACTATGCAGCCAAACTGACAGCATTGAATGTGGTTACGCTTGCGTCCATGGCCGGTGCACCACCATTTCCTGGTGACGTTGACCTTGAAGGCGCCGTCTCACCGTCGACCACTATCAAATGGAGCATGCCTGAGGATGAGAGGCAGCGGGCAAACCTTCGCGGCTTCAAGATATACTGGCGCCTGACCACTGATCCTCAATGGCGCTGGAGCCATTTTGTTGATGCAGACGCCCGGTCGCATACGCTTGAGAATGTGGTTATCGACAACTACTTCTTCGGTGTTGCGTCGGTCGCAAATGATGGACTTGAGAGCCCTGTAGTCTTTCCCGGCACCATGGGGGCGTTTGATTCATATCTGGCAACAGAAGAGTAACCAATAGAACTCGGCCTCACCAATAAAATTCCAGCCTGACGAACATGTGAAAGTGGGCGAAGGCACCTTATGGTATAGAGCTTAGAAGATATACAAGTACCGGAACATTGATGTGCGAAATACAGCAGCGCTATTTCTTTTACCCTTGATTGCCTTGTTTTTCGCGGCATTCTCACATGCTGCAGCGGCCGAGAAAATCGAGGAGAGCCACTCCACAATCACTTTGACGGCTGAAAACCCGGGGGGAAGGGATACCAAATGGGTTGCTGTTACTTTGGCCCCCCGGAATGGATGGCATACCTACTGGAAAAATTCAGGTGACAGTGGTGCCGCGCCAATTTTCGAATGGACCTTCAAGGCCGGTCGCATTGAACAGAGCTTATATCCCACGCCGCAGCGATTACCTGTAGGTCACTTGGTAAATTACGGATACAGCAGCCCGGTAACCTTTCTGTTCGAGATGTCGTCCGATGCCGAGGGAATGCTGACCGCTGAATGGTTGGTTTGTGATGTCGAATGTGTGCCGCAAGTAGCCGAGCTTGGGCTTCTACCGACCAAGAATGGCCGTGAAAGTACCCAGGAAGAAGTGAACATCCTTTCGCAAGCTAGAGAGACAACGCCTAACCCTTCCTATTGGGATACAACTCTCGAAGAATTTAGCGACACATTCCTTCTAACGATATTTGCGGCCGAAGATGAACTTGTTGACGTCAATAATGCCTATTTCTTCCCTGTTTCTGGACAGTTGATTGATCATGCAGCCAATCAATCATGGGAGGTTACAGAAAATGGGCTTTCGCTTATTTTACAAAAGGCGGCAGGCGCAACTGTTTTGCAGGACAACTCCGGTGTTCTGGTTCTGAGCTTTGATAATGGCAAGGAAGCCAGCTTTGAAATAGCGCCTATGGTGGTCTCCCTAGGCACAACGCAAGAGGCCAACCCTCCTCAAAGTATAAGTGGCGAACTATCTGCATGGAAGGCGGCAGTGTTCGCTTTAGTTGGCGGCCTGATCCTGAACCTAATGCCTTGTGTTTTTCCGATCTTGTCCCTTAAGGCCATTGCGTTTGTCTCCGCCAATTATAAGACTGCGCGCAATCGACGGAAAGAAGGCTGGGCCTACACGCTTGGCATCTGGTCCAGCTTTATGGTCATTGTGATCGTGTTAATTGCCTTAAGGGAAGGCGGCGCCATTGTTGGCTGGGGCTTCCAACTTCAGGAGCCGCTGTTTGTGGCTGCCATGGCCCTCCTTATGACTTTGGTAGCTTTGTCACTCTCTGGCCTCTTTACCATTCAGACGGGAATGGAGGGTGCTGGTCACAGTTTGGCAAGCAGGGAAGGAGTGCGCGGTGCCTTCTTTAAAGGCGTGCTCGCGGCGCTCGTCGCCACGCCTTGTACTGCACCGTTGATGGCGCCGGCGATAGGATTTGCCCTAACCCAATCAAATAGTACCGTTCTGATCATTTTCAGCCTTCTTGCAATTGGGTTAGCGCTGCCTTTTCTTTTACTTTCCTATAGCGATGGCTTGGCGCGCATGATGCCGCGCCCAGGTGCTTGGATGGAAAAAGTAAAGGAAGCCTTGGCTTTTCCCATGTATCTCACTGTTGCCTGGCTTATATATGTTTTTGATAGGGGGTCAGGTCCGGTCGCCACCTTCGTTCTGATGGCTGCAATTTTGGCAACTGTCTTTGCTGTGTGGTTGTGGCAGCAATCGACGGCGGCGCTTACCAGAATGATATCTTTGGTGATTGGGTTCTCAACCCCCGCATTCGTAGCAACGGAACCATGGGAAGTTTCTGAGGAAACGCGGCAACTCATTGCTGATGAGGTAGCGTTCAGTTCAAGCGCCCTTGAGGAACTTTTGGAAGATGGAACGCCAGTCTTTGTTTATTTCACCGCTGACTGGTGCATCACATGCAAGGTAAACGAACGCATAGCTTTGATGACTGACCACACCCAAGAGACGCTCAAGCGGGAAGGGGTCGTTCTGATGAAAGGCGACTGGACCAACAGAGATGACGAAATTGCCAGGGTTTTGGCTTCACATGGAAGGGCGGGCGTCCCACTGTATCTCTTTTATCCCTCAGGTAAAAAGACGCCTGTTGTCCTGCCGGAGCTAATTGGACCAAACTCAATCTCTGACATTGTGTTGGGCAGGATCGACTAAAGGGAGGGAAGTAAAGATGTATTCAAGAACCATCACTATTGTTTTCCTTTTGGCATTTTCAATCGCTCTCCGCGCGGCGGGCAATCCGCTGGCTCCGAGCGATATGGCACCAAACTTCACTGCGATGACATCCACGGATTCCCCCTTCGAACTGGAAAACTTCCGTGGACAATGGGTTGTTTTTGAATGGACAAATCACGAGTGCCCTTATGTGCGCAAACACTATTCTTCTGGCAACATGCAAAAGACGCAGCGTCTTATAACCGAAGATGGTGGAATATGGGTCTCTATTATCTCGTCAGCGCCCGGTAAGCAGGGGTATGTAACTCCGGAAGAAGCAAATCAGCTGACAGCCAGTCGTGGGGTATATGCGGACATGATTTTGCTGGACCCATCAGGTGAGATAGGCAGGCTCTATATGGCCAAGACGACACCGCAGATGTTCTTGATCAACCCTGCAGGATATATTGAGTATATGGGCGCGATTGATGATAAACCGTCAAGCCGTCAGGCCAGTCTTACGGGCGCAAAAAACTATGTATTGAATGCTTGGGAAGCTGCAAAAGCGGGGAAAGAGATAAATCCCAAGGTGACCAAACCTTATGGCTGCACCGTTAAATATTGACCTTAAATACCTCTTTGCGCTTGTCTTTCAGATACATAGCGAAAATTAAAGGTGTGTTAAGGCTATTGATCAACACTGTTGGAACTGTAAGATAGCAATTGAGGTTTCCGCCTAGGCGGGGCAAAGCGAAAACAAACAAGGCAGACAAGCCCTATGTTTCTAATCATTGGTCTCATCGTCGTAATGGTGATGGTGTTCGGCGGCTTCGCACTTGCCGGCGGTAAATTTGGTATCATACTTAAAGCATTGCCGTTCGAGCTGATGATGATCTTTGGCGGTGCGATGGGTGCCTTCATCAGTGGTAACTCCACAGGAGTTATGAGCGGTGCTCTCAAAGGTATTGGGAAAGTCATGAAGGGGCCGCACTGGAAGGCCGAAGACTATCGTGACCTTTTGTGCCTAATGTTCTTACTTTGTAAAACAATGCGCACGAAGGGCGTGGTGGCAATCGAAGCCCATATTGAGAATCCCGAAGAATCAAAGATCTTCCAGAATTTTCCACGAATTGTTGAAGACCATCACGTGGTTGAGTTTATTTGTGACTATATTCGCATGCTTACCATGAACTTCGATGATCCGATGCAGATGGAAGATGCGATGAATGCTGACCTGGAAAAGCACCACGCGGAACTGCATGAGCCACAACACGCGCTGCAGACAATGGCAGATGGATTGCCCGCTATCGGCATTGTTGCGGCAGTACTGGGCATTGTGAAAACTATGGGGGCTATCGCAGAACCAGTGGAAGTGCTAGGCGGCATGGTGGGCGGTGCCCTTGTGGGTACTTTTCTTGGTATTTTCCTCTCGTATCTTATGGTTGCGCCAATTGCCGGACGGCTGGACCAGATTTTGAAAGAGGAAGGCCAGTTCATGAATTTGATCAAGATTGTTCTCGTCTCCCATTTGCAGGGCAATGCCCCACAGATATCTGTCGAAATTGGACGCCGGAATGTACCAAGTCCTTTGATGCCTGGTTTTGTTGAGTTGGAAGAAGCAATCGCAGAACTTCCGCCTGACATTTAAAAATACAACAGAGCAGATTTGCAGGGGCGCGCCGGTAATCCGGGGCGCCTTATGTGTCTTCACAGGAAAGCTATTCTTGTATGACTATTTGAAAAATCTTGGCTTCAACCATTGGAAAGCCAATGACTTATTCAATGTCTTCGTCCACTATGGCGGCAAATTGTTTCATGTTTTGTTATGTCGAAGAGAAAAGCCATGCTTGATTCGAGAAAATTCCGGGTAGGGATATTGGGTGCCAGTGGATACACAGGAGCTGATCTCGTACGCCTGTTGATAGCGCATCCCCATGTCGAGATTGTGTTAATGACTGGAGAGCGAAAGGCAGGCAAACCCATCGGAGAGGTATTCCCGCATCTTGCGGGATATGACTTACCCGATCTCATCGCCTTGGAGGAGGTAGAGTGGCCGGCGGTCGAGCTGGATGCAGTTTTCTGTGCGTTGCCTCATGCCACCAGCCAGGAGGTGATCAAAGGTCTCCTGCACGCGACCAATCATAGCTTGCTCGATGAGATGATCGTAGAGACCGCCGGAGACCTTGCTGATGCCATCAAAGGTGACGTTAAAGTCATCGATCTTTCCGCTGATTTCCGGCTCAGGAACACTGAAACCTATGCTGAATGGTATGGGCGCACACATACAGCGCCAGAGATACAGCCCAAGGCAGTTTATGGTCTGCCGGAATTCTACCGAGATGCAGTTAGAGAAGCGTATCTAGTTGCTTGTCCTGGCTGCTACCCAACAGCTGCGCTTCTTGCTCTCGTTCCCTTGTTGAAGGCGGGCAAAATCAGAGCAGACGATATTCTTATAGACGCCAAATCCGGTGTTTCCGGGGCAGGGCGTTCACTTAAAGAAAATAATCTGTTCGTGGAAATAGCCGAAGCAATGCACCCATACGGTGTTGGTGCGCACCGCCACATGCCCGAGATCGAGCAGGAATTGGCGGTTGCTGCGGGGCAAGATCTTACAATCAGTTTTACACCCCATCTGGTACCTATGAACCGTGGTGAACTGGAGACAATCTATGCGAAACTTTCTCCCGGTCAGACCGTTTCTGATGTAAAGGAAATTTTGGAGCAAACATATCGGGATGAGCCTTTTGTTACTGTGCTTCGGGGAGCTGATATGCCAGCAACAAGGATGGTACGTGGCTCAAACCACTGCGTTCTCAATGTTTTTGCAGACCGTATCCCCGGGCGTGTAATCATTGTCTCAGCGATCGACAATTTGGTGAAAGGGTCATCAGGCCAAGCAATTCAGAATATGAACCTGATGCTTGGAATCGACGAGAAGACGGGCCTGATGCAAGTGCCAATGTTTCCCTAGACTGGCCGGTTATGACAGCAACATCAGAAATGAAGCCGCTATTTTCCGAGACACACCTTGGGGGACGGCTGACACCTTTCAAGGGTGTTTGGCCAACTCTTTCCGAAGGATCATTCGTATTCCACGGCGCACAAATAGTAGGCGATGTGCATGTGGGTGAGGGGACTAGCATCTGGCACAATGCTGTCCTGCGTGGCGATGTTAACCATATACGCATTGGCAAACGCACCAATATCCAAGATGGCTCTGTTGTACACGTATCAACACATACATATCCGACGATCATTGGTGATGATGTGCTTGTCGCCCATATGGCTATGCTTCATGGCTGCACGCTCCGGGACAATGCTTTTGTTGGCATGGGGGCTATTGTGATGGACAACGCAATCATTGAGGCAGATGGCATGCTGGCGGCGGGCGCGCTGCTGACGCCAGGAAAAATTGTACGCTCAGGAGAGTTGTGGGCCGGCAGGCCTGCCTCGTTTTTGCGTATGCTCACTAGTGAAGAAATTGCGAAAAACCGAAGCATGGCAGAACACTATCGAAGGCTCGCATTGCAGCACGAGATTGATGCCTCAGGTGGGCAAAGTGAGGCACCTTACCCGTAAAGAAAATTTCACGCCGATTGCCATTGCAATTTATACCGTGGTTAGCTAGCAAGGCCTCGTAACTTGTTATGTTTTATATTGTTTTACGAGGTATCCAATGAGCTTTGAACTTCCAGCCTTGCCCTATTCACAGGACGCGCTTGAGCCCCATATTTCAGCGGAAACGCTTAGCTTTCATTATGGCAAGCACCACAATGCATATGTAACCAACCTGAACAATCTGGTTGCCGGTACTGAGTTCGAAGGCAAGAGCCTTGAAGAAATTATGAGCGCCACAGCGGGCGACGCCACAAAGGCAGGTTTGTTCAACAATGCAGCTCAGATCTGGAACCACACTTTCTATTGGCATTCAATGACCCCAAATGGTGGCGGTAAGCCTGAAGGAGCTTTGGCAGCCAAAATTGATGCGGATTTTGGTAGTTTCGATGCTTTTGTTGAGGCCTTTAAGGCAGCTGGCGCGACTCAGTTTGGATCAGGATGGGCATGGCTTGTACTTGACAATGCAGGCAAGCTTCAGGTCGTGAAAACACTGAATGCTGAATGTCCGCTAACTGAAGGCCAAACACCGCTGCTGACCATGGATGTTTGGGAACACGCATACTATCTGGATTTCCAGAACCGTCGACCAGACTATATTGCAACATTCCTCGCCAGCCTTCTCAATTGGGCCTTTGCTAGCGAAAATTTCGAAAAGGCGCAGGCGCAATAAGGCTATAAGTTGCTGAAAATATAGTGAATTAGATATAAGAAAAGGGCCGAAACCTCGGCCCTTTTTTTGTGTTTAACATCTGAAAAGCTATTACCAGCCCATTGCACCATTTTGTGCGCTCACCATGCAAAACAGCATTGGGATAGACAACAAGGTGTTTGTGCGGCTGAACAGCATCGCCTTGCGTGCCGCAGCAGGTTTGGCGTCAGCCTCAGCCTCAATGATGCCCAAAGCCACTTTCTGGTTAGGCCAGATGACAAACCAAACGTTAAACCACATGATAATACCGAGCCACATTCCAATTCCAATGGCACGGCTGCCTTCCGCCAAGGTCATGGCATCAACCAGATATCCATTGAAGTGCGCGAGGAGAAGTCCGCTCAGTATCGTGAACATTGCCCCCCAACGGAACCACCAAAGTGCCTTAGGAGCAATATGCTTCCCAATTGCCGGTTTCTGTTCATCAGGGATGGACGGCATGGTCGGAATCTGAACAAAGTTGAAGTACCATAGAAGGCCAATCCACATAACCCCTGCCAAAACGTGTGCATATCGCGCGTAAAATGCCATCTCATACGCCACACCGCCTTGTGTCATCCAGACAAACAACGCAATCATTACGACAAAGCCTGCGATTACCGTATTTTGTATCGATTCAAGAATTTTTCCCATTTCTGAGCTCCCCTAATTTTGAGTAACTGTGTTGTTACCCCCCAACCCAAATCTTACTGTTTAGGTCAAGGTTCCACAAGGAAAACAATAGGATGCATCAATGGAGCCTGAACTTGCTTTATAATCAGTTGCATTTTCCCGGCACTATGGCCAAGGTGCCCGCCATGACAAATATTCAGGAAAATATACAGTATTGCCGCACTTTGGTTCAGGATCAGGATCTGGACCGTTACTACCTAAGCCTGTTTGCACCTGACTCCGTTCGTATGCATATGTGGGCGATACTGGCGTTCAATTGTGAGGTCTCAAACATTGTTGGCAAGGTATCCGAGCCAATGCTGGCTGAAATACGGTTGCAGTGGTGGCGCGAAGCCTTCGATAGCATTCTTGAGAGCCAGCCTCGTAAGCATCCTGTAGTGGAGCAGTTGGCCAATCTGCCTGACTTTGGGCGCATTCGGTACCATCTGGACAAAGTTTTGGATGCGTGGAGTATTTTTCACGAGGAAGATAGAGCAACTGTTAGTGCTCTTGAGTGTCATGCTGAAAATACAGGCGGTTCGATAAATGTGGCTCTACTTCATGTTCTTTCGCCAAACGCATTATCGAGCGATGCCGGTCCCGTGCGGCAAGCCGGGAAAGTCTTTTCATTATTGGCGGGTATTCGTGCCGTTAATAGGCGTGAAACAGGGGGAACAGATGCGAAGGCCCTACAAGCCACACTGAAGCGTATCGGCGACAAATTAAAACCTGAACTCTCAGAGATGCGAGCAATTCAATTTACTACCAGAACAACATCAATCCTAATGGCAGCTAACGGCATTAGCGATCTGTACTTACGTGATCTGGAGCGGGCAAAGTTTAATATAGATGAAATCTCATTAGACAAACCAAGTCGTTTCAGAAAGCTGTTTGCTCTTCTAAAATATCATATGTTCTCAAAATAAAGCCAAAAGCCCGCGAATCATGAATTCGCAGGCAACTAACTTCAGAAGCTGGCGTTTTGCGCAGCTAGGCTTGAATGTCTACTTTTTCGCCAACGCCGGGACCAGTGTCAGAAGCTTCTACTTCTTTCCGCTCGATCTCGGAATCTTCCGCAGCTTTGCGTTCCGTGGCAGCAGACTCAAGCGCACCAGACCGACCTTGCCCTGCAATCGCAGCAACATTGGTATTGGCTGTTCCTTGAATGTCCATTTTCTTTGCTCCAACTGCGTGCGTTTACCCATGACACACGCTCTCTCAGCTCGTAGACTATACAACAAAACACACGGAAACCCAAGTTTTTTACAAAGTTTGGAGTTTGCTGTGCCCTAAACGAGATACTCGGGAGCAAAAAAGCGTGAAAATATCGACTGTTAAAAGTCTGGCGTTGTTCATTTTGCTATTTAGCTTAACAGCTTGTGCGGGCACAGCCCCTTCAAAACGAGCAACGGACGGAGAAGGCCCCATTTCCGCCTATGCCAGAAACGCCCTCGCAACGAACAACCCTGAAGGGCTGGTAAAGATTGGCGAAGGTTTTGAACGTTCCGGTAACCTGGAAAGTGCATATAATTTATATGGCCAGGCCATGGCCGCGGCACCGGATCTACTTGCGCCGCGATTGGGAATTGCTCGGGTACTAGGGAAAATGGGCCGAACAGATGCAGCGCTTAATATGCTGGATTTGCTGGCAATTGAATATCCGGGCAATGTTGAGCTAGGGAAGGCCAGGATTGAGTTTCTGGTCAGAGAGGCGAGGTATTCGGAGGCGGACGATATTGCCAAAGGTATAATAGCAGCGGGTGTGGAAGACGGCTTTCTATGGGATGTGGCAGGCCGTTTGGCGCAGGTTGAAGGTGACGTAAAACGCGCCAGGGCTATGTTTGATCACGCACTTGCGCAACCTGAAAGTCAATCAGAAGCCCTGCGGCATATGGCACTGTCTTTCGCTATTGAAGGCGCCTATGACAGCGCGGTCGCATTACTTCAAAGGGCAATGAATAACCCTGTTACAGCCTTGGATGCCAAACGTAGTCTTGCAATGGTTTACGCGCTATCAGGCCAAGTAAAAGCCGCAAGGGTAATTGCCTTGAGCGCAATGAACCAGCAGGAAGTTAGTACTTTGGCACCGCTTTACCGCGTTCTTGCAGAATTGGATAGCAGAACACAGGCGACAGCCTTGATGTTTGATCACATTCCGTCTGAGGCTTTTAAAGCGCCACATCTGCAATGAGGCACTTTGACCACTTGAACCTGTTTGCCAACAAGGGTAAGCATGCATCGCACGCGAAGAGAATAGAGTAAACCAAAGGAAATTCAGTGAAGCAGTGTCGTGATATGTCTGAGATCAGGGAAGAAATTGATCGGGTAGACAGGTTGATTGTTCCTCTTCTTCTTGAACGATTGGGCTATATCGCACAGGCAGGGCACATCAAGACGAGCCGCGACACAGTTAGGGATGAATGGCGTGTTGAGGATGTCGTTGCGAAGGTTAGGGCTGAGGCCATTTCCTGCAAAGGGAATGAACAATATATTGAAGAAATATATCGCCATTTGATCGAATGGAGTATCAATCACGAATTTGACGTTTGGGACGAAGCCCACCAATAAAATTCTCAGATCACTTACTGCAGCCGATGCAAAGGGGCGTTGTGGGATCAATCTCCAGTCGCTTTTCTGAAATTTCTTCTCCGCAGTTCAAACAATACCCGAATTCATCGATGTTCAGACGCTCCAAGGCAGCATCAATCCGGCATAGCGTCGTTTTGCGGCGCTCGGAAATCGCATTATTCATAGCCTGTTCCTGCAATGCATCTATACGGGAAAGCCTGCCAACCCGTGTTTGATCCAACTCGACCGTTCCTCGGCTTGACGACGAATCGTCATCGATTTCTAAAAGTCCCCGCTTTAGTTCGAGGAGTATTTCTCGCCATTTGGCTTGATTTTTTTGCATGCTTTTTCCAAGCGGCATCATTGTTAGCTTAGGCCAGCATATACGAACTGCTTGGTTTACAGTAGAGATTCTGGTTCCTGATAACGGAGTCAAGTTAGGTCCTTGAACACCTCTCTGGTGTTGAAGGTGTGGAATTTTAGAATTCCATTTGATTTAAGGGGAAAGCAGATATATTCATAAATCTGTAGCAATTACCGGGTTTTCTCGGGGAGCTACCTGACCCAGAGGGCTTACCCCCATCGCCCTCTGGGTTTCTGATTCCCGGAACATTGTTATTCGGCGGCGGATTTTCCTGCCTCAACAACACCGTCTACATACTGACGGCGCGCGTCATGTTCAGCGGCAACTGCCATGTCATTTGCTTGCTGCGCTTCGATATCAATGTTTGCAAAACCCAAAATTCCCATTTGCCCGTATGCATGCTGTATTTTGTCACCCCATAGCCCGATATCTTTCACGATCGGCACAATCCGACTGAACAGGTTTGTCCGGAACATGCGCATGCCTTCGCTGTTTTCCAGAAAATCCAGACATTCTTTCATTGGGTATCCAAGATTTTCCCAGACCTCCTTATTCTGAAAACGATCCCGCATCAGGTAGCAGGCTTCTATCAAGAATTCCTCTCGTTCATCCCGCTCGGCTTGAGTGAGCTCGGGATAATATTCTCTGAGTGCCAGGCGTCCGAATGCAACATGGCGCGCTTCATCCTGCATTACATAGGCATTCACTGCAGAGGCGAGGGGGTCTGTTCCATTATCGCGGATGGTGGAAAATGCCGCTAGTGCAAGGCCCTCAATTACCACCTGCATTCCCAGATATGTCATGTCCCATCGGCTATCCCTTAATACCTGATCGAGCAGTGTCTTGAGTGGGCCGGTTATCGGATAGGAAAGGCCAATCTTCTCCACCAGCTTTTTATAGGTTTCAACATGACGGGCCTCATCCATGACCTGCGTGGCTGCATAAAATTTGGCTTCGGTATCGGGAACGTTGGTGACTATCTTTGCGCTGCAAATCAGGGCGCCTTGCTCACCGTGAAGGAATTGGGAATTGCTCCAGGCAGCCTGATGGCGCCGCGCTTCGCCTTGCTCCTTGGGAGACATCTTCATGAAAAAGTCGGCACCATAGAGCGGGAAGAATTCTATAGGTATACCGAGCGGGTTGTCTGGATCCAATTCGTGAGACCAATCAATACGTGTTTCGGTATCCCACTGCATATTTTTGCCCTTGGAATACAGACCCAACAAATCTTTTCGATCGTCACTATAATGCCAGTTAAAGAGGGCCTCATAATCCTGAGGAATTTCCCATGCGCTGTCTTCCAGTGCCATCGCGTAAAGCGGATCCAAAGCCATTTCTTTCCCTTCCTCAAATGCCGAACACCAATAGTGGACGCTCAAGTCTAGAAAAAAAGCACGACACAGGCAAGGTTAATGATAACATTATCAATAGCTGGTAAAGAAAAAAGGCAGCCGCGAAAACACGCGACTGCCAAGGTACCAGGGAGAGAAGGGCTCCGAGGTTAAAGAGGTAGATTAGAAACTCAGTTTTTGAGAACCCCGACCAAATTCGGGATAAGCCTCAAGGCCAAGTTCTGCGAGGTCAGAGCCAAGCTCTTCTTCTTCGTCGCTGAGGCGAATGCCAATGGTATATTTGAGCGCGAGCCAAACTACGGCACTCATCACAACCACATATGCGCCAATTGCCAACACGCCGATAAGTTGGGCCATGAAAGTGATGTCAGGATTGGTAATGGCGACAGCCAGCGTGCCCCAAATACCGCAAACCAGGTGCACAGAGATTGCACCAACAACATCATCAATTTTCAGCTTGTCGAAGAATGGCACCGCGAATACCACCAAAGCACCGCCAACGGCGCCGATGAGTGTGGCTTCCAGCGGCAGAGGTGTATCAGGGCCTGCGGTGATGGATACAAGGCCAGCCAAAGCGCCGTTTAACACCATGGAAAGATCCACTTTCTTGTATACAAGTTTGGTCACGATAGCAGCCGCAAACGCACCACCAGCGGCAGCCATATTCGTGTTTACGAAGATATTTGAGATTGCAATGCTGTCGCCCGCAGACGCCATTGCGAGCTGCGAAGCGCCGTTAAAGCCGAACCACCCAAACCACAGGATAAACGTACCAAGAGTCGCAAGCGGCAGGCTGGAACCCGGCATTGGGCGAACCTTGCCGTCAGCGCTGTAGCGGCCAAGACGCGGGCCCAGGATGATGGCGCCCACAAGCGCCGCCCAGCCACCTGTAGAGTGAACCAGTGTTGAGCCTGCAAAGTCGGCAAACTCTGAACCAAATGCTTCGACGAAGCCTTCAGAGTTAAGCCAACCGCCACCCCATTCCCAGGAGCCTTGAATTGGATAAATGAGGCCGGCAAGAATAGCTGTGAAGATAAGGAATGGAAACAACTTGATGCGCTCGGCAACGGTGCCGGAAACAATAGAGGCTGTAGTTGCTACAAAAACCATCTGAAAAAAGAAATCCGAACCAGCGGCGTAAGTAGCACCACCCTCAGCCAGAGCAGTGGAATCGTCTGGTGACCACAAAGAGAAGAAGGTGCCGAAGTAGCCTGACACATCCTGGTACATCAGGTTATAGCCCATCAGCATCCACATGATGCAAGCGATGGCATAGAGTGCAACATTCTTAACACAGATGTCCGCAACGTTTTTTGAGCGAACGAGGCCAGCTTCAAGCATCGCGAAGCCCGCAGCCATCCACATCACCAGGAAACCGCCAATGAGGAACAAAAGCGAATTCAGTATGTAGGCTGTTTCTGCGCTTACTTCAGCCAGGGCAGGGGCGGAAAGGAGTCCGGCGCCAAGACCGGCCAGCAATAATTTTTTGGAAAATGATTGAATATACATATGGAAACTCCCTTAAAGCGCCGCTGAATCTGTCTCGCCAGTCCGTATGCGGATGACCTGACTGAGATCGAGGACAAAAATCTTGCCGTCACCGATTTGGCCTGTATGCCCGGCCTGCTGAATTGCCTCTATTGCCTGGACGGCCACGCCGTCGTCGGTCGCGACCTCAAGTTTCACCTTCGGCAGGAAGTGCACTTCATACTCAGCACCTCGATAGA
This sequence comes from Alphaproteobacteria bacterium, assembly GCA_013372975.1. Lineage (GTDB taxonomy): Bacteria > Pseudomonadota > Alphaproteobacteria > Sphingomonadales > Kordiimonadaceae > Kordiimonas. Next base: position 18,800 of record JABXIS010000054.1, read on the forward strand.
TTTCTTTTTGGCCGCGCTGACGCCCGTATCCCTGAACTTCAGTTACCGTCATCCCGTTGATACCCAATTCACCGAGGGCATCTCGGACAGGATCAAGGCGATGAGGTTTAATAATTGCTATGATGTATTTCATAACTGCTCCCAATGGTTGGTCTCGTTGGGAGTCTTTTCAGCAGGTTCTGTGCCAATTATTGAAATATAATAATAACAAAGACTTACCAATCTTTTCAATAATTTCTGCTGCATGAATATGCACAAAATATATGTGCTGCCTATTTTTTAGGCATTTAGAATATCTAACGTTGATGTGCTTATTTCCTCGCGCCGTGATCAGAGGCAGCGGTGATAGACTTGGGTGAACATCAGGGAGGATGATATGAAGGTATATGGAGATAGCCGGTCTGGTAACTGCCTCAAGGTGCGTTACATAAGCGAATACTTAAGACTGCCCTTTCATTGGGAAGAGATAGACGTGCTTTCTGGCTATACTCGCACGCCTGAATTCTTGTCTATCAATCCGGCAGGTCAAATCCCGACAGTGGTGTTGCAGGACGGCCGCGTTCTTGCTCAATCCAATGCTATCTTGCGGTATCTGGGCCGCGGCACTGCGCTGATACCGGAAGACCCATACAATGAAGCGAAAATGGATGAATGGCTGTTCTGGGAACAATATAGCCACGAACCAGCGATCGCAGTTGTTCGTTTTCTCGTTGCCTTGAAAGGCGTGCCAAGGGCTGATGTTGATCAGCAACTGATAGAGAAAGGGGATAAGGCGCTTGATCTGATGGAAAAAGCGCTAGGCAGCGGCGACTACCTTGTCGGTGATTCTTTATCACTGGCTGATATCGCCCTGCTTGCCTACACCCAGTTTGCTGAGGAAGGCGGCTTTTCGCTAGAAAGCCGTCCTCGAGTGAGAGGCTGGATCAGCCGGGTTCAGGCCAATCTCGCGTCCGGCGCTTGATCCGAGCTTATGTATCGGGCTGAAGGGCTCTCGCGTTACGCTGTCCTTCAATGATCGCTTCGGGCCCAGCGCTCATGCACTGATTAGTGAGGATTCCGAAAACTTCTTGTCCGGTTGTGGCCTGTCCGGTCATGACAAGTTGAAAGCCGTGGAAACCTGCCGCTTCCCCCATCAGGGCAAGTGCGTCATCTCCTAATTCTTCAACACCTTCACGGCTCTTTTTGGATCCTTTGTTGGCCAAGGACTTATTCATGGCCTTCAATAGTTCCTGATCCTTGCCGGATATCATGTTGATCACCTGAGAAAACTTCAAAGGCAGCAGAAAATCTATCGCGCCAGCACCGACATTTCCATAGTAGCTGCAGACGTCGGATTGAGACGCAGTCGCGCTTTGTGCTGGAAAGGGCGCGGCTAAAAGCAGGATTGTCGTCGCTGTCGTGTATAGTTTTTTCATCTTTCCCTCCAGTTGCATGGGCTATGGCAATAGAATGCCCAAGCTAGCTGAATGCTAGCTGAATGGATTCTGCAAGAAAAAGGGAGAGGTGGCGGGCAGGGTGGGATTCGAACCCACGAAGGGCTTGCACCCTTGCCGGTTTTCAAGACCGGTGCATTCAACCGCTCTGCCACCTGCCCAGGTGTTTGCGGATGCAAATTCTGGCGAGCTTTTTAACGAGTGATTTTCGATCCGTCCAGCACTTTTGACGTGATTTTTTATTTCGTCACAAGATGCTGGATCAGGCACCCTCTCCAAACTGGTTAATAGCGCCAAAAAGTACGGATAGAACCTCTCTGTCCTCAAAAGAAATTTCAGGGCGCCATATCTCGAATATCATCACCGTGCGATCCGACGCACCTCTATTCCAGGCCTCATGTTCCATACTGTCATCAAAAATAAGAAGCTTGCCCGGCTCCCATACGCGGGACGTTGCCCCAACGCGAATTCCACAACCCTCAGGTACTATAAGCGGTAGATGACAAATAAGCCGGGTATTCAGCATGCCGTGATGCGGTTTGATGTGCGTGCCCGGCTTCAATCGTGAAAACAGCGCCATAGGCGCGCGGTCAGGAATTGTTGGAAGGGGGGGCGCTTCCAGCGCTTTCATTGCGCTTGGTACACGGTCCGCTAGTGCGTCCTGCCTTTCTCCGTTCTTCAATAGATATCCTGCACCCCAGTTTGGATCATTCAGTAATGGGTTGTTTGGATTGGGGCGGCCCGGTTGCGCCTGTACGTACGGCTCAAACGTCGCCGCTTCTTCAACCACGGCCTTCAACTCTCCAATGATCGCATCAGTATAACCCTCGACTTCCTCCACCCATTCAAATTCTTCACGCTCAAACCACGCGCGGTGTGGCAAGCCTGGGTAGAAAAACATATTTGGCTGCTGCAAATACAACTCTGTTTTGCCTGTCAGAAGGTCAAAAGCTTCCTTCACTTGCGCACTTGCTTGGGAAATCTCAATCCCAGCTGAAGAAAGGTGGTCAGACATATGCGCCACATAGGCATCTGCACCTTCATCCAGGTAGGCCTGCGCACGTTGTGCCCAGGTCAGAAGTGATTGATGTGGTGATTTCATCTGGGCAATTGTGCCTAAACCCAATCTATAGAACGAGGACGCTGCGCGCTGATCTCCCTGCGTTCTCTTCAACTCTGCCATCGCAGAGATCGCCAGAAGGTCGCCCCTCTCTTCATTTAGGCGTTGCATGATTGCCTCTTCTTCAGCAGCCTGATTTCCCTGTTGGTGACATGCCTTTGCTACGGCCATCCAGGGCGCAGAACCTCCAGCTTCCAGCAATTGCTTCGCAAGCTGAAGTGCCTCCAGGCCTGCACCTTTGTTTAAGCAATTCTGTAATTCTTGTTGCAGTAGCTGCTGTGACACCCTTTGCCCCTTTTGTTGCTAATTGGCCCCTTAACAGGGCTTGATTTAAACAAACACATAATCACCAGCAACCTGCGCGTCCAGCCCAAACCGGCCTCAAAACCGGAAAGCTTGAAAAGCCTGTGGAAAAGGGTCTATCTCGCCTTGCAAGGGGCCCTGATAGTTGTTAGACAGGTCTGTCCTGTCACACAAGATATCGGGGGTCCCGGTGTATGTGCAGGCTATATATTTGAGTTTTTTTGTTTCGGGGACCGCAGCAATGCCAAAAATTGCTGCCAATAGATCAAGGGGCTGAAGCTGGTGAGCGACAACACACCCATTACGCCGGAAGAGCGAGATATCCAGCCAATTACCATCGAAGATGAGATGAAGGCATCCTACCTCGATTATGCCATGAGTGTAATCGTGTCCCGGGCCCTGCCTGACGTGCGTGACGGCTTGAAACCGGTACACCGCCGCATTCTCTTCTCAATGCATGAGCAAGGCTACGAGTGGAACAAGCCATTCAGGAAGTCTGCGCGCATTGTCGGTGACGTGATGGGTAAATACCACCCGCACGGTGACAGCGCGATCTATGATGCATTGGTGCGTATGGCACAGGACTTTTCCATGCGCGCGCCACTTGTTGATGGTCAGGGTAACTTTGGCTCCATGGATGGCGATAGCGCGGCTGCCATGCGTTACACTGAAGCCCGGATGGATAAAGTCTCCTCAATGATTCTGGCGGACATTGATAAAGATACCGTCAATTTCCAGCCAAACTATGATGAAAGCGAACACGAGCCCGTAGTGCTTCCAGCTCGCTTCCCAAACCTTCTGGTGAACGGCGGCACTGGTATTGCGGTCGGCATGGCCACAAATATTCCGCCGCACAGCCTTCGGGAAGTCATTGATGGCGTTTGTGCTGTTATCGATGATCCGGAAATTGATGTTATGGGCTTGATGGAACACATCAAAGGCCCTGATTTCCCCACAGGCGGTATCATTCTGGGCGTTGGCGGCATCCGTCAGGCGTATGAGACGGGCAAGGGCTCTATCACGATCCGAAGCCGCACTCATGTTGAGGAAATTCGCAAGGACCGCTGGGCCATCGTTATCACCGAGATTCCGTTCCAGGTGAACAAATCCTCGATGATAGAAAAGATTGCGGAGTGCGTTCAGCAGAAACGCATTGAAGGCATTGCAGATATCCGCGACGAATCCGACCGCGACGGCGTACGGGTTGTTGTTGAACTCAAGCGAGATGGCGTCGCTGATGTAATCCTTAACCAGCTGTATCGTTTCACGCCTGTTCAAACCAGCTTCGGCATCAACATGCTGGCGCTGGACGGTGGCCGGCCAGAGCAGCTTTCGCTCAAGCGCGTTTTACAGGCCTTTATCGATTTCCGCGAAGAAGTCATAACGCGCCGCACCAAGTTTGAGCTGAACAAAGCGCGCGATCGGGCCCACATCATGGTTGGCCTGGTTACGGCAGTTGCCAATATTGATGAGGTTGTGGCGACCATCCGTGGTGCCAAATCACCTGCTGAAGCGCGTGAAGCACTTGCTAACCGCAAATGGGATGCCGCCGAGATCCGGCCTTATCTTGAACTTATCAATGAAGCTGGTCACCTGAATGATGATGGCACCTATCAGCTGTCTGAAGTTCAAATCAAAGCGATCCTCGACCTGCGCCTGCACCGTTTGACGGCGCTCGGTCGTGACGAGATCGGCGGCGAGTTGGAAGAACTGGCAGCCCGAATTCGTGAATATCTCGAGATTTTGCAGTCGCGCGTTAAACTCTATGAGGTATTGCGCGGTGAACTGGATGCTGTTCGTGCCGAATTTGGCGATGACCGCCGCACCGAAATTGACCTGACGGCCATCACTGGTTTCGATGATGAAGACCTGATTGCCCGTGAAGATATGGTCGTGACGGTAACGCAGTCCGGCTATATCAAACGTGTGCCGCTCTCCACCTACAGGGCACAGCGCCGCGGCGGTAAAGGCCGGTCAGGTATGCAAACAAAGGACGAGGATTTCCTTTCCACTGTTTTTGTAGCCGATACTCATACGCCAGTGTTGTTCTTCTCGAACCTTGGTCAAGTATACAAAATGAAGGTATGGAAGCTGCCGCTTGGCAACCCGCAGTCCAAGGGCAAGCCGGTTATCAACTTGTTGCCTTTGAAGCAGGGCGAGACCATTGCAACCATCCTGCCGTTGCCTGAGGATGAAACCAGCTGGGGCGAGCTTCAGGTGATGTTTGCTACTGCTCACGGCAATGTACGCCGCAACAAGCTGTCTGATTTCTCCAACGTGATGTCGAACGGCAAGATCGCGATCCGCTTCTCTGAAGAAGATGACAGATTGATCGGTGTTGATGTGTGTACGGAGGACGATCATGTGCTCCTGGCTGCGAAAAAAGGTCGTGCGATCCGCTTCAAGACAACGGACGTCCGCCTGTTTGCCGGCCGCACATCGACTGGCGTGCGGGGTATGAAGTTTGGCGAAGGTGATGAAGTCGTTTCCATGCGGGTAATCAACGGTACAGACGCCAGCACGGAAGAGCGGGATGCCTACCTAAAGGCGGCGCCATGGAAGGCGGAGCCAGGCGAGCAAACCCTTGAGGATGATCGCATGGCAGAGCTTCAGGCATGCGAGCAGTTTATTCTGACTGTTACCGATCAGGGCTTTGGCAAGCGCACCTCCAGCCATGAATATCGCCTGACCAATCGTGGCGGGCAGGGCATCTGGAACGTGCCATCCGACGATCGCCTGCGCCAGCAGATTGGGGATGTTGTAATGGCCTCACCAATCACCGAAGACGAGCAGATCATGATGGTGACTGACCATGGCAAATTGATCCGGACCCCAGTCCATGATGTGCGCATCGCTTCCAGAAACACAAAAGGGGTGACGCTGTTTAAAGTGGCTGAAGGCGAGCACATTGTATCCGTAGCCAAATTGCAGGAAACAGAAGACGAGGACGACGCCGAAGAGCAGGAAGGTGCAAAAGGCGAAGCAACTGCAACTGATGTTGCGGACGTACCTGCCGAAGCCTCGGAAGACACGGCCGAATAGATCTAATAGTTATATAAAACAGATACTAAGCGCCCATTTTTCATTGTGAAGGATGGGCGTTATTTGTTGAGGAACAATAACCCAACGGCACCGAGCGCCAAGACGGTACCGGAAACCCTGCCGATCAATTCTGTTGAACCGCGCTGTTGCAAGATCTTGCGGGCACCGGTCGCAGCCAAAACCCATATGCAATCCAGCGCCGGAGCAAGAAGCGCGAAGACGATTGAAAGGGTGATTAGCTGTGGCATTGCTGGCAGATCAGGCGAAATGAACTGGGGGAAAAAGGCCGCAAAAAACAGGATTGCCTTTGGATTGGTGGCTGCAACGCCCATTGCTGTACGAAATGCCTTTCCAACAGATCGCTCGACCACAATGGTGTTCTCAGCGTCCCCTGTCTGCTTTCTGAAGGACTTGAATGCGAGATATCCAAGATACGCAGCGCCTGCATACCTGATGAGCCGCAAGACATCGTCCGAGAGGTACGCAATGAGTGCGGAAAAGCCCAAAAGATATATTGTAAGCATGATAAGGCCGACAACTTCGGCACCTGCGACCACTGCGAAACCATGTTTAGGGCTTTCATTTAGCGTTTCGGCTATAATCAGGCTCACGATAGGCCCCGGCGTTAGCACTAACAGGGTTACGGCGCCCACAAACAGCCAGAAAAGAAATGGATCAACGGGTAAATCCACAATATCATCCTCGACTTATAGGGTTTCAGCCCTAAATGGCACTTCGCCCTTGTTTTTTTGGGTATATTCGGGAATGTTGCTGCCAAGCACATAATTTGCAAGCCTTCATTTGGGGGAATAGCTGTGACAAAACAGCGAATTGGGGTTTACCCTGGTACGTTTGACCCTATCACAAATGGTCATTTGGATATTATTAAGCGGGGCCTGCGCCTTGTTGACAAGCTAGTGATTGGTGTCGCGACCAATCCCAGCAAAGACCCGTTGTTCACTTTGGACGAACGTGTCGCGATGGTGGACACAGAGGCCCGCCAGTTAGCGAAAGAAGCCGGAGTCGATTTTGAAGTTGTGCAATTCGACGAGCTCTTGATGCACTTTGCAGAACGCGTAAATGCCTCGATTATCATCCGCGGCTTGAGGGCTGTGGCCGATTTCGAATATGAATTCCAGATGACGGGTATGAACTATCAAATTAACCCCGAAATTGAGACGGTTTTTCTTATGGCCGATCCGCGTTATCAAACGATTGCGTCTCGATTGGTGAAGGAAGTCGCCAGATATGACGGTAAAATTAATAGTTTTGTGCCATCGGATGTAGCCGCCGCCGTTGTGAAACGGGTGGCAGAATCGAAACAGAAATAGCGAACCAAAAGAAACATGAAACGTCTTCTAATTCTAATAGCGACAATGGTGGGTTTGATGACCGAAGCAGAAGCAATTGAACTGGATAAAGAAAACACTCTTTATCTCGAACTTGAAACAGGCCGCGTTATTATTGCAATGCGCCCGGATGTAGCCCCCAAACATGTGGCACGCATCAAGGAACTGGTTCGTCAGAACTTCTATGATGGTTTGATCTTCCATCGTGTTATTCCTGGCTTTATGGCCCAAGGTGGTGACCCTGAAGGCAGAGGCACCGGTGGTTCTGGAAAAAACATCGAGGCGGAATTCAGTAATCTTCCTCATTTGCGCGGCACTGTCTCGATGGCACGTGCCGGCGACCCAAACAGTGCAGACAGCCAGTTCTTTATCTGTTTTAGCCGCGCTGCCTATTTGGATGGCGATTATACAGTTTGGGGCCGAGTGGTCGGCGGCATGGAGCATGTTGATGCGATCAGTGTTGGTGAGCCACCGGCAAACCCCAGCAAGATTGTGACCATGCGTGTCGCAGCTGACGTTGATTGATTGGTTTGACGATACAAGCATTTGAGGGGGCGCTTCGGGCGCCCTTTTTGTTGCGACTTGTTCTTTCTGTTCAGTTCCGATAAAAGCGCGGCCCATGAATGTAGATATTTTTGACTTTGATCTCCCCAAGGAACGGATTGCCCTTCGGCCCGTTGAGCCGCGTGATAGTGCGCGCATGTTGCTTGTGGACAATGGCGACCTGCACGATGCCGGTGTTCTGGACCTTGTGGACCAACTTGGCCCCAACGACGTGCTTGTCAGTAACGATACACGGGTCATTCCCGGACGTCTGCGCGGCAAGCGTGGTGAGGCCAATGTGGAAGTCACCTTGCACAAACGCGAAGAGCCAACACTTTGGCGTGTTTTTGCAAGGCCTGCAAAAAAATGTAGGATGGGCGATATCCTCGACTTCGCTGGATTGAAGGCTGAAGTTGTTGAATTGGGCGATGAAGGTGAACGCACGCTTAGGTTCCATGTCGACCCCACGGCAATGACCGCCGCACTCGAGACCCATGGAGACATGCCGCTGCCGCCATACATTGCATCGCAGCGCGGCGTGGATGAACGCGACAAGGACGATTATCAAACCGTTTTTGCAAAGGAAGATGGCGCGGTTGCGGCCCCAACGGCGGGCCTGCATTTTACACCGCGGCTCCTTGAGAAGCTGGATGCAAAGGGTATAAAGCGGCACACAGTTACGCTTCATGTCGGCGCAGGAACCTTCTTACCCGTCAAGGCCGAGCGTACAGAAGATCACAAAATGCACAGCGAATGGGGAGAGATTTCCCCCTCAGTCGCGAACGCACTCAATGAAGCAAGGGCCAAAGGGGGCCGCATTGTTGCAGTGGGCACCACTTCGCTGAGGTTGCTTGAGAGCGCCGCGGACGAAGATGGAGTTATTCATCCATTCAGTTCAGATACAGATATTTTCATTACGCCTGGTTATCGCTTCAAAGCGGTAGATCTGCTAATGACAAACTTCCATCTTCCAAAATCCACGCTTTTCATGCTGGTGTCAGCCTTCGCAGGCCTTGAGACCATGAAAGCAGCTTATATGCATGCTATTGAGCGTGAATATCGTTTCTATTCCTATGGGGACAGCAGCCTGCTGTATCCCCAGAAGAGGTGACCATGAAAGCACGTTTCAATTTCGACATCCACGCGCAAGATGGCGCAGCTCGTATGGGCACGATCCAGATGAAGCGTGGCGATATACGGACGCCCGCATTCATGCCCGTTGGGACTGCGGGCACGGTTAAGGCAATGATGCCCGAAAGTGTTCGGTCGACCGGGGCGGATATTCTTTTGGGTAACACCTACCACCTGATGCTGCGGCCAACGGCCGAGCGTGTGCACAAATTGGGCGGCCTTCACAAGTTCATGAACTGGGATCGCCCCATCCTGACAGATTCCGGCGGATTTCAGGTTATGTCACTCACCCAGCTCAGAAAGATGAGCGAGGAAGGGGTGACCTTTCAGTCCCATCTGGATGGCAGTAAAATTCTTCTGACGCCCGAACGCTCTATGGAAATCCAGCGTTTGCTGGGTTCAGACATTGTCATGTGCTTCGACGAGTGCACGCCTTACCCAGCCACTGAGGATCAGGCGAAGGAATCAATGGAGCTTTCCATGCGCTGGGCAAAGAGGTCTCGCGATGGCTTCGATACTGGCGACAAGCATGCTGAGGATTCGGCACTCTTTGGCATTGTTCAGGGCAGTGTATATGAAGATCTCCGTTTCCGTTCGATCGATTCTCTTCAAGAAATCGGTTTCGACGGATATGCCGTCGGTGGTCTCGCTGTCGGCGAGGGGCAAGAGATGATGTTCAAGGTGTTGGACTTCACGATGCCACGTATGCCAACGGAAACACCGCGTTACCTCATGGGCGTTGGTAAACCGGATGATATTGTTGGTGCGGTTGAGCGCGGTATCGATATGTTTGACTGTGTAATGCCAACCCGTTCCGGGCGCACAGGGCAGGGATTCACCTGGCGAGGCCCCATCAATCTGAAAAATGCCCGTCATAAGGACGATATGAGGCCAATACAGGAAGGCTGCGAATGCCCGGCATGTACTCAATATTCTCGCGCCTATGTGCATCATCTGATCCGCGCCGGCGAGATATTGGGTGCAATGTTGCTTACCTGGCATAATTTGCAATTCTACCAGGACCTGATGGCTGGCCTGAGGCAAGCGATCAGCGATGGAAGACTGACAGAACATGCAAACCGATTCAGAGAGACTTACGCGCAGGGCGACATACCCCCGATTTCGTAAATTTTTTTAACTTGTTTTGAATAGCGGCCAAATGTTTTTCGGGGCACATTCACCTTGCTTGAGTGGCAAAAATCGCAGAATTATGGGCGTCTCAAATTGGTTGTCAGAAAAATTTCATTTTCTTTGTCAGTTTTGCTTGACGGTCCAGTATGATGCCCCTATGTTCCGCCGCGTTCCCGGGGGATACTCTGGAAACAAAAATTGATGAGGGCCCGTAGCTCAGCTGGTAGAGCAACTGACTTTTAATCAGTAGGCCACAGGTTCGAACCCTGTCGGGCTCACCAATTTAAAGAAGGCTAGCGCTAATCGCGCTGGCCTTTTTTACTGTTTGCATGCCTATTCCTCGAATCTTGCTCTTTGCCTCGAAAAAGCCGCCTTTCTCGACTTGTCTTTTAGGGCATAGGCAGCCTAAAGTTGCCTTCGTAAATCTGCATCGGGGAAGGAGCTATAAGGCATATGTTTTCAAGGCGTGTTTTCTGCCAACTATCTTCTATCGCATTGGCGATGAATCTGTCTGCTGCTGCGATCGGGCAGGAAGTAGATGAGGGTTCCGAAACTGGTCTGCAACGCGATCCTGCATTTCAGACCTGGATCGATGAAGTTCGAACAGAAGCCTTGAGCAAGGGGATAGGAGCTGAAACGCTGGACATTGTTTTGCCCACGATTGTCCCCATTGAACGTGTCATTAAGCGCGACCGCAATCAGCCAGAAGTCAAACAGACTTATGCCCGATATCTAACCAGCCGCGTAAGCGCTTGGCGGAAGGACAAGGGCGCCAAGATGCTGCAAGAACATCAAGGTGCCCTTCAATCAGCAGCGGAGAAGTATGGTGTTCAATCGCGATTTATAGCGGCGATCTGGGGCATAGAGACCAATTATGGGACGGTGCCGCTGAGCTATTCTGTATTTGATGCCGTCGCTACGCTGGCCTACGACAAGCGCCGGGCTGCTCGCTTCAGGCGTGAACTGTTTGCTGCACTTGAAATCCTCGACAAAGGACATGCGTCCTTTGATCTGATGAAGGGCTCTTGGGCTGGTGCCATGGGCCAACCTCAATTCATGCCAGAGAACTACCTCAAGTTTGCAGTTGATCTGGATGGCGACGGCGCCAGGAATATCTGGACCAGTGAAGCCGATGTCTTTGGCTCTATCGCAAATTATCTAAGGTCTTACGGCTGGGTAGACGACCAAACATGGGGGCGCAAGGTGAAGCTGCCGGAAGGCGGCGAACAATCGCTTCAGGGAATGCAGTCAGATGGCCTTTCGCCTGATCGCTGGTGCGCGGCATACAAAAGCATGGGGGTATGGCGAGATTTACAGGAATGGCAGGCACTTGGCGTTCGCAGGTTGAACGGCAAGGACCTTCCGGCCCGGTCTATCCCTGCAGCCCTTATCGTTGGCGATGAAGGCGATGGGGAGGGATACCTGGTCTATCGAAATTTCTGTTCCGTTATGCGGTATAACCCGTCTTTCAAATATGCACTTGCAGTTGGCTTGTTGTCTGACGCAATCGCAAAGGGCCAATGATGTTGCGTCTGGTTCTTTCAATCTGTTTGCTGGCATTCCTTGCCGCCTGTTCAAGCTCCATGCGGCCAATCGGTCGTATGCCGAAAAATGATGAGTTGCCTACAGGCACGCAAGGTGTGAAGCGCAAGGTAGGGAATCCCTACAAGGTTGCAGGGGTGTGGTATTACCCGGAAGAGCAACCACAGTATGACGAAGTTGGCTATGCTTCGTGGTACGGTAAAGACTTCCATGGCAAAAAGACGGCAAACGGCGAGATCTATAATATGAACTCGCTGACGGCAGCCCATAAAACGCTGCCTCTGCCGACCTTTGTGAAAGTGACCAATCTTGAGAATGGCCGTACCATCATTCTTCGTGTGAATGACCGTGGTCCTTTCGTTAAGGGGCGTATCATCGATATCTCCCGGCGCGGCGCGCAGTTGCTTGGATTCGACAAGCAGGGTGTGACAAAAGTTCGGGTTCAGGCGGTCGACGACAACGGCCGGGTACCTAACCCGCCACCTACTCAAACAGCGAAGTCCCAAAAGGGTGAGCATTTCATTCAGGTCGGCGCCTACAGCCAGCGTGAAAATGCCGAAATTCAGGTTCGGAAACTTTTGGGGAACGGCCACAAGGCCAATGTGGAACGAATGGCATCAAATGGCCGCACCCTTTGGCGTGTTCGCCTGGGACCATTTTTAGAACGCCTGATGGCCGAAGAGATGCTTGACCGCGTCGTGGCAGATGGGTTTTATGAGGCGCGTATTTTCTCGGAAACTACACGTTAGAAAAAGTACAAGGGAACGTAATGTTTAGAACCAAACTCGCCTTGATCGGGCTCACCATCGCAGGCTTTCTCACCACTTTTGCACCCGCCAGCGCGCAGCGAATGGCTACTCCAGCCGAGCATGCCATTTTGCTTGATGCGTCCACTGGCAGCGTCCTGTTCGAGAAAGATGCAGACAGCTCGTTCCCACCAGCGTCCATGAGCAAGCTCATGACTGTGTATCTCGCGTTTGATGCAATCAAGCAGGGCACTTTGAGGCTGGATGACCAGGTAGTTGTTTCCGACGACGTTTGGCGCAAATGGAATAAATCTACGGGTTCCATCGGGCAGGGCGGTTCCACCATGTTTTTGCGGGCGCGTGATGTCGTAACCATTGCTGATCTTCTGCGCGGTATCATCGTTCTTTCGGGCAACGATGCCTGTGTAGCCCTGGCAGAACATATGGCAGGCTCTCATCAAACGTTTGTGGATTGGTCTAATGCCAAAGCAATTGAGATCGGCCTCACTGGCAGCCATTTCAAAAACGCTGTAGGTTGGCCTGAAGAAGGCCACGTTATGACTGCGCGTGACCTAGCAACCCTGTCACTGCGGCTGGCTAACGATTTCCCTGACTTGTATCCAATGTTTGCGGAACGCGAATATCTTTATAAGGATTTTGTAAGCAACAAATATAACCGGAACCCGCTTCTGGGCCGATTTGCTGGCGCTGATGGCCTGAAAACGGGCCACACTGAAGAGGCAGGTTATGGATTAGCCGCCTCCGCGGAAAGAGATGGACGCCGTCTGGTATTGGTTGTCGCCGGGCTTTCCTCGATGAATGAGCGTATGCGTGAAAGCACGCGCCTCATGCAATATGGCTTCCGCAACTTCAGCCATTTCCCACTCTTCAAAGCTGGTGAAACAGTTGATTACGCGGAAGTGTGGCTGGGTCAGTCTGCGACTGTTCCAATGGTCGTTGGCGAAGATGTAGCACTGACAATGTCCCGCCTCCAGCGCGCACAGATGAAGGTAAGTATCGAATATACCAACCCGACATCAGCACCGATTGCCAAGGGTGATAAATTGGGTGATCTGAAGATTGAAATGCCGGATCGCCCCACTGTCGTGGTGCCACTTCTTGCTGGTGAGACCGTTGAAGAAGTTGGTGGCCTTGGCAAGATCGGCGCTGCCTTCGAGTATCTTCTATTTGGTTCGGCTGGCGCTGAGAAACAAGACTGATGGAAGAGTTTTCACCTAAATTCATCACCTTCGAAGGTGGGGAAGGGGCAGGAAAATCCACCCAGATCCGTCTTCTAGCAAAATGGCTTACCGGCCGTGGCATCGAGGTTGTGATGACGCGTGAGCCCGGTGGTTGCCCGGGTGCCGAGCAAATCCGGGAACTGCTGGTCAAAGGTGACACTGACCGCTGGACCTCGATGTCTGAGGCGCTGCTTATGACCGCCGCACGTTCTGAACATGTGGAACGTACGATCAAGCCTGCGATCAAACGTGGCTGCTGGGTTTTATGCGACCGCTTTTTCGATTCCACCATTGCGTATCAGGGAGGAGCAAGAGGACTGGGCATAGAACGCATGCAGGAGCTTCAACATATAGCGCTTCACGGACTGAAGCCGGACCTGACCTTCATTCTGGACCTTCCTGTGGACGTGGGGCTAGCCCGTGCTGTTGGACGCGAGGCATTGAAAGAAGACCGTGAAGATCGATTTGAACGCATGAATTATGCGTTCCATGAAAATATCCGCGATTCTTACCTGAAGATAGCTGCGTTAGAGCCTCAACGATGTGTAGTGTTGGAGGCCAACAAGGATATCACATCGTTGCAAAACGATCTTCGCGCCGAAGTAAACCATAGGTTTGGCGGTATCCAGTGACAGACGAAACCGGTCATAACACCCCACGCCATACAACGGCGGTTTTCGGGCATGAAGCTGCGGAACGTGAGCTCCTCGCGGCCTACAACAGTGAGCGAATGCACCATGCGTGGTTGATCAGCGGCCCGAAGGGCATCGGCAAGGCAACCCTTGCTTGGCGCTTTGCCAAGTTCCTCCTCACCCGCCCCAATGACGAGGGAGGCCCCGGCCTTTTTGGTGACGAGCTGCCGCAGGAAACAACCTCTCTTGATGTGGATCCCGCGGACCCGGGCTTACAGCGGATTTTGTCCGGTGGGCATAGCGGTATTGCCGTTGCAGAACGTACAGAGAATGAAAAGACAGGCAAGCTGCGCAATGACATTGTCATTGACGATGTTCGAAAGCTGATCAGTTTCTATACGCAAACCAGTAGTGATGGTGGCTGGCGGGTCGCGATCGTAGATGCCGCAGACGAAATGAATGTCAATGCATCGAACGCGCTTCTGAAGCTACTGGAAGAACCGCCTGCCAAGTCCATCCTTTTGCTGGTTGCTCACTCTCCGGGGAAGCTGTTACCCACGATCAAAAGCCGTTGTCGCAGCCTCAAGCTGAAAACTTTGTCAGAGGACAGCGTCAAAGCGGTCCTGGTTAACCGGTTTCCGGCACTATCAACTGAAGACATCCAGATATTGGCGCGGCTCTCTGGCGGGGCTCCAGGCAAGGCGATCGACCTCGCAGAGCGAGGCGGTGTCGCACTCTATAAAGAGATGGCACAACATCTAGTTGGTTTGCCACGCCTGGATATACCAAACATTCACGCCTTAGCCGGCCGCTTGGCTGCACCAAAAGCAGATGCCGAGTATCGCCTGTTCGTTGAAATGCTATTGGGTTGGATTGAGCGTCTTGTCCGCCAAATGGCCAGTGGAATACCCACGAATGACGTAATGCAGGGTGAAAGTGCCGAGATGACCCGTATTTCTGCGTTATGCAGTCTTGATCGTTGGCTAGACCTGTGGGAAAAGATGGGCCGCTTGGTTGGGCGTGCAGATGCCGTGAACCTGGATCGCAAGCAGATACTTGTTCATATGTTTGCCTCCATCGGGACATTAGCCCGCGGCTAAGCGCTTTTTAATCCTTTATCGAACGAGAATGAAATGACTGACAGGCCGTCCTATTATGTAACGACGCCAATCTATTATGTGAACGACGTTCCGCATATTGGCCACGCCTATACGACCCTTGCTTGTGACATGCTTGCGCGGTTCAAAAGGCTGGATGGTTATGATGTCATGTTCCTTACCGGTACTGACGAACACGGCCAAAAGATCGAAAGATCAGCTGAAAAGGCAGGTGTTGACCCACAGGCATTTTGTGACAAGGTCTCAAGTCGGTTCAAGGAACTGGCTTCGGCCATGAATTTCTCGAACGACCAATTTATTCGGACAACGGAAGACCGTCACAAAAAAGCCGTTCAGCATCTCTGGAAGGTGCTTGAGGAAAAAGGCTACATTTATGAAGATAGCTATTCTGGTTGGTATTCCGTGCGCGACGAAGCCTTTTACGCTGAAAAAGAGCTGACAGAAGGTGAGGGTGGTGAAAAGCTGGCCCCCACTGGCGCGCCGGTTGAGTGGGTCGAAGAGCCAAGCTATTTCTTCAAGCTTTCCGCCTTCGAAGACAAACTTCTGGAGCTGTATGACACTCAGGAAGATTTTGTTATGCCGAAGTCCCGCCTGAATGAAGTACGCAGCTTCGTGAAGGGTGGTCTTGAAGATCTGTCTATTTCCCGTTCAAGCTTCAAATGGGGTGTCCCTGTTCCTGGCCAAGAAGGCCATGTGATGTATGTGTGGATCGATGCACTGGCAAACTATCTTACAGCCGTTGGCTACCCGGACGAACGCGCTGAGGCCTACAAAACCTATTGGCCTGCTAACGTGCATATGGTGGGCAAAGATATCCTGCGGTTCCACGCTGTTTATTGGCCGGCGTTTTTGATGGCAGCAGACCTACCGCTGCCAAAGCGTGTATTCGCCCATGGCTGGTGGACCAACGAAGGCCAGAAGATTTCCAAATCGCTCGGCAATGTGATCGATCCATTTGAGCTGATTGAGAGCTACGGCCTTGATCCCGTGCGGTTCTTCCTGATGCGCGAGGTACCGTTTGGTAACGACGGAGATTTCTCCCGCAAATCTTTCGTCCTGCGCTGTAATTCGGAACTGGCAAATGGCATCGGAAACCTGAGCCAGCGGACACTCTCTATGATCCATAAAAACTGCGATGGCGCAATCCCACAGCCAGCCGAGTTCACCAGTGAAGACAGTAAGTTGCTGGACGATATTGCAGCAACACTTGACGTCGTTCGTAGCCATATGGACAAACAGGCTTTCAATTTCGCGCTTGAAGCCATCTGGTCACAGGCTAGTGCCGCTGACAGTTATATTTCTGTGCAGGAACCCTGGAAGCTGAAGAAAACTGATCCTGAGCGCATGAACACGGTTCTGTATGTGCTGGCTGATGCCATTCGCCAGATTGCCATCATGGCACAGGCCATCATGCCTGAAAGCATGGACAAGCTGCTTAGCCAGATGAACGTTGTCGAACGTGGCTTTGATCAGATTGGCGATGGCAACCGAATTGCATCTGGCACAGAAATACCAAAGCCCGAGGGCGTTTTCCCACGGTTTGAGCTACCAGACGAGGACGAGGCCTGATGGCTGATTATGGGTATATCGTCGATAGCCATTGCCACCTGAACTATAAGGGCCTCAAGGAAGATGAGGCAGGTGTGGTGGAGCGCGCCCGCGCCGCTGGCGTCGGCTGTATGCTGGCCATCAACACAAAATTACGCGAGTATGACGAAGTCCGCATTATCGCGGAAACCTACCCGGATGTGTACGGCACCGTGGGTATTCATCCGCATGAGGCCGAAAACGAGCCTGACGTGGCCGTGCCAGCCCTTGTGGAGCGAGCCCAGCACCCGAAAATCGTGGGAATCGGGGAAACCGGCCTCGATTATTATTACGACAACGCGCCGCGGGAAATGCAGCAGGTGAATTTTCGGGCGCATATAGCCGCCGCGCGGGACACCGGCCTGCCGGTGATCATCCATACGCGGGACGCGGACGAAGACTGTGTCACTATCCTGAGGGAGGAAATGGCTAAAGGCGCATTCAAGGGCGTGATCCACTGTTTTACTGCAAGCCAGATGCTCGCGGATACTGTGTTGGAGATGGGACTTTATATCTCTATCTCCGGGATTGCGACGTTCCGCAGCGCCAAGGACCTGCAGGAAACCGTGAAAACCATCCCAATGGAACGGTTGCTCGTTGAGACGGATTCGCCGTTCCTGGCGCCGGTACCGCATCGCGGGAAACCTTGTGAACCCGCATATGTGATGGATACCGCGCGTTTTGTGGCGGACCTCAAGGGTATTTCCTTCGAGGAGCTCCAGGAGGTTACTACAGCCAATTTCTTTGCCCTGTTTGACAAAGCCACGCCGCCAGAAATGGTTCACGCGGCATGAAGCTGACCATCCTTGGCTGCGGCACTTCTGGCGGTGTGCCTAAAATGCCAGAATATTGGGGCGCGTGCGATCCCAAAAATCCGAAGAACCGCCGCAGACGCGCCAGCGTGCTGATAGAGGAGGGGGATACCTCGATCCTGATCGATACAACACCGGACGTCAGGGAACAGGCGTTGTCTGCCGGTATGTCACATGTTAGCGGCGTGTTTTTCACCCACGACCACGCAGACCATACGCACGGCATTGACGACCTGCGCGGCTTCTTCCAGGCAACCCGTCAGAAAGTCCCGGTTTTCGGTGATCCGCAAACCATCGACACGCTAAAACATCGTTTCGAATATATTTTCAAGAGCCAGAATGGCTATCCAGCCATCTGTAGCGCTCGGGCCATCGATGGCCCGACAACTGTAGGCAGCGTCACCATGACGCCCTTCGAGCAAGGCCATGGCGCAGGCATTAGCCTCGGTTATCGGTTTGGAGACATGGCCTATTCAACAGATCTGGACCGCATGCCCGAATCCGCCTTCGAAGCGCTGGACGGCGTGAAAGTATGGGTGGTGGACGCGCTCCGGTACCAACCGCACCCCACCCACAGCCATCTCGCTCAAACACTTGAATGGGTTGAGCGCGTGAAGCCCGAACTTGCCATTCTTACTCACATGACGTGGGACATGGACTATGAGACTTTGAAGGCAGAGTTGCCTGGCGGTGTTGTGCCGGCATATGACGGTATGGTGATTGAATTAAGCTAAAGAACACTTGGCGAGCGATAAAGCATTCCGTATTCTCATAGAATTAACGGAGCGGCGAAAGATGTCCAAAAACCCTTGGCATGTACCAGATCACGAAAACAGTCGTGACATTGAACGCAAAAGGTCTGGTAATGAACCATCGCCATTTGTCCGCCTTCTGGTCTTTATTGCCGGTATGGCGTTGCTCCTGTTTGGTCTATCGCTTGCCTTTCCGATCAACAGCATGGCAGACCCCTATTTATTGCGCGGTCTGATCATTCTTTTTATCTTCGGTGGTGCCGCCGCTTTCTGGAGCCGTTCCAGTCTTTGGCGCTTGATCAAGATCGCGGGCCTCTGGTTCCTTATCATTACCGGAATTTCCACCTTCTATCTTTACCGATCAGATCTAGGCACTCGATTTATGAGTGCCATTGATCCCATGGGGGTAATTGAAAGCGATGAGGGACTGCTTGTTCACCGCTCCCAAGATGGTCATTTTTGGCTGAAGGCGAGAATGAACGGCGTTCCCTTACTGTTTATGGTTGATACAGGGGCTTCCAATGTAGTCCTGAGCCCGCAGGACGCGCGGAATGCAGGCATCAACATTGGGCTGCTTGATTTCAGCGGTCGCGCCAGCACAGCGAATGGCGAAGTAAGATTTGCGCGCGCAACCGTGAGCTCTATCGGCTTTGGCAGTACTGTCTTTTATGATGTGCCCGTCACAATAAATGGTGCAGACATGCAAGGTTCTCTGCTTGGTATGTCGGTGCTGAAGAAATTTGCCAGCGTCGAGTTTCGGGGCGATATGCTCATCCTAAGGCCGTAGTAGAGCAGGGGGCAACATTATTGCAAGGCCGCTATGCAGCGGTTGAAAGGCTGTAACGGGCGACCATATGTTGCCTTCGTATTAGCTCACCCGCCGAAACTGGAACGCATCTGCATGACCGAAAGCACACCCCGCGATAACCACTGGTCCACCGTTAAAAGCATATTGCCGTATTTGTGGGCGCCGGGTCGGTGGGACCTGCGCTTCCGGGTTATTCTCGCGCTTTCTTTCCTTGTCTTGGCCAAATTCATAGGCGTCTATGTGCCGTTTCTGTTCAAGGACGCGGTAGATGCAGTTGCAGGTGGTGGCAAGATTGGCGCAGAAACAATCGCAATTGCGGTACCTACGGGGCTGATCCTCGGGTATGGCACCGCACGTGTGCTGACACTGCTGTTTGGGGAGCTTAGGGACGCGGTATTTGTGCGCGTCGGCCAGCACGCTCTGCGCGCCGTAGCGCTCAACACTTTCAGGCACCTGCACGCGCTAAGCCTTAAGTTCCATCTGGAACGCCGCACTGGTGGCCTCAGTCGGATCATAGAACGCGGTACACGCGGGATTGATTTTCTCCTGCGTTTCATGCTGTTCAACATTTTGCCCACATTGCTCGAAATACTGCTGATTTCTGCCGTTTTCTGGACCAGATTCGGCTTCTGGTACGCTGCCATTACCTTTGTGGCCCTTGTCAGCTATATCTTGTTCACAATCTTAGTTACAGACTGGCGCCTCAAGTTTCGGCGCGAGATGAACGCCCAGGATACCAAGGCCAACACCAAAGCCGTCGACAGCTTGCTCAACTTCGAGACAGTGAAATATTTCACCAACGAAGAGCATGAAAGCAGGCGTTATGATCAGGCGCTGGCCGGCTTTGAGGCAGCTTCGGTTCGTAGCCAACTTTCGCTGACACTCCTAAACGTCGGGCAGGGCATTATCATATCTCTCGGCCTTGTGATTGTGCTTTATATGGCGGCGCAGGGTGTAGTGAATGGCCAGTTCACAATTGGCGAGTTTGTGCTAGTGAACTCTCTTCTTATACAAATCTATATGCCGCTCAATTTCCTCGGCTTTGTTTATCGCGAGATCAAACAGTCACTTGTCGACATGGAAAAGATGTTTGAAATCATTCGTCTGAGTTCTGACATTAAAGATTCTCCTGAATCCATTGAAATAAATACAGAAAATTCAGATATAGAATTCCGAAATGTACAATTCGGCTATACCGAAAGCCGGGAAATCCTGAAGGGCCTGTCCTTTACGGTTCCGGGCGGCACGACAACCGCTATTGTGGGCGCCAGCGGTGCGGGTAAATCGACGATCTCACGGCTGTTGTTCCGCTTCTATGACGTTAACGGCGGCCAGATATTGGTCGGCAGCCAGGATATCCGAGATGTGACACAGAAAAGCCTGAGGGCACAGATAGGCGTTGTCCCGCAAGACACAGTGCTGTTCAACGATACAATCCGCTACAACATTCGCTACGGACGTCCGGATGCTACCGATGAAGAGATCATTGAGGCTGCAAAGCTGGCACAAATATATGATTTTATTCAGAATTTACCGGAGGGCTTCGAAACAGAAGTTGGCGAACGCGGCCTGAAGCTGTCGGGTGGCGAAAAGCAGCGCGTGGCCATCGCACGAACGATCCTGAAGAATCCGTCTATCTTGCTGCTGGATGAAGCTACGTCAGCGCTTGATAGCCACACAGAACGCGATATTCAGGCTGCGCTTGAAGAAATTGCAGAAAACCGGACATCACTGATTATCGCGCACAGGCTGTCTACCGTTGTGAATGCAAATGAAATCCTGGTGATGGATGCCGGCCAGATCGTTGAGCGCGGCCGGCACGACGATTTATTAGCGATGGACGGGCTATATGCCCAAATGTGGGCGAAACAGCAGGAAGTAAGCGAAGCTGTCAAAAAACTTGAGGCTGCCGGCGAGGAAGTTGGCATTCCTGCTGAGTGATGGTGCTCAGGTCGGAATATGTAAGTTGTAGTTTCTCGGTTCTATATTTCCCATAATATAAATTATGCGCATTTTTGAACTAAAGAACGGTCCTGAATTTTCATTCAATCATTTATGAACCGACTATTTCACCGACATCGAGGATCGGTGAGGCATCCAGGCCGTCTGCATCCATCATTGATGCTACTCGCTGTAGCGAAGACACAAGCATCGTGCGTTCCCAATCCTCAAGTTTTCGATACTGCCTCAAAAAGCCGGCCTGAAGAAGCTCTGGGGCTTCCTCCAGCCGCCTCTGGCCATCGGCAGTCAGGCACGCATAAACAATCCGTTTGTCACTCGCGCTTCTCTCCCTCCTCACAAGTTCGGCTTTCTCAAGCCGATCGAGAATTGAAGTAATAGTTGCCTGGCTGAGGGCAACATTGCGTGCGACCGCACTCGGGGACAACCTTCCCTCTTTACGAATTGCCTGCATTACAACTAGTTGAGGCGCCGTAAGCCCGGTTTGCTTAACAAGTTGCTTAGACTGCAAATCAATCGCGCGTGTAATTCGGCGGATAGATATCAAAATATCATCATAATCTGTCATACATCAGCTTTCTACTTAGCCTTTGGCTAGGCCACAGAATGCGTCAATTCCCGGCAGAAAGAAATAGTCACCGCCTCTACAGGTTACAAATTGCCTAAGATTATCGCAGATAACCGATTTCCGCTGTTTGTCACCTGGAATGACCATTTGGCCACCCCCTTCTTGCAGCCCCACGATAGGGTCTCTGTCATTGCCCTGGTTAAATTCATTTCCATAATTTATCCACTGCTGTTGAACAAATTCAAATTGCCGGGAAATACTGGCGTTCAAGACAATGAACATTAGTCCCTGCCCGTCATCGCCATTCACCTCGGCCTGCCTTTGGCCGTGTTCAACCAGTTTACCGTAGGTAATTGCCCGCCTTAGAATACGGTGCCTGTCTACCAATAGTGATCCAAACCCCTCTCCAAAACTGTCTCTTGGATTTGCTCTCCGCATATGAGAGCCCATGGGGCACTGGCGGCCTTCACTGTCTGATTGGAAGGTGAAATCAAAGTCGGATTTAGCATCTTTAATAAGAGGCGTTCCATCCCTGCGCCTTCCCACCATTCGGCTGGCTATATCATCAGCGTTACCATCAAGCCGACCAGCTAATTCGCTCAGATAATCTCTGAACAAGTCAACATCCTGCGCGAGCTTGCGCAAAACCATAAAAGTGCCATTCTGAGAAAATGACTGCGGCTTCGGTGCGATTGGAATTTCACCATTAGAATCCACATATCCCAGAAGGAATTCCCCTGTTGGTAAAGCGCTCCATTTGCCATCGACACCAAGGCTTCCGCTGCCCGCAACATGCTTGTCAACCAGGCCTTTGATGGCAGGATTTCCCATGCCATCCCTGAACCCAAAGTGTTCAAGCAGGACAGGTGTCTGTGGCTGACTTGCAGGGTCTTCAATATATACAGGTTGATCTTTTCTGGATACTAACCTGCTTACATCCTGCGAACCAATTATAGTGACCCCCTCTTCTTGAGAGGAAACCCACCCTTCAAACTGCCGTTGCCACTCCTGAAGAAGGCCCTCTGTTTCGGCATAAACGCCAACCCAGATATGAACACGATGTTTTTTCCATATGTCTTCCCAGCATGAAGGAGCACTCTCACCTGCATCGCCATTAATATCAGCCCTGCTCTGCATCCCGGCAACGAATTCGGGTGGCAAGCTACTCAATATCTCGGTGTCCACATCAAGAGCCTTAAGGCCATGGAATGTGAATGCCGCATTGATACAGATCTTGCTTTTAGCCTCGGAAACATCATGAAAAGAGGTTAGCGGCGCTAGCCGGTTCAAAAGTTCCCTGCCCGCATCAGCGGTGCTGTAGTTGCAGTAGAAAAACCTGCCATAAGGCCATTTCAAACCGAACCCCTTGAATATTCCTTGAACATCCTTGGTGTTTACAGATGAATTTTTTGAAGTCATTTCAGTGATCCTGGCTTGGCCGTGTCTGGGCGAATGAATGAAGCTCGGGACTGTTGCCACGCCTGCTGTAACGAGGCAGCGTCAAGGCCTTGATGAGCGGCGATCCACTCAGCCAGCAAGTGCTTCTTTCTCAAAGCCCCCAAGATATCTTCAACACTTTCTGGAAACCCTGCATACCCCAAAGGATTGTTAAACTGACAACGATGAATATAGCGGCGGAAGAAAACTGCGGCATCATAGCCTGGGTACCCAAGGCACCTGCCCCAAACACTGCGGACAAATTCTGGGTTGACCCGATAAAGGCAATCAAGGAAATCATCAACCGACCCGTCGATATCCGCCACAAAAAGCAGATATCGGGACTTGAGCGAGGCGCCAGATACGTCCCCCATTGGCGGGGTCAGCTGGTCGATGACCTGCAGCCGAACCATATGTGCCATTGGGCAATTTCTAAAGGGGCTGTTTTCCTGTTCATGTGTCAGCAAGACCGTTTTTATGGCAGCAATCGTGCCATCAGGATCATCATGCCGAAATTCAATCGGCGACAATGCAGTGAGGAAGCTTTTTGAGGTCATTGAGAAAGCTCCAGTGGTTGCGCGCGATGTTCAAGGTTCGTTGGCACATCTTCCCGACCTGTCTGACCAAGGTTGGGCGCGACATCATCGAAAAAAGCGTTGAAAAGCACTTCGAATTCGCGGTCATCAACTGGCTTCTCAGTTCTCGCAACAAAGTCATCCAATTTGCGCTCCAACTGCAGCGCCATATCGATATCCCTAACGGCAGCACCGGGATAAGCGTTGTAGTAAAGGTATTGGGGGTATTCGAAATAATGGATATAGCGCTTGAAAAGTCGCATTGGCCAAGGTCCGGGGAACCCCGAACTCGTGTACCAAAGCATATTGAGGCCTTTGCTGACGCTTTCTATACGCCCAAAAGCATCAATATACTGGTCCCATGACCCGTTAAAGTTTGTGGTAAAGAGATAAAGGTCATAAGGCCAGTTTTCTTTTGGCTGATCTTCTGTCAGCCGGGGCAGATCTTCCCGCTTTATCGTAATCCAGCGGGCGAAGTGAATGAAGGCAAGCTGCTTTACGATACCCAGCGGCAGATGCCTGAAGATAAACAGCACCAGCCAAGTGCCCAATCTCTTCCATCGTGCAACCGGTGTTATCACCGTCATTGGGTTGGATTTACCGATAAGATGCTTTGGAGTCATTGTCATGAGGCATCTCCGGGAGCATATGAAACCTCTAGGCTCCATGGAAAGTTACCATTGAATACCATCTTGCCATTTGCTTTGGGTTGCCTCTTCAGCACTGCCATGAAGATCTCCTGCATCATGACATCCGCAATGGCCGCACCAACGCAATAGTGAAACTGGTAGCCATAGATCATATAGACGTCACGTGAGCGGTATGGATCAAAGGTATTGGGAGATTTTATTCGCCGCTTGTCCATCATCGCCGCCATCGCAGAAATATAGATCATTCGGCCCTTTTCGACCTTATAGGTTTTCGCTGAGCCGATCCCCAGCTCTGTTTCCTGCGGAGTCGTCCGCCAAAGGCCCGGCAATATATAGCTGATCCTCAGCGCTTCATGTACGACTTTGAGAACCAAATCATAATTTGTCTCTGTAGCAGCAGTTTGGCCGTATTTATAGGCATCCTGATTATTCAGAATGATATCCAGAGCATGCCCATTTGCCAGTGTATTGGTTGGCAGATATCCCATGATCATGCCCATCAGGTAAGACCTTAGATGTTGATCGTCTGTAATATCTTGTGCATGACAACGCCCGATCACAGTGTTTTCAGGTAAAGGCTTCTGGCGCGCTGCTGAAATTGCATCATCAATTACACTGAAAACGAGTTTGGCGGCCCCTTGAGCGGTAGCAATGCTTTTGTCTGTCAAATTTTGTGAGCCAAACAAAAAGCCCGCCACATGCATTGTAGCATCAAAGAAGGCCGCACGTTTTTCAGCCGGGATTGGAACACCATAATAGCGTTCGATTACAGCCTCTGTTACAGGAACCATCAGCTGCTGAATTGCGTCAATTTTACCACCAGATCTGTTGAGGGCTTCTTCGCTGACCTCTTTTGCTATCTGGCGTACAAACACCAAATCATCGTCGGCCCACATTTTTTTGACTTGCTCCAGTGTCTTCCAATAATCGGGAGTGTCTTTCATGGCCAACAGGAAACTTGGCTTCCATCCAAGGAGATCAACCTGCTTTTGGTAGGGTACCGGAAAGTCATTTTGCCTAGAGGAAACTTCCTGAACATGGTCGAAGCTGGTCACGATAACGGTATTGGTAAAGGGAAACCTGAAAACCGGGGCAATCCGGCGCAACAGGCCAAAAACAGCAGGAATTAAATGTCTTACAAGTAGCGTTATAAAAAATTGCGCTATCAGGCCAGGCCGCTCAATGACATAGCCGTGTAATGTACTGGTACCCTTGGAAGCCTTCATAAATTTTCCCCAATCGTTTGCTTCGGTTCAAGACCTGTCGGCAAAAGCCCCTGCCCTCAATGGCCGAATTGTGAAAGTACGAATGTATCTAGGTAGCTTGTCGCTGCTTTTCGGCCTTCCGCAAATAAAGCGTCAAAACCGGTTTCTGACAAATTTAAATCCGTCGCTTTATAGCCAAGGTCATTAATCTGAACAGAACGCCTGATTTCCTGAATATCTCGAGAGAAATCGATTTTCTGCGCGCTCAATACAGTGGCAAATAGACTTTGGGTAAATGCAAAAAGGTTATCCAGATTTTGCTTCGTCGTTTCATCTTCCGCTTTGTCAAAAAAACAAAAACCCAATGTCTTCTTTATTCCGCCTTCGTCATCCAGATCAAAAGCATTGATCGGATAATTATAAACTGTTCCGCCATCTACGTAGAAATGGTCGTCAGGAATGCGGTCCGGGAACTGCCAGGCTGAATACATCAAAGGAATGGACATTGAAGCTCTGACAGCACCAACTACAGATGCGTCCGGCGTCTGGCCGGCCGAAAACTCTCTTATATTTCTTGTTGTCAGGTCGGTGGCAAAAACCCGTAAGTCCCGCGCCCCTTGCTTCTCCAGGTCTTTGAATGTGATATTTGATTGGAGACCTTTTTTATTAACTTGCGCCAATATCCAGTCATATAGCACCTGCCCTTTATACAGGCCGTATTTGGTGACAACTCTGATAGGATTGGGGCTATCCTCCAACGTCTCGAAATGAATGGACTTCAGGGCGTCCCGCACTTCCAGCGGTGTATATTCCAAACTTAGCAACATGGATGTAAAGGCACCAGCTGACGCACCGGCAACCCTGCGGATATTCCCGAGCATGCCTCGTTCATCAAGAACCTGAAGGGCACCTGCATAGGCAACGCCCCTAACACCACCACCCTCAAATACAAGATTTTCAATTTTTTCCATTACAGCGGCGTTCCCCCTACGCCATGACACTGTCTGTGTTCGGGTTTTCCATTTTTGAGGTTAGTCCAGGAATATAGACAGCAACGCAATTCCGACCTGCGGCCTTTGCTTTATAGAGCGCCTCGTCCCCTGCGACGAACAGATCTGATGCGGTGAGAAAACGGCCATCTCGCCTACTGACCACACCTATACTGATTGTCACCCCATCAAAAGGAACCTCCTCCATCACATGCTGTCGCAGTCTTTCTGCCAATGTGATGGCCTCATCCGCAGTTGTTCTCGGCAAGATTACTGCAAATTCCTCCCCACCATAGCGATAGGCGGAACCAGGACGCCTGATCTGTGCCTTGAAGGCTTTGCCAATTTCCCGCAAGACTTTGTCGCCAGCAGCATGGCCGTATTCGTCATTGAAACGCTTGAAATGGTCGACATCAACGATCATGAGTGAAAGTTCAGCTTGAGGTCTGCTGCTGATGGCAAATTCTTCATCGAGTTCTTCGTCAAAATAGCGCCTGTTTGCCAGCCCTGTCAGTTCGTCGATGTGTGACTGATAGCGAAGTTGCTTAACCCGCACGCCAAGAGCTGCAGACAGGAAAACGAATTCGATGAAGGAGCCAATCTGGAAACCATAATGGGTCACAAAGTTATGGGGAACCAGGCCAAATACTTTAAGATAATAGAGCATCAGACCAAGCAGGAAGATCGACCATGCCAACAGGTAATATTTTGCGGCCTGCTCACCTTTCCTGTGGGCCACTACCCCCATGGATATGATGTGTAGAAGGGCAAGGAGATTCAGCACAGATATGGGCTGCACAAGATTTCCATATGCAGTGAATGGCACCGCCAACAATATCCCTACGAGCAAGACCTGCAGGACAGTGACACTTCGGTGCAGAAATGGCGAGACGCGCTTGATCCCAAGAAGAGAGCGGGAAAATTGTAGCAAGAAGAAGATTGATAGGGTCAAGAGAACTGGGCGGCTCACCTGACCAAACTCGGGCGAATTTGGCCACAGATACTGAAAGGCCAGTCCATTGAATGCCATCATGTAGCTGCTATAGCTAAGCACATATGTCAGATACCATAGAAAGGCGATCTGCCTGTCCATTAGGTATAGAAGCAATACGCATAAAGCTAACAACAGGAAGCCACCAAAATAAGCTCCGAATACGAGATATTCTGTTTCAACTTGGGGCAATAGGGTTTGTTCCCCAAACAGAGTAAGGCCAATATTGACCGGCCCTTGGGTTCTTACCCGCATATAGACTGTTTGCGTTTCGCCTACCGCTAGTGTGAGGGGAAAGAGAAAATCACGGTGTTTTATTGGACGACTGCCAAAGAGGCGTCTGTTACCCGTTTCCCAGGAAGTAATTTCACGCGTCCCGGAAAAGACCCATACATCGACAATGTCCAAAAGCGGATAATCCAGCTTGAAGGTCACTTTTTGAGGTAGGTCGCCATCGTTCTCTACACGAAATCGCACCCACCAATCGGATTGGGAAAAGCCGTAGTTTGCCGATTCCCGATATAGGGGCTCAAAGCGGGCGTTAAATAATGGATCAAGAATATGCTCTCTGCCATATTGCGCTTCAGGGTCTTCAAGAATGTCCAGATGCCGCGTCATCTCAACAACGGTGGGTGTTCCGTCAATTGGTAAAGGAGCGGCAGCTAACACCTGATGGCCCTGAAAGGTCACTATGGACCAGACCATAAGGAGCGCCAAATTCAATCGAGCCATATTAAAAGTACCATACTTATTTCGCCAAGCTGGATTTACTCACTGCGAACAAACAGTCAAAATTCAGTGCCCCCACCAAGACCTCAGCGAGGGCATGCTAACAAATCGGCGAATAAAAGCTAATTATTTTTCAAATTGTTAGTTGCAGGCTGTTGATTTGCTCTCTGCTTGTCCGTTCGACCTGTGACTCTTGTCAGGCCATTTCTGTAACAACTGCGGTTAATGCACAAAAATCCACATTGACTTTTGACACAAAAAATGAGAACAAAAAGTGAACAAATAACTTCAAGGAAGCACACGTGCACCCACAATCAGCACAAAATGATAACCAGGCCAACCTTGCATGGCCCGAGGATAATAAGAAGAAGGCCGCACTATCGAAGTTACGTCGTGTTGTTTCAAAACTGGAGAACTCTGAGACAGCGTCGTTATGCGACAGCAATGCAGCTTATGAAGAAAAAAGGGCCGCACCCTCTGAAGAAGTGGCTAGGCATCAAGCAGAGAGCATCCTGCGTCGTGGATGGTTTCATGAATTCTGGGCGGATATTCCTGCGTATCACACATCAGCTATGGCAATGCTGTTGGAGGGGATACAGAAAAATGGCCAGATGATTTTATGGGTCCTTACACCCAATATGGAAAACGAATATGGCATTCCCTATGGACCCGGGCTGTTGATGCACGGCATAGACCCTGAGCGCATTATTCTTGTTCGGACCGCAAGTGAACAGGAAGCCCTATGGGCAATGGATGAGGGTCTGAAAACATCATCACTAGCAGCTGTTGTTGGCGAGACTACCGGCATGCCTCTTTCGGCCAGCAGGCGCCTGTCTCTGACCGCCAAAGAACATAAAATACGGTTTCTTCATTTGATCCGCATAAGCGAACCACCCTCCAGTGCAAGCTTCAGCCGCTGGCATGTGAAACCAATACCAAGCAATGACGCCTGCAATTCAGAAAGCTTCATAGGCCCTACCAGGCTTGGCATATGCCCCGTTAAACATAGACAAGGACATCCCCCGGCCCCTTTAAGTCTGGAGTGGAAAGATGAAACGCATAATTTCGGTATGGCTTCCAAAGTGGCCGATCGACCGCTGGCACAAAGTCAAGAACCGCAGAGACAGACTAACTGAAAACAGCATAAACGCCTTAGTCTATCAAGCTACCAACGGACAACGGCTTTATGCCGTTTGTGATCAGGCATCACAGCTCGGGCTGTCAAAGGAGATGCCTCTGGCTGAAGCGAGAGCGATAGCGCCGCATCTCAATACCAGACTAGCTGATCCACAAGGTGATGCGGCTGCTTTACAGCAACTGGCGCGCTGGTTTGTTCGCTATAGCCCTCTTGTCAGCGTCGACGGTTTGGACGGCATAACTATTGATGCAACAGGCTGTGCACATTTATTCGGCGGCGAAGAGGCCATGCTGTCTGATATCTCCATGCGTCTGGAAAGAGCCGGAATATACGCTTGCATATCAATGGCCGGTTCAATTGGAGCCGCATGGGCTATGGCCCACTATTATGGTCAAAATACCGTTGTGCAACCGGGTGATGATCAAGCGATCATATCACCATTGCCCGTAAGCGCCCTCCGCCTGGACAAGAAAACCATTCTCAGCCTCAACCGTTTGGGCTTGGGCACGATCGGATCCCTTCTCACATTAAGTCGCCCTGCTCTGGCTCGACGTTTCCGAGGCGCTCGATCAAAGCAGGTCGCCGACCTACTGGACCAGATCGATAAAGTTGTTGGCAAAAAAGCTGAACCTATTGCACCACTTCAGCCCCTCCCCTCATGGCAGGTTCGGCAGGCTTTCTTGGAACCTATATCTACCCCTGAAAGCATCGAAAAGGCTGTTCAGGCCCTTGTGGCCGATCTTGCCATCATCCTGCAGCAATCAAGCCTTGGTGTACGCAAAATGACAGCTGTGGCTTATCGGGTCGACGGTACAGTATCCTCCTGCTCGGTAGGCACCAGCCGCCCGAACCGGGACCCTGATCACTTAATGGAGCTTATATCCGAAAAACTGGCCTATATAGACGCTGGATTCGGTATTGATCTGCTGTTGTTAAAAGCGCTCGAGACTGAAGCCCTGGCGCCTTATCAACTTGGTGATGAACGTCAGAGTTCCCTGAAATCCGCTATGGAATTAATGGACCGACTTACTGCACGTCTTGGTGACAGGGCTATTTCCAGGCTTTCCCATCATCAAAGCCATATTCCTGAGCAGGCACAACATCTGGTGGCCGCAACTAATCAGAACCTTCATTGGAAAGAATATCCAACCACATCACTATGTCTACATCGCCCTCTTCGCTTGCTACTGCGCCCAGAGATAGTTGATGTTCTTGCCGAAGTTCCCGAAGGGCCGCCCAGACGGTTTCGCTGGCGACGGGTTTTGCATCAGGTAATGAAAGCTGAGGGGCCTGAGCGTGTTGCACCTGAATGGTGGCACACACCGCATGGTTATAGCAGAGACTATTATAGAATAGAGGTTGAGAGCGGTGCCCGTTTCTGGCTGTTCCGCCATGGCCTTTACGATGTACCTGGCGTACGGCCAGCAGAAGCAGTAGTCCCCCAATGGTATATGCACGGACTCTTTCCCTGAGGCCTTTCATGAGTTATGCAGAGCTTCAAATTACCAGCAACTTCAGTTTTTTACGTGGTTCTTCTCATCCCGACGAACTGGCTATCACAGCCAAAGCATTGGGTCTGAGGAGTATTGCTCTCACTGATAGAAACACATTGGCTGGCGTTGTTCGGGCCCATGTTTCCGCAAAAGAGCATGGCTTGGCCTTTATCCCTGCTTGCCGCCTCGATCTCCAGGACGGCCCCTCTCTGCTTGCATATCCCACTGATCGGCCCGCATATGCCCAACTCAGCAGTCTATTAACCACCGGCAACAGAAGGGCGCCCAAGGGAGAATGCTATATCTGGCGTGATGATGTTATCAATTTCAGCAAGGGCATCATCTTCGCGCTAATACCGCCACCGGACTTCTCTTTTGGGCCAGAAAGGATCGCTGAACTTCGGGAGCAACTACAAGCCAGAATATATCTCGCCGCTTCATATCGCTATCACAGCCAAGACAAAAGAAGGCTGGCAAAACTTCAGGGTTGGGCAACATACGCAGGCACCCCGCTTCTGGCGACAAATGACATTCTCTACCATGAACCGGACAGGCGTATAATTGCAGACACCATGACCTGCATACGAACCCACAGCACAATAGATACTGCCGGTTATCTTCTTGGGCAAAATGCAGAACGTTTTCTGAAGCCTGCTCATGAAATGATGCGCCTGTTTACAGATCACCCTGAAGCTATAGATGCTACCTGTGAAATCGCAGAAGCATGCAGTTTTTCCCTGGACGAATTACAGTATGAATATCCACACGAAACGGCTCCTGACGGCTTCACACCCCAGAAACATCTTGAACAATTGGCAGTGGGAGGTCTCAAATCACGATTTTCCGGCGCGCCGGAAGAGCGGTTTCAAAAAACATTGGCGCACGAACTTCGGATTGTCAGTGAAAAAAACTATGCCCCCTACTTCCTGACCGTCCATGACATTGTGGTCTATGCCCGAAAGAATGGCATCCTGTGTCAAGGCCGAGGATCTGCTGCCAATTCTCTGATATGTTATGCGCTTGGTATCACGGAGGTGGATCCAATCAAGGTTGATCTTCTTTTCGAACGCTTTGTATCGGATGCCCGGGTTGAGCCCCCCGATATTGATGTGGATTTCGAACACGAGCGCCGTGAAGAGGTCATCCAATACATCTACGAAAAATATGGCCGCGACTGTGCCGGGCTGGCGGCCACAACAATTACCTACAAAATGCGTAGCGCAATTCGGGACGTTGGGAAGGTAATGGGCCTGAGCGAAGACACAATCAGCGCGCTCGCCGGCACAGTGTGGGGATCATATGGCCGCGAAATTCCAGACCACCGTGTCCGGGAAGCAGGCTTTGACCCAGAAGATAAAAATCTAAAGTTAACTCTTCAAATTGCACATGAACTAATTGGTTTTCCAAGACATTTGTCGCAACATGTAGGTGGCTTTGTTTTAACGGAGAAGCCACTTCATGAGATTGTGCCAATACAAAATGCAGCAATGGATGGGCGTACCGTTATTGAATGGAATAAGGACGATCTTGATGCCCTCAACATTCTTAAGGTTGATATCCTCGCCTTGGGCATGCTGAGCTGCCTGAGAGGGACATTTGACCTCCTGAAACAGCACCATAAACGCAATATGACCTTAGCCTCCATGCCAAAGGAGGATCCACAAACATACGACATGCTGTGCAAAGCTGACAGCATCGGAGTATTTCAGGTTGAAAGCCGGGCACAGATGAGCATGCTGCCGCGATTGAAACCCAGGAAATTCTATGACCTTGTCGTGCAGGTCGCGATTGTACGCCCTGGCCCTATTCAAGGAAACATGGTTCACCCCTACCTACGCCGCCGCCAGGGTAAGGAGAAAGTCGACTACCCCAGCCCAAAGGGCGGCCTTCCAAATGAGCTTAAAGGTGTACTTGAAAAGACTTTTGGCGTTCCTCTTTTTCAGGAACAGGCGATGAAAATTGCTATCGTCGCCGCAGGTTTCACTCCGGAAGATGCGGATAAGCTAAGGCGTTCCATGGCCTCATTCCGGAACATGGGCACAATTCACAAATTTCACCAACAATTTGTCACCGGCATGACCTGTCGCGGCTACGAACCAGACTTTGCGGAAAGATGCTTTGAACAAATCAAAGGCTTTGCTGATTATGGGTTTCCTGAGAGCCATGCAGCCAGCTTCGCCTTGCTGGTGTACGCCTCTGCCTGGGTCAAGTGTCATTACCCCGATGTATTTGCCTGTGCTCTGTTGAACGCCCAACCTATGGGCTTCTATGCACCCGCCCAGATCGTCAGGGACGCGACCGATCATGGGGTGGAGATCCGTGAGGCCGATGTCAACCATAGTCATTGGTTTTCAACGCTAGAACCGGCACCTGAAAATCATTGGCGCTTTGCTGTACGGCTTGGTTTGAGGCAAATCACCGGGATAAAGGAAAAAACAGCAGAACAAGTGACAGGAAATCGCATACGCCCTTATCTCGACGTGGAAGACTTACATGCTCGCTGCGACCTTTCTGTCAGCCAGATCGAAAAATTGGCAGAGGCCGACGCCTTCAGGTCTGCGGGGCTCAACCGGCGGCAGGCTCTCTGGCAGGTAAAAGGCTTGAAAGACACCCCTAACTTGCCGTTATTCATGCATGCCGACACAGCTGCAATCGGCAAGGAAGAATCTGTTTCTCTGCCAGACATGGCGTTATCCGAGCATGTCGTGACCGACTATCAAACCATGCGGCTGTCCCTAAAGGCACATCCTATATCTTTCTTACGCTCGCGATATACTCAGCGAGGGATCATACGCTGCTCTGAATTACACATGAGACAAAACGGCGCTCAAGTTATGGTCGCGGGATTAGTACTTGTCAGGCAACGCCCGGGAAGTGCCAAAGGAGTGGTTTTTCTTACGATTGAGGATGAAACCGGGATTGCAAACATAATTGTTTGGCAAAAAGTTTTTGAAAGCTATCGCGCCACTCTCATGGGTAGCCGTTTACTTGTCATATCTGGCGAGCTTCAACATGAGGACAATGTGACTCATATTGTAGCCCATAGCCTGAAAGATGACTCACAGGCCCTCCTCAACTTATCCGGCGGGACAAAGTTAAGCCCATACAAACAATCTAACCACCCCAGAAATATTAGAGGCCTTATCCCCGCCAGCCGAGATTTTCATTAGCGGTAACGGACAATTTACCTAAAATTAATACGATCTGTTGAGATCGCGATTCATTTCAGCTAGTAGCGATAATACAACCTTGAAAAGAACGCATGTATGACAGCGACAGAAAAAATAATTAGCGGCTTCTTCTTTATACTTGCTGTGCCAGCCATCCTGTTGCTGGCCCCAAGTGGCTTTAGTCTTTCAATAATATTGTTTATCGCGACTTTTTTTGGATGGCGATATTGCATGGCAATCCGCATTCGCTGCAACAGCTGCGGAGACATATCAAAGCCTGGAATAAAGGGCCTAATCCAGATCGCAACGAACACAAATGAATGTTCGTCATGTAGCAAGCCCAACAGCTGGAAACAAATTCACCGGGTCTAGGACCAGATTCGTCCAGTCTTCACTCATATATCCGTTGCCGAATAAAGAAGAATAGGTTCGGATTATATATCTCTGACTGCGCTGCCCAAAAGCGATCAGTAGCGATAACATCCGCTCCATACTGAAACAGTTCCAAATATCTTCCCGGCACGCCCATCCTGGCAAACTCAGCATCCAAAGATGTAGAGGGACTTCCCAACGTCCCCAGAATAACCTTCCAACCCTCCGCATGAATATCATCATACAGAGATTGAGGCTGAACCCTCGTTCCTGTCCAAGCAATCAACCTGTCTTGCGGCAAGTTACTGTTCTTTACGGCATCCAGTTCCGCCAAGGAGCGAATAGTGACAGACAAAGCAAGGTCAGGCGCCGTTTCTGCAAAAGATTGGGCCTGCTCCAGCGAATAACTGATGGCAATCACATAATCACCTGCACCCGTCTCAGCAATCAGCCTTGCAACGCGCTCAAAATCAGTTCCTCGTTTTATATCCAATGTTAGGATCGCTCGCCCGACAGCCCATCTGAGCGCGTCTACCAACCTGGGTATACGAAAATTCGTTGATTTCCCGCTCTCGTCCCTGAGATAAAGCGTCTTCACTTGATCCCAGGTCATCGAAGATAACGCGCCCGCCCCGGTTGTTGTTCGGTCAAGAGTATCGTCGTGCATCAAAACAAGGGTACCGTCACCAAGGGTTGCGACATCAACCTCCATCATGCCTGGCCCATACAGCAGTGCATTCTGCATGGTCTCAAGAGCATTTTCAGGAAACCCTGGCGCGGGCCCGCCACGGTGATGGCTAACAAGCGGCACACGCACCGAACGCCATTTAAGAAATGAAGGCATACCGCCCGGCGGTATCTCAATATAATGATGCGCGTCAGACGATGGCGGCGGAACATCTTCTGCAAAGCAGGCACCCACCCATACCGAAATATGAGCAAACAGGACAAATATTAACCCCGGTGTCCGCATCAATACCCTCCTGCCCTTGACATTTCGCTGTGTTGCCTGAATGTGTGCCATGTTTCAAACACTCACTGTCAGGGCTACAGATGTCAACAGATGCTTCAAATCCAAAGTATACCATTAGTGACCTTCTTCACATCATGGAGAGATTACGGGATCCGGAAAATGGTTGCCCCTGGGATGTGGACCAAACCTTCGAAACAATTGCGCCATATACAATCGAAGAGGCTTACGAGGTTGATGAAGCAATAAGGGCTAATGACATGCAGTCCCTGAAAGACGAGTTGGGCGATTTGATGTTTCAAGCCGTTTTCCACGCCCAGATGGCACGGGAAGCTGGCCACTTTTCTTTTGACGACGTCGTTCAGGGTGTTTCAGAAAAAATGGTTCGTCGGCACCCTCACGTGTTTGGCGACGCTACCGTCGAGGACGCTGACGCTCAAACAAAAGCGTGGGAGAGACATAAAGCAAAGGAACGAAAGGAAAAGGCTGAAGCAGCCGGTACCGTTCCTTCAGTCCTGGATGGCGTAACTGTGGGTTTACCTTCACTACTGAGAGCCATAAAACTACAAAACCGCGCCGCACGTGTTGGTTTTGACTGGCCCCAAACCGAACAGGTTTTGGATAAACTTCAGGAAGAGGCCAATGAGCTATTGGCTGAATATAGAACGCAAGCTCCACACCCTCGCCTCAAAGAGGAGTTTGGGGACATGCTGTTTGTAATGGCAAACTTGGCTCGCCATATGAAGATCGATCCCGAAGAAGCACTTAGAGGGGCCAATGCCAAATTCGAGCGCCGTTTTCACAGGATAGAAGAATTGCTGCATAGCCGCGGCAAGTCGCCGGAACAATCCGATTTGGCAGAAATGGACGCCCTTTGGGATCAGGCCAAACACGAGGAGAAGGGTAGCTAGCCCCTACGTCTCTCTGATGTGTATTTGGCCCAGGAAACCGGATCTACTTTGAATTCAAACCTGACAGACGCGTCCCTGTGATCCGCCGAAAGAATTTTGGCGTTTGCATGCAACCAAGCTTGGGTACCGCCATCGCTATATGCCACCTCAATAGACATATGGGCATCCTGATCGCTCAATAGACCATCAATAGCTGCCACCAAGTCTTCGCAACCTCCGCCGGTTAAACCCGACAAGGCCACAATCTCTTCGTTGCGCTCTGCTATGTTGTTGACCTTTTCACGCGCATCCGCATCCAGCAAATCAGATTTATTCAGTGCCTCGAGGATTGGTGTCCCCACACCTGCATTGCCAATCTCAACACCAAGCTCCTCAAGAACTTCTTCTACATCCTGTTTTTGAATGTCACTGTCTGGGTGTGCTGCATCCCTTACATGGACGATGATATCGGCCTCAAGTACTTCTTCCAGAGTTGCCCTGAAGGCGGCAACAAGCGTTGTCGGCAGTTCGGAAATAAATCCAACAGTATCAGACAGTATAATTTTGCGGCCGCTTGGCAATTGGATCGATCGCATCGTTGGGTCCAACGTTGCGAACAGCATATCCTCTGCCATCACTTCAGCTTTTGTCAGCCGATTGAACAGGGTTGATTTCCCGGCATTTGTATAACCGACAAGGGCTACAACTGGATAAGGCGCCTTTTGCCTTCTCGCGCGGTGCAGTGTCCTTGTACGCGTCACAGCTTCAAGCTGACGCCGAATACGTGTAATCCTGTCAGCGATGATGCGGCGGTCAGCCTCAATCTGTGTTTCGCCCGGCCCACCCATGAACCCCATGCCGCCACGTTGGCGTTCCAAATGTGTCCAGGACCGAACAAGCCGACTTCGCTGATAGTTCAGATGTGCGAGTTCAACCTGAAGCTCACCTTCTTTCGTGCTTGCCCTATCGCCAAATATTTCAAGGATCAGTGCTGTACGGTCGATAACTTTAACTTCAAGCGCACGTTCCAGGTTTCTTTGCTGGATTGGTGTAAGGTCACAGTCGAAAACA
Organism: Alphaproteobacteria bacterium; assembly: GCA_013372975.1. Lineage (GTDB taxonomy): Bacteria > Pseudomonadota > Alphaproteobacteria > Sphingomonadales > Kordiimonadaceae > Kordiimonas. Next base: position 56,297 of record JABXIS010000054.1, read on the forward strand.
GTGAGATCGATTTCCTCCTCATGCAAAAGCGCCTTGAGGTCTTCCAGCTTACCCGTTCCAAGATAGGTAGAAGGCCGCACCCCTCTTAGGGCGATACACTCACCACCAACAAGATCAATTTTGATAGCAACCGCTAAGCCTTTGGCCTCGTCAAGCCTGGCTTCAGGCGTGCGAAAGAGCCCAGCGTGATGCTGGTCTTTGAGATAGGGATGAATGACATAAACCCGCTGCCTGGCTTCCTTCTTTTGAAGGTACCCTAAGCCCTCGGTTGACCAACCACCGCCCGGCTGGTCCGCCGAACGGTCATCTGTTCGGTCGGTCAATTAGCCCTCGATATCCTTTTCCGGTTCAAACAACTGAACTGGACCTGATGGCATAACGGTAGAAATCGCATGCTTGTAAACAAGCTGCGAATGACCGTCACGACGCAAGAGAACGCAAAAGTTGTCAAACCAGGTTATTACTCCCTGCAGTTTAACACCATTGACTAAAAATACCGTTACCGGAGTCTTTGTTTTGCGAACGGCGTTAAGAAAGACGTCCTGAAGGTTTTGATTTTTTTCTGACATGGACTGTCCGTTTTTTTTGAGTTTTTACATTTTCGCCTTTAGAGCATAGTGCCACAGCACCAAATGAACCTACCCCGAAGGAATCCCATCACCTAATAGCTGCGGTACATATATGTCAGAGACATCAACCCTCGGTCAACAGAGTTTCGCGATTTATCCACGCCAAAATGATTTAGCGAAGAATGCGAGGAATAATGTAGCCTCCAGCCGGCCTACCAACATTAGAATGGATAAGATCGCATAGTCGGCATCACGAAGGCCCGAGAAGCCAACAAAATAGGGATCAATGTGATTGGCCAATGGCCCGGAAAGTGTAAGCGACGAGGCCGCCATGGCCAATGACGTTTGAAATTCGATCCCTAGCACCGCCAAACACAATGTACCAACAACAAGGGTAAGTACAAACGCACCAATGAGTAGCCAAACTGCGTTAACATCCCCCTTCTCTACCTTAAAACCTTGGTAGCGCAACGCTTTCACGCCATGAGGGTGGGCCAAACGATCAACCTCTCTTCGCCCAAGGCGATAAATTATCAGCAATCGCAATTGCTTCATTCCGCCACCAGTCCCTGCCGCTGCGCCACCCAAACATGCAAGTACCAGCAAGATTAGGGCTGCCGTAGTCACGCTATCTCTTGAAGGAGCCATTCCATCGGTAGAAAACCCACTTGTAGACATGGCTGAAATTGTTGCGAACAGGCTCTGCCACAAACCGTTAACATTCAGTTCGAAGGCCATGGCGAACAAGATCAGGGTTCCAACAAGCAAACTCAATAGAACGGCCTTGGTTTCTGTGCCATATGGGTGCTTCGCCCTGATCTGCATAACCCGTGCATAAAGCACATCCCAATTCAGGATCGAAACAAGCATAAAAACAGCCACAACGACCTGGGTCCCCAGGCCATTGATTACAGCAGTGCCTGTTGGTGTAATTCCTGTGGTTGAGATTACCGCCATGGACAGCATGATGGATGAGCTTAGCGTCTCTCCCGAGACCAAAAGGCCAACACAACAGATTGCCGTTACCAAACAATACAGGGGCACCAACGTCGTAGCGACTGACCGTAAGCGAGGATAGCCGGTTTCACTGTCGCCAAACGGCAAAGTTGATCGGTGAAGCTGAAGACCACCGCTATTGACCGCTGTGAGGATAGACAACACAAAGCAAATCGATACAAATCCACCAATCCAGGCAGCTAACGCCCGCCACAAAGTAACAGAAACCATTTCCTTGAAAGCGCCTTCATATGCACTGGAACCTGTGGTTGTAAGCAGAGAAACGCCTTCGAAGTAGGCTGGGACAAGACCCAATTCGGGAAATATGAAAAAGAAGGGCAAACCAGAAACAAAAGACAAACTTACACCTGCTACAACAGGTAAAAGAACGGTCAATTTAGGCACTTTGACCTGAGCCGAAGAACGAAAACCCAAAAAAAGGCTGCCGCCCGTCAGAAAACAGATCATGAGAGAGGCGAAGAAACCACTCGCTGCATCGGCTTCACCCAGAACAGTTGCGACACTGAAGGGTACAAGCTGCGCCAGCGCAAGCAAGGACACCCAGCATCCAATTAGGAAGAAGAGGCGACTTTGCCACATGATAGCGCCTAAAAAATATCTGCGCGGGCTGAAAACAGCTGTTCTATCTTCTTCACCGCTTCTGAAAGCGCCAATATCACCACTCTATCTCCACCCAGAAGGACTGTATCCGAACTAGGTGTAATGGCCTCATCCTCGCGCACAATCATCCCGAATTTGACATCACCATGAAGGCGCAACTGACCAATAGATTTCCCAGCTACTTCAGACCCCTCCAATACTTCAGCTTCGATAATTTCGGCTTTGCCTTCGAAGATACTGTATAGGTCGCGAATACGTCCTCGCCGGATATGCCGAACGATGGAGGATACTGTAGTTTCCCGAGGGTCCAGTGCAACATCGATCCCCAGCGACCCCACAAGCCCGCCATAGATCGGATTGTTCATCAGAGTTATAGCGCGGGGGCATCCTTGTTGCTTGGCCAGCAAAGAGGATAGGATATTTACTTCGTCATCATTCGCTACAGACACCACCGTGTCAGATTGCGCAATATTCGCCTCGGCCAATATTTCCTTATCCAGGGCATCGCCATTGATGACAACTGTTCTCTTTAGTTGTTCGGCAATAAACTCTGCTCTCTCCTTATCAAACTCAATGATTTTAAGATTGCTGACTGATGAGGTTTTCTCCAATTGCTTTGCCAGAAACAACCCAATGTTACCGCCGCCCACAATCACAATTCTCTGGGCCGCTTTTTCCTCGTGTCCAAACACGGCCATCGCACGTTCAGTTGTGCTTGCTTCCACAGCAATATAGACCGCATCCCCAGCCTGAAGCTGATCATCACTCCGAGGTACAAAAATACGCGATCCGCGAACAACTGCGGCCACCGTGGTCTGAAGGTTGGGGAAAAGTTCTGTTAGTTGCCTCAATGGTGTATCAACGACAGGACAATTCTCATCAAGAACCAGCCCAATCATCCGTACTTTTCCGTCAACGAAAGGCACCATATTGAATGCACCAGGCACCTCAAGGCGACGGTGAAGTGCTTGGGCGACTTCAAGTTCGGGCGAGATAATCACATCAATAGGCATATTCTCACGCGAAAATAAATCGCCCCAAGTCGGTTTCAGGTACGTCTGGTTCCTGATACGAGCCACCTTTGTCGGCACACTGAACAGAGAGCCCGCGACCTGGCAAGCAACCATATTCACCTCGTCGGACCATGTTACAGCCACCAGCAATTCTGCATCGGCAGCTCCAGCCCGATCCAGCATGGAAGGGTCAGATGCATGCCCCACCAGGGCCTGAACGTCCAGCGATTCACTGATTTTCCTGATCAAGTCGGGTGACCGGTCGATGACAGTCACGTCATTTTGCTGATCAGCAAGGTGTTTGGCGATATTGAAGCCCACTTGGCCCGCGCCGCAAACTATTACCTTCATCTTACCCCAATCCAGCTTCTACAAATCTAATTTACGGAATCCGGAGCGTCGCCATTTTTGGTTCCGCCTGTAAGCCCAAGGGACTTTAGCTTTCTATGCAGTGCCGAACGCTCCATACCAATGAACGCGGCAGTACGAGAGATATTTCCGCTAAATCGATTGATCTGTATCTTTAAATATTCACGCTCGAAGGCCTCCCTGGCCTCCCGAAGCGGCGTGGTCATGATGGCGCTATTCCCGCCGGAGTGCAACAAATCTGCAGAACCGGACTGAATCTCGGGCGGAAGCTGCTCGGCGCTGATTTCACCGTCAACATCTTCACTTCCCATAATAACAACGCGTTCCATAATATTTTTTAGCTGTCGCACATTTCCGGGCCATTCGTATGACTGAAGAGCGGCGATCGCATCGTCAGCCAACCTTACTTTAGGCCGACCCGTTGCCTCAGCAAGCGCATCGAGAAACCCTTGAGCAAGCATAGGAATATCTTCTCGTCTTTCAGACAGTGACGCCATTTTCAGCGGCACAACGTTTAATCGGTGGAAAAGATCCTCCCTAAAACGGCCTTCTGCAATTTCCGACACCAAATCCTTGCTGGTGGCAGAGATGACCCGGACATCAACCCTTACACCAGAATTCCCACCGACCCGCTCAAATGCCTGATCGGTAAGCACACGCAGGATTTTTGCCTGTGTAGGCAGAGGCATATCCCCTACCTCGTCGATAAACAGGGTTCCGCCGTGCGCTCGCTCAAACAGCCCTGTCTTAACGACCCCGCCATTTTGTTCCACACCAAACAGCTCCTGCTCCATTCTGTGCGGCTCCATAGAAGCGGCGCTGACCACCACAAACGAATTTGTCGCGCGATGTGATCTTGAATGGATTTGCCGCGCAGCAACTTCTTTACCAGAGCCAGATGGACCGTGAATTAGAACACGGCTGTTTGTTGAAGCCACCTTCTCAATACTCTGCCTCAACCCGTTGATAGCATTTGATTTTCCGGTAATATCTACTGTAAACACAGAACGCTTCTTTAACTCTTCGTTTTCGCGACGCAAACGTTCTGCTTCTGTCGCACGTTTTACAGTAAGGAGAAGATGGTCTGCCTCAAATGGCTTTTCAATGAAATCATATGCCCCCTTCTTGATCGCAGCAACTGCAGTTTCAATATTGCCGTGGCCGCTAATCACGATAACAGGCAGTTCTCGGTGGCGAGATTTTACAAGTTCCAGTATCTCAAGCCCGTCCAACTTGCTTCCTTGCAACCAGATATCCAATACCATCAAGGAAGGCAGACGCGCTTCGATTTCGGCAAGCCCACTATCACTATCGAAGGCGGTGCGGGTATTATACCCTTCGTCTTCCAGAATGCCTGATACCAGCTCCCGAATATCTTCTTCGTCATCAATGATCAGTATATCAAGCGCCATAACCTGGCTGCCTCCCCTATTTTATTCTGCAGCACTTGCGCTGCCCAAATTCTTGTGCGAACCACGATCCGCGCCTGCTTCTTCAAGCTTATCTGCACGGGCCTCAAGCGCAGAATGCGACAAAGTCAATATGGCTACTGCCCCCATCGGCTTGCGATCCAGAATACGTGCAACTCCGCCATGCTCCTCCAGGATACGCCTCACAATGGCGAGACCAAGTCCCGTACCCTTGGCTCGAGTAGTAACATATGGCTCCATAAGCCTGTTCTTCTGCTCCTGCGGCAACCCAAGCCCATTATCTTCAACACGAATTTCAGTTTTTTCTTCATCTTGCGTCATTTCAATGCGGATCATACCCGGCTCGATGGTATCGGCGCTTTCCTTCATATCTGCGGCGGTTCGCGCAGAAACAGACTCAACAGCGTTCTTCAACACATTGGTCAAAGCCTGACCGATAAGACGCCCGTCGCAAGCCAAAGGTATTCGCTCTTTAGGCAAGTGGGTTTTGAATTGAATTTTGGCCGCAGCAACGTCCTGCAAGAAGACCGCCTGTTTGACCACATCAACCAAATCTGTTTCGCGGAAAATAGGCACAGGCATACGGGCAAAAGACGAAAATTCGTCTACCATTCTCCGCAGATCACCAACCTGCCGGATTATTGTATCGGTACATTGGCCAAAAACCTTTGTGTCTGAAGTGATTTCTTTGGCGTATTTGCGCTTGAGGCGCTCTGCAGACAGTTGAATAGGCGTCAGCGGGTTCTTGATCTCGTGGGCAATTCTGCGCGCAACATCTGCCCATGCGGCTGTCCGTTGGTCCGCCAATTGCTCGGTCAGGTCATCAAACGTAACCACATAACCCGCAATATTATCGTTTTCGGACTTTTCCACGAACACACGAACCAGCAATGTTCGGCCTTCGCCTGCCACCTCGAGTTGGACTTGCCCTTTGGCTTCGCCGGCAGCTGAACCCTCTGCCTGCGCAAGGATTTCACCAAATTCAGGTACTACGTCGTGAAGTCTGCGGTCTACCAGTTCGTTGTGGGAAACACCTAGCAGGCTGGACGCCGACCTGTTAGGCAAAAAGATTGTGCCGTCCTGCTGCATACCGATAACACCCGCAGAAACCCCTTCAAGCACTTCTTCCAGAAAGCGCCGACGCTCATCCAGTTCAGCATTGGCGTCAATCAGGGCGTCCTGATGTTTGGCGAGCTGATCCGTCATCCTGTTAAATGCCCGGCTCAATGTACCGACCTCATCGCTTGTCGGTACTATAGGCACACGAGCGGCAAAATCCCCCTGACCTACTCGCTCAGCAGCATCCACAAGATTGGAAAGAGGTGTAACCAGTCGAGAAGAAAACCACAGTCCTACCCATATCGCGGCAAGCAGAATAAGAAGAGCAACAATGATAAACACTACATTGAACTGCAGTTGCATATCGCTGCGCTGACCTTCCATGTTTTCATAGTCTGCCACTGCATTACGCGTTGCATCCAGATACGCCAAAACCTCCGGGTTTAGATCCCGAGCGACATACAAGTAGGTAGGCCGCAAGAAGGTCGATAACCGGATCATGCCAACCACTGTGTTATCTGCACTGTTGGTCGCAACAAATGTACCATCATGGAGAACACGGTCGATCATCTCGTAGCTAAGCCAACTTGTGGTAAGCTCAAGCCCTTGGCTAGCTCGCGCGAGGACCGTGCCTTCAGTATCATTGGTCTGCAGCTCAATAATCAGCACTTCAGACAAAAGGCGCGTATTCAAGGCGCCGTAAGCCACTTGCTGCAGCGCTAGCCGATCAGCCTGTTGCTCGGATGTCATCCGATTAAATGCAAGCGCAAGTGCTTGCATATCTTTCTCGATCGTAGCCCGGTGCTCTATCATGTAGGCCTCGGCCACACCAATAGAGTTATTCACTGTAGACCTGATCTTTTCACTGAACCAGGACTGAACACCGAACTCCAGAAACAGCGCCGAAAAAACCGTCATGATAATCGGGGGTACAATTGCGATAGCAATGAAGAAGCCAGTAAGTTTTGTCTGCAATCGGGATCCCGCCGCAGTCCCTTTCCGGGCGCTCCATATCCTTACAAACCAGCGGCCAATTGAGACACCGAGAGCCATAAGAAGGGCAAGGTTGATCGCCAACAGCACTCTCATGGTACGCCCTGATGTTACTTCAAACGGCGCGGACTTTCGGGACATCGCGATATAGGTAGCAATAGCGGCGACCACGGCCAGAACTGACAGGACAATCTCTAAACGGCCGCCAAGATTGAATCTGCGCGCCCACAGCATAAACCTAGCCCATCGCCTGTTCGGCAATTTGGGTATTTGTGGTGCATCTGGCAACTCAAGCTTTGACATACAGACTATGATGCATATTTGTCACGACTGTTCCAGAAATATCACACCGCATTAGGTTTTTTTTTCTGATGCAAACGGATCACCCCTTGTATTGCAAGGAAATCCCTAATTCTTTGATTTTTTTACGTAAAGTATTCCTGTTGAGCCCAAGAAGCTCAGCTGCCTTTACCTGATTACCCTGTGTGACGGCCAAAACCTTCTGAATAAGCGGCCGCTCAATTTCCCTCAGTATCCGCTGGTACAGGCCTGCAGGAGGAAGTCCCTCATCGTGATAATCAAAATATTGATCAAGATGCAGCCTCACTGATTGTGACAGATTACCACCACTCACATTGGCCATCATGCTTACGGGCGCACCTGCAAGTTCAGAAACAGACCTCTCAAACTCCTGCTGCACAATTGCGCCGGTAATCTCATTTCCGGGGTACAAGGCGCATATGCGTTGCAACAGATTTTCCAACTCCCTCACGTTCCCCGGCCAATCAAACGACATCAATACCTTTTTGGCGCCGTCAGAAAGCGTCTTTTTGGGGAGCCCGTTCTCTACGGCCTTTCTCAAAAAATGTTCTGCCAGATCAGGGACATCATCAGTACGGTCCCTAAGCGGCGGTAACGATATAGGCACAACATTAAGGCGGAAAAACAAATCCTCCCTGAAGTCACCCGCGCGCACCATATCTCTCAGGTTCTGGTTAGTAGCGGCTACAATGCGAACATTCGCTTTGATGCTGGCCTGCCCGCCTACTGTGCGGTATTCACCTTCCTGAAGTACACGTAGTAAACGAGTTTGGGCTTCAAGAGGCATATCCCCAATTTCATCAAGAAATAACGTCCCCCCTTTAGCTTGCCCAAAGCGGCCTAAAGTTCGCGTTTCGGCGCCTGTAAATGCCCCTCTTTCATGACCAAAAAGCTCACTTTCTATCAATTCTTTCGGAATAGCTGCCATATTGACCGGCACAAAAGGATTGTCGGCCCTTGCTCCATGATTGTGGATAGCGCGCGCTACCAATTCCTTGCCGGTACCGCTTTCTCCCGTGATCATTACGGTCAATTCCGTATTCACAACACGAGCCATGGTACGATAAATATCCTGCATCGCAGCCGAACGGCCAATTAGAATATTTTCATCTTTTTCATTTTCAAAATAAGAAGATACCTTGCTTTCTTTAAGTGCCTTCTTAACGGTGGCCACCAACTCGTCAAGGTCAAAGGGCTTGGGCAGATATTCGAAGGCCCCTTTCCCGGTTGCAGCCATTGCTGTCGAAAGCGTATTTTGCGCGCTCATAATAATAAACGGTAGATTGGGGCGCGCCTCGATAAGCTCCGCCATCGCGTCAAGGCCATTTCCTGATGGCATCATCACATCAGATACAACAACATTACCCTGCCCCCCAAGGACCAGCCGCTTAAGCTCTGGAACATCTTCTGCCTCGAGAACACTCCAGCCCTCTTGACGCAACGCCTCCCCTACTACCAGGCGAATGGTCATATCGTCGTCGGCAACAATGATATTCAGTTTTGACTTCGCCACTATATGGTGTCCTCAAATAAAGCCAGCTGCACTTTAAAAATAGCACCGCCGTGCGGGTGGTTGTCACAAGTCACTGTTCCGCCCATTTCGCTCACATATCGAGCAACAAGGGCTAGGCCGAGCCCAGTGCCCCCATCTTTGCCGCTCACGAATGGGTCAAACAGATGGTCTTTCAAGTCTTCCGGAATTCCAGGCCCATTGTCATGGACGGAAATCTCGATTGGTAGGCGAATGCGTTTACCGGCACGCCCAGTCATCCAGATGCCGTGCCGATAGGCCGATGTAACAGTAATGTCAGCAGAGGGACCGGCAGCTTCAACGGCGTTTTTTACCAAGTTCAAAAAAATCTGGATCAGGCGGTCGTAGTGACCTGCCACCGGCGGCAATGAGGGATCAAACCGAGGCCTGATAATACAATTATTGGCAAATCCAGCAGCTGCAACATTCAGGACGTGGTCAAGAACTTCGTGGATGTTTACTGGTTCGATCACTTGTTCAGCCGGTGTGCTAAATGTTTCCAACTCATCCACCAGGCCCTTTATGCGGTCCACTTCTTTACAGATCAATTCCGTCAACTTGACATTCTTGCTGTCAAGAGCTCGTCCCATCAACTGGGCGGCACCGCGAATGCCTGAAAGCGGGTTCTTAATCTCATGCGCCAACATTGACGCAAGCCCGCTAACTGATCTTGCAGCGGCTTCCATATGTTCACGCTTTTCCAGAAACGCTGTAATTCTTCGAGGCTGAGCCGTGAGGACAACACACCCTTCATCGCCAATTGGATGGGCATGAAGGTCCATCAACTCTACATCACCTATCGGCGGAACGACAGATACATCATAGCTGTTCAGTGCTGTGTTTTCTGCGCGGGATCGGGATACAATGATTTCTGCTTGCTGGCCAATGCCCCTCAGGCTGGAGACCGCACTGCCAACAAGGCTTTCCCTGCTGCGTTCGAATACGGTTTCACCTTGCGCAAAGACCTCAAAAAACCTGTTTTCCGCATCAACAATAAAGACCGCCTGAGAGAGGCTATGCAGAATATCAAAGGCTCCAAAGTCCTCATACTCATGCACAATACCCTTGCCCCCTCCTGCCAGCATATCAGGCTGCCGCTTGATCACACAGGGGAAGATAGAACTCTCTGAGCGCTTCCTTCACCTTGGTCGGGTCCTCTATCCGGTTCATCTCGTTCCTGAACTCAGCAGAGCTATGTAACCCTTTAGTGTACCAACCCAGGTGTTTGCGTGCAATTCTGACCCCACCTTCAACACCATAGTGTGTCAAGATATCGTCATAATGCTCCAGCACCACGTCCAGTTGTTCTTTAAGAGATGGATCGGAAATCTTTTCACCGGTCCGGAGGTATTGCATTACCTGACCGACCAACCAAGGCTTGCCATATGTGCCGCGGCCAATCATAACGCCATCAGCACCGGAATCCGAGAGCGCCTGGTCTACGTCTTCAAACGCGTTGATATCGCCGTTTACAATTACCGGCAAACTCACAGCCTCTTTCACAATACCAACCTTCTTCCAGTCCGCATGCCCTCGATACATCTGGCAACGCGTACGGCCATGCACGGTAATCATCTTGATGCCGGCCTGTTCAGCGATCTTGGCAAGCTCAGGCGCATTGAAGCTGCTGTCGTCCCACCCAAGACGCATTTTGAGTGTTACAGGCAGGGAAACGGCATTCACGGTAGCATGAATAAGTTCGCCGGCATGATCGAGATCACGCATCAATGCAGACCCCGCATGCCCGTTTACGACCTTTTTAACCGGGCACCCCATGTTAATATCGATGATTGCGGCACCGCGATCTTCATTCAATTTGGCGGCTTCGGCCATTTTGGCCCCTTCGCAACCAGCCAGTTGAACAGACATGGGAAACTCTTCCGCACAACTGGTCGCCATCTTCTGGCTACGCTGGTTCGCACGGATCATCGCTTCAGAAGCGATCATTTCCGAAACAACAAGGCCCGCGCCATAGCGTTTTACCAGCCTGCGAAACGGCAAATCCGTTACACCAGACATCGGCGCCAGAATTACAGGGTCTTTGATTTCTACCGGACCAATGTTAAGAGCCATCTTACAAACCTTACTCACACGCACTGCCTAAATATTGGGCACTGCTTATGCCAGAAGTTTTGATAAAAAGCCAGCCTGAGAATGAAAGGCGCTGTATGACGCAAGTTTCTGTTATTGTTGTAGCTGCAGGACGCGGTAGCCGTGCCGGCAAAGGCCTGCCCAAGCAATATCGTAAGGTGGCAGGAAAACCAGTATTAAGGCGAACAATCGAATCGTTCCTCGCTGTAGACCCTGCATTCAAAATTATCTGTGTTATTCACCCAGATGACCAAGACCTTTACCTGGAAGCCACAAAGGGGCTGGAATTGGAGCAACGGGTTTTCGGAGGGGCAACAAGACAGGAAAGCGTCCTAAACGGATTGAGTGGCATAGAACACCTCAATCCCGACTTTGTTCTGGTTCACGATGCCGCTCGGCCCTTCGCTTCCAGCACGGTCGTACAGGGTGTCATGGATGCCCTTCAGGAAGGCGCACAAGCCGTCGTTCCCGCAGTGTCGGTTGTAGACACGCTGAAATTTGTCGAAGATAACACCATCAAACACACAGTAGCCCGTGATAATCTTTTTGCAGTGCAGACCCCTCAAGGTTTTCCTTTTCAGGCCCTTCTCGCCGCCCACCGAGCAGTGATCGGGCAGGCATTAACTGACGACGCAGCAGTAATCGAGGCGTCGGGTGGCGCTGTGACCATTTCTCGTGGCGAACCTACCAATTATAAACTTACCTCTCCGGAGGATTTCATGAAGGCCGAGAAGGATATTTTGATGTCACTCGCAGACGTTCGAGTAGGTAGCGGGTATGACGTTCACCGATTTGAAGCAGGTGATGATGTTTGGCTTTGCGGCGTGAAAGTGCCCTTCACCCAATCCCTTAAAGGTCATTCAGATGCAGATGTAGGCCTGCATGCACTCACGGACGCAATATTGGCCGCAATAGCAGATGGGGACATCGGTACCCACTTCCCACCTTCTGAGGAAAAATGGCGCGGGGCCCCAAGCGATATTTTTCTGACCTTTGCCCGCGACCGGGTGCAGCAGAAAGATGGTATGATTGCTCATGTTTCCATTTGTCTGATTTGCGAAGAGCCAAAGATTGGCCCTCACAAGGAAATAATGCGCATCCGTATCGCTGAACTGCTGGAAATTGATATTTCACGTGTAAGCGTTCAAGCCACCACCACGGAAAAACTTGGGTTCACCGGCCGAAAAGAAGGCATTGCGGCGCAAGCTACAGCCACCGTTCGACTGCCAATTGGAGACGCCTGATGGCCAAACAATCCCTTCGCACATGGCAAGGCCGAGAAAAAACCTTTTCTTTCTGGCTTGTAACAGTGATTGGCACGGGCATGTTGCGCCCTGCCCCTGGAACCTGGGGGTCTCTTGCCGGTCTTGCAGCGGGCTATATAATGATCGCGAACGGAGTGGATCAAATCGAACTCGCGGCATGGGCCATAGGGCTCACCATTATTTCCAGCAGAATGATTGATAGCATCGAGGCAATCACAGGTATCCACGATGCACCTGAAATTGTTGTAGATGAAGTGGCAGGACAATGGCTGGCTCTGCTGCCTCTCATTGCCTACGTCGACAGCCCCCTGCTTTTCGGGCTGGCATTTCTTTTATTCCGCCTGTTCGATATTGTGAAGCCATGGCCAATAGGCTGGCTGGACCGAAAGGTTAATGGCGGATTTGGTGTCATGATCGACGATCTAGTGGCTGGTATTCTTGCTGCAATTACGTTATGGGTCCTTCTAATAATGAATTTATTAGATTGGGCAGTTTAATGAATAGCCAAATCAAGGAACGTGTATCTACATATTTTCCAGGATTTATAATATCGATAACAGCAGGGTTTGCCGCAAGTTTCCTAAGTGAACATTATGGCGCCCCTGCGATGCTGTTTGCACTTCTTCTCGGGATGGCCATGGGCTTTCTGTATGAGGATGAAAAAATAAGATGTGGCGTCGACTTCACTGGCACACATATCCTGCGTGTAGGTGTTGCTCTACTTGGATTTCGGATCGCCCTTTCTGATGTTATCGGCCTTGGCTGGCAGACTCTCTCCCTAGTAGCGGTGGGCGTTTTCTCCACAATCGCATTTGGTATTCTTGTCGCACGGCTATTTGGGCTTGGCACAAGATTTGGGGGGCTAACGGGTGGCGCTGTGGCAATATGCGGCGCATCAGCTGCAATGGCAATTTCCGCCGCTCTCCCTGAAAGCAAAACAAAAGATAAAGACACCATTTTCGCGGTTGTGGGAGTAACCACGCTTAGCACACTTGCGATGATAGCCTATCCAATGATCACCGCATTTGCTGGCTTGAACGATAATGCCGCCGGCATTTTCATCGGTGCTACAATCCATGATGTCGCCCAGGTTGTTGGGGCTGGCTATTCCATTTCGCCCGACGCGGGCGATCTTGCAACATTGACAAAACTGATGCGCGTTGCTCTGCTTTTGCCGGTCGTCCTGATGTTTGTTTTCGCATTCAGAGGCACTTCTTCTTCCGGCAAGAAGCCACCGATTTTGCCAGGCTTCCTCGTGGCATTCGTTGTGATTGTCGTCTTCAACAGCTTTGTCTCGATCCCTGCCATTGCGTCTGAAACCTTGACCTCTTTCTCCAGATTTTGTCTGATAACGGCGATCGCTGCGATCGGACTGAAGTCAAACCTGAAACAGGTTATGGAAGTCGGTCTACGCCCAGTATTCCTGATGGTTGCTGAAACAGTTTGGCTTGCAGCACTGGTTTTGGTCTGTTTGCCAATGGTTGGGTAGAGCATGTTCTCGGACAATATTCTTGGTCTCGCGAGAAGCGTAATTCAAACAGCCACTTCGTCTGGCCTCATGCTAACGACGGCAGAGTCTTGCACGGGAGGACTGATTTCCGGAGCCTTAACAGAAATTCCAGGCTCGTCGGCTGTTTTGGACCGTTCTTTTGTCACCTACAGTAATGAAGCCAAGAACCAGATGCTGAGCGTGAGCGCCGAAAGCCTCATGAAATTCGGCGCAGTTTCAGAAGCAGTAGCTAAGGAAATGGCCTTTGGCGCGATAGCCAACTCACGCGCTGACGTCGCAGTTTCTGTTACAGGTATTGCAGGCCCCGGGGGCGGCAGCCATGAAAAACCAGTTGGTCTGGTTTGGTTCGGTGTTTGCCGTATTGGTGAAACTCCGCAGGCGGTTAGATACGTTTTTGACGATACTGACCGCACATCCATTCGCTTGGAAGCCGTGCAGACAGCGCTTCAACTGGCCCTAAATCAACTCGGCTGATCCGCATCCCCATAGAGCGCTTGAGCACGCTCCTCAAAGGCAGACATCATCCGTTTACATGCTTCAGCGAACAAGGCACCAATCATCTGATTAAGGACCCTGCTCTTGAACTCGAAATCAACCTCAAAATCAACAAGGCAGGTACCGTCAGCCTGCGGCACAAAACGCCAATGGTTATACAGGCGCTTCATCGGGCCTTTGATATAATCAACATCTACTCTCGAGTTTGCCTCGACACTCACGCGTGACGTAAACCTTTCCCTGAACATCTTGAAACCGATAATAACGTCGGCATCAAATTGTCCCGACTTTTGATTGTAGATGCGCGCGCCCATGCACCATGGAAGAAATTCTGGATATTTTGCAACGTCAGAAACCAGGTCAAACAATTGCCGGTCACTAAAGGGAAGAATGCGTTTCTCTGAGAACTGGTGCATTTTCAAATACCTTGGATCGTTCGGACTTCTGGTATCGCGAAACAACCCAATCGTAAAGCCTTAATCATGACGCATGATAACTATAAAGCACCCAGAAAAGCCCACTAAGTACAACAAGATAAATCATATAGCTCATATTCATCGCAAGGAAGGTATAGCCAAATTTTCGTCTAAAAAACACGTGGGCGGCATAAATTGTGATGCCGAAATTTACGATCATGCTGGGCCAAAGCCCCATGAAATAGACATAGCTATTCACAAAAGTAGCAACGACACCCAACAAGCTGACATGGCCTACAACAAAGCACGAGAAGCTGAAAATTTCTGCCATGTTGCGACCTGACCGCAGGAAGAACAAGCGCAGGCAGACCGTATAGATTGGCACCGACAAGATGGCTAGGATATTGAGATATTTCGCAAAAACACTGGTAAACAGCTTGATGCTCTCCGAGGAGGAGCCACCTCCTTCCGGCAGCATGCTAAGGCCAATCTGCTCAAATTCGCCTGTTGCAATTGTTGCCGCTGCGGAAGCGGCTATGCCAGCAATACAATAGCGAACAGGATTCACATATCTGGCTCGCTTACCATCGGCATATTCAGAAGCTACATGGCCCGGGTTGCGGGTGAGCCCCAGGAACGTCGTCCAAAGCCTGGAATCAGGCTTTACAACCGTATCCAGCAGCTCCGATGCAATTTCTGGGATATTCAGCCCATTGGAAAGATGTTTCTGCCCGCACTGGCTGCAAAACGCGCCTTCAATTTGGGCGCCACAATTTCTACAGGAGTTTGTTGGCGCCACAGACATGATTTATTCCGCTGCTTTTAACTGCTTTTCGCGGGCCTCTTTGAGCCGTGCGAAGTCATCACCTGCCAGGTAGCTGGATCTGGTAAGCGGTGTTGCAGAAACCATCAGGAAGCCTTTGCCTTTGGCCATACGCTCATATGCCTTGAATTCATCTGGTGTTACGAACCGCTCAAGTTTGGCGTGACGTGGTGTCGGCTGTAGGTATTGTCCAATGGTGATAAAATCGATGTCCGCCATACGCATATCGTCCATCACCTGGCTAACTTCCATACGTTCTTCACCCAACCCGACCATGATGCCGGACTTAGTAAAAATTGATGGATCAATTGTCTTCACTGTGTCCAGAAGACGGAGCGAGTGATAGAAGCGTGCGCCAGGACGGATCTTTGGGTAATTCCGTGGCACAGTTTCCAGATTGTGATTGAATACATCTGGTTTAGCCTTCGCCACCATCTCAATGGCGCCAGGCTTATTGCGGAAGTCCGGCGTCAATATTTCAATGGTTGTCTCGGGGCACCGTTTGCGGAGTTCCTCGATTACCCGCACGAATTGGCGTGCGCCGCCGTCGTCAAGGTCGTCACGATCAACTGACGTAATAACGATATGCTTGAGCCCCATTTCCGCACACGCTTCAGCAGTGTGAAGCGGCTCCAAGGGATCAACCGCCATAGGACGCCCGGTCTTGACGTTACAGAAAGCGCACGCCCGCGTGCACGTATCACCCAGTATCATGATAGTGGCGTGCTTTTGCTGCCAGCATTCACCAAGGTTTGGGCAAGCTGCTTCCTCGCAAACAGTGTGCAGGTTTTTAGACCGCATCATCCGACGTGTTTCCATCGCCTGCTTGCTTGTTGGTGCTTTCACACGCAGCCAACTTGGCTTGCGCTGTACACCTGTTGTTTTTTGCTCTGTCGTCATGCTCAAAACACCATCCCGCTCGAGTTAAACAGCATAAGGCCGCCATTTAGGCGACCTTATAGTGCATATGCGTTATTTACTTCCACCTAAATCGGCAGACCAGCCATGCACTGGCCTTAGATGTGTATCGCTTTTCCGTATGCGTCCAACACGCTTTCATGCATCATCTCAGAAAGCGTCGGATGCGGGAACACAGTATGCATCAGCTCCTCCTCTGTGCTTTCCAGCGTCCGGGCAACAACGTAGCCCTGGATCATCTCAGTCACCTCTGCGCCGACCATATGGGCACCCAGAAGTTCACCGGTTTTCTTGTCAAACACGGTTTTTACCAATCCTTCGGGTTCGCCCAAAGCCACGGCTTTGCCATTGCCGATGAATGGGAAGTTACCGACCCGAACATCATAGCCTGCTTCTTTGGCTTTAGCCTCCGTAAGGCCCACAGAAGCAACCTGTGGCCGACAATAGGTACAGCCCGGAATGTTGCCTTTGTCCATCGGATGAACACCCTTAACACCGGCGATTTTTTCAACAGCCACGATGCCTTCGTGGGACGCCTTATGCGCAAGCCAAGGCGCACCGGCCACATCGCCAATTGCCCAGAAACCATCAACGCCCGTATGGCCCCATTTATCGGTAACAATATGCCCGCGATCAACCTTGATACCCACGCCTTCAAGGCCCAGATTTTCAACATTGCCGGTGATGCCGATCGCAACGATCACACGGTCGACGGTGATCTCTTCCTTCTTGCCCTTGGTCTCAACAACGCATGTAACGTTTGTTTTGCTCTTCTTCAACTCTGTCACTGAGGCATTCGTCTTGATCGTCATGCCCTGCTTCTTGAAGGATTTCTCGGCAAACTTGGAAATATCAGCGTCTTCAACTGGCAGCACGCGGTCCATCATCTCGACAACCGTTACATCAGAGCCGAGCTCGTTGAAGAAACTTGCGAACTCGATGCCAATGGCACCCGAACCGATCACCAGCAGTTTTTTGGGCATGGTGTTGGGTGTCAACGCATGCTTGTAGGTCCACACCAGCTCGCCGTCTGCCTGCAGGTGCGGTAATTCGCGTGCACGAGCGCCAGTCGCCAGAATGATATCCTTGGAAGTCAGCTCTGTTGTTTTGCCGTCAGCACCTTTAACGGCGAGCTTGCCCTTACCCACAATTTTGGCCTCGCCTTCAACGTGAGTAACCTTGTTTTTCTTCAGCAGCATCTTGATGCCGCCATTCATCTGGGAAGCAACACCACGACTACGTTTCACAATGGCCTCGAGGTCGAACTCGATCTGACCAATTTTCAGGCCGAAATCAGCACCGTGTTTCGCCAGATGCAATACTTCAGCCGAACGCAGGAGGGCCTTTGTTGGAATACAGCCCCAGTTCAGGCAGATGCCGCCCA
>JABXIS010000062.1 GCA_013372975.1 Alphaproteobacteria bacterium
CAATGGCGCGGGCAACGATACAGTCGCAGGCGGTGACGGCACAGATACCCTTTGGGGCGGCAGCGGCAATGATTTACTCACAGGCGGCCCTGGCAGCGATACCTTCGCCTTCACAACCACCAGCGATACCGACACCATCACAGACTTCACACCTGGCGAAGATATGTTGGATATCTCTGCCGCTGGCATTACCAGCTTTGAGGCACTGACAAGAATTGCGGAAGAGGTCGACGGAAGCCTGACGATCAACTTCGGCGGAACCACCATCATTTTGGCCGAGATCCTGCTGGCGGATATATCTGCCACAGATGTGATTCTCTGAGGCAATCTGTCATTTACCCAATCTTCACTGAAACCACGCATCATACCAATGGGGTTCGGGTCAGAAGGGATATGGGTATATGCCAGGCCGGTACCGGGAAGTTATCGACAAATTGAACGCAACACAGGCCAACGCGCTCATGCGCTGGGCCGAATGTACAGGCCAAAACAATGATATGCCTCCCAGCCTTCCTGCTTTCCTCGAGGCTATCGGGCAAGACCTGATAGAAAGTTCTGTGCTGTTCCATTGCCATGATCCACTGGATTTTGAATATGCCTCAATCGGTAATCAGGTCGTAGATCAAATCAGCGCCAACTTTGAAGGCAAACGCATGAGCAACCTTCAAGGCAAAGGGCCAGGCTCGAAAATATGGACCTTTCTGTCAGATGTGCTTGCGCAAGAAGCACCGAATATCGAGGCAATGCCCTATGTAGGGCCCAATCCTGACCTCTCTCACGCCTCTCTCGTGGCGCTGCCATTCAGGGATGAGAATACAGGCAACAACCAGATCCTTCTGGTGGTGACGTTCGAAAAATGGCCTTTCCTGAAGGAAGCGTCAGACCTGAGGGCGCGCATCGATTCATTGCGGGATTTCCTGTCCGGAGCAGCCAATTGAGCCAATTTCGAATGGGCTAGTCCCTAACCCGAAAATCCTGAAACCTTATTGCAAACAACACACTATTCAAATTCCAGTTGCCTGTGCCCTGGTGCCGGTATAGGGTTTTACATGCCTTGAGGCCATCGGTTGTATGGGGGTCGGCTTCATCAATAGTTTTTATCAGTTTGGCGCGGCAAAATTGCCGCCAGATGACGCGTATTTTTTTGCTCCTTTTGGAAAGACAGAAACAGTGACAACAGGCCCGCAGGAACCCAAAAGCGGCACCCCGCAATTTTACGACCGACTGGTGGCCGAGACCCGTGTTGCACGGGAGAAGTTTCTGCAGCTGCCCTTTATTCAGGCTGCTTTCAAAGGCGACATCAGCCGCGAAGCCTATATTGAATATCTGTGCGAAGCCTATCACCATGTTCGTCACACCGTCCCCCTGATTGCCGAGGTGCGTCGCCGTATCCCGGAAGACCGGGTGCCCCTGCATATTGTGCTTGAGGATTATGTGCTGGGCCGACAAGGCCATGAAAAATGGATATTGCACGATATCAAGGAAGCCGGTGGCGATGCCGACGCAGCCAAAGCCCGCGCACCCTCACCCGCAACCAATGCGCTGGTAAACTATGCCTACGACACAGTGCGTAATGTAACGCCTGTAGCCTATTTCGGCATGGCCTTCGTGGTAGAAGCAACCGGATCGAAACTGGCGGCCTACACCGTGGATACCTTGATGCACAAACTTGGCCTGCCCCAGAAATGTTTCAGCTATATGCTATCCCACGGCAACACCGAGATGGAGCAGATGGACTCGTTCGAAGTGTTGATGGCGCAGATCACCGACCCGGAAGAGCAGGAAGCCATCATCGATATGGCGTGCGGCCTCTATCCGCTCTATAGCGCCATATTCCAGCATGTTGCAGACACTATTGAAGAGAATTCAGGCTAACTGTTAGTCTCAAGCGCATGACTTTTGACGCCGCAAATATCATCCAGCTTCTATTTGTTTTTCAGACTGCCTTCTTCGGCATTCTCGGTGCGCGCAGTGCCCGCCTCAGGGCATTTGCCCTGCTGTTGTTTGCTTTTGCGCTGCATATGCTGCTGAACCTGCTGGCGGAAACAGGCAATCTGGGCGCCTTCCCCAATATTACCTCTGCCTTCGGCTTTGCCTATGGGCCGCTGCTGTATCTTTATGTGCGGGACATCACCCATGAAACCCCGCTTCTTGGCAAGCGAGACCTGATCCATGGCATTCCCTTTCTTGCCGCGATGCCTTTTTCGCCATCAGGTCTTGTGTTTGATATCCTCGGCTTCACCAGCATCGCCGGCTATTTTTATGCCACCTACCGCTATATCCGCGCCTACCATCAAAGCGTGGCGGAAAATCAGGCTAACGAAAACCAGGCCCGACTGGACTGGCTGACCAAGGGTTTTGGCGCCCTGATCATCATCGGCCTCTATGATGCGGTGCGCATTTTCTCGGGTCATGCCATACCGGCGGCAAACAGCGATATCTTCTACCTATTCACCCTTCTGGGCGCCTTCATGGCGATGAACTGGCTGATCCTGCAAAGCTTCCGCTATCACCTGATGTTTGACGGCCTGCGCGACAGCGAGTTCGTTGCAGACGAACAGAAGAAGGCAGCGAAGCCCCTCAGCCCGGATGAGGCAGCCGAAGCGGCCGAGGCTCTCGCGCTTTTGCAATCATCCTGCCTTTACCTCACCCCCCAGCTGCGGCTGGAAGGTTTCTCCGACGCCACAGGCATTGAGCCCCGCCGCCTGTCATCCCTGATATTTGGGCACACAGGTGAACGTTTTCCCCAAATCGTAAGCCGCCTTCGGGTGGCCCATGCCCAGAAGCTGATAGGCGAAGCCGCACCCGGGAAATGCAATTTCCTCAAGATCGCCTATGACGCGGGCTTCAATTCAAAATCCGCTTTCAATCTGGCGTTCAAACAGGTTTCTGGCATGACCCCATCCGAATACCGGCAACAGCAGACAGATAAATAACGTCCAAATTCCTGTTTCTGGACGCCACGACCGGGGGACGGCGGCATAAAACCCTCATCCAACAATCAGAAAAAGGTTAAGACGATGAGGAAACCGTTCAAACACATGCTCGTTACAGGCATGGCATCCATCACCCTTACTGCTTGCGCGCTTGCAGATGATTTCAAACCCGCAGTAATCGACTTTGATCAAACCCTTGAGGGCATGCGCACCGCCCTCCCCACCGTGTGCGACAGCCTCACAGAACGCACCATTGAACCGATCGAAATACCCGGCACCAAGCGGGCCCAAACCCAGATGGATTGCACCGGCATGCTGTTTGAAGGCAAACCCCGGCTGGCGGAATTTGTGTTTCGGGATGACGAGCTGGTGCTTGTTTGGGTACTAACCGAAAAAGAAGAGGAAGCCACGCTTGAAGCCCGCATGACCGGCCTGTTTGGTGACCCCAGCCACAAGGCCGCGCCTGCCACGGCCTTCACACACGCCCGCACGGCACTGAGGAAAGACATACCCGAAGTGCTATTCTATGCGCCAAGTGTGGCGCCCATGTTCGAAGACTGGTTCACTCAGATGGCGGCGGGAGAAAAGTGAGACTAAGCCTGAAAAACAGCCGCAAGTGGATAGAAGGGATCACACCCACAGGAACACTATTCGTCGTCTGCCGAAATGCTTTTGGAGGTGTCGTCCTCTTCATCCGCCAGTGTATCCTTTATAAACTTCTTCAAGGAAAGCCCCAGGCAGTGGCGGCCAAGTTTCTTCATACTTCTGAGCGTGGTTGGAGAAAACTGTCGCCGTACAAGCCGTTGGAAATCATCGAACCTCTGGTCCGCCCATTCGCCAGTTGAAAGATTTTTTTCCAGAAAACATATCGCCTGGGAGACGCTTTCTCGCAGGTCTTTTAGCTGGCGCAATACACCGAATTCGTCCTCAAGAGGCGGGCCACCATTGTGGCTGTTCAGCGTTTCCATGGTGGAGATGATTTCATCAAGCTCTTCCTTTGCAGCGCCCAGCGTTTCACGAGAGCGAACAATGTATCTGTTTCGAATGATGACACGATGGTTCGGATTAAGAGGCCCGGCTTCGGCAAGGACATCGCTGAGCAAAGGCTCCCGAGCTATAGGCTCCTGAACCTTGAGAGGCCGAAGTTCAAAATCGTCAAAGATCTCGCCCTCTTCATCTACGTCCTCAGCTTTGATCTTTATAATTCCGTGGGAAATATAGGATACAACATCAAGTCGCGTGATATCTTGTGCATGAAGAAGCTGGACGGCCAAAGTGTCTCTTTCCGAAAAAAGGGCCACCAAAAGATTCGCACCCGTCATGGTCTCTCGGCCCGAAGACTGAACATGTAAAAGGGCCCGTTGCACAACCCGCTGAAACGCGGCGCTGGGCGCGGCTTCATTCATACCGGCTTCAGTTGCAGCTTCGGCTTCGGCTTCGGC
>JABXIS010000004.1 GCA_013372975.1 Alphaproteobacteria bacterium
GCGCGGATCACCGGCACAGCAATCCTCAAGAAGGAACGAAAATAGCCCCCGTACTGTCTCAAAATTCACGCGGTAGATAATCTGCCGCGCCTGCCGTTCCTTTGATACCAGGCCAGCTTGCTCCATCACCGTAAGGTGCCGAGACAATGTCGTGGCATTGGCATCAACACCTTCAGCAATTTTTCCCGCGGACAAGCCCGTGTCACCCATCCGCACCAAAAGCCGAAACACCTCAAGCCGGGTTTCCTGCGCCAAGGCGGCCATACATGATATGCTCGTTTGTTTTTGCATATTTGTACATATATACAAATATTTTGGATCGTCAAGAGCTCAGCTTGAATTTTTGTCCGCAACAGAGAAAGGGCCCCTCAATAGAGGAGCCCTTCATCACCGCAGACCTTAGGGAAAGTTGCGGTTGCTTATTAGATTGCGCGTTTGCGCTGTTCAATGGCACCGAATACAAACCCGCCTGCAATCACCAGGCCGATCCAGAACTGGCCGCTGCTGACAGTGTAAGTGAATGCATCCCACTGGACGCCACCAAAAATCAGGTTCAACACATCTTTGGGCCCATCAATGTCCACATCCATGTGGCCGTACGCAAAAGCCTGCCAGCCGCCTGCATGAATACCGAACCACTCGAGGAACCTGGTTGTCTTGAACAGTATCCCCTCAATCGCCGCGATAACTGCTGGCGGCAAAACCGCCCACATGAATGGCAAGCGGCCAGCATAGGAAGACACGAACAATACCCAAGCCAAGAGCGGCAGAACCCACAGGGTTGAAATGGCATAGTGTGTCACAAAGAAGAACCAGGTGCCGAACATGGTCGCCAAAGGCCACATTTCAAGCATCGGGCCACCCTGGAAAAGCACCACAATGCTGAGGAAAAAGGCAATCAGCAACTGCGCGGCGATCGCGACACCAAGGAAGACCAAAGGCGCAACCACAACCGGCGTAACCAGCTTGGCCAGTACTTCCTGCCAATCGGCAACGGGCATGGATTTCCAAAACAGGATAGACCGATCCCGACGCTCTTCATAAAGCGCGCTCAAGAGCGAGAAGAACACAACAAAGGGCAATGCAACCCAGCTGATACCCCCCATTACCCAGTAACTGAGCGTAACAGCAGCAGGCAATTGCTCGGGGCCCTCTTTGCTGTTTCGTGCCATTTCCAGCGCTTCGCCGAAGCTGTTGACATCATCGCCATGAACAAGGACATCATCAAATTCAATCGTTGCACCAAAGCCGATTGTGGAAACCACCACCAGGAATACCGAGAGTGCTGCCAGAATGGCAGGCACCCGGATATAACCGTTCATGCCGTCCAGTATTTCTCTTTTTATGAGGGCTGTGAACGTGTTCATTATGCCTCTCCTGTCATTGTCGCCACGAAGATATCAGCAAGGCCCAGGCGGCGCGTTTCACCCAGTTTGGCCAGCGTTTCGCGGTCAATATCTTTATATACGCACGTAGACTTCCCGAAAGTGGAGCCCTTGGCAATCGGACCAAGCTTCATGGCCTCTTCTTCCTTGCCAGGCGTCACCATCACCTCAATGAATTTTTGGGTCAGTTCGTCCATGTCAGATTCAAGGACAATGTCACCATCCTTGATAAACATCACGTCAGAGAGGATATGTTCAACTTCCTCCACCTGATGGGTAGTGATGATAACAGTACGTTCTTCATCAAAATATTCTTCAAGCAGGCTTTGGTAGAACTGTTTGCGGAAGATAATATCCAGGCCGAGCGTTGGCTCATCCAGTACCAGCAGTTTGGCGTCGATCGACATCACCACCGCTAGATGTACCTGCACTGTCATACCCTTGGAAAGAGCCCGAACCTTGCGCTCAAGCGGCACATTCGTGCGGCTCAGGAAATCCATCGCCTTGGCCCGGTTAAACTTCGGATGCACAGCCTCGACATAGTCGAGCACCTCTGAAACCTTCATCCATTTCGGCAAGGTCGCCACGTCGGCGATAAAGCAAACATCCTGCATCAGGGCGTCACGGTCCTTTGACGGGTCCAGGCCCATTACCTTGAGATTCCCTTCAAACGAAGAAAGCCCCAGAACCGCATTCAGCATGGTGGTTTTACCGGCGCCGTTAGCACCAATCACCCCCAGAATGCGCCCCAGCGGTACTTTGAAGTTTACGCCCTTAAGGGCATGGAAATTACCAAAGGATTTGGCAAGACCGGTAGCTTCAATCACATATTCAGTCATCTTGCCCTCCCCTAATGGCTGAGGCCGCTTTTCAGCAGCTCATCCGCGTTAAGACCCAAGCGGCGGATTGTCTCCAGCACACGTGGCCATTCTTCTTTCATAAATCGGTCGCGTTCAGCTTCCATGAGCTTGTCCCGCGCTCCTTCAACCACGAACATGCCCAGTCCGCGTTTTTTCTCGACCAAACCGTCCATAACCAGCTCCTGATAGGCTTTTGAGGCAGTGATAGGGTTAATTTGCATTTCTACGGCCACATTCCTTACCGATGGAAGGGCCTCACCCTCTGGTAGCGACCCTTCCATAATGGCCGCGACTACCTTGTCCTTCAGTTGCCGGTAGATCGGCTGATCGTCCGTCCAATCCGGCGTCATACTTCCTCCCCCTTCTTACGCTGCGAATGCAAAAAGGTGAATCTGCACAGGGGCCTGTGCACGCTTCACAAGATCAGCCTGGCGCGCAAGCCGGCGGCTGCGGCGCTGATCTCTTTTCACTTGTTGGTAAGTCCGTATCGACATTTGTTTTCTCCTCGCTTGCCGGTTTTCCCGGGCCTTGTTTTTATCGTCTTGTTATCGTTCGTTGCTGTCGGTCATTTTCTAAGTCTTGAGCACCCCTAATGGCCTTTGGCTCTTTGTGGGGCGGGGGCCGGGTCTTTATGTTTTTATCCGGCCCCCTGCTCGATTTCCTCGCTGTCGAGATTATCTCTCGCTTCTATTCTTTACTGTCGTCACTCGGGCCGGGTGTTATCACCTCTTGTCCCGCGCCGGCTATTCCTCGCTGAGCCTTTGGCTCTTTTTTTGCCCTGCCTCTTGTGCCGTGCTTGGAAGCGGCGTGAGTGTCTGTTTGGGCGTTTTATCGTGCCGGTGTATTAGTTATGTATAACACCATATCAGATTTGACAAGTGGCAAATTTCAAAAAACGCCCAAAAAGCTTATAAGGCGTTGATATTATTAATTTTTATTTCTTGTAATTCTGAAACACAGAAACACTGAAGGTGTGTTACAGGTGTTATACACAACGCAAAAAACCGCCGAATCCAACATCATCCGAGGCTCTGATGTCACGGGACACTGGAGGTAGTGTTGGCAAGAAAACTTGGTCGCCGACTAAAGACATTTGAAAATCGATGCCAGACAGACCGCAACCTTCTGGAGGCCATTATAATGGATGGGCACTGGGAAGGGCTTGGCGCCTCCCCATACCATTCCCAACTCGCCGACGTTTATTGGCAAGCGGCTGCACTGCTAGTTGAACAGTATGGCGTTGACCACGTGAACAAACTGACACAGCTTGAAGACTGACCTAAAACTCGCGATAGCAGACACTTCTCGGCTATGCTTCGCGAGACCGCCTTTGACCCATTGCAGTCATTTGGCGCTGCCCTACCGTATCACATTATCTGCCGTCAAATTGTCGAGGTAAATACCTGTGAGGATAATCACGGTATCACCGAAACTGATAGTGAAGCCGGGCCAAGATATGTGTCCTAGCCCGGCAAGGCCCTATGCGCCAACACGCGGTGCCAGCAACATCGCGCCATAACGCACTGTGAACATCAGGAAGCCCAGACACCACAAAAAGCCTGCGGCACTGAGGAACGACATATAGGCTTCGGGCATAAATACGGCCATCACCCTGAGAAAGGCACCAAGGAATATGGCGCTATACATTACACCGCCGAAGGTGCCCACGCGAAGGTCTCGTCCGGTATGACCAAGCGTCGCGCGTGACATCACCGCAAGCGGCATCAGGCCCATCAAGCCAGCGGTCAGGGCATGAATGCCCGCGCTCTGTGTCAGTGCACCTTGCATGATGGCGTCAAGGCCCAACAGGCCAAGCCCAACGGGAATCCACAGATAGGCCACATGCAACACAAGCACGATCGCACTTGACGTTGTTGCCCAGCCGCGCCAGCGATACAGACGCAGCAAATGGCCACCCCCTATCGCCATCAAAACGGCCGCCACAACTTCGCTTTCGGGCCTAACTATCCAGGCCAGCAATGCCGCAGCTGTCGCCAGGAGCAAAAGCTTGTCAAATTCACCGAACGGTACCGGCCGCTCTGATCGGCTGTTCTTGATAAGCCAGTTTGTGGTGAAGCTTGGCACAATACGTCCGCCAATGAGGGCATTCAACATCACCACAAGGCCAATGCTTGCCCGCACAGCATAATCCCCGCCAAACACAGAAAGGCTTTCAAGGTGAAAGACAATATTGGCGGCCGCGAGCAAACCGACAATCAGGCACACCGGCAGATTGCGCCAGTTTTTGCCTGCCATCACCTCGCGGGCGGCCAACCCGGCGACGGCGATCAGAAACACGCTGTCTACCACTGCGGCGGTTTCCGGCATGATGGGCGCCAGCATCGCCATTCTGCCTAATAACCATACCAGCGCCAACATCAACAGAGGGCGGCCGGAAATGGGCAATCGCCCGGTCCAGTTGGGTATGGCTGTGAGCAGAAACCCTGTGATCACCGCCGCCAGATACCCGAAAAGCATCTCGTGGATATGCCAGCGCAAGGGATCAATGCCGCCAGGTAATCCACCACCATGGGTGAATAGATAAAGCCACGCGGGCACGAGAAAAGCTGCCGATAAACCAGCAAACAGGAAGAAAGGCCGAAATCCGTAACTCAGGAATGCGGGCCCCTGATAATGGCGAGCAGACATAACAAACTCCTGCAATTCATTTGCAATAGCATACCCGATAGAAACAAAAAAAGCCGGGCGCGTATTGTCGCACCCGGCCACTCATTCTCAGATGGGGTTGGCCCTAGAACTTGGCACCCACAGTGAACCAGATTTTATTGGTATCTGTTGCAAAACCATCGGCGTTATAGAAGGCCGCCTTCACACTGGCGGTGAAATATTTATTGATCTTCTTCGAGACAAGCAGATCAATCTCGCTGCCGTAGGATGTGCCGCCAATATCGCTCGAAAAATCATGATAGACCGCTTTGAATAGCGTACCCCCAAGGCCCTCATTGCCCGGTACCTTATAGGCAACGGAGGCATACATATCCTCAAGGCCATTGCCTGGTGTATTCAGGAACTTGTCTGCCCAGCCATTGAATTTGTGAAGTGTGGCAAGCGGGGTTTTGAAGCTGACACCATCGTCCGAGCCCAGCACTTCATACCCAACCTGGCCTGTGAAACCGCCAGTGGAAGCGCTGGCGCTCAGGTGCCAATAATCGGCGGAATAGTCGGTAGCGTTATCCTTATAGTCAGACTGAGTGGCATATTCGAGCTCGTACCCGAGCTTTAAGCTCTCAGACACTGCCTTCTTGCCGTCAAGGCGCACCCCGAAAGTTGCGCTGGAAAGGCCATACACAGGGGCGTCGTTCAGGTCAATCAAATAGCCATAGGCAGTGATATTGCCGAACCCGAAGCCCTTATACCCCAAATTGAAGATATGCGTGTTGGTGTCCAAGTCACCGAGCGGGTGATCTTCGCCGAAAATACGGTTCACATTCCAGACATAGCCATAAACAGCTGTCAGATCCTTTGCGGGTGTCGCAATCATGGCAACGGCATCATAGGTCTGGTCGTTCTGACGGAACCCGACAGTGCCCACAAAACGCTGGTTACCCAAGTTAACACCCTGGCGGCCAGCACGCAGCGTAACCATATCATTCTTATACTGCAGATATCCCTGGTTAAACTCTGTTGTCTCCGGGTCCGCCACAACGGGCCGTGTTGTATTGCCGTTGACCGTGCTGTTGAACAGGTCCTTGCCAATCACCGCCGTGTGCGTGCCTTCAACATAGGCGCTGAAGCCATTCACTTCGCCCGTTTTATACCAAAGCTTGGTCAACAACGTCGAGGCCGTCGCATTCTTTGAAAATCCGTCCTGATCAACAAGTTCGAGGCGGTACCGAAACTCCAGCCCGGCATCCCCGTCCTGAATAAAATCTGTTGCCGTTGCGGCACCAGCCGACAAAAGCGCAACACTGCTAACTGCTACTAAAAATGGGGTTTTCCTCATGGCTCAACTCCTTAAAACCATTCAATGATATGGTTTTACCGCCTCGGTTGGAGCTGCACCTGATCTAGATCAAATATCGACACAAAATGAAGAAAAAATAGATGATAGTCACACCTGTTGCACTATTGGCACAGGCGGCGAAAACGGCCTTCATCAGGGCGGTAGGACAACAGCTCACCGCTGTCGATATGGAAGTACCAGGCATGCAGGGTAAGGTGCCCGGATTGCACGGCTTCCCGCACCCACGGATACCCCGCCAGATTCTGGATCGAGACAAGAGCCCCTTCCATTTCCGCAAGGCGCAGGCAATCGTCGTGATTGTCCTCCGGGCTACAGTTTTCAAGAACCGCTTTTTTGGCAGGGTTCAGAATACCAACCCAATCAGCGATATAATCGTCTTCGCCCGCATCAAAACGCTCATCGGGATCATCGGCCATCAAGGCTGCTATGCCACCACAGCCTGAATGGCCCATCACAATGATATGTTCCACCTCGATGTGGTTCACCGCATATTGGATGGCGGCACCAAGGGATTTATGGTGACTTTCACCCTTTTCATACGGCGGCACGATATTGGCCACATTGTTGACCACGAAAATTTCGCCCAGCCCTGCGTGGGTGAGGATAGCCGGATTCACCCGGCTATCACTGCAACCGATAATCAGGGATTTCGGGGTCTGGCCCTTTGAAGCCCAATCCCGATAGGCCTCGAACCTTTTATCCAGATATTCCGCGCGGAAGATTTTATAGCCTTCGATCAATTCTTCATACGCATCCATATCGGCCCCCTATCCCGCTACTGATGTACGATCAAAACTAAAGCGCAGCCGCGAGATCAAATCCCGCAACCTTTGCCTTTCCTGCGAGATCCAGAATGTAAGACTGAATTCCATGACGAATGCTCCGTGTATGCAGATAATCGCGGATACGGTTTTCCACTTCAGCAAACGGAAGGGGCAGTTTTGCCCCCGCGTCTGCGCGAAACCGCTCGATATTCTGGTCATAATAATGACGGCATATCTCCTCGGTAGCTTCAGGTGCCGTCACCTCGGCCTGAATGAGGGCAGAGATACCCTCATCCAGCGCTTCTTCATCTGCCCCTTCCGCCAGAAAGCCGAGGGTTACGGCTTCCTGACGGAGGAGTTCACGGATCAGGAGGGCCTTGGCGGCCTCATCCCGTGCGGCTTCACGATTTGCAGCAGGATGGAACTGCATTTCCTTGAAAACCTCATCATCCGTGATTTCGGTTTTATTCACATAGATTGGCATGGCTCAGCCCCTCTTCCGAACGATCTGATACCCACTGCGGAACAGATATTTCACGGGTGCCGATAGCACATGAACAAGACGGGTGAAGGGAAACAGAACAAAGATGGTCAGCCCCAGTACGATATGCAGCTTGAACACCAGTGGCTCATGAAGAACAAAATCAGCGGCACCGCCCCGGAAGGTAACAATATGCTGTGCCCAGTTCGCGAGCGCGATCATGGACGAGCCATCCGGATGCTGTGCTGATGCCGGAATGGTAGCCAGCCCAAGGATCAGCTGCGCATAGAGCACCAACAGGATCAGAATATCTGCAGGACGGCTGGTCGCGCGGATGCGCGCATCAGTCAGCCGCCGCACCAGAAGGATGGTCATACCGATAAAACAGATGGTGCCAAAGATACCACCGGCGATCATCGCCATCTTCTGTTTTGCCGCCGCTGTCATCACCAGGTGATAAACACTCTCTGGGGTCAACAACCCGACAAAATGGCCGAAGAACAAAAGGATAATGCCCACATGGAACATATTGCTGCCAGCCCGCATGCCCTTTGACCTGAGGAGCTGGCTGGAACCAGCCTTCCAGCTATAGGGGTCCTGATCGTATCTGAGGATTGTTCCCATCACCATGATCACAATCGCCAGATAGGGGTAGATGCCGAAGAAGAAATCGTTGAGATATGTGCTCATGCTGGCCTCCTATCCCTGAGTTGCTGCTGGTTGCACGCCACCGGCATGGCGGCCCGCATCTGGACACACGCCACAAGCGGCTGCTCCGAGGCCATCAAAAGCAGGGGTTTCCTCCCACTCCTTGTCGAGGGCCTCAAGGCTGGTGTCCTCTTTTTCGGCGTCGCTAACGGCCTGCTCCACAAATTTCGGATCAGCCTTCACTTCAGTGAGTGCCTCCAGTGCCCGGAACACATGGTGATAACCGCTTTTCTTGGCCTTCAATTTGGCGCCTACGGCCGCAAGGATGTGGACGATCTCGCCCAAAAGTTCCTGTGCTGCCTCAAACGGCAGAACTGAAAGAAATTCAAGGAAAAGGGGCAGATAGTCAGGCAGCTCGCGCTGCGCCAACTTGAAACCATGCTCTTTATAAAGGTCCGTCAGGTCTACCATGGCCTGGCCGCGATCACGGCTTTCCCCGAGCACATGCTCGAACAGATAGAGCGAGTGCGCACGAGACCGGTCAAACAAGGCAACATAGTCTTCCTGAACGCGCAGAAGTTTCCTGCGCGCCAGATCGTCCATGAAGGCAAACAGTGGCTTGCGAATTTTGGCGGGAACAGCGCCCTCGCCTTCAATCGCATGCTTGAGTTCATCCATATGGTGCTGCAGCTCTTCGCCAGGATAGGTCAAGAGCATGCCAAGAATTTTATAGCTTAACATCAGCCCCTCCTTATGTTGCCGGACATGGTGTTTTTATGGGTTGGACCACCGAACAGGCCACCAGACCGGGCACTACCGCCAGAGCAGCCATTGCCGAAGCTGAAGCCGCAAGCCGAGCGGCTTTCAAAGGCGATCTCGTTATCAAAGGGTGTTTTGCCCGCATATTCACGGTGGTTGGTCGGGATCACGAAGCGATCGTCATAGTCCGCCAAGGCCATAACCTTGTACATTTCCATGACGGTGCGTTCATCAAGGCCAACACGGTCAATCGCATCTGTCTTGCCGCCGTTCAGAAGTTTTCCGCGCATGAAACTGCGCATGGCCATCATGCGCTCAAGCGCATGCACAACAGGCTCTTCCTTGCCGCCGGTCAACATATTGGCAAGATATTTCACCGGAATGCGCAAGCTCTTCACATCAGGCATGATATCGTCACCTTCGATCTTGCCTTCTGCATACGCGCTCTGGATCGGAGAAAGCGGCGGGATATACCACACCATCGGCAGTGTGCGATATTCAGGGTGCAGCGGGAAGGCCACTTTCCATTCCATCGCCATCTTGTAGACGGGAGATTTTTTCGCCGCTTCAAGCCAGCTGTCAGGAATACCGTCCTTGCGCGCCTGCTCAATCACTGCAGGGTCGTTTGGATCAAGAAAGATATCGCACT
The DNA here is from genome assembly GCA_013372975.1 of Alphaproteobacteria bacterium. GTDB lineage: Bacteria > Pseudomonadota > Alphaproteobacteria > Sphingomonadales > Kordiimonadaceae > Kordiimonas. The sequence continues at coordinate 9,532 of JABXIS010000004.1, forward strand.
GTGCTTCATAGAGGTCCTGTTCGCCCTCTGTGCTGGCCGCCGCCTCGATCCGGTCTGCATCATAGAGAAGCACACCAAGGTAGCGAATACGGCCCACACAGGTTTCGGAACAGACTGTTGGCTCACCGTTTTCAATGCGAGGGAAACAGAAAGTGCATTTCTCGGATTTACCCGACTGCCAGTTGAAATAGATTTTCTTGTAAGGGCAGCCGGATACACACATGCGCCAGCCACGGCATTTGTCCTGGTCAATCAGAACAATGCCGTCTTCCTCGCGCTTGTAGATCGCGCCTGATGGGCAAGACGCTACACATGTCGGGTTCAGACAGTGTTCGCACAGCCGGGGAAGATACATCATGAAGGTGTTTTCGAACTGGCCGTAGATGTCTTTTTCAACATCCTTGAAGTTATAATCCTTCGACCGTTTTTCGAACTCACCACCCAGGATTTCTTCCCAGTTGGGCCCCCATTCCGGTTTTTCCATCTTCTGCCCGGTGATCATTGAATGTGCCCGCGCCGTTGGCACGGTTTTACCCTCGGGCGCATTCTGCAGGTGGGCGTAATCGAAGGTGAAAGGCTCGTAATAGTCGTCAATCTCCGGCAGGTCCGGGTTGGCGAAGATATTCGCCAATACCCTGAATTTACCGCCAATCTTGGGCTGAATTTTGCCGCTGGTTTTACGTTCCCAGCCACCTTTCCATTTGTCCTGGTTTTCCCACTCGCGCGGGTAACCAACACCGGGTTTGGTTTCCACATTGTTGAACCAGGCGTATTCAACGCCCTCGCGGCTTGTCCACACGTTCTTGCAGGTAACCGAACAGGTGTGACAGCCAATACATTTGTCCAGATTAAGGACCATGCCGATTTGCGCACGAATTTTCATGACGTTTTCTCCTACTCGGCTGCCTGGGTGGAAGCGGCATCATCGCCCCACTCGATTTTGTCTACACGGCGGGCCACGACAAACTCGTCGCGGTTTGAACCAACGGTTCCGTAATAGTTGAAGCCGTATGAAAGCTGTGCGTAGCCACCAATCATGTGAGTTGGCTTGACCACAGCCCGGGTAACCGAGTTGTGGATACCACCCCGGCCGCCCGTGGTGTTGGAGAGAGGGGTATTAATCATCTTCTCCTGGGCGTGATACATCATGGTCATGCCCTCAGGCACCCGCTGGGACACCACCGCACGGGCCATGATGGCACCGTTGGTGTTATAAAGCTCGATCCAGTCGTTATCTTCCACATCGATCTTCTTGGCATCGATTTCGGAAATCCAGACAACCGGGCCACCACGGTTCAGCGTCAGCATCAGCAGGTTATCGCTGTAGGTGGAGTGGATGCCCCATTTCTGGTGCGGGGTGATCCAGTTAAGGGCCACCTGTTTGTGCCCACGGCTGTATTTATCCTCAACCGGTTTTACGGTTTTGGTATTTACAGGTGGTTTGTAGACACAGAAGCCTTCACCGAAATCACGCATCCATTCGTGATCCTGATAGAATTGCTGGCGGCCAGTCAGCGTACGCCAAGGGATCAGCTCATGCACGTTGGTGTAGCCCGCGTTATAGCTGACATGCTCGTCCTCAAGGCCTGACCATGTGGGCGACGAGATAATCTTGCGCGGCTGTTGCTTAATGTCGTGGAAGCGGATTTTCTCGTCTTCCTTCGGCTTAGCCAGATGGGTGTGCTCCCGCCCTGTGATATCACCGAGCGCCGCCCAGGATTTCACAGCAACATGACCGTTGGTCTCTGGCGCAAGCGACAGCACAACCTCTGTTGCATCCACATCAGAGACAATCTTCGGCATGCCTTCGTTTGCGCCCGGCTCGTCATGCACACCATTGAGGCGGCCAAGAAGTTCAACCTCTTCTTCGGTTTTCCATGCGATGCCCTTGCCGCCATTGCCAACGCTGGACATCAGCGGCCCAAGGGCTGTGAAGCGCTTGTAGGTGTTGGGGTAATCCCTAGTTACTTCCACGAGGGCTGGCATGGTTTTGCCCGGAACGGGATCACACTCACCTTTTTTCCAGTCTGTCACGCCAAGGGGCTGCGCCAGCTCGCCCGGTGTGTCATGCAGGATCGGCAGGCTGACAACGTCTTTTTCAACGCCCAGATGCCCCACGCACACCTCTGAGAATTTCTCGGCAAGACCGCGATAGATATCCCAGTCAGACCGGCTTTCCCATGCGGGGTCAACCGCGCGGGTCAGCGGGTGGATGAAGGGGTGCATGTCAGACGTGTTCAGGTCGTTCTTCTCGTACCATGTGGCAGAGGGCAGAACGATGTCTGAATAAACACAGGTGGTAGACATACGGAAATCAAGGGTGACCACAAGGTCCAGCTTTCCTTCTGGCGCCTCGTCGTGCCACACAACCTCATTGGGTCGTTTGCCGCCAAGCTCGCCCAGATCCTTGCCCAACAGGCCATGCTGGGTGCCGAGCAAGTGCTTCAGCATATATTCGTGGCCCTTGCCAGATGACCCAAGGATGTTCGAGCGCCAAATGAACATGTTGCGCGGGAAGTTTTTCGGGTTATCCGGATCTTCGCACGCAAACCCAAGATCACCGGATTTCATCTTGTCGACGATATAGTCGGCGGATGACATGCCAGCTTCCTCAGCCGCCTTCGCAACCCGGAGCGGGTTGTCATTCAGCTGTGGTGCAGATGGCAGCCAACCCATGCGTTCGGACCGGACATTACAGTCAATCAGGCTATAGTCTTTCCATTTCTCCGGATCCGCAAGCGGTGACAGGATTTCATCCACGCCCAGCTTTTCATACCGCCACTGGTTCGAATGGTTATAGAAGAAGCTGGTGGAATTCATGTGCCGTGGGGGGCGTGCCCAATCAAGGCCGAAGGCCAGTGGCTGCCAGCCTGTTTGTGGGCGCAGTTTCTCCTGCCCTACATAGTGGGCCCAACCACCACCAGATTTACCCACACAGCCGCACATAATCAGGAGGTTCATGATGCCCCGGTAAATCATGTCCATATGATACCAGTGGTTCACGGCAGCGCCCAAAATCACCATGGACCGGCCACGCGTCTGGTCTGCGTTTTGTGCAAACTCCCGCGCCACCTGGATTACACGGTCCCGCGGTACACCAGTGATCTTTTCCTGCCAGGCCGGAGTGTATGGCACATCTTCGTCATAGGAAGAGGCCACATTGCCACCGCCAAAACCACGATCCACGCCATAGTTTGCCACCATCAGGTCATAGACAGTGGCAACCTTCACGGGGCCCTCTTTGGTCTCTACGGTCTTCAGCGGCACATTCCGTTCAAGAATGCTTTCATGGTCAGTATGCTGGAAGATCGGCTGATCGTTCTCAAGGTTACCAAAGTATGGGAAGGCAACGGCGGAGATTTCATCTTCACGGCCTTCAAGCGTTACCTTCGGCCAAACATCGCTGCCATCGGCCACATTTTTCAGCTCAAGGTTCCATTTCTTGGATTTGTCCCAGCGCGACCCGATGGTACCGTTTGGCACAACAACATTGCCTGAATTGCCGTCCATGATGGCGGCTTTCCATTCGGCATTCTCGGTTTCACCCAGATTATCCGCAAAGTCGGAAGCGCGGAGGAGACGGGACGGTACGAGGCGGCCATCCCGCTCCTCCATACGCACGAGGAATGGCATATCGGTGTACATGCGGCAGTAATCCGAGAAATATTCAGACTTGCCGGCCACATGGAATTCCTTGAGGACAACATGGCCCATCGCCATAGCCATGGCGCTGTCTGTGCCCTGGCGCGGGTTCAGCCAGATATCTGTCAATTTCGCAACCTCGGAATAGTCCGGTGTTACAGAGACAGTCTTGGTGCCTTTGTAGCGCACTTCGGTGAAGAAGTGGGCGTCTGGCGTCCGGGTTTGCGGCACGTTCGAGCCCCAGGCGATGATATAGCCTGAGTTATACCAGTCTGCGCTTTCCGGCACGTCCGTTTGCTCGCCCCAGGTTTGTGGGGAGCTTGGCGGCAGGTCACAGTACCAATCATAGAAGGACATGCAGACACCGCCGATCAGGGACAGGTAGCGGCTGCCGGCAGCATAAGACACCATGGACATGGCCGGAATGGGCGAGAAGCCGATGATCCGGTCAGGGCCATATTCCTTGGCCGTAAATACGTTCGAGGCCGCGATCAGCTCATTTGCTTCATCCCAGGTTGCCCGCACAAAACCACCAAGGCCGCGGACACGCTTGTATTCACGTGTTTTTACAGGGTCGGAGACAATCGATTGCCATGCGTCAACAGGATCACCATGCTCGGCCTTCGCTTTGCGCCACAGATCAAGCAGACGCCCACGCACCATCGGATATTTCAACCGCGCGGCGCTATAGAGATACCAGCTATAGCTTGCACCGCGGGCGCAACCGCGAGGCTCATGGTTCGGAAGATCTGGCCGAGTTTTCGGATAGTCCGTTTGCTGGGTTTCCCAGGTAACGAGACCATTTTTCACATAAATCTTCCAGCTACAGGAGCCTGTGCAGTTCACACCGTGGGTGGAACGCACGACCTTGTCGTGCGCCCAGCGGCCGCGGTAGGCCTTTTCCCAGGACCGGCTTTCGTCGGTGGTGATACCGTGCCCGTCCGAAAAGGTTTCGGGCGATTTGGTGAAGTAAGAGAGCCTGTCGATAAAGTTGCTCATGGATTGTCTCCGGATGCCCTAATGTTTATGGGTTTTTCACGTACGCATTCTTGCGCAGGTAGAACCACCAGTTGATGAGGATGCAGACGCCATAGAAAACAGCGAAGCCATAGAGCGCATACTCAGGTGTTGTTGCCTTGATTTGCTCGCCGAACACTTTCGGGATGATGAAGGCGCCGTATGCAGCCACTGCCGATGTCCAGCCGAGAACCGGGCCAGCCTGTTCCTTGTTGAACACCATGGCGATGGTGCGGAAAGTGGAGCCGTTACCGATACCGGTGGCGGCAAACAGGATGATGAAGAGGATGAGGAAGGGGTAGAAAAACTCTTCCGGGGTTGCAGACGCATAGGCGGCTTTCATGAAGTAAGCCACACCAAGCGCAGACGCCACCATCACCACACTGATGATCTGTGTAACCTTGGCGCCGCCAAGCTTGTCAGCCCACGCGCCACCGATTGGGCGGATAAGTGCGCCAATGAAGGGGCCCATCCAGGCGAACATCAACGCTGAAGGCCCATTCGGGTTCACTGTTGTGTGGGTGAGAACACCGTCCACCATAATGTGTTGGAAGCCAAAGATCACCTTGATCGCCAGCGCCAGTGCGGCAGAGAAGCCAATGAAGCTGCCAAAGGTCATGGTGTAGATGATGGTCATGGCCCAGGTGTGTTTATTGTCAAAAATCTGGAATTGACGCTTCAGGTTTGTCTGGATTTTGCCGGGGATCAGCTTTAGCGCGAACACAGTGAGCGCAATCACGATCGGCAGCACGATCCATTTGTTAAGCTCAAGGCCTGAGCCGCCAATGGAAGCTGGCAACATCAACCACAGGCCGAAAGTGGCGGTCAGGAGGCCAATACCCAGCATGCCGAGGATTTTGCCGAAGGCTGGCAGGGCTGAGCCCGCGTCAGGGGATACATGCTCGTCACGAATTGTATTGAGGCCGAACCAGCCAGCGAACGCCAGCGGCACAAGGAACAGAAGCCACACCCAGCCCGCATTGAAGATGAAAGTTTCAGTGCCCGCAGGAATTTTACCGATCAGCGTGCCGGAGGTGTTTTTCAGTACCATGCCTTCGCCACCAAACAGGGCGAACGTCATCACCAGCGGCACCAGGATTTGCATGGTGGTGACACCGAAATTCCCAAGCCCTGCATTCATGCCAAGGGCGTAACCCTGAATTTTCTTGGGGTAGAAGAAGCTGATGTTGGACATGGAAGACGCAAAGTTACCGCCACCGAAGCCAGACAGAAGGGCCATCAACTGGAACTGCCACAGCGGTGTGTTTGGATCCTGCAGCAGGAAGCCTGTGCCTGCGGCAGGGATCATAAGAAGGGCTGTTGTCAGGAACAGGGTGTACCGCCCGCCCGCAATACGGATAAAGAAAGAACTGGGGATACGCAGGGTAGCGCCTGACAGGCCCGCAATAGCTGCCAGCGTGAAGAGCTGTGGTTGGCTGAAAGGGAAACCCAAATTCAGCATCTGCACAGTGATAATGCCCCAATAAAGCCAAACAGCGAAACCGCATAAAAGGCTGGGGATCGAAATCCAGAGGTTGCGGGTGGCGATCTTCTTGCCCGCCGCGTCCCACTGGGCATCATCATCAGGGTTCCAACCATACAGGTCGCGCCCTTTCTCTTCAAATTTGGTTGCTTGTTCAGTCATCTGACTTTCTCCTAAGCGAGGCCTCTGGCCCCTGAACTAAGTTGGGAGAGAGGCCCCGTGAGGCCCCTCAAATCCTTGGACACTAGCCCTTGAGGCCTTCCAGCTCTGGCAAGTTGCGTGGGCCACGCAGCTCTGGAATGCGCTGTTTATCAAGCCGCCGAACAGCGAAGTGCATCCAGGTCAGTGCAATCGAAATGAGGACGGTCAGAAGCATGAAGCAGCTTGTCCATACGCCGATCACATCGTTCATGATGCCGAACACGATGGGCAGGATAAAACCACCCAGGCCACCGATCAGGCCAACCATGCCGCCCACGGAACCCACATGGTCGGGGTAGTAGACAGGGATATGTTTGTAGACAGCGGCCTTGCCGAGCGACATGAAGAAGCCAAGCACGATGGTAAGCGCCACAAACAGCCACAATGGGATGGTGATGTTGAAGGTGATTGGCCCATTGATGCCGGCTACGGTATAGTCTGTTGCCGGATAGGACATAACGAAGGTGCAGATTACGCAGGCGATGAAGGTCCAGTACATCACGGTGCGGGCACCATATTTGTCAGATAACCAGCCACCGAGTGCGCGGAAGATTGAACCAGGCAGGGCATAGCTTGCCGCCAGAATGCCCGCTGTACCAAGCTCCAGGCCGTATGCGCCGACATAGTAGCGCGGCAGCCACAGGGCCAAGGCCACATAGGCACCGAACACAAAGAAATAATAGAGAGAGAAGCGCCACACCTGCAGATTTTTGAGAGGTTCAAGCTGCTCGAAGAAGCTGGGATGTTTGTGGCCCTTCTGCTTGTGTTCCGCATGCACAGGGTCATCTTTGGTGAGGATGAAAAACAGAACGGCGGTGATTGCCAAGATGATAGAGTAAATCTGTGCAACACCCTGCCAGGCGCCACCAACAGCAACCAGAAGCATGGGCGCACCGAAGTTGGTGATGGCCGCCCCTACATTACCCATACCAAAGATACCCAGGGCTGTGCCTTGCTGCTCCTTTGGATACCAACGGGATACATAGGCAACACCCACCGCAAAACTGCCGCCCGCAAGGCCGACACCAAGGGCCGCCACCAGGAACATTTCATAGGTGTTCACCAGTGTCAGCAGGTATGCCGCAACCGCTGTTGCCAACATCTGAATGGTGTAAATAATGCGGCCGCCATATTGGTCTGTCCAGATACCAAGGAACAGACGGCTCAGGGAACCGGTCAGAACCGGTGTCGCCACAAGAATACCGAACTGAGTATCTGTAAGCCCAAGTTGCGCTTTGATTTTAATACCAATGATCGAAAAGATCGTCCAAACGGCAAAGCAGACAGTGAAGGCCAATGTGCTGGCCGTCAGTGCGTGCCTCCTTTGTCCTTGCGTTACCGGGTTGCTGGTCACGATGTCCTCCTGACACAATTGTTGCCCTTTTCACTGTGGCCAATATGTGCGGGGGATCGGCAAGCGTGTTTGATCCAGATCAAGAGGTAGAAAATTCTGGATTTTAGAACCTCGTAAACCACTTTGTGCTATGGTCAGAGGGTGGTACAAGATATTGAAAAATGCGGCTTTTTAGCCATGCCCCCTTGCGCTCAACAAGACAGATGCGATATTCGGTCACATGTTTCTGAAAGGGGCCGGACGAACGAATGAACACATCGTGTCAAAATACCAAACTTGTGCAAAGCCTGCTGAACAAGCTGGGCGAAGTTGTACACCAACTGCAGCGCGAGCGTGGTTCTGCTGGCCTTTTCCTCGATAGCCTTGGCAAGATTTTCACCAAGCGGTTCGAAAATCAAAACAAAGCAGTGGATGAAACTATCGCTGACCTCAAGGCCTTCTGCAGCCAACAAGCTGTAAAAGAGGCGCTACCCCAAAGTTTTGAGGCGCGCCTGACCTATCTTCTCCGAAAGTATGAAGAAATTGCAGCCGTACGGTCCCAGATCAGGCTGATGAAAGTGCGCTATACGCAAGCGCTCAATAATTATACCTTCAAATTCACCGTGCCCACCATCGATGCCATGATCGAATTGGCCCAGCGCGAACCCAAGCATAATTCGGCGCTGGTTTCGGCCTACGCCAACTTCCTGCAATGGAAGGAACGCGTGGGAATGGAACGGGCTTTGGGGGCGCGCGGCTTTTATACCTTCTCTTTCCGCAACCAGGAGTTCTGTGACCGCTTCGTCGCCCTGATCGCCGAGCAGAAAACCTATCTGGATACCTTCAAGGCGCTGGCGTCGCCGGCCCAGATCGCCATCATCGATGACGCTGTTGTTGACGCAGACCTGAAGGCTCTCGACCAGATCAATGACCTGTTGGAAGAAGGTGCTGCGCCAAGCGAGATTGAACAATATTCTGGCGAGACATGGTTTGACCTGCTTACCCGTATGATTGATGGCCTAAGAGGGGCCGAGATAAAGCTGGTTGAAGGCCTGCAGGGGGCTCCTCAGGTTGCGGAAGCTGACCATCCCACCCGCGGCGCCACAGGGAAACTGGCTGAATTCCGTCCCTTCCTGAAATCGCTACCCATGCTGGCGGCCCTGTCGGACGGTGATTTGGACGAGCTTTTGTCCCTGTCACAGGTGCGCGAATATGAAAAGGACAAGCTTCTGTTCCTGCGCGACGAGCCTGCCACCCGCATGTATATAATCCTTGAAGGATGGGTGAAGGCCTATAACGGCCTGGAAACCGGCGAGGAAGCTATCCTGCAGATGCTGGGTGCCGGGGAAACCCTGCTCGAATCGTCTGTGCTATTGAATACCGCTACGCCCGTGAATGCGCAGGTGGTGGAGCATGCCATATTGCTTTCGATTCCGGCGCCTGTAATCCGGCAACGCATTCATGCGAACCCGCAGCTGGCCGTGAGTATGCTCAACACCGTATCGCTCAGGTCCCAGCGGCTGGTACAACAGTTAGAACTCTCCCGCCTTAAAAGCGCGCATGAGCGCGTTGGTTGGTTCCTGTTGCGTTTGGCCATCAACCAGAAATCCGACGATGGCACCATATTGCTGCCCTACGAAAAATCCATCATTGCGTCCTATCTGGACATGCGCCCGGAAACCTTCTCACGCACGCTGAAGAAGTTTCGTGAAGATGGCTTCAAGGTGGCAACCGACCATGTGGTAATCCCCTACCCCGGGGCGCTGTGTGATTTTTGTGATGTGGAGCTGGCAGGCCAATGTCACCGCGTGGAATCAGACGATTGCCCGCGCCCAGACCTCGGCGAACTTATCTATCAGCCCGAGGCTTGATCTGGATCAAACTCCCTTCTTCTTTATCGCGATAATCCTTTCTCTACCGAGTGCTCAACTCCGAAGCCCCTGATTCTACGTTCCTGAAAGAATAGGAATTTCGGGCCGCAGCGATGATGCTGCCGGGTCTGACCGGGAAACCGACGGGCCTCTCGTGTTTGGAAAGGAGATGGATTGTGCGCTTAAGTGATGGATTCGGCCGCACCTTCAAATATTTGCGGCTGTCGGTAACAGAGGCCTGCAATTTCAAATGCAGTTATTGCCTGCCGGATGGCTATAATAAATGCGCGGGCCCGAGCCCACTTTCCCTAGACGAGCTCAGGCGTGCTGCCACAGCCTTTTCGGAGCTGGGGCTTTCAAAAATACGCCTCACGGGCGGTGAACCCACCATCCGCAAGGATTTTGACGAAATCGCACACACGATTGCCGCGCTTCCAGGTGTGGACAAACTCGCGCTTACCACCAATGGCTACCGCCTTCGGGACCGAGCGCAGGGCTGGCGGGACGCCGGTATCAGCGCCATCAATGTCAGCCTCGACAGCCTTAACCCCAACACTTTCCACCAGGTCACCGGTCATGACCGGTGCCGGGAGGTATTGGAAGGGATTGATGCCGCCTTTGACGCGGGTTTCGAAAGTGTGAAAGTCAACGCAGTATACCTGAAGGGCATCAATGATCAGGAAATTGACGCCTACCTCACGCTCGCAAAGAATCGCCCCCTCTCTGTGCGTTTTATCGAACTGATGGAAACCGGCGACCATCCTGACTATTTCCGCCGTCATCATATCGCCGCCAGCACGATCTCGGACAAACTTGAGCACGAAGGCTGGACACAAAAGCTGAAAGCCGCGGATGCAGGCCCAGCCAATGAATATGTCCACCCGGATTATCAAGGTTCAATCGGCTTGATAGCACCCTACTCCAAAGACTTCTGCAAAAGCTGCAACCGGTTACGTTTTTCCAGCATGGGAAACCTGCATTTGTGCCTGTTTGGCAACTTCGGTGTTCCCATGCGCCAGTATCTTCAATCTGACGACCAAATCAAAGAGCTAAAAGAGGCCCTTTGGAGGGCTGTGGCACGCAAAACGGCGGGGCACCAACTCGGCCTCGGTCTGACTGGCCAAACATCAAACCTATCCAGTATCGGAGGGTAAGGCAGTGCAGGCATTCACTGGTGTCATTCTGGCGGGCGGCGCCTCTCGGCGGATGGGGCGGGACAAGGCGATGATTGCCCACAATGGCAAACCACTGATACAGCATATGGCTAAAATTCTGACAGAAGCCGGAGCCGAAGAAATGGTCATATTGGGTCGGCCCGATCTGCCGGGAGGGATACCGGACCATACGCCGGGCGCAGGCCCTGTTACTGCGCTTGTCGACTATCTGGCATCCCGTCCCTCAGGCAGCAGACACATCATCATACCCGTTGACATGCCTGCCCTGAAACCGGAAGCAATCATACGGTTGGCGCGAATGAAGGGCTGGGCCCACTTTGAGCGCCATATGTTGCCAATGCTGGCAACTGCGGGACACCGCTTCGCCCCACAGCCACGGCGGCTTCGGGATCTTCTCGCGCAGCATGGTGCGGCTGTCCTGCCGCTCTCCAAAAGCGACACCATTCAATTCACCAACCTCAATACCCCGAATGACCTGAAACACTGGCGCGGGATGAATGCTCAAGCGGAAGGAACAAGCCATGTTTGATCCAGCTCACGACTGTTGCACAGGCAAAGGCCTCAGGCACTATATGGACTGTATTGAGGATATCCACCGGGAAGCGCACGCCCTCACACCGGTCGAACTTCCCTTATCCTCTTGCATTGGCCAGTCCCTCGCGACAGATGTAAGGGCCCCAATATCCCTGCCCTCGTTTGATAACAGCGCCATGGACGGCTTCGCCTTCAAAGCGGATACCGTTGCAGCAGCCGACACTGATCATCCCGTATACCTCCCGGTGATTGGGGCCAGCATTGCAGGGGATACCGCCGAACAGCCCGCTGTGCCTTCAGGCTATGCAGTCAAGATCATGACCGGTGCACCCATGCCCGAGGGCACAGATACCGTACTGCCAGTCGAGGCGGCCAGTTGGGAAAGCGAACAGCTCAAGTTTCATGCACCCTACCCCAAAGGCCGACACGTCCGGCTGATTGGGCAGGATGTAGCAGAAGGAAATCTTGTTCTGAAATCCGGGATACCCGTTTCGTGCCAGCACCTGCCGCTTCTGTCTGCCCTCGGGCTTAGCCGATTGTTGGTGCGACCCAAACCCACAGTAGCCTGGATATCCACAGGCCAGGAAATATGCGACGACTTCGACAAACCATTGCCTTCTGGGCACATCTATAACGCCACCCGGTTGTTTGGTGAGGCGATGGCGCAAGATATGGGATTTGACCTTCAAAGCGCGATCACTGTGCGTGACACAGCAGAAGATTTTGCCGCGGCGCTGAAAGAGGCACAGAGCGCCAGCCCTCAGATAATTCTGTCCACCGGCGGTGTGTCCGCAGGTCAATATGATTTTGTCAAACCCGTCATTGAGGATATGAGCGCAACCATCATCTTCCACAAAGCACGGATCAAACCCGCGAAACCTGCCCTGTTCGCCCGCCTCCCGAACGGCAGCTACTTCTTTGGCCTGCCCGGCAACCCCATCTCCACGGCGCTTGCCCTGCGGGCTTTTGTCTATCCCTTCGTCCGCGCCCTATCCGGGCAAAAGCCAGAGCCCATGCGTGTGGCGCGGCTGACAGCAGATGTGCGAGCAGATAGCGGTAAGACAGTATTTCTGATGGGAAAAGTACGCTCCAGCGATAGTGGCCTCCTTCTTGCCACCCCAAACACGCGCCAACAATCATTCCAGACAGCCCCATTCGCCGAAAGCAACAGTTGGCTTCTGGTCCCTGAAGGCATATCGGAACTGAGCGCCGGCGACCAGATTCACTGCTTACCGTTTAGTCCAACAGGTCTTTGAAAAACGCTGTTGCTCAGCTCGGTCGTCCGCTCCTGGCGAGAAGGAGACCTCCGATCTCGAAACCTGGCTGTCTGCTATCTGATGAGTAACACCCCTCCTGCATCACAACGCTTATGGTTGCCTTACCCAAGGAAATGAAAGGGAATTAGATCTCGCGCTACATGCCAAAAGTCCATATGCTTGCAGCAATATAGGGTCATGCTTCAGGCACTAAATCCTGACCTGTAAAATAAGAGGGCATGATGAGCAAATATGAACAAGCACGCATTGATGCGAGACGGATGCTGCAAAATCAGTTGTTGGAAATCGATGTCATCACAGATGAGGAAATTGATGATGACAAAGATGACCATACAGGTATTAGCCTGACACTATTGAGATTGAGCAGAATGACAAAAGCAGAGCGTGCCTTCAATGCAAGCTCAGAAGGCCAAGCCGATGCGGCGAACACTGACAAATTCCTTTATGGTAAAGACGGATTGCCTAGCTAAGGTCCCGTGCCTTCAATCCAGCATGATTCTTTCTTCCGGTGCTGCTTCCATGTTCGCTCCCCCTGCCCCAATATCCACCAAAAACCTATAAAGCCGGAAACGACACTAATTTTGTCCAGAAATTTTCGGACACTTTTAGTGTCGCTTTTCACATTTGCACTTTAGGACGGACAGGACCGATTATGTATCAACACTGTCGCAGCTACTCCATCTAGTATGTTCATTGGACAAATTTAATGGCGCGGGACAGCCACAGTTTAGTCAAATTACCCAGGAAAAAAGCGGACAAATTGTTGGCAAAATGCCAACTTCAGCTTCTGAACCTTTTCGGACCAAAGGGTCTGACGCGTTACCTTTGGCCCGCCCCGCCGGCATCAGCATATGTCACCATGCCGCGAGGTCGGAACGCAAAGGACATGGAGATTGCTGACAGATCCATCTCCGGGCTCGGCCTGCGGGAGCCCGGGGCGCTATAGAGGATCGGCAATTGCTCAAGCTGGACCAGATATTCCCCCGTAGATACCGTGCCAACAGTATCCGAAAGTTCGATCGAATACTCCTTCCAGGGAGCGATCATCAAAGTGACTGGCTTGATCTGGCTTGACGGGCCCGAACGGGACACTGCCATGAAAAGCCCTATTCTCTCGATACTGACCTTCACCACAACGGTCCTGCCACTGCTGTTTCGCAATAGAAATCGCGGATGCCCGTGCCCGTCCTCAGCCTGTATAGTCAGAAATTCGGAGCCAATTTGGTCTTGAGCTGCAAGTGGGCTGGAAAGGGCCAGAACTACCATAGTGAGAGATGCTATGAGGCCACATGAGAACAGCTTTGCCATCGTATTTTCTCCTTATCCTAAAGGAGGAAGGAGCAAGCCGTGGGCCACCACGATAGATACTTAAGGCATTGTTTTAAAAAGATTTTAAATTTTCACCTTCGAAAAAGATGCGCACTATGAAAAAATTCCATTGCATATCGCAAATATCAGCTTGCGATATGCTAGTCGTTTGATACCCCACCCTTGGAAATCAGTGCCCGCCGCAAAGCATCCCGGACGGATGTTGACGCCGCGGCACCATGGTCAGCCAACCGCTGGTCAAGCGCCCTCGCCTGTTGCGCCAAGCCTGTCAGCCCATAGAGGGAAGCGCTTCCCTTGATCTGATGGACCAGCGATTTGAGCTTCTGGAACGGCAGTTTGTTTTCAAGCTGGCCGGCCAGTGTTTCCAGATACTGGAGGTAATTCTGCTTGAGCTGCCGATACTGGGGGTTCAGGTCACCTCCCTTGTGGATCTTCAGTCGATGCTTGGCGACGCACCACTTCTCAATGACTTGCTTGACCTTCCTGATGTCGAAAGGTTTTTCAAGATAGGCTGCCGCACCTGCGGCGAGAACCCGCTTACGGGTTTCCTTGCCTGTGTCGGCACTAAGTACAATCCGCGGCGGGCACTGTTCCATAGCCCCTAACTTGCTGAGCAGGTCCACACCCTCCATATCCGGCAGGTTGAGGTCCGTGACGATCAGGTCAAACCGGGTCGGCCCGGTCGACTGGCTCACTTTCTCAATCGCCGTTTTGCCGCATTCCGCCAGGTCGACAATATAGCCCTCCAGCTCGAGGGCGATCTTGAGATAAAGCGCCATGCTTGGCATGTCTTCTATCACCAGGATATGTTGGCCTGTCCTGCACATGGCGTTCACCGGCGTTCAAACGCAAGGCGCTCATTCCATTCGGACAGGAGCGCGCTGATGCTGGTTACCGTGCTGCGGAGTGACGCATGATCTGCCTTTTGTTTTTCTGGCGTGTTTTGGCGCAGGAAATAGTCGATCATGGTCATCATGCGCTCGAGGTCACTGGCCTCGCTTTTATCGAACACGCCGGCTGCATGGCAATTGACCAGGCGCTTCACAAGGTCAAGTTCAAGCGTCCCTGACAGCACGATCACCAGCGCGTTCGGCTGCTGGCCTCGCACTTCTTCAGCCAGCGCGGCGCCGCATTTTTCACCGGCAAAATCATTGTCGAGCACATAAATGTCATACCCGCTGCTGATGTCCGTTCTTTCACAAGAGCTGATCATCAGCTCTGGGAAACGTTGGCGCAGCTTAAGCGCCAGCATGCCTGAATAGTGTGGGTCATCATCAAGGATCAGAAGTTTACGCAGCGATCTCATGGTTCTTTCCTTTCAGTTGGGATTGCATTGACGTGGTAGATTGAAGTCCAGGGTCTTCGGCCCGTGCGCCTGTCATCACCGGCACAATGTTTCGCAAGCGGGAGGCCGTGCGCCGAACAGCGCGCACGCTGTCACCCGGCGATACGATGGCCAGCGTGGCATCCGACAGGTTTGGCAACACACGGGCGGAGAAATGATGCTCTGGATGGCCGGCATAAATGAGGATCAGGTCATAGTCCGCAGACCGCTTGATCAGCCAGTCTTTGGCACGGTCCAGCGAGTAGCCCCCGACCATTGATCTTGAGCCAAGCGTGACAATGTCGAAGTGGCCCTTGCTTGACGCCGTAAAGGCTTGGCCTTTCATCAGCTGGTCGGAAAAGCCCTTGTCGCTTGTACCCGCGTCTTCCGCGGCCATCACGAGAAGCGTGCGGTAACCCTGCTCACCCGCGAGTTCCGCCAACCGGGTCGCCGGGAAGCGGGCTTTGTCGGAGAAACGGATGAGGCTCAGGATCACAGTGCCCGCGTTCGGCCAAACGGGACCCATCTGCATATCACCGAGGAAAGCCGCGAGGTCTGCATCCTGGGTCTTGCTTGGGAACACCGCCGAAGCCGGGCTGTGTGTCATGATCGCATCGAGGTCGTCGCTGTAGCGGATCACGCCCGAAAGCTGGCGCTTCAGGAACACGATAGCGATCATCAGGAAACCGCCGGCAACAAGGGCGGCGGCCGCGATCTGCTTGCGCTTGTCGCTTGCGGGCGCGTCCGGCAAGCTGCCGCGCGATAGAATTTCGATGCTGCCAGGCATATTGTTTCGGCTTTCCAGCACCACCTGGTCGAGGATACGGCGGGTTTCCCCCAGCATGCCGGCAACTTCAGCCTGCTCGGCGTTGATCCGGCGTAACTTGATCAACTTGCCGTTCAAGTGCTTGGCCTCATCCGACAGGTCCTGACGCCGATTGCTCAGCTTGGTTCTGAGCGCCTGCAATTCAGCCAGTGACTGGGATTTTTCGGCGCCATCTGCACCCGTAATCGCGCCTGTCTTGCCAAGGGTGGCAATCAACCGCCGACGGGTCTCAATAGCCTCGTCGATCACCTTCAGACTGGCGGCCAGCGTGGCAACTTTGGGGTGCGTATCCTGATAGCGCATCTGCAGTTTTTCAAGTTCGGCGGCGCGTTTGGCGCGTTCGAACACCATGTCGGCCATCGCCCGGTCAAGAAGCGTTGCGCGCTTGATTTCCATGTCGCCGGTATCGGCGTCCAGAGCCCCGCCACTGGCTTCCATCTCGATCAACGTGTTAGTCAGCTCGGAAACTCGCAGATCCAGCTCCTCAAGCTGGGTCACCTTGGTTAGGTGTGCCTTGGCAAGCGATGTTGCGTCATATTCTTCGCCAATCTCCAGAAGTTCGCCGCTCAGGCGGCGCTGCTTGGCTTCAAGTTCCAGCACCCGAACCTCAAGTTCCCGAGCGCGGATGCTCTGACGTGACCCAGACTGTTCGGCATGAAGCGCCACATAGGCCTCGAGAAGGCTGCGAACTGCGCGCTGCGCCATTGCCGGATCCTTGCTTGCAGCAGAGACCGCGATCAGGCCTTTCTCCTTCTTCACCGTCAACATGTCGGCAAAGTCTTTTTGCTTCATGTCTTTCGGCGCGCCGTCCCGGCTCTTATCCAGGAGAATTTCGAAGCCACGTTCGATCACCGGGCGGCTCTGGATATAAGTGGCTTCGGCCGAGACAAAGGCATCATATAGGCGCAGCCTGCTGTCATCCCGGTCGGCATACAGAATCTTCGGTTCCTTTGCCACGAGCCGAATGAGCCCATTGCTGACATAACTTGGCGAGACAAGGTTATAGGCAAGGATGGCAAGTATTATCCCAAGGATCGCACCCGATACCAGCGTTGGCACCCAAAGGCCACGGAAGCGGCGCATGACCAACAATAACGGATTGTTCGATGGGGCCTGTTCCTCCTGTACAAAGGCAGTGACCGCCTGCAGGCTTTCCGGGCCCAGGTCGGCGGGGATTTCGCCTCTATCTCGGGTGTTTCCAGCCATGCCTTATCCCCGTGCCGTCCCGGCCTGACGGTTGCTTTTGTCCTGCTCCCACCTTACCTGGCCGCGCAGCAGCGCATTTCTGATGTGCGCAAGAATTGCTACCAGGAAAAAGATGGCCGCACCGGGCCACAAGAGCGGCGAGCGCAAAAGTCGTCCAAGGAACTGGCCAGCCCGGTCCCGCCTGCTCCCGCCAGGCGAGAGGACCTGATCCTTTTTCAGGTCCTGATTACCGCGATAAACTCGGCTACGCACCTTGATGAGACTTGCAAGCGACCGTGGCGCCGCGATTTTGTAGGGCGCAGCATCAACCCAGACACTGTTGCACAAAAGGCGACGGCGGACATATTCATCGTCATTGACTACAGGTGGAAGGCAGCCAAGCCGATCCAGCCCACGTCTGCTGACGGTAAAAAAGCCACCCATCTTTTGCTTGTCGAAATACGGATTCTGCTGCCAGGCCCGGTAGAATGCGGCCACCGCCCAACTGCACTGGCTGGTCTCAAAGCGGGCAGCCCCGTAGGCCATGTCGGCGCCCGACCAGTTCAGCCGGTGCACCAGCTGTCTGACAGCCGCTGCATCCGTTATGATATCGGCGTCCAGAAACACCACTGGGCTGGTCCGAGCGGCCGCGATTCCGGCATTGAGAGCAGCGGTTTTTGACGCCTGCTCAAGAACCAGAACGCGGGCGCTTGGTGCTGCGGCACGGGCGACGGCGGCTGTGTCGTCCATGCATCCGTTGCAAACCACGATCAAGTCGAACTCATCCGCCTGTGCTTCAGCCAGTAGGGCCTTGAGCGTGTGCCCTATGGTCGCTGCTTCATTGTAGGCTGGCACGATGATGGTGCAAACAAAGGGGTTCAGGGCATCAGGCATGACGGACCTCCCGTGGTTTGGTTTCAATGAAATCTGTGATGGCGCACAAAAGCTCGGGCGAGGCGACATTCTGAAGCCCCTCCCCGCCTTCAAGCGCATGCAAGCTGTCCAGCTTTTGAAAAAGCGACGCTTCATCCATCGCCACATAAATGCCGCGCCGATTGCGCAGGTTGGCGACAGTTGCCAATTGGTGGTCGTTACGGTGTTCACCGTATCGGGCCAGCCGCGGCATCAGAATGATGGGCTTGCCGGCGCCAAGGGCCGTCAGAATGGTGCCCATCCCAGCATGCGACACAACAATTTTGCATTTTGCAATGTTCTTTGCGAATTGCTGCGGCGTCAAAGTGGCCATCCATTCGATGTGGGATGGCACTTTCCCCTTCGGGCCAACCTGGGCAAACACTTGGCTAGATCTTTGAAAAGACTGCCATTTATCCAGAGATTCGATCAATCTGTCGAACGGTAGCTGGGTTCCTACGGTGGCGAAGATCATAAAAAAACTCCTTCTTTGACAGTGTGTCTTGCCAAAGAAGGAGCAATGGGCGTGCCAGTATAGACAGGGGGCGACTAGAGGACGCTCCCATGGTATTCTGCGCCAAATTTCTTGGATACATCCTGCCACTGGGTAAACACCTTGTCGGCGTGGCTCATGGCCAGCTTTGCGGACAAGGACATCTCCTCGGCGTTCGCGACACTGTCAACAAACAGGCTGCGGGCGCCAATCATTCGGCCGAACCGGCAGGCAAAATAGCCAGGTGCTGCGCCTGTGGACACAACCACATGGGGCCTGACCCAAAGTGTGATCAGCAGCATCTTCAGCGCCATCAGAATGATCGCAAACTTGGTATCCCGGTTACCATCAGGCACAGTGAAAAAGCGTTGACCGGGCACGTCCCCACGGGAATCCGGGTTCACGGTGACATATGAAATTTCGCATTCTGCAAAGGCTGGACGCAACCTGAGAAGCTGGATCCAGTGCCCGCCGCCAGAGGCAACGGCTAGCACGCGTTGACGTTGTGTGTGGTTGGACATGGCTCTGTTGTCTCCTTTCCATGAACGCGAGAAACGCAGATTTCTGCGTAGTAAGTAATCAGTCGGTCGATCTTCTGTGGCCAAAGGGCGATGGACTGCATGCGCTCCAGCGCACCCTCCCCCAGCCGGGCCCTCAGGGCAGGCATTGCATGAAGTGTGCGAATTGCGGATGCGATATCAGCCGCAAACGCATCTGGGGAAGTAATGGGAACCTTGAAGCCGCAACTGTCGTCCACAACGTGGCCAGGGCCACCCCGGTCGGCGGCGATTACTGGCAAGCCAAAGCTCAGGGCTTCATATACTACGCTGCCGGACGGCTCGCGGAAGCTAGGGAAGCAGAAGACGTCTGCCTGACGGTACAGCGCATCCACCGCCGACCGGCTGATCTGGCCGTGGAAGGTGACTTTCCCAGTCAAGCCGAGCGCGTTCGCCATCTCACGGCAGTGCTGCATTTCCTCGCCCTTCCCGGCGACATCAAGGTGCACGCTGATATCTTTCAGATACGCCATGGCCCGGATTACATCCCTGAGGCCCTTTGTGCGCACACCGCGCCCAACATGAAGTAACCGCAATGTGGGCCTTGGCTGCTGGAACGGAGAGTTGGGTGGCATCAGACGCTCGACGCCCAACTCGCTTTCGACCGCAAAACGGGGAAGATCAAGCGACGGAATCAGGTCTTTCACATAAGGCGCAACACCAAGAAGCATCGACGCCCGTCTGTAAGTATGGCGCAGCAGTGGATCAAACCGAAGGCGCCAGTTATCAATATTGCGCAACCCCATATACCAGCGACCGCTTGCGCATTCCGCCTGGAACGCGGCGGGCGTATCCAGGCTACCGCCCTGGGGCCCAAGGACAAACGGGATATCAAAGGCTGCGAGCGGTGACGGGAAACGAAGCGCGATCGGCGCGAACTGATGCCCGATGTCAAATTCCTGGCCCGCGGCCAGAAGCGCTCGGATCTCCTTCTTCGCCCAGCGGTAGAATGCAGGGTAGGAGAGTTTGGCCATGGCGTTCAGGCGTTCATGGCGGCGGCACCAGGCAGGCTCGGCCATTGTCATCACCTTGACGCCCGGCAACTGGCCCTGAAGGGTTTTCCGACCCGGGCGCTCCATCGCCAAAAGGGTAACGTCAGCACGCAACGCTAGCTCCTCCACCCATTTCGCGGCGCACCAGGCTTCGCCCACGTCCGTCAGGTCGCAGTAGGGCGCAAGCGCCAGAACTTTTGGCCGCCAGGTCATAGCATCGCTCCTTTCCCCGCAGGCCAGGCCCTCAGGAAATTCCTTGTTACGCCTACGAAATGAATACCGCGCCGCCAAGCCGTTCGCTTGATGGCAATCAGGCCAAACAGGCACCACAGGGCCGCCCGGCTGGCGTTAAATGCCAGCAAAAGGACGTAGACACACAGTGCCCGCACAATCCCATAATGCTTCCGGTGCAGCCGCACCGTTGCCTGGCTCAGCATCAGGTCGCGGCGATGATTAAGCGATGCGGAACTGCCGCCACCGAAATGGGTAATCGTACCGACCGGCGCGAAGTGCACCTGCCAGCCACGTCGCCGCATGCGTTTGCACCAGTCTGTTTCCTCACCGAAGAAGAAGAAACTGTCATCCAGCAGGCCAACACCGTTGGCACACGCGCGGCGCACCATCATGAAACAACCGGACACCGTTTCCACGCTGCAGGCCTGATCGCGGGTGCAGTCCAGCATCCGGTACTGGCGGAAGCGGGGCACGCCCTGCAGCCTGTCCAGCGCTAGGGTCTGATAGAAAAGGTTGGCAAAGCTTGGGAACAGGCTGGTGCTGTGTTGCAGGCTGCCGTCGCGGTTCAGCACCCGGCACCCCATGGCACCAACCGCCGTGTTGTCCCGGATATAATCGAAAGACTTCTGCAGCACGTCGCCGTGCACCAGCGTGTCAGAATTCAGCAGCAGGAAGAAACTACCGTTCGTTTGCTCGATCGCCACATTATTCGCCGCGGCGAAGCCCATGTTCCGGGCATTTTCGATCAACCTGACGGATTTGAATTCTGCGCGAACCATTTCCTGGCTGCCGTCTGTTGACGCATTATCCACGACGACAATCTCGTGTCGGCAATCGGGCGCGTTTTCCAGCACTGAATTTAAGCAGTCGCGCAGCATATCGCGGGTGTTCCAGTTGATGATGATGATACTCAGGTCCATGCGGGTCGCCTCACATAGTTTGGGGTTGCTGCCTTTGGCTTCGCCCGTGCGCCACCTGTTGCAAGGTGCGGGCGCACAAGCGCCATACCGCAGCCAATGAAGAAGAAGAATTGCACCATCAGCGCATTCCAGAAATGCACGGTAAGCCCGGCCAGTGCGTAGCCGACAAAGGCCACAAGCCAGGATTTGATGGCGTTTTTACAGAAGCGGCTGGAGCCCGTATTGGCGCGCAGCTTCATCAGAATGAGGATGATGGCGCTGATAAGGAACAGGAACGCCGGCACGCCGTAGCGCACGGTTGTCAGCAGCCAGTAATTATCCATGCTGTCGCTCATCCAGGGCGCGCGGATCCAGTCATTCAGGCCGATGCCAAAGATCGGATGACGCCCTACCTCGGCAGTGCCATAATCCCAAATATGCACCCGGTTGTAGGCGCTGTTGGCGCTGAATGTCAGATAGGAAATGAAAATCAGCACAGGCGACCGGTTCGACAGCAAGGAAAGTGCCACCCAGATCATGAAGAACAGGCCGATGAGCATATACCAGCGCCCTTCAATGCCCCAGGTAAGCCGGTCCCAGGCAATCAACCCGATCTGGAGCGCAAGCGCAGTGAAGGGCCCACCCGAGAGGGAAAAGAAAGTGGCACCCGCCACAACCCCAAGCATCTTGATGGACTTTTTGTCCACCCTGCCACCGCCGAGGACGAAATAGGTGCCACCAAAGCCTGCGGCCGCGAATACACCATACAGGATCGGGTGCTCGAACGACGTGAATGCGCGCGTCAGGCCAAGGCGGGGTTCAATATAGTGCGGGCCGGGCCCGCCCAGCAGGGCCTTGAAGGTGTTCCGCAAGAGATGGACACCTGTGAAAGACTCCATCACTGCAAACAGCAGAAGCGAGGCCGTAATCGCGAATACCAGCTTCAGCACCTTGGCGTAATCTTCCGGTGTGCGCACATAGGCCCGCGCCATCAGGTAAGCGCCGAATGTCTCGAACACATAAATGCCCGCGGTCTCAACGCCTTCGGCGATGCCCATGGTGACAAAAAGCGCAAGGGCTGCCCAAAGCGAATGGGCAAACATGAGATAGTCCGGCAGGCAAAGCGGATTGTCCCTCATGGACAGAAGCTTCATCAGGGCCGGGAAAAACATGCCAATCAGCACAAGGCGGTAGGGCGACATGCGGATCGACCCAAGCGAAACGGACGTTTCCGGCGGCAAGGTAAAGCAGATCAGCAGCGCGGCAACCGAAGCCACCGGCCAGACGCTGTCCCGCGCATTTGTTGCCGCCTTTGCCATCAGCCACGCTGCTCCTCTGCCCACAAGATTTCTTTGGGCTCATGCAGCTTCCGGCTTCTGACCCGCTTGAAGGTGCCCGCTACCGATTGGACCTTTGCCTTTACCGGCAGCTTCTTCCAACAGGCGAAACTGTCGTCGGCGGTCGCAGGTGCATTCAGCCCAGCGACCTTGAGCGCCACACTGCGGCCCCAGACAGCACCTTTTGTGGTGAACAGATTTGGCTGTGCATCAAACAGGATTGCAGGATCTTTCTTTTCCAGGAACAGATAGCCGCTATCGGCAATGGCCTTCAGGAAGGCTCGCCCCCGTTCGGTGCGCACAACAATCAGCGACTTGCCGACGGCGTCCTTTTCGGGCGGGGTCTGCCACGGGTCCCCAACCGATATATCCGCGTGCTCGCCGGTGTGATCAGCACAAACCTGACAACGCCACTGCCGGTGCTTCTGCAGGACATTGCCCCAGCCATCATTGTAGCTGATTGCAACCCGTTGCGGCCCATCAAGCGTGCGCCAGGTGGCACGCATGTCGCCCGGCCAGCCCTCACCGCGATAGTCGAGGGACGCCAGCACACCCGGTTGGTCCGGCGCCAGATGTTCCAGAAGCTCTTCAGTGCCTTTATGGCTTGGTACCCCTGCGCAAAAAATTGAAATGGTCAGGCCCATCCGTGCCGCAAGCTCAGGCACATGCCCTGCCACCATGTTGGCGCCAGCAATATCGCACGGCTTGCCAATCACCACGGAAGGTTTGTCCGCATCGGCCACAAGACGAAGCTTGTCCCCAATGCTGGCAGGTGCGTATCGAGAGCCCGCACCTTCCATCAGCTCAGCCCGGCATTTGCTGATGGCTGCCTCATTCAGGGTCGGGTTATCTTTGCGGGCCTTCACATGAAGCGCGCCGTGGAAGCCCATCTTTTCAATAGCAAAGAGCGCAAGCGCGGTAACTGCACCACCGCTTGATCCCTTGTGCCGGATGTCATAGGCGCCAGCATAGCCTTCCCACACATCAAGAACCGGCCCCCAACTGCTTTCGTGAAGATCTTTCGCCTCCCCCGCTGAGGCTGGAAAAGCCCCTGTACAGGCCTTGGCGATGCTTTCTTCCACATCAGCGTCTAGCGCACCGATTTTCCGAGGTCGCCAGTTTTCGTCCGCCGTTTCCGCCATCTCGATAGCGGCAGGTGCGAAGGCCGCACAGGCACCGCAGCCGGTACAAAGCCTGTTCTTGAGAATATCATCGATAGACTTGATCTTGCGGGTCATGAAAGTTGCTCCTGTGTTTTCAGTTTGTGGCAAACGGGCGCCCTGCGGGTGCGGAGGGAATAGAGCATCGCTTGTGTTATCCAGGCGGCAGCTTCACCAGCGCAGGCTACGAAAAGAAGAAGTTGAAGTGAGCCGCCGAAAGGCAACAGTGCCACCGCAACAAGCACAGCACTAACCCGCACGAGGTTGGCCTTAAAGGGAATATCTGTGTGACCGAGCGCCTGGGCGGCTACGGATTGAGGAGTCCGGCACAAACGGATAGCTTGAGCCAGCGCAACCAGCATCACAAGACCGGTTTCAGCCTCAAACGGTGCACCGAACAAGGTAACCAATGTTGGATTCGCCATCAGCACGAAGCCAATACAGAAAAGTGCAGAAACGCCATGAGTGGCAACACTGAGCTTTTCCAATCGTTCCTCAAACGCCTCGGCAGAGTTTTTGCTGTTGGCAAGCAAAGGCAATCCGGTGGTCAGAGCAATCCGCGCCACCACCAACACTGGCACCAATGCCAGTTGGAACAACATGGAAAAATGTGCAAAATCCTCTGCATCCAAAATTGCAGACAGTATGACCCGTTCGCCCTGCATACTCCAGAACATGGTCACGCCACTCAGCATCAATGGCCATCCAAAACCCAGCATCTTGCCTAGCTGCTGCTTGTTGAAATTTGCCTCGTATGGCGCATCTGACAGTATGTGCGACAAGGCAGTGTGCATGCCAGATTGTAGCAACAACACCGAACACACCACTTCCAGCACTGGCGCCATTGTTGCTGCCACATACAAAGCGATCGTGGCCAGCACAGTGGTACTGGCTTCAACATATAAAGCGGGACGGAAATTCAGTGTCCGCTGCTTCAGGCGATACCCCTGGTGGGTAAAACCTCTTAAAAGGGCGCTGCCGGCAAGAAGCAGGTAACAAGAAAACGATATTCCGTTGGCCTCAAATGCGCCGAGTCCGATCAAGCAAGCAGCGAGAAAAACTCCACGCCCACAAACAACGAGGTGCGCACTTGCAAGTGCCGTACGGACCTCATGCCTTTTTACCCAAAGTATGTAGCGCTCAGTGGCTAGGTCTGTGGACATGGCCAAGAGCCGAATGGACAAAATGAGAAATATGAATTCGCCAAGCGATTCCGCGCCCATGAGACGTGCGATGATTACGTTACGAAGGAATACGCATATCTCCCGCATCACTTGATTTGTTGCCACAGAACCAAGCTGGCTTATGCGTTCACTGCTAGGCATATTCCCTGCTCCCAGAAAGCATCGAAGCTTTCACAAAGCCCGATATAGCATCCATCTGGAACCCCCAGCGACGAAGAACAAAAGGCACCTGGCTGGAGAGCAATCGCCCTTGGTTGCCCCGTGTCCAGAAGGCGTCGAACAATTCATCCACCATCTCTTGGGTACCAAGGCGACGCATGTCGAAGACTTCACTTGCTGCACCACATGCCTCAAACACACCTAATGCCTTGTCGCTATAGGCCATGTTGGCTACGGGCGTGCAGGTCGAAAGTGCCGCGATAGTCGCATGCATGCGAGCACCAGCGAACCAGCAACATGACGAAATTACGCGTTTGAGCGTGGCCGGCGTATCTGCGCCCTTGGTGATGCGAACCCTTGAACGCACAGGCTCAGGTAACGCCTGCCTCAGCTCTTCACACGCGACCAAGTCGCTTTCACCACCCTTCGGTGTGACATGGGGCACCAACTGAACTGTTTTGGCTGTTCGATCCAGCACCTGCGTCACGAAATCGATCAGCGCAGCCCTATAATCAAGCGAAAGGCCGAAGCGATCTCTTGCGCTTCGTTCATTCCAAAGCAGGCCACTTACGTTCAGACCAACCGGACGGTCCAGCGGCCGCACGGTTGTCTCTTCACTGGGTAGACCGAAGGCAAGATCGACGCCGAGGCGATGCCGCTGCGGGTCAAACATGTCTCCAAGCAGCTGCTTCATGTTATGAAAGCTCAGAGCGTCACGTGCAAAAGCGAGCCCGGCGCGTGACATGACCATTCGGGCAAGTCGTTCACTACGTTCGTGGATAAAAGGCCCATAGGTTTGTGGCAGCAGGATCAGCGGTGTGCCACAATCAAGCGCCATCAGCTTCGGCAGCAGGATCTGCTCAAACCGCGCGGCGCCATACAGGTCAGTAAAACTGTCACCACCGCTCACATCAATTACAGCCGCCGCGTTCCGCATGGCAGATACAGCTGACGCCGGTATGCCAAGCACCTGCCGTAGTCTGGCATTGTGCATATTGCATGCCTGATAGACACGCCGCCCGGGCCTGAACCCCACGCGTGAGATAGTAGCGCCCTGCGGCCATTCGGATGAAGTGTCGGGACGCTCGTCCTGCCCATTGTCAAAAATCGAAAAACGGTCAATTCCCCGTTCTGTCAAACCCAGAACAGTGGATTGTGCGAGAGCCGTAACACCGTGGTTTGCGGTGTCTGGGGCAGCGCCAGCAAGGACGACATATGTGTGTTTCTGTTCCATGCCCCATAAGCAGCAACAGCCATGCCACACAGACTTTAATTATAAGGCACTGAAATATTTAAGTTATTTTCAGTTCGCTCATTTTGCATTTGCGTTTTGCAAATTGCATTTTGGCGAATTCACAAACAAGGCCTTGCATTTTGCAAAATATCGAATTCCGCTATTCGCACACAAAATCGTTGAGATTCAGAGGGTTAGGGAATCAGCACCCGTTGGCATGACGATTGCGCTGCTCTTCATGTGCGCCTACAGGCTGCCATACTCTTAGGAGCGAACAGATGCCCAATGAAACAGTCACCTATAATGTTAGTGAAGCAGACTGGTCTCCCAGCGTGTGGGACGCATCCATTAGGGACGCTCCTGCCTGGGAAGGCGCACAAAGGCTTATTGCGGCAACCGCCCTCGTGTTCCTGACGCCGCTTTTCCTGCTCCTTTATATGGCCGTGAAGCTGACGTCCAAGGGCCCTTTCCTGTTTCGGCAGGAACGCCCAGGCAAGGACGGTCGACCGTTCACCGCACTCAAGGTTCGGACCATGCGCATCGGCGCCGACAGGGACAAGTCACGGGCACGCAAGGTAGACTTGGCGGATCCCATGATTACCCCGATCGGACGCATCCTGCGGGATTTGAAACTGGACGAACTGCCCCAACTGGTAAATGTCCTGCGCGGCGAAATGGCTATTGTCGGGCCCCGCCCAATCGCCACTTCCCTCCAGCGCGAGCTTGAAGGCAAAATTCCCGGCTTCGCCCGCAGGCTCAGCGTCAAACCCGGGCTCACGAGCCTTGGGCAGGTCTGCCTGATGGATAACGCAGATGACGTTGTGGCCGACTGGTCTATGCGGTTCGACGCGGAACTTGACTATCTCTATCGCAGGAACTGGAAATACGACCTGGTGATCATTGCCATGACCGTCCTGTTCCTTGGCCGCAAGATGGCAGCGAAACTGCTGTCGGGCAAAAAGCTGATCATGATTGCCTTCCTTCTCGGCTGCGTGGCAACCACCGGCTGCAGCGAGCGCCTGTCCACCGCCCCTTTCACCAAAGCAGACGGCGCCTATGAGAAGGCTATCCCGGCTTTCGGCGACCGCGCCGCACCAAGCGTCCCCACGATTGAACCCATATCGATTCCCGTGGAAGAGGACACCTTCCAGGACCCGGAATACCGTGTTGGCACAGGGGATCTGATTGCGGTCAATGTGTTTGGCGAAGAAGGCCTCAGTGACCTGAAGGTCAGCGTGGACGGCGCGGGCTATGTCCAGCTGCCATACCTTGAGCGGGTGAAGGTTGCCGGAAAGACCACCGCAGACATTCAGGCAGAACTAAAGAGCGGCTTCAATGTCCAGTTCCGCAATCCCTGGGTGGTGGTGGAAGTGATAGAGTATCGCAGCAGGCCCATCTACCTTCTGGGCGAGTTCAACAAGCCCGGCGTTGTTTATCTGGATGGCCCAACCAACCTGATGCAGGCCATCACCATGGGAAGCGGGCTATCGGGGGCGGCACACCTGCGCGGTGCCCGCCTCTGGCGCAATGATGCCATCGCCGCAGTTGATCTCCACGCCTTGCTGATGGAAGGTCGCGCTGCCCACAACGTGGGCCTTCAACCCGGCGATACGATTTTCGTGCCAAGCCAGGCTGACAAGAAAGCCTATGTGCTGGGCGCTGTTGCCCGGGCTGGTACGGTGCAATTCTCCAACGAACCCATGACCCTCCTGAAAGCCCTCAGTCAGGTTGGCGGGCCGATCAAGGAAGCCGCCCTTCTGTCCCAGGTTCGGGTTATTCGCACCCTGTCGCCCGTCGATGGCCAACTGATTCTCGTGAATGCCAACGATATCCTCAAGGGCAAGGCCGCAGACCTGACGCTGATACCAGATGACATCGTCTATGTGCCCAACAACATGATTGAGAACTGGAACCAGGTGGTTCGCGCCATCACCCCAAGCCTGCAGCTTGCGGGTGGCGTGCTACAGCCGGTTGTTCAGGTCAAGTTCCTGAAAGGAAATTAAGGATGCGTATTCACCACTATGTGCTGACTGCTACGATGTTGGCCTGTGCAGCAACCGGGTTTGAGGCCCGCGCAGGTACCGTGTCACCCATCCAGTCTGATGCAACGCCCCTTGGCCTGTCACCTCTCGCCGATGTGCAGCTTGCCGGGTCGGATGGCGAAGCGATGGATTTCTACAAAAATGACCTGCCGGATTTGCAGACAACGGTAAACACCACACTCAACGAAACACAGGCCGTTGAAAACCTGTCCTCCCTAGCGCTTGACCCCAACGACCTGTATTTGACAGAGGCGTCCGATGTGCGCGTCTATTTCATTGGTGAAGGCGCAGGATACAGGAACACCTTGGGCATCTACACTGGCGACAGCAGCGAAGCCCTTACGGGCGATGCCGGCCTGATTTTTCCAGATGCCAGCACTTCGAATTCCTATCTAAGCCCAGCGACAGATGACACCCGAACTGAAAGCGCCCCATTGGCGTCAGGTGACTTTGTCGACCTTGGCACCTTCGAGGCGGGGACGCAGCTCAATCTGTTCCTGATAGCCAATGGTGCCAACGGCGGCAGCAACACTTACTATACAGACAGCGCCCTGAACGCCGATGGGATTGAACATTTCGTCGTGCTGGCCACTGCCGACAGCCCATATCTGTTGATCGGCGTGGAGGACCTCTATGGCGGGGGCGACCAGGACTATAACGACGTTGTAATTGCCCTAGACATTGGCAAAACAAATGTGAAGCAACTGATATCCAAGGTCGTGCCTATACCGGGCTATCTGGCTCTGCTACTGGGGCCGATAGGCTTATGGTTCGCACGCCGCCGAAACAATACCCCCAACAGCCGGGAGTGCCAGTCATGTTAGCGGCGCTTCCGCGGCAGGACATCATGCGCCAAGCGGCCCTGGTGGCGGCGCCGCTCGGGCTGATGATCATGCTCCAGTCCTATCTTGGTGGATCGGACGAGGAAGCCATCGCACTTGCGATCGTTGCCCTCATCAGCGCTTTCCTTGTCTTGCCTCGATCCCATCCGAGAACCCGGGCGTCCACCCTTCTCCCCGTGTTCGCGCTTGCGTCAGCTGCGGCGTTTGGCATTGGATTATCCGTTGGTCCGGCCAAGCTTGTTCCCCTGTCGGGCATGCTTTTGTTCGGCGGTGCCACGATGCAGCTGCTGCACCTGCCACTTCGCCACGCGCTGCCCTTCCTGACGTGCCTGCTGTTCGCAGTGCCCTTGCCTGCTGCCTTTGAAGGGCAGTTGGGCCTTGCTCTGGCCGATGTGGAAGCCACGGCATTCGTTGGCGTTGCGCAAACCCTGGGCATTGCTGTCTATCAATTCGGAACACAGATAGTGCTGGGGGAAACCGCCGCCACGATCAATAGCGATTGCAGTGGCACCCTGCTGCTTTGGCCTGCCATTTTGGGGGCCATGGTGGCCCGCAGTGCTACAAGCGCCTCTCTGTGGCGATCATTCACCATCATTGTCAGCTCGGTGTTCCTCGCGCTTACCCTGAATCTCGTCCGTCTGGCCATCCTGTTGCCGCTCAACTTCTATGCCGCCGACAGCCTGGCCGGCGGCATGCATGACTTCCTTGGCTGGATTATCATGCCACTGGCCTGGTTGCTGCCGGTGCTCATATGGGGAGCGTCAGCGAAACTCGCTCTAAAAGTACCATCCATCACGGTGTTCGAAGCCACCCTGGCTGCAATAATCCTGATCACCGCTGGATTTCTATCCTTATGGCTGCCGAAGGACACGCCTTCCATTCGCCCTCCAGACCTGCCCTTCTATGTCGCGGGCTGGACTGGCGAACCGGGCAGCATCCCCCTTGAGGAGGCGCAAATACTTGGCGCCCACCATGCGGAACGTCGGCTGTATCGGTCGCCTACAGGCAGGCGGGAACTGGTCATAACCTTCATGCAGCATGAAAGTGCGAAGAAGGCCAACGAACATACAAGCAAGGCCTGCTATGAGGCCATCGGCTGGCAGGTTCGGGAGCTTCAGACCCTTGCGTCCGGCAGCGGCGCGGAAATCCGGCACCTGCTGGTCCGCAGTTTCGACCAACGCCAGGCCATCACGGAAATCGTCCTGCCGCCCCTGACGCCAGACCATCAAGGAGCCACGCGGCTGCAGATTGTAGAAGACCCGACGGTCCCGGTGACCGAGCGTCACGCCACGGCCATGGCCTTTGCTGGCGCCTTTGGCCTGGAACTGGGAGGCAGTGAATGAAACGCCTGTTCGTTGTAGCGCTAGCATTTGGCGTTCTGGCAGTCGGCACGGGTGGCCTGATGCTGCACAAGCACCGCAGCGCCGCGCGCTGCGCTCACTGGCTTGATGGCGCACAAGCCCAGATTGCCGGTGGCTTTTTTGCATCCGGCATTGAAGGCCTGACCCTCTATTTCTCGACCACTTCTTGCCGCGGCGTGGCCGACAACCGTGCCCTTGAACTGCTGGCCCGGGCACGCCCCCATGTTCCGCTTCCGGAAAAAGCACATCTGGGGCAGACACTGATGCTTGCCAAGCTGGGGCTGAGACTGGAGAGCGACGGACGTGACCACCAAACGCTGGGAGCAGCCGCCTTGGCGGCGGGTAACTGGCGGGAGGCAGCTCATCATGCGCGGCGCGATGCCAGCCCCCGGGGTGCCCTGATCGGGCTCGCGGCGGCTGTGGCGCTCAATGATGAAGACCTGATCGAAGAGAGCGCCGCACGGATATCGAAGATGCCATTTACGGCCTTTCAAATCGCCTTGTCCCGCGACCTCCTGTCTGCGCGCGGACTGGCTGTACCGTCAGCGCTGATGAAGCAAAAAGTCCCGGCCGATATTGCCCGCTTTGCAGCCTTCGTTCTGCGCCCATCCGAAGAACCAGTTTCAACCGGCACGCTGGCTGACCTGGGCGTGACCTTGGCGGATGATGATCTGGCTGTAGCAACCATGCTTCTGGGGGCCAAAGGCTACCGTGGCGCTGTCGTCACCCTTCTCGATCAGCCGTCTCGCGCCTTACCGGCAGGGCTTTTGATACGGCTGGCCCGTGCCTACTGGCTGGACGCGCCGGACCTGCTCGGCAATGGAAAGTTCCTGACCCGAAAGGCATCAGGCGCCATGCCGCCCGAGGTTTTCCTAATGACATGCCTGCAGGAATGGCAGACGGTCGCCACGTGTGCTTACCGCTTTGATGAGCTGGAGTATAAAAAGCGCCACGGCATCCACGCCGCAAGTCGCTGGATGACCCTTCTGAAGGCGCTGGCACGGGGAGTGGGAGGCGCCGCTGATGCGATTGATGCCATGAATGCCATGCCCGATATGCTGGAAGCCAGCCCCTTTACTTTCGCTCTCAAGGCAGCCCTCCTTGACGCGATAGCAGAGGAAACACTTGCCAACCGCTACAGGGCCACAGCCCGGAAAGCTGGCTTCCCAACGGATATTCCTAACTCTGGCCAGACCCTTCTTGTGCCCCCTGCATGCGGGCGCGAGGAACAGGCATGCCTGCAAACCTTCGTCGACGCCGACCCGGCTGACATTCGTCGCTGGCAAGTGGCCATTGGCCTTGGCCTGACAATCTCGAAAGCACAGGCAACGCGCCTTATGGACGTCAGCCCAGACGAGGCAACCCTTTGGCGACGGTCGCTGGGGTGGGCTCTCGTACGGGAATCAGACGATGCCACCCGTGCCCAGGCCTTATCCGTGGCACGCGAGGGCAGCCGACTTGCCCCATCGGACAGCCATCTGCATCTGATCGCAGCAATCAGTTATGAACATTTCGGTGACACAGGCGCTGCAGTCGTCGCGCTTTCCAAAGCTGTCCAGGCCGATCCCGATCTGACCCCGGTGACGCTACGCCTTGCACTTGGTGCCTACAAGCGGGGCACAAACAACACGCCGAGCGCGCTCGTCCACCAGTGGGTTTCGCTGACCCACCTGGAACTCAGGACACGGCGCGCAGAGAAACAGGCCGACAAGCTGTTGATGGAGCGCCTGTCACTTCTGGCCGCTTTTGCCGAGGAAACTAAAGATACGGCGCTTGCCCGCGCCTCATACGAAGCCATGCTGGCGATCAGAGAAGACCATCACATCGCCCTCAACAACCTGGCCTATCTGTTGATGGCGGACCCCAGCGAACTGGTACGTGCGTATGCAATGGCAGAAAAGGCTGTGGCGCTTGCGCCTGGCATCGCCGAATACAAGGCTACGCTCAATGACATCAAAGCAGCGCTATAGGAACGCGCCCATCAGGCGACCGGTTCTTTTTCCCAGGTTTCTTTCTTGCGGTAGATGGTGGAGGGGCTGACGCCAAGCGAGGCCGCTGCTTTCGGGATGCTGCCATCAAAAGCCGCGATCCGGTCCTCGATGGTCTGTCGTTCGATATCAGCCAGCGTACACATAGAAGGAATTGCAGTGTGGGCAGCGACGGGTGTGCGAACCATCTCACCGCCCCCGGAATGCGTAGCCGCACCCCCGCTTTTCGGCAGAATACTACCCTGCAGGGGCGGAAACATGTCTTCTGTTACTGTCTCGCCGTCCTGGAGGACGGCGATGTTGCGGATGGTGTTTTGCAGTTCACGCACATTGCCCGGCCAGTTGTGCGACAGCATCAATGCCTGTGCGCCGGCATCGAATTCGGTGAAGGCCTTGCCTTCCTCGCGAGCGAATTTCTTGAGGAAATATCTTGCCACTTCAAGTACATCGCGTTCGCGGCGGGCAAGGGGCGGTAACGCGATCGGTACCACATTGAGGCGGAAATAAAGATCTTCCCTGAACCGGCCTGCGCGCACTTCTTCCAGCGGATCACGATTGGTTGCGCAGATCACGCGCACATCAACTTTTTCGGGCTTTGCCGCGCCTACCGGATGCACTGTGCTGGTCTGCAGGAACCGCAGTAGTTTCTTCTGCAATGCAAGATCCAGCTCGCACATTTCATCGAGGAACAGGGTGCCGCCTTCCGCTTCGCGCGCAGCGCCCTTTCGGTCCGCGATCGCACCGGTGAAGGAGCCTTTCAGGTGGCCAAACAGTTCAGATTCCAGCAAGTCATGCGGGATCGCAGCACAGTTGACGGGCACGAATGGCATGTTGGCCCGCGGCCCCGCCTTGTGGATCGCCTCAGCACATAATTCCTTTCCGGTGCCGGATTGCCCTGTCACGAATACGGTTGCCTTGGATGACGCCACGTTTTCGATCATGCGGTAGACACGCTGCATCGCGACAGAGCTGCCGACAAAATCATGGAAGCCGCCTTGTTTCTCGTGCCTCAGCGTATCCACCTGCGCCCGCAGGGTAACCCGCTCCAGCGTGTTATTGACTGTCGTCACCAGCCGACTTTCGGGGAACGGCTTTACCAGATAGTCCAGCGCCCCCAGCTTCATCGCACGCACAGCGTTATTGAGAGACGCGTCAGCCGTGATAACGATGGCCGGCGTTTCCATCCCGGTGCCCTGAATTTCTTCCAGGAAACCAAGGCCGTCTCCATCCGGCAGATTGAGGTCCAGAAGCAGGAGATCGACCCCCTCAGCGGAAAGGTGCGCCCGCGCAGCGGTCAGGTCCTCACAGGTGGTGACACGGAAGCCCGCGACCTGAAGTTGCTTTTCGTACAGCATGGCCATCGTCAGCGTGTCTTCGATGATCAGTATGTGTTTTTCGCGAGCGCTCATGTGCGGTCTCCGTGCTTCAGTGCATAGTCTTGTAGAATATCGATTCCTTCAGGCAGCTCTGCTGCAATCAGGCGGCAGTATTGACCGCAGCTATCCGCGTCGCCTTCCTGCCAGCTGTTGTTTGCCTCATTGGCCATATGTTGGACACGGGTCAGGCCGAAGGTGCCGCTGACACTCTTGATCCGGTGTGCGGCTTCCGCCGCCTGCTGAACAGCGCCTGTTTCAAGACTGGCCGTTAGCGTATCCAGATTGGACCTGAGATCTGCCATGCACTGCCCCAACAACATGGCGCAGCTGTCCCGATCAAGGGATGCCATCAGCTCATCCAGAACGGCAGCATCGAAGGCAACAATTTCACCAAATTCCGCGTTTTCTGACATCTCTTCTTTTTCCCCCACCTGCGGTTCATGAGCGGTCACCGCGCGTTCCACGACAGTATAAAGGTCTTCCCGGTTGAACGGCTTTGTTACGATGCCACACATGCCAGCAGCTGCAAACTCCTCCCTGTCTTCGTCCATGCCGTGGGCCGTAAGAGCGTAGATAGGCGGCGCATTTTCAGGCCCAAGCACTTGAAGAATGCGGGCCGTCGCAGCCGTGCCGTCCATTTCCGGCATGGCGATGTCCATGAAGATAAGGTCGTAGGAATGGTTGGTCGCGGCTTCGACTGCCTCGACCCCATTATTGACGATTGTGACCCGGCAGCCGAAAGCTTCAAGGGACATACGGATCAGCATCTGGTTGGTTGGCACATCCTCAGCGACCAGAATGCGCGGCATGCGGCCAAAACGGTCCTTGAAGTTACGGCGATCTTTTTTGGGTTCTTTAGCTGACACGTCACACACATGAACTTCATCAAACGGAGCTTCAAACCAGAAGGCCGCCCCAATTCCGGGCGCAGAGGTTACCCCCACACGGCCTTCCATCAGCGTCGCCAGCTGTTTGCAAATTGCCAGACCGAGGCCAGCGCCCTCACCAATCTTGCGCTTGTTGGCGCCAACACGGGTGAACTGGGTAAACAGTTGCTCGCTGTCGCTTTGCTTAAGGCCCGGGCCAAAATCACAGACTGACCAGCGCAGGGCACCTTCATTGCGCGCCTGCACCTTGATGACATACCGGTTGGACGGCGCGTATTTGATCGCATTTGAGATATAGTTGTTCATGATCTGGCGTATACGAGCTGGATCCCCCCAATAGTGCGCCCCAACCCCTTCCTGAATGTCCACATCCAGGCTACTGCCTCGGGCTGCAACGTGAGGCTGCCAGAAGCTCCTGATCGACGTAATGAGATCAGAAATCGAAAACACCGTGGGCTCCAGGTGCAAGGTGCCGGCTTCTGTCCTTGCGAAATCAATGACATCGTTCAGAAGCGTTTGCAGTGTCTGTCCGCTGGTCCACGCCATGGAAACAAGCTTCCTGGCTTCCTCAGGCAAGGCTTCATCCTGCAGCAGGTCAAGGCTGCCCAGTATACCACTCAGCGGTGTTCGGATTTCATGGCTGATGGTGGCCACGAAACGGCTTTTCAGAGCACTTGTTTCCTCAGCTTTCTCTTTCGCCGCAACCAGTTCTTCTTTCAACTCGGTCAACTCCTTAACGCGTTTCTCCAGGTCCTTTGTCCGTTGCTCGGCCTCTTGCCTCGCCTGTATCTGGGCGATCTTCGCAGCCGCGTAGGCCGCAACTGTCTTGAGGATATCAAGGTCAGATGAGGTGAATTTGTTGAGTTCCGGTGATTCACTATCAATCACGCCGATCAATCGATCATTGTGGATCATCGGCACACAGATTTCCGATGCGTTAGTGCCAACATCCGCGATATAGCGCGGGTCCTTCGACACATCGGCCACAATTTCAGCTTTCTTCGACGCTGCCACCGACCCTGTAATGCCTTTTCCTAGTGGAATCTCCAGAGCGTTGATGATCTCATCGTCATTTGTATTTTTCTCTGCAATGGCGGCCCGCTGGACGATGCAGCCCTTTGCTTCGTCATACAGATAGATCACACAATCAACAAACCCAAGCCTCCCCACCACTTCGCGCGCCGTGTACCACACAAGGTCATGCTCCGACGTGATGCTGGTGATGGCCGAGGCAAACCCGCTCAGCACCGAGAGGAACTTCATATTTTCCCGGTAGGCTGCATCAAGCTGGCCACGCGACCGGTACAGCTCCCGGCTTTTCGCTTCCAGAAGATGTTCGGCTTCTTCCCGTGCCTGCCGCTCGCGTCCATACTTGCGGCGGAAGATGTCCTCAGCTTCAACCATCACGCTGCTTCTTGAGGATGAAATGCATGCCGCCCGGCACAGCCTTCTCTTCCATGATCCGGTGGGCATCCCCGAAATGATCTAGGCAGGCGTCCGTCAGCCCGCGCGCAACGGCAGCCAGCGGCCTGTGGGAGATATATTCAAGCACCAGGTCACCACCGTCCCCGGCGATCAACAACACCTGAGGCGGCTTGGCATCCGGATACAGCTTCTTGACCTCTTCGTGGATATGCCGGCCCAGCTTTTCCAACAATGCGACACCGCTATCGATGCCCGCGAAATATTCAGGGAACATTGTCTCAAACCGGCCGAACAGGTGATAGCCATAGTCGCGTGCCAGAACCGCGGCGTCGGCTTTCATTTCTTTGCAGATAGCGCCGTGCAGCAGCGCAAATTCATCAAAGGAGTAGTTGCCCACGCTGGTATAGGCGGCTGTGATCCGCCCATCCAGGCCCTGGATGACGTCCTCAAGCGCGTGACTGCCCAGACGTTCTTCAACAAAATCCAGATACTCTGTAAACAGCAAACCCCGCATCGGCGCTTCTCCAATTTTGCAAATGGCTTGTTGCCATTCTGCAAAAGCTACGCAACCTGCGTGCCAACGTGAGTTCGTGGTTTTCCCTGCCAAAATGGCATGACCTCACGCCTGAGATCGTTAAGTCTTCGCATTTTGCAATTGCAATCCGCATCAATATTCGCGTTTTGCAAAACATTCTAAACAAGCACCAGCATGAATACTGGATCGCACCCGGAAGGCCGCTTCTGGCGAGGTGGAGGCCTTTATTACCTTCCACCTAAAGGTCTGCTTTTGGAAATTGCTCTTATCACAGAACGCGTCACAAAATTTTCTGACACTTTTTCTGTCCGCACCATGCGACCTGCGCAGTCAATGCGTGTCCAAGGGGTTCGCTAAGTTATTGAAATCTTACTTCAGGAAGAGACATTTTTTGTGTCCGTCGACACCAGCCTATAATCGCCTCGTATCAAGGAGACATTTATGGGTATATCTCCCGTTCTGAACGGATTGATCAAGAAACATGTGGAGCTGCAAACCAGCCTGCGCGACCTGGAGGGTGCTGCCGAAAAGGCGGTCAAAGACATCCGCCGCGCCAACCGGCGCAAGTTCAACGCTGAAGAGAAGATTCGCATTGTGATCGAAGCCCTGCTCGGCGAGAGCAGCATCGCGGATGCTGTGCCGTCGGGAAGGCATCGCCCAAAGCCTCTAATATAATTAGTCGAAAGAGTTCCTGGAGGCTGGCAAGAAGCGCCATGCAGGCGACACTGAACGTGCGGCTACGACCGACGAGGTCAAAACCCTGAAGCGCGAGACACCGACCTCAAGGAAGCGCTCGCGGAGCAGATGCTGGAGAACCGTCCGCTCAAAAAAAGCATGATCGAGGATGGGGAACTAGAGGAAAGGAAATTTTTAACTCTGCCAACATGTGTAAAGACTGCGCTCTATCAGAAGTTCACAGAAAAGTGTTGATGGCAGCTTCAGGTCATCGCCTTACATCTTCTGTTGGTCGCACTTTCATGGACAGAAGTCTTGGGCTTGGTGACAACACCGAACCTTTGATGCTGGGTACTCTACTCAGCTGCGGGGATTCATTTTTAGATCAATAGGCCCTTTATGGCACTTTATAAAAACGCCAAAACACCTGTGTTATCCGCCAGGCCCCGCGACTTCCTGTCTTACCTGGGTGCCTGTCTGCTGGCCGCAGTCCCGCCGGCCCCAGCTCAGGCATCAGAGGCCACTTGGGAGAAGCTGGATGAAATCAATGTAACGGTAGCCCGAGGCAAGGATCGTGCCCTGCAACCCACTGAAGTACTTTCTGAAGAAGCGATTGAGCGCCGACAACCTACAGATTTTACTGAAGTATTCCGCGCTGTGATGGGTGTTGGCATCCGAACCAACTCCCGCGGCGAGGCAGTTTTGCGACTACGCGGCTCAGAGGAACGACAGTCACAGATATTCATCGACGGAGCGCCAATCAGTGTGCCATGGGATGGCCGTGCTGACTTGTCACTTTTTCCAGCAAGTTTTATCAGGCAGGTCAGTATAGTAAAAAGCGCGGCGCCTATAGAATTTGGCGCCAACGCTGTTCTTGGTGTTGTGGATATTTCAACCGTTGAAAAAGCAGATAACTTCAGGCTGAACACCCGGTCGGAGGTAGGTTCACACGGCGCGCGGCTTGTGGAAGGAGAAGTGTATGTGCCTCTAAATGGCGCAAGCCTGCAGTTGGGCGGAAATCATTTCACGCGGGATGCCCTTAGCGTTGCGAGCCGTGAACCTATTCCGTTTGACCCTCTTGCGGAAGACGGGCGCACAAACACCGATCTGGCAAGCACCAGCTTTTTCGGGGCCGCCGCACTGGAGCGAGACTGGGGCAGCATTCGTGTAAGCGTCTTTGATATTGACGCCGAAAAGGGCATTGCCGCCGCCGCCCACATCGATCCAGATGAGGGAAAGCCCCGCTTCTGGCGCTACCCCGATTGGCAAATGACCCAAGTCAGCCTTGCCGGTGACTTCACCATGGGCGAATCCTCAAACCTTCGCATCAACAGTTGGCACCAGCGGTTTGGACAGCAGATTGTATCGTATAGCGATGCAACATACAGCAACGCGGAAGACCAACAGGATGACCTCGACCTAACGTATGGTGGACGAGCAACCCTTTCCCAAGACTGGCGGCATATGACGGGTAGGTTTGTTGTGTCTGCACAGGAAAGCACCCACACACAAACGGAAACCGATCTACTCTCGAATACAAGCGGAAACGAAGAGCGGTTCCGTCAACGGCTGCTCAGCATTGGCGGCGAAATGGATATACCCATTGGCGACAAAGTCAAAAGTTCCTTTTCGCTGGCACACGACCGAGCATCGACGCCGTTGACGGGCGGCCGACCTTTGCAACCCGCCATCACAAACTGGGCAGCCGCGGGAACCATAGAATGGCAAGCCTCCCCTGACCTGACGATTACAACTACATTGGGCCAGCGTACGCGCTTTCCCACCATGCGGGAGCTGTATGGCAACGCCCTCGGCCGTTTCCTCCTGAACCCGAACCTTAAGCCAGAGAGTGCACTCGTTGGTGACGTGACCTTCGCCTGGGCCCCTGTCGACCTGCCTATTGAGCTAACTTTTACGCCTTGGTTCACACACATTGACGATACAATATCGCAGCGGACCGTGCAGCTGGACGGTATATCACGCAAACAGCGCTATAACCTGAGTGGTTCCAAGGGCTTCGGCATTGAAGCCGGGCTAGTTTGGCAGGCGACAACCGCACTTACTTTTGAAGCAAACGCCTTTTGGCAAGAACTGGAGGCAAACCGGGATACCCGCGGAAGCCGCGCTACGCTGTACCAAAGGCCCAATAGCCAGCTGCTGCTTGCGGCAAATTATCAGACGCCAGGAGGCTACAGCTTACGCGCAGAGATGAACCACCTTGGCGGGGCGTTTGATGAAAATGAAGACGGGACGACGGCCAGGCTCAACCCATCTACAGAGTTTAACGTCAAATTCTATGTACCCGTAAAGCAAACAGAATACGGCGTTTGGCAAATTTATGGCGCGGTGAACAACATGACCAATGCCATCATATTACCACAGCTCGGCCTGCCGGATGCCGGGCGAACTTTCAAGCTGGGTATTCGTTTGAAGGGAGACTGAAGGCCTTCAGCATGTCGGCGTGTAACAGAGTACAGAGTTACGATTGGGACAAATTATCATCTAGACAAGCTGGAACGCCATTGTTCCAGCCTGACACAGAAACTGAGGAAAAGGAGGGACACCTATGAAGCTCGGTATAAATCTAGCAATCGCGATGATGCTGGCAACGACGCCGGCATTGAGCGCAGACGACGATCAATTGATGTCAGCCAAAACCTTCGACGGCCTTAAGGTCAGGAATATTGGTCCTGCCTATATGTCCGGGCGTGTCGCGGACATTGCAGTTGATCAAACTGATCCGGCCACATGGTATGTGGGCATAGGCTCGGGCGGGGTTTGGAAGACCGAGAACGCAGGCTCCACCTGGTCTCCAATTTTCGACGATCAATCGGTTTATTCAATCGGCGACGTAACCATTGACCCAAGCAATCCAAATATCGTCTGGGTTGGTACAGGTGAAAACAATAGTGGGCGGCATATTGCTTTTGGTGATGGCGTCTACAAATCCATGGATGGTGGCAAAACCTGGAAGAATATGGGCTTGGGCAACTCAGAGCATATCGGTGACATCATTATCCACCCGACAGATTCCAACACTGTATGGGTATCTTCGCAGGGCCCACTATGGTCGAAGGGTGGAGAACGCGGCCTGTATAAGACTACTGATGGCGGTAAGACATGGCGCAATGTGCTGGAAGGCGATGAGTGGACGGGCGTTGGCTCGGTCGCAATCGACCCACGGAACCCGAATAAATTGTATGCCGCAAAATGGCAGCGCCAGCGTACGATCGCTAGCTTGGTCAACACAGGACCGGGATCGGGCCTCTATACGTCAGATGACGGCGGCGAAACATGGCGTCAGATGACAGAAGGGCTGCCAAAGGAAGATATGGGCAAATCCAGCATTGCTGTGTCTCCCATCAACCCAGACGTGGTTTATGCCTCGATTGAGCTTAATCAGCGCAAAGGTGGTTTCTGGCGTTCGTCGGACCGT
This sequence comes from Alphaproteobacteria bacterium, assembly GCA_013372975.1. Lineage (GTDB taxonomy): Bacteria > Pseudomonadota > Alphaproteobacteria > Sphingomonadales > Kordiimonadaceae > Kordiimonas. The sequence continues at coordinate 50,457 of JABXIS010000004.1, forward strand.
GGCGCAAGCTGGGTGAAAATGTCCGATGTGGCAGCTGGCGGTACCGGCAACCACTATTATCAGGAAATTTTCGCAGATCCGCACACGTTTGACATGGTCTATTTTTCTAACAATGCGAGTAAGGTTACAAAAGATGGCGGCAAGACGTGGGAGACCATGAATTTGAAAAACCGCCATGTAGATGATCATGCATTCGCCTTTCACCCCACTGATCCGGATTTCATTCTGGTGGGCTCAGACGGCGGCCTGTATGAGAGCCGCGATGACATGAAGACATGGCGCTTCAACCAAAGCATCCCGGTAACGCAATTCTACAAGATCGCCGCTGATGACGATTTCCCATTCTATAACGTTTATGGCGGCACTCAGGATAACTCCACTCAGGGTGGTCCCAGCCGCACCATGCGGGCGGACGGGATCAAGAACTCAGATTGGTATATCATTCTGGGCGCAGACGGCCATCAGCCAGCCACAGAACCCGGCAATCCGGATATTGTCTATGCTCAGTGGCAGCAAGGCAACCTGAACCGGTATGATCGCAAACTCCGCGAAACGACATATATCCAACCTCAGGCCAAACCGGGAGAACCTGCAGAAAGGTTCAACTGGGACGCGCCTATCAACGTGTCACACCATGATCCAAAACGCCTCTATCATGCGTCGCAGCGACTTTGGCGTTCTGATGATCGGGGTGACACCTGGACAGCCATCTCAGGCGACCTGACCCGAAACGGCAATCGTCTGCATATGCCGATGATGGACCGGACCTGGGGCCCGGAAGCCGGCTGGGACCTTTATGCCATGTCCAACTTCCACACGATCGCAAACGTGGCAGAGAGCCCCGTTGACGAGAATATTCTCTATGCCGGCACAGACGATGGCCTAATTCAGGTTACGTCCGATGGTGGCAACACATGGACACGCTACGAGATCGGCAAGATCAAAGGCGTACCAGCGGGTGCATACGTAAACGATATCCGCGCAGACCGCTTTGACGCAGACACGGTTTATGCTGCGCTCGATAACCACAAGGAAGGCGACTATAAGCCTTACCTGATCAAAAGCACCAACAGGGGCAAAAGCTGGAAGATGATCACCGGCGGCCTTCCTGAAAAGACATTGGTATGGCGGATAACACAGGACCATGTGAACAAAGACCTGATGTTCCTTGGCACCGAGTTCGGGCTTTACTTCACTGTTGATGGCGGAAACAAGTGGATTGAACTGACGGGCGGCGTGCCTACCATTTCTTTCCGTGACGTGCGCATCCAGCGCCGCGAAAATGATCTTGTGGCCGGAAGCTTCGGTCGTGGCATTTTCATTCTGGATGACTATTCCGCCCTTCGCAGCCTGAACTCTGAAACCCTGAAAGAAGACGCACTTTTGTTCGCCAAGGCCAAGAACCTGATGTATCTAGAGGACGAGCTACATAGCGATAGCCAAGGTGACGACCAATGGGTTGCCGACAACCCAAAATATGGCGCCACCTTTACCTACTATCTGAAAGACAACTTCAAGACAGCCAAAGACACTCGTGTCGAGGCAGACAAGAAGCTGGCCAAGGACGGCAAGGATGTTGGCTATCCAGGGTGGGATGTGCTCGAGGCTGAGCTCCGCGAAGAAGGCCCTGCAGTGTTTGTTACCATCAGAAACGCAGAGGGGACAGTGGTTCGCCATGTGCCTGCCGCCAACAAGAAAGGCATCCAGCGTGTCACTTGGGACTTCCACCATACATTGAAGGAAGCCATCACCAATGAGCCACGCCCATCCTGGATGGGGGAAGCCAAGGGCGTACGGGCTTTGCCTGGAATGTATACAGCCACGCTGAATGTCCGTGAAGGTAGTGATATCCGACAGCTGACTGCACCAGTCTCCTTCGAAGTTGTCAACTATATTGAGCCTACGCTGACAAGGTCCACGACAGCTGAAACCCAGGCCTTCCAAAAGAAAATGGTCAAGGTTGAAAATGCCGTTATCGCAGCAAGCCTTACGATCGCGGACTTGCAGGAGCAACTTTCCGGCTACCGCACAGCGCTTGACCGCACCGCGGACCGAGCCGCTCTTGAACAGCAATTTGCCGCGATACGCGCAGAACTTTTCAGCCTCGATGAAGCGCTAAACGGCAAGCAGTCGGACGACCAGAAAGGCGCGGAACCTGCGACAATCAGCAGCCGCGTTTCTTTCGCTAAAGGAAGTGCCAGCAGCTACTATGGCCCAACACCACAAAGTCATGAGCAGCTTGGTTACGCAGCAGATGCATTCGCCGATGTACGTCAGCGCCTAATAACGCTGACTGAAACCACACTTCCTGCGTTTGAGAAAGCTCTTCTTGATGCCGGGGCCCCATGGGTCCGAGGTACGGACGCGCTTCCCGCGATGGACTAGAAGCGCCGTCGCGAGCACAAAGTAGTTCACTAAAACAGCAACCACCGGGTACGCCCGGTGGTTCACTATTGAGAAGCCTCAAATAGCTTTAGATCCAGGAAACAATCTCAGGCTTGAGATAACTAACTTCCTGCTAGCCCCGGTCTCTCCGTCACGGCTCGAATACCCAGTGACCTGGCCACGCAAGACACTCCGCCTAGCATCCATTCAGGCCCGGCGATAGCCAGCCTCTTAGTGTAAAAATTAAACTAATTGAAGCTGTAGGCCTTGAAACATGGATCAGTCTTGGTATTAACTTCAGGTTGAACGTTGGGGGAACAAATATTCTTGAAGCAGATCGTCCGAGATCTGTGAAGACATATACTGCCCCCCACCAAACTGGTCAGCCAACGCCCGACCTGAAACAAGTACCTGAACACCGGCTCATTATGGGGGACATATGATGAGGTTATTCAAAAGCTTGCTAAAAGCCTGTCACCTTGCCTGTTGTGGCGCAATGTTTTCTGTCGTTGGCTTGGCTTCTGACGACATGCCCGAATTAGGTGCTGGCGCGGATGCAAAGTACCCATCATATCGTTATCCGAAATGGATTCCACCTCAGGCATTTGCCCGACAGGACGGTATTTTTAATGCAAAAATATCGCCTGATGGGTCCCATATGATTGCGGCATACCCGGAACAGGGTAGTGTGTTCCTGCGTGTGGAAGCAACAGAGCCAGAAGAGAAGGAAAAACACCTCTGGTTTCGCACTGATTCTGAAGGCCTACAGAATGTGCATTGGCTGGATAACGAAAGGGTAATAGTTGAATCCAAACGTTGGCGTTTCGACCGCCGGTCAGGCTTCTATCCAAGTATTGTAATTCAGGTATTTCTGAGAAATCAGCAGTCCGCCCAAATGGTGAAACAATTTCATATGCGCGGCCGCGACGCCCTGATTGACGATGTCATCCTGCATACTCTCCCCGATGACCCTAACCATATTCTCATCACGGCAAGCCCTGATGAGAAAAATTCACCGGCAGTATACAAACTGAATGTAAACAGCGGTGCCATGACCCTCATCGAAAACCGGCAAAAGGGCATCTCAGTCTGGCTAAGCGATCATGCCGGAAACGTCCGGTTTGGATATGGTGCTGATGGTGACAAGCTGAACATCGTAGCAAGGACAGCACCCGGCGGATCATGGAAAAACATAAGCAATAATGCGCTTTTCAAATTTGGGCAGTTTTTCCCTGTCATGTTCGATTTTGACAATCGACATATGGTCGTCAGGTCCGCCGTGGCCAATGGGCGCTTTGCATATTATTTGCTGGATTTGGCCGAGGGACGAATAGCCAACAAGGTCTATGAACATCCTAATGTTGATGTCCTGGATATCGAGGCTTCCTATTCACAAAACAAACTGCTGGCCGTGACCTATGTTGATGATCGGTTGAAAAGGCATTTCCTCGATGACGAATATAAACGCCTTTTCGCAATGATTGAGAAGGCGTTACCAGAGCGGAGCAACTACGTCCTGAGCCAGAGTGACGACGGCCGCTATATTCTGATCAAATCACTAAGTGATCGATATCCCGGTGTAATTTACCGTCTGGACACCAGAACAAATGAAATGGAGATTGTTAAGGAGATCAATCGCGCACTGAATCCACGTCTTCTTTCCCCAATGAAAAGGATTAATTATTTTGCGCGAGACGGCTTGGAAGTTCCTGCTTACCTGACCCGACCGCTCTCCCCTAGTGGTCAGCTTTTGCCTGCTATTGTATTACCTCACGGTGGTCCGCTTAGTCGAGACACGGCTGAATATGACCGAATGGTACAGTTTCTCGCAAGCCGTGGTTATATCGTGTTTCAACCAAATTATCGGGGGTCAACAGGTTATTCTTTCGAATATCAATCTCTCGGATACGGTCAGTGGGGCGGAAAAATTCAGGAAGATATAGAAGATGCTGCAAAATACCTGATCGCTGAAGGCATTGCAGATCCCGATCGGATTTGCCTGATTGGCCAAACCACTTTCGATTCCTATAGTGCCCTTTTCGGCCTCCTCAAAACACCAGAACTTTTTAAGTGCGGTGTAAGCGTTGCACCGATACCAGATCTGAAAAACTATCTCAAATCGGTTCGCTTCTGGGGTGGAGCCGAGGCGGAATCCGCAATTCTTGGCAACAGAAAAAGCAAAGAGTTGAAGAAACTTTCGCCGCTGAACCTAGCTGAGAAGCTGTCGCGCCCGCTGATGATCGTCTACGGTGGCAATGATTGGCTCATCCCGACAAAAGATATTATCAAGATTGACGAGAAGCTCAAAAAGAGCTCCGCAAAAGTGGATTTCCTTCTCTACAAACATGAAGGCCATGGGATAACCAGCACAAATGTAAGAGTTGATTTTTACACAAGATTGGAAAAGTTTCTCGCTGAACATATTGGATCACCTGATCAGAGTGCCTTTCAGCTGAAAAAGATCAGGCAAGACACGGAGGTTACCAAGCAAGCGATAGCCAAGCGTGCGCAGGTGTTGGCAGACGACGAGCTTTTGGACCGCTGCCTCCCAAAACATTACGAACCCTTTTTCCTGGTAGTCGAAAGTGAACTGAAGCAGAGGCTGGAATTTTGCAAATCATACTTGCAGGATGCCGACACTGCCATTTCAGCTGAAATAAAACTCAACATTCTGATAACACAAGCCAAATTGAGCTACCTTGATGGTGATCTGGACTCTTCTATGCTCTTTGTTTCAGAAGCAGACACCATCCTGAAAAAATATGGCAATACTTTCCTGTCAACCGCGGAAAACCTGTCTGTCCGTGTACTTCAAAGCTTGCACAACTACGACAAGGGCCAAAGCCAGCTCGCATTGGAGGAAGCCTTTGCGCTTGCAACCGAGTTTCCAGACTTCACCAATGCGCAGGACCTGTTAATCCGCATCTCACAGAAAGAAAGAGTGTGGCCCAAGTTGATGACTGCCCTGAGGAATAAGAGCGCTGTCGTTCCCGACGGACATTTATATGAAGTCTATATCCAAAACCTGATGCAGTTGAAACAATACGAGGATGTAAAAAAAGCTGTAGAAGGATACCTGGCAGTGACACCAGATCCTTTGATCATCGGCTTCCTGCTGGAGGCATATATTGAGGCCGAGCTGATGCTGGAAAACCTGGATACCGCAAAGCTCCTCCTGGACGCACTGGATGCGCCAGAAAAAAATACCACTATTTTGGAAAAAACCTTTCCCAATACAGACAAACTGACACTAAAAAGTTTTGGAAGTCACCTTCGGAGCCGCGACGACGAGAACGTACGCCTGCTGAAAACACTTTATTATTATAAGGTTGACCAGCCAGAAAAGGCATTGGAGCTCACACCTGCCGAGATTGTAACGTGTGCATCCATGCCATGTTGGCAGGTCGATCTACATTTCCTGAAACACGCAGAAGATGAAGGTGAAGTGGAACGGCTGTCGAGCTATATTGAACGCCTGAAACCACGCCTAGACAGGCCGCGCGCCTGGCAGTCAGATAAGTGGCACAAGCATCTGGTATTGACGCTTCCAGCTAAACCCTTGGATGCGTTACTAAAACGCAAAGGCAAACCAAAATTCCTGTATAGCCAGGAAGGGACCGGCAATCGCATCATGCTTTCCTTTGAGCCACAGGCTGCGACAGACAGTTATGATTTCTGGCAAACGCTGTATGAGAAAGCTCTAGAAATTGCTCGGGAAAAGGGAGCCAAATCCTTTGGCATAATTGGTCGTGATATCGGAGTGGATATGTTTCAGCTTCATATTAATGGCGGCAAATACAGCAGGGCCTTGTCAGATCAAGCAAAAATAGAAATTCGGCTGATTTTTGACGATACCATGGACTATAAACAAGCGGGCCAAAACTGGCTGTTGCATCCCGTCAATTGACGGGATGCAGTCCGTTAGTGGGAGGCCACGGGTAAATGCTGCTCCAAAAACTGTGTAATGTTCTCCAGGAGAATTCTCCGGTGAGCCTCCTGTAGAATAAAGTGAGACCCTTGCTCCAGCCACAAGACATCGTACGACTTTTTGCTCTTTCTCAACCCTTTTTCCATCAGCATGGAATGATAGGGAGAAACCCTGATATCTGCAGTACCATGCACCAACAAAACTGGCAGCTGCACCTTCTTGGCCAAACTGGCAGGAGATACCGTTGATGCTTTCCGCAGGCTGTCGTCACCAAAAGTTCGAAATGACATAGCCTTAAGTTCAGCTTTAGAGCTGGATATTGTGCGGAGCCAATGGGCAATATCCGACACGGGGGCAATCGAGATCGCACATTGAAATTTTCCATCATTCCTTGTCGCTGCCATCAGCGCGGCGTAGCCGCCATATGACGCCCCCAAGATGCACAATGTATCAGGCCGGGTATACCCTTCCCGGACAAGCCAACTTGCAGCATCTGACACGTCATCTTGCATCATCCTACCCCACTGCCCGTACCCCCGAGACTCAAACATGTCTCCAAATCCGCTTGATCCCCTGAAGTTTGGTTGCAGTACGCCATAGCCAAGGCTTGCAAGATATTGCGCCCAGGCATCAAAAACCATCATGTCACGCACCCACGGGCCACCATGAGGCATTACGATCATTGGTACTGTCTGGCCTTGGCTGAAGGTCGACGGTAGCGTCAGATAACCGGGAATCTCAAGACCATCCCGACTGAAATATTCGATTGCCCTAACGGGATTCACAGGAACGGGCGGCGCGCCCACCAAGCGACTCTCCAGTTCCCTTACACTATGACTGGCTGGCTCATACAGGTATAATTTGGAAGGCTCGTTAGCTGCGAAGGTGCTGACCGCCCATACTCCACCTGACTGGCTGATGCCCTCGATTAAAAAGGCGTCTGTGCCGAGAAGCACTTTCAATTGCTCATTGTGCGACCGAAATCCCTCATCAAATATCTCTAGCCGAGGCATGTCATCTGCATATATTGCGGCAAGGACATCATTATTGGGCCCGCCCAATATTAACCTGCCAGCGTCATATTCTGGGTGCTCGAATATCTTTTCCCGGACCATGCCATGGACCAGGCTATAGCGATATATTGCCTGACGGCCTTTCCCCAAGGATGAAATAAGAAACAGGTCCTCGCCATTCTCGGAAAAGCCCTGCACCGCAAACCGTGCGCTCTCGAACATGGGCTGATCCGAAATATCCGCCCAATCTTGGCTTGGATCAGGCCTCACCTTTATCTGAAAACGGTTTTCACCCCAGCCAGTTGCCAGCCTGGGATTACCACGCCTGTCAACAGCCCACCTCACATAAGGCTCTTCAGGTTGCGCAACAACGTTGATTTGCCCCGTGGTTACATTGACCTTGTAGACACCCGGAAAATCACTTCCATCAGGCGAGAAGGAAGCAAGAAAATGATCGGGATCTTCCGGTAGCCGATGCAGGAAATCATCCGCCTCATTCGCAAGCCGGATATTCAGCGGGAACGCTAATATCTGGTTCACTAGCCCTGACCGTGTATCCGCGATGTAGAATTCCCGGGATAGTCCGCTGGGATTACTGCCCCGCTTGGATTTCTTCGTGATCTTACCCAGCAGCACGTCCGCATCAGGGGCAATCTTGGTCACGCTAATAATCAGTCGATCTTCATCCAGCCAATATTGCCAGTTGAACAGTGAAGTTGGCAGGTCGAATACAACAGTCTGATTTTGCACCTGATTGCTGGTCGATTTCACCACCGCCTGTGGCTGGCTGCCATGCATTCTCCAAAGTGAATACTTTGTGCCCTCAGGTGAAAGTGAAGCCTGAATGAATTTATCGCCCTGACCGTAATAGTCAATGAGCGCACCAACCTTCCCGCCAGATGCATAAGCGCGAGTTGTCTGACTGACAAATAGCACCGGCACCAGCGACAAAAAAACAAAGAAAAGAGATGCACATCCCTTGACGAACCGAAAATTCGGCCATCCAAAAACAGAATTCATACTGCCCCCACCTGTACCGTAAAAAAACACGTCACATAAAGTAACTTTCGCCACTCTCCCACAATGGCTTATTGGGCTCTAGAACCACCCACCGCGACGAAAATAAAGTATCTGCCCCAAAACGATGGCGGCGCACCCACCTGCAACCCACCAGAAAGCCGTACCATCCTCCGCGCCAGGCATGCCGCCTACGTTGATCCCCAAGAGGCCCGTGAGGAAACCGAGCGGCAAGAAGATCGCCGCCACAATCGACAAGCTGTACATATTGCGGTTCAGTTTATCTGATGATGCAGCCACCATCTCCTCGTGCTGGAATTGAAGCTGTTCGCGTGCGGCATCCAGATCCTCGATATGTCGGGCAAGATTATCACCCGCCTGCCGCAGCCGCCGGGTTGCTTTTTCGCCAAGCCAGTCCTGCGCCAAAGACTGCAATTGCGCCACGGCTTGCTTCATGGGCACCAGATATCGCCTTATGTAGAGTACACGTTCACGCAAATCGTTGAGGCGCAACCGCAAAGCCTTTGGATCCCCTTCAATAGTAGCGATCTCAAGCTCATCAATCTCTTCCAAAAGGCTACCAAGCGGCCCTCCCATGTTTTCAATGAGCTGAGTAGCCAGGCCAATGATAATCTCTGAGGCCGTAACGGGCTTCTCAGAGGCCCCTAACCGCTCGATCAGCTTGCGCACCGCCATAACGGGTCGGCGTTCAGCGCTGATAATATGTTTGCCATCGCTCCAAATTCGCAACGACACCATATCTTCAGGATCGGCCTGCGGATTCAGATTCATACCGCGAAGAATAACCAGATATTCCTTACCGAAATCCTCAACATGCGGCCGTGTATCCCCTGCACACAGAGCATCGATCATGGCGGCATCCATGTAGGGAGCGGCCTTGGCCAAACGTTCCCGCGCATCGGGTTCCGCAACATTCACATGCAGCCAGATGCCTTCGTCAATATCACCAGAAACCTGTTCCGGCGCTGATTTCACGCCAGCTTCCGGATCAAGATATTGAGCGTTTAGGAGGAATTTCTCAGTCATGACGCACGCTCTCCTGCCTCAGGCATTCCGCTTCTGATATGCAGGTCCCGCTGCGGGAACGGAATTTCCACACCGTGCGCCACAAATTTGCGCCAGATACTCATCTGTACATCGCTTTTGGGTTCGCGCCGGCCTTCTGTTACGTCCTCAACCCAGAAATATAGGCTGAAATCGATCGAGCTGTCGCCAAAGCCCTCAAGGAAACATTGAGGGCCGGGCTCAGCCGAACAGCGCGGATGCTCCTTCGCGGCTTCAAGTAGTAATGATTTCACGAGATCAAGGTCAGAACCATAGGCCACCCCCACCATGATCTCCACCCGCCCTTTATTGTTGGTCAGCGTCCAGTTTATCACCCGGTTGGTGATAAAATCCTCATTCGGCACCATCACTTCCTTGCCATCAAATGTTTCGATCAGCGTGTAGCGGGCGCCGGAATGGCGCACAAAACCCTGTGTGCCATCGGACAATTCCACAAGATCATCGATCTCAACCGACTTTTCCGCCAAAAGGATAATCCCACTGATGAAATTGGACGTGATCTTCTGCAGGCCAAAGCCAATACCGATGCCGATGGCACCGCCAATTACGGTAAAAGCAGTAAGGTCAATGCCAAGAATATCCAGTGCTATCACTGCAAACAGGAAATAGCTTGCAAGCGCCCCTGCTTTCGCCAGAAGCTCCCGGTTGCTCACGCGCATTCGCTTCAGCCCATGCACCCATTTTTCGATCTGGTCCGCGCAGAAAGAAGCCAGCCAGATGAACGTAAAGACAACAACAAGGGCCTTCAAAAGCTTGTATGGCGATACCTCTACGTCCAGGAAGCGGAAGGTCAGTTTTTCATCATCGAGCAATTGCTCAACCGGTGCGAGGTACCCCCAATAGGAGGCAACCATCAAACCAAAAAGCAACAACAGCACCAACCCTTTGGCTGGGATGGAACGAGGCCTGAATATACTTTTAAAAAAGGACATGAGTGTGATGCTTTCCTGAATATCGCTAATCTTTGGGTACGCTGTCGCCTACAATCATCCGGTAGGGATCAACATATTTCTTGGTCGCTTCCGCAATAGAGCCACTTGCCCGCGCTTCGTGAAGACATCGATTAAAAGTATCCCGATCAGCTTCGCGCCGGAAATGCATCTTGTCCCCAATTTCAGGAAATAGCCCGACAAATTTCATTGCAGGCCAATTCTCATCGCCATAGTGCGCGCCATTCAAATTTACCTGATCAATATAGTCGATGGCGAAGATCAGACCATCGGTGATAAATACATCGACATCATTATTCACCAAGGCCAAACGGGAGGCGAAACCTGGTGGAGCTTCCCAGTATCTGCCAAGAGTTGGCAAAACTTCTGCAAGATCCGGAAAAAGCTCTGTAGCACCACCGAACCCTAAAACACGCAAGCCCTTGAGGTCGGCGACCGTTTTGATCTGAAGCTTCTTGGAGGCCAGAAAAGCAACCCCGTTGCGCTGGCGTATAAAGTCATCAGACGCAAACCCGCTAACCTCGGCGCTGTCCCAAACAATGGCAACAGCATCAAAGCTGGCGTCATCTTCAAACGCCTGCCAATGCTGCCCCCATCGGTGTGTTACAAAATTGGGGCGAAGATTGCACCGCGCATAAATGGCTTCAAGCGCGCCTGCACTCCTGCCATAAGCGTTTTGATCAAAATGCCCGGATAAAACTGGCACAGCAATCTTCACTTGTGCCATAGCGGAATCAGACGCGAAAAGAATGATGGAAACAGCCAAAGAAAATGCCTTTACCAATTCCATAGTGCTCCCCGAAATTGCCTGATCAATCATGATGATACTAGGGTGTCTTGGTCTGTAAGAATAGCATATTATTTGCCTTCAACACCTAATTAACCATATTCGGTATAGTGTCTCTTGGAATATAAAGCTCAGGTACAAAACAACCTCGCCAAGAGGTAAGCTTCAGAAAGAGGACGGGGCAACGCTGTGCGGCCACTGAAGTCAGTGATTGAAAACATCCCAATGCGCTATCTCACTCCCGGCGGATTTCTGACCGCTGGGTTGATTGCGCTTCTGGTCCTGCAGTTTGTTGTGATGCCACGCACGGAAGAGAAAGCCTTCCAGATCACAGAAGAGAATTTCAGCACCTCAATGGCGGATCTGCACGGCCGGCTTTCGACCATGTTTGGGCAAGGCAACCCCACGGCTGCAAACCTCGAATTATTCTCGGCGGCTAGCAAGCCTGATCATGTGGCCCTGTTAATAATCGGGCCCGACAACACAGTGCTTTTTGCCGACAATGCGACATTTAAGGGTCAACCCGCCACCAGTCTACCCTTCGGCCTTGAGGCCAGCACGCTGAAACGTGCTAGCCTAACCGGCCAGCTTGTCACCACCCGCAACGAAAAGGAACAATGGCTCACTGGCCACATTGGGCTGACCTATTTTGACGGCGGCAAGATGCAGCGCAATATTTTGGTGATGATCCGCAGCACCAAAGCGCTGCACAACAGGATCAGCAGCCTAATTGTTTTGCCTCTCTCCATTCTTGGCGTTTCGCTTGTGGCAATCGCGGTCATCATCTGGGCAATCACCTGGGCCAAGGTTGACAGGCGACTGGGCGCTTTACTGACAGCGTCCCGTCAGCTTGCCACCAAAGATCATGCTGCGCTCGAATTGCCTGTTTCAGGGCGAGACGAATTTGGACAGATCGCCAAACAACTACTTGCTACATACGACGTGCTGGAGAAACAAAGGATCGAGTTGGAACAGGCGGCCGAACAAGCCGAAGCTGCCAATCTGGCCAAGTCAGAATTTCTGTCCAACATGAGCCACGAAATTCGTACGCCTATGAATGGGGTGATTGGCAGCCTTCAACTGATGTTATCTTCCAAAAGTGACAATGAAAAACGCGAGCTTGCCGAAGCCGCGCACAGCAGCGCTGTCGCCCTTTTGCATATCATCAATGATATTCTTGATTTCTCCAAACTCGAGGCAGGCAAGATTGACATTCGCCCTGCCCCGTTCCTGCCATCACGTATGCTGCGGGATATCGAACTGCTGATGCGGCCAGTGGCAAGCGAACGACAAAACACCTTGTTGTGCAAGCAAGATGAAAACCTCGATGCCTGGATTTCTGCCGATGAAATTCGCCTCAGGCAGGTGATCAACAATTTGCTGGGCAATGCCCTCAAGTTCACTGAAAATGGAACTGTTGCAGTGGACATGCACCTTGAAAAGCAACAAGGCAATTCTGGCTCTTTGCATGTGCGGGTGCAGGATACCGGCGTCGGCATCAGCGAGGAAGACCTCAACAAGCTTTTCGAACGGTTCAGCCAACTTGAAAACGCCCGAAAAGTAGGCGGCACCGGTTTGGGCCTCGCCATCAGCGAACAACTGGTAAAATTGATGGGCGGGGAAATAGGCGTTGAAAGCACCCCTGGCGAAGGGAGCTGCTTCTTCTTCCATGTGCCTGTTGAGATCAATGCAAGCATGGCATCAAACGAAGATGGCCAAACACATGCCGAAAAGGCATACAATATATTGGTAGCCGAGGACGTTGCCCTCAATCAGATTCTGATCCAGAAAATGCTTTCCCGCCTTGGCCACTCAGCCACAATGGCAGCAAACGGCCTTGAAGCAATTGAATGTCTGGAAGCATCGTCTCCAGGCACCTATGATATGATCTTGATGGATAATCAGATGCCAGTGATGGACGGCATTGAAGCCGCAACGCGCATCCGTGCACGCGTTGATGATCACTCACATATTCCCATTATTGCCCTTACTGCGGACGCCATGGCAGAGCAGCGGCAAGCTTTCACCAAGGCCGGCATGAATGGCTTCGTCAGCAAGCCGATCGAGATTGACAGGCTGCGCTTCGAAATCTCTCGCATCATGTCCGAGCAAGCCTGACTCTCGCTCTCGTAGCTACTAGATTTCTCCCCGCGCCCTGTATATCTGCAGGGTTTTGAGTGCGCGGCGATAATGATAGGCCATCTGCTCGTCAGCATAACGATGCTCCTGCCCAACGGGGCAAGCCTGACGGGCATGGCAGGTATGGGTGCAACTGGATCCTTCAGAAAGCCGATGATCAAAGCATGCTGGCGCCGCCAAACCGTCCACCCTTATCGCACCACCCGGACAGGCTGTTATACAGGGTTTGTCTTCACAGATATCGCAGGGGTTCTGGCCCATCATCTTCTCAGTCAGCTCAAAATCGCTGTCAGCTATAACCAAGGCCCGGTAGGCAAACCACAAGCCCCATGTTTCATTGATCCCCACACGCATCAGCGAGGGATGATGCCAACCTGCAATGTCGCCAAGAGTCGTCAACGACACTCCTGTCCCGTTTCCAGGATAAAGAAATTCAAATGATGAACAGGCCTCCGCCGCTTCAAGGCATTGTGCAACGATCTCTCGGCTGAAGGTGTCAATCGGGTTATCGCCGGTCATCTCCCCTACAGCCTGCCACAAGGCTGTACCACCATGACCAATCAGAATCGCTTGTCTGAATCGGCCGGCATCACGGCCTGCGATGAGCGATTCCCGTTTATCTGGGGGCAAGCTAGCCAAATCCAGTACAGCAACTAGATTAAGCCCGGCCTTTGCCAGAGCCCGCGTGTCAATTTTTTGTCTCATAAAACCCCTTCAAACGTCCGAAAAGCTAACCTCGGGCGTCCCTCAACACAAGGGGAACTGCGGGATTTATGCAAAATGAAATTTTTCTTACCAAAAGCACTTGCGCTGATTTTTTTTTGTGTTAGAAGATGCGCCCACGGACGCAGCGTCACCTACGACGCCTCTGGAAAGTGCCGGTATAGCTCAGTTGGTAGAGCAGTTGATTTGTAATCATCAGGTCCCGAGTTCGAATCTTGGTGCCGGCACCACTTTCCCCCCTCCGTTCCCCAAATAGACAGCCTAGCATCTGCATCGCTCAGCGCCTGTTTTCGTGCGCGCATCTTCCGCAAAAACAAAAACACTGCCATCCCCTCAAAGGATGACAGTGTTTATGACCCGGGCACCCCACATACCCTTATATCGATGAGCGCCTATGCAGCGATCGTCAGCGGCGCGCTATCAAGATTGATCGAGCTAAGGATCGTATCCACATTGGCGCGGAAACGCTCCACATGCACCATATGGTCTGCATCGGCGACAGAGATAAAGCGACCGCGGCGGAAGCTTTCCGCCACCCGCTTGTTGGCCTCAACCGGCACAAAATGATCATATTCACCGGTATAAACCGTAGTCGGCACATCCGGCATCATGCGCAGGTCGGTCTGGCCGTCGCGGAGGATACGCAGTGTATTATGTTTGAACTGTTCGCGGATACCACGGGATGACGTTACGAGCGCGTGGCGCAGTTTCTCAGCCGCAATACGGGCCAGGCGGTTCTTGGCTCGCAGCTCAGGATTGGTCATCAGGTTGGTGAAGCCGTCGGCGAAATCTTCGATGCGGTCCCACTCCAACAGGAAAAGAAGTTGGTTGAACTGAAACTCAAGCTCTTTCGGCAGGCTCGCCATCGCAGAACACAATACTAAATTGTTCACACCCACGAATTTCTGCGCATAGCGCATGGCAACGATGCTGCCATAAGAACCACCAAGCAGATTGATTGCGTTTACGCCAACACTTTTCAGGCTTCTGTTGATGGCATCGCAAATGAAATCAAAGTCAAACTCATGTGGCAACACGCCCGTGTTACCGTTGCCTGGCGTATCGATTGTGATGACCCAGGTTTTTTCCGCAAGCGCGCGGCTTACTTTTTCAACTCGGTCAATATTCTGAAAGGCGCCGCCAATGAAAACGAGGGGGATATCTGTCAACCCCTTCGAATATTGCTTCATATGGATCGGGAAACCTTCATACGAAAGTATGTGAAAATCCGTCCCAAGCGGTAACGAGTGGACTTCTGCGGTGGGCATTTGCTTTTCCTTGCGTTCAACTGGTGATCATTGCGTCTCTTTACTTGCTTGCCTGATTTTTTGTCTTTTTTGCCTTTTAGTTAATTTTCTATTAACCAAATATTGCAAGGGGCCGTAATGGAGATGTAAGGAAAACACAAGAAGATTCAGGAATGCACAACCTTAAGGGCGTGAAATCCCATCATAGAGGGATATTTCGCATGCAAAATACCTTCGTGTAACAGAGTAACTTTTCAGAAAAATGAAACCCGTTCTGGATTCGCCCATCCGTAAACACGGAAAAGGTCTAACGGTCATCCTTTGCCGGATGGAAATAGACATGTTCGCCAGGCTCAAGACTTCGCAGTAGCTTACCAGGCAACCCTGCCCCTATATCAAAGAAATGTCGCTCTACAAGCTCGGTATCACCAAAGCGGGTATTGCCGAATTCACGTTTGAGCTGATCTTCCTCAATAACCGTACCCGTGCCCACAAAATAGCGAACGTTTCCAAACGGATCGAGCAACGGCAGCTGCAACGTACGATAGTAGAAATGATTGCCTAGTCTGTTAGGCGCTGAACGTGTCAGCATGCCTGCACATGGGGTATCCCTTAGGGCTTTGTAATAGTCGCGCTCGCCGTCGCGCAGGGGTTCCGGCGTCATTTCAAACACATTCGTGCCGGTGAGGTCTTCACCTATCATACGGTCCAGTACGGTGCCTGTCTGCACAATGAATAGATCTTCAGCGCTTTGCCATTCGGTCAGAAAAACCTCAGGCAAAGTGCCGTTCACTTGAGATGAGGAAAAATCGGAGCGTTTCGGACACACTTGCCCCTCAGGACACGGCAGGCCGGTCCAGAATTTTATCAATTGCTCAGTTGCCCTGGAACTTCGTAGGGCTTCCAACGAACGCGAAATCAACAAACAACGACCCCAAACCTCAGACGGAATCCGTATCAGTACACATCACTACCATCGAGGCAGCCGCCGAACTATGGCATAGCAGAATCCATGAAAGCAATGTTTCTGTGATTACTTTGCGTAATTTGAAAGAGAAGCTTTCTTTGTTTACAGAGCACACACCTTAAGGTGTAACAAAGACACATAGAAGTACCCTCCTCGCCCCTCTGACGAATGCGCGAAAGGCCAACAATAAGAAAGAAAAAAACAGAGCAAGGGATGATTACCTAATATTATATCCCATTCGTGCTTTGTTCTCCACAAACAAGACAAACCGAAGAAAAAATTCCCAAATAATACTTAAAAACACTTTAACCATAGCGATGTTTCGAATACATAGCCTGCGGTTTTGAGTATCCAAGGTTTGTATCATGGTGTCCGGCATTCAGTTGATAAAAGGTGTCCTGTCAGGGAACCCCAGCGGAGGTTTTAGCCCCGCTGGAGGAAATTTCTCCGATAGCGGGAATGACGTAGAGGCCATGATCAGGCAGCGTGAGCTCGTTCTTCTGTATCAGTTCTGGCTTGAAAAGAAGACTGAGCGTGGCAGCATTCCTTCCCGTGCAGACATATCTCCTCGCGATCTGGGCCGCTTGCTTCCCCATATCGCCCTCGTAGATGTGCACGAACAGGAAGGCACACCCGAATTCACCTTCCGACTTTGCGGAACGCAGATCGCTGAAGATTGCGGCACGGACCTTACCGGAAAGACATGGCATGACTATCCAAACGCAGGAAAAGTGATTGAACGGGCGCGAAAACTGGTACGCGACCTAGAGCCCTATTATGCCTGCAATATTCAGGCGAAATGGGCACCCAAAAGCTTCCATCATTATTCTGTTCTGGCACTGCCGCTTTCCGCTGATGGCACCAACGCCAACATGATACTGTATGGTGTAATCTTTCATCCCGACCTGAATTAGCCTTTCGCCCCTCCTCGCAAGCATGCAATAGTCCTTGCGGGTAACGGAGGGGACATTCATGCGCATCCTGTTTTTCTGCATCGCCGCCATTCTGGCATTTGCCAAGCCACCAAATGCCTGGTCAGACATGAAGCTAGTCATGCTTGGCACAGGTACCCCAAACGCCGACCCCACCCGCTCAGGCCCAGCATTAGCCATCACCTTTGGCGGCAAGGCCTATCTGGTGGATGCAGGCCCCGGGGTGGTACGCCGTGCAGCCGCTGCGGAGCAAAAAGGCGTTCCAGAACTGGCACAACCCAATCTGGACCTTATCTTCATCACCCACCTGCATTCAGACCATACATTGGGGCTCGCGGACCTGATGTTCACACCCTGGGTGCTCGAACGCGACCATGCACTCACCCTTTTTGGCCCTGTCGGTAGCGAAGATATGATCAGCCACCTTTCCGCAGCTTATCGCACCGATGTTGAAATGCGCCTCAGCGGCCTTGAACCTGCAAACCCCGACGGTTTCAAGGTGGACCTGACAGAGATCGGCGCCAGTCCCTTGCTTCTGGACAGCAATGGCATGAAGGTTTCCGCAATTCCTGTCCTGCACGGTAGCTGGAAACACGCCTTTGGCTTCAAGTTTGAAGCAGGTGGCAAAATCATTGTGGTCTCTGGAGATGCTCGACCGAGCCCAACCCTCGTTGAAGCTGCCAAAGGCGCTGATATTCTTGTACATGAAGTCTATTCAGACGCGGGCTGGAAGCGCCGAGAGCCAGTTTGGCAGAAATACCACGCAAGTTTCCACACATCTGCAAGCGAGCTCGCTGCAATTGCGGAAAAAGCGCAGCCAAAGCTACTGGTGCTTACTCACCAGCTATATTGGGGCACATCAGACGAGGATCTGGTAAAAGAAATCCGGGCCGCAGGCTATGACGGCCCGGTTGTTTCTGCGAAAGACCTGGATATATTCACCCCGTAGCGCCGTCAGGCTTCGTCAGGCACCTCAATCGGGCTATCTGCCTGATTAGCGATCGTCCGCAGCAAGAAGGGCGCTGTAATACCAATATTGACCGCTACAATCGCCCCCAAATTCTGCCCGGCACTCACATATACAAAAGCAAGTCCACCCCCCAGTAGTGCGTGAATTGCAAGCGCTAACCAATAGAGTTTGCCGAAGTTTGGCCACTGACTTTTGGGTAATTTATATAATTCCAGAAAATCCAACAGCTTGTAGCCAATGGCCCCGCCACCCGCGAACCATACTGGATCAGGGACCTGAGTCAGAAATTCCATCATCTGGCCCTCCCCTTGAACGCGCCCAAGAGCTGTGATCCGATGCTATTGTTCGAGGCAAAGGTCTCCCGTAACGTAAAAAGGTCTTCCCCCTTTGTGGACGGTACCGAAGATTGAACAACCGCATCTTCCTTCAGTTTCAGAACGTGTCGAACCTCATCCTCCGCGACTTCGGCTTCCTTCGCCAAGCCTCGCACAGTACGCCATTTGAACTTGTCGTTCCCAAGCGCTGCCAACACGCGATCTATATTCTGTTTCGGAATCTCTACCATGGAAATGCTCTCCCCACATTGTCGATGGAGAGAGCATTATCTACCAAAACGCGCAAAAATACAATCCGGGCTAGTCTGCCAAATTTGGCCTGAGCCAACGTGTTGCCTGGTCCATGTCCACTTCGCGGCGAGCCGCATAGTCGGCGAGCTGGTCATCACCAATCTTGCCAACGCCAAAATAGTGGGTCTCGGGATGCGCGAAATAATAGCCGGACACAGCTGCTGTGGGCACCATCGCAAAACTGTCTGTCAGCTTCACACCCACGGCATTCTCCGCGTCCAGTAGGCGGAAAAGCTCAGGTTTTTCGCTATGGTCGGGGCAAGCTGGATACCCCGGCGCTGGGCGAATGGATGAATAGCGCTCCTTGATCAGTTCCTCGTTGGTGAGTACCTCATCGGCTGCAAAGCCCCACAGTTCCTTCCGTACAAGCTCATGCATCTTCTCCGCAAATGCTTCGGCCAACCTGTCCGCGAGCGCCTTCAGCATAATATCGCTATAGTCGTCGTGTGCAGCCTGGAAACGTTCCAAATGCGGCGCGATGCCGTGACCGGCCGTGACAACAAAACCACCCATCCAATCCGGCTTGGTACCCACAGGCGCTATAAAATCAGCGAGGCAGTCGTTGGCGCGACCTTCACGCTTTTGCACTTGTTGCCTGAGGAAGTGCACACGGGAAAGCTCTTCGTTCCGGTTATCGCCAGTATAAAGGACAACATCGTCACCGTCTGCGTTTGCAGGCCAGAAACCAACCACACCTTTGGCGGTCAACCACTTTTCATCCACAATCTGCTTCAACATGGCCTGGGCATCTGCAAACAGGTTACGTGCGCTTTCTCCCACGATATCGTCATCAAGGATCGCCGGATAGGTGCCTGCAAGTTCCCATGTGCGGAAAAACGGTGTCCAGTCAATCCGTTCAACCAGTTGCTCAAGCGGGAAATCTTCAAACACTTTTGTGCCTATAAAACTTGGTCGCACCGGAGTGAAACTTTCAAAATCCGGCGTGGCCTTGTTTGCCCGAGCGTCTCCAAGGCTGACCAACCGATCAGACTTCGGCTTTGCCAATCGCTTACGTAGGATTTCAGCATATTCGTCGCGCGTTTTCTGTACAAACGCAGCCTTGCCATCTTCGCTGACCAATTGGCTGGCAACACCCACGGCGCGGGACGCATCTAGTACGTGGGTTACCGGACCGTCGTACTCAGGCGCGATCTTCACTGCCGTGTGCACACGGCTGGTGGTCGCACCCCCGATCAGCAACGGCATATCAAATTCAGCCCGTTTCATTTCGGATGCCACGGTTACCATTTCATCCAGCGACGGCGTGATTAGTCCCGACAGGCCAATCATATCGGCGTCATGATCGTTTGCGGCCTTCAGGATATCGGCCCATGGCACCATTACACCAAGGTCGATTACCTCGAAATTGTTACACTGCAGCACCACGCCCACGATGTTTTTACCAATATCGTGCACATCGCCCTTCACCGTCGCCATTACGATCTTGCCCTTGGCCTTCGAACCTTCTTCCTTCTCAGCCTCGATGTAGGGCTGCAGATAGGCGACAGACTGTTTCATTACACGTGCCGATTTAACCACCTGTGGCAGGAACATTTCGCCAGCGCCAAACAGATCTCCCACCACGTTCATGCCGTCCATCAGCGGCCCTTCGATCACCTGGATCGGGCGGGCATATTTCTGGCGCGCTTCTTCGGTGTCTTCCTCGATATAGTCGGCAATACCTTTCACCAGCGCGTGCTCCAGCCGTTTTTCAACGGGTTGCTCGCGCCATGTCAGGTCTTCAACACGCGTAACGCCGCCCTGACCTTTGAATTGGTCGGCAATTTCCAGAAGGCGCTCGGTCGCGTCAGATCGGCGGTTCAGGATCACATCCTCCACCCGCTCCCGAAGTTCGTCGGGAATATCGGAATACACCGTCAACTGGCCCGCATTCACAATGCCCATATCCATCCCCGCCTTGATGGCATGATAGAGGAACACACTATGCATGGCCTCGCGCACAGGATTGTTTCCGCGGAACGAGAAGGATACGTTCGAGACACCGCCTGACACTTTGGCGTGCGGCAGGTTCCTCTTGATCAGGCGCGTGGCTTCAATGAAATCCACGCCATAGTTATCATGCTCTTCAATCCCTGTCGCCACCGCAAAGATATTAGGGTCGAAGATGATATCCTCTGGCGGGAAGCCCACTTCATTTACCAGAATGTCGTATGACTTTTTGCAAATCTCATATTTGCGGTCGATGCTGTCAGCCTGTCCCTTTTCGTCAAAGGCCATCACCACAACAGCAGCGCCATAGCGCATAATTCGTTTCGCCTGCGCAACGAAAGGTTCTCTACCTTCTTTCATGCTGATGGAATTCACCACCGCCTTGCCCTGCACACACTTGAGGCCAGTCTCAATCACGCTCCATTTAGAGCTATCAATCATCACCGGCACACGGGCGATATCAGGTTCAGCCGCAATCAGCTTCAGGAATGTCTCCATAGCTTCTTCAGCGTCCAGCATGGCATCATCGAAGTTGATATCGATGATCTGCGCGCCCCCTTCTACTTGGTGGCGGGCAATGCTGACGGCTTCTTCATAGTTGCCTTCAAAGATCAGTTTCTTGAATTTGGCAGAGCCCGCAACGTTTGTGCGTTCGCCAACGTTAATAAACTGGGCGGTCGGTTTACTCATGATATTTACTCAGCCGCATTGATGATTGAAATAGGATCGATGCCTGACAGGCGCATTGCAGGAGCAACCGTCGGTACTTTACGAGGCCTCACGCCTGCTACGCCATCCGCGATAGCTTTGATATGTTCTGGCGTCGTACCGCAACAGCCGCCAACAATATTCAGCAGCCCCTCTTCGGCCCAACCATGTAGGTGCGCACCTGTAACCTCAGGGCTTTCGTCATACTCGCCCATTTCGTTTGGCAGCCCCGCGTTTGGGTAGATAGCCACACGGGTGTCAGCAATGGCAGACAAGGTAACAGCGTGCGGACGCAGATGCTCGGCCCCGAAGGCACAGTTGAGCCCAATAGTAAAAGGCTTGGCGTGCTTAACGGAATACCAAAAAGCTTCAATAGTCTGCCCCGAAAGGTTGCGCCCAGACATATCGGTCACCGTGCACGACAGCATGATCGGCAGCTCGATACCCCGCTCCTCGAATACGTCCTGAGTGGCGAAAATAGCCGCTTTGGCATTCAAGGTATCAAATACCGTTTCGATAAGGATAATATCCGCGCCGCCATCAATCAGGCCTTCAACCTGTGTTTTGTAGGCCGCAACAACATCGTCAAAATTCACCTCCCGAAAACCCGGATTGTTCACGTCGGGCGAGACTGAAAGCGTTTTGTTGGTAGGGCCAATGGAACCCGCGACAAAGCGTGGCTTGTGGGGAGTCTTCGAAGTCCATTCATCTGCCACCCGGCGTGCGAGCTTGGCTCCCTCCACATTAATCTCGTAGGCGAATTCCTGCATGTCATAGTCTGCCATCGAAATCGATGTGCCATTGAAGGTATTGGTTTCGATAATATCAGCACCGGCCTCAAGGAAAGCTGCATGAATGCCCGCGATCACGTCCGGGTTCGTCAAAACCAAAAGGTCGTTGTTACCCTTAAGGTCAGATGGCCAATCCTTAAACCGTTCGCCGCGATAGTCGACTTCCTGCAGCTTGTGCTTCTGGATCATGGTTCCCATGGCACCGTCCATCACGAGGATGCGTTCATTCGCCAGTTTTTCCAGTTGTGCTGTCTTGTCAGTCATGGCTTAGCCCTCCTGCCCGGCGCGGATGCCAAGCATATGGCAGATCGCATAGGTCAGTTCCGCCCGGTTGAGCGTATAGAAATGAAAGTCGCGCACGCCGCCCGCGTAGAGGCGCCGCACCATCTCGCCCGCCACTGTTGCGGCCACCAGTTGCCGAGTTTGTGGGCGATCGTCAAGGCCGTCAAACAAGTCACCCAGCCATTTGGGTACACTTGCCCCCGCCGTAGCTGCAAAGTTCTTGAGTGTAGCATAATTTGTTACTGGCAGAATGCCTGGTAGGATCGGCACATCGATGCCGTAGCTCTGGCAGTGGTCCAAGAAGCGAAAATACTGATCCGGCTCGAAAAAGAACTGGGTAATGGCCCGGTTCGCCCCTGCATCCACCTTGCGTTTCAGGTTGTCCAGGTCTGCCGCAAGTGTTGCGCTGTCAGGGTGTTTTTCGGGATAAGCCGCCACCGATATATCAAAATCAGCAATTTTCCTGATCCCTTCCACAAGTGCAGCTGCGTTTGCGTACCCGCCAGGGTGGGCTTCATAGCTGCTCGCCCCTTCAGGCGGGTCACCCCTGAGTGCCACAATCGAACGTACGCCGGCTGCGTAATAATCGCGCACAACGTCATCAACCTCGTCACGTGTTGCGCCAACACACGTCAGATGCGCAGCGGGCGCGAGATTGGTCTCATCGACAATACGCTTCACAGTATTATGAGTCCGTTCCCGCGTACTGCCGCCAGCACCATAGGTAACAGACACAAACTTGGGGTTCAGTTCCTCAAGCGTCTTGATCGAATTCCAGAGGGTTTCTTCCATCTTTGGTGTCTTCGGTGGGAAAAACTCGAATGACACATTGACGTCGCTCACCACTTCCTCAAAAAGCGAATGCGAACCATGAGGATTATACCGCTGGGCCATTGCCCTACTCCTTACCTGCTACCGGCTTCTCAAACCGCCAGATTGTTACTCTTAACTTGCCGCCATCCAGATGCCGCAAGTCAGTTTGCTCAAGGCCTGCGCCCATGGCCATTGCCGCAATTTCATCGTCAGCAAATCCAAGGCGCCTATGTGCCTGTTCGTCTCGCAAAAATTCTTCTTTGTGAGGGGCGAAATCGGCAATCAGCAGCATCCCGCCCGAGCGCAACACGCGCGTCGCCTCCTTCAAGGCTCTTGCGGGATCATCGGCAAAATGTAGAACCTGATGAAACAACACCAAATCCTGGCTTTCATCATCCACACTAAGGTCATACATATCGCCTTGGCGCACCTGACAGTTTTCAAGCCCCTTGTGGGCGAGATTTCCACGCGCTACGGCCAACATTTCTCGAGACACATCAACACCAACCGCATGTGCAGCGAGCGGGGAAAATACGTCCAGCATCCGCCCTGTACCGGTACCCACATCCAGCATGCGCGCGAAAGGCTTGCCGCCCTGCACCTCCAGAAGCGCCTGCTCTACCTCTTCTTCGGCCACATAAAGAGACCTGATCTGATCCCATTCAGCCGCGTTCGCCCGAAAATAATCCTGTGCCTTTGCGAAACGCTCAGCGCGAATATTATCCAACAATCGCCGATCTGACCGCAGCGTCACATCATCTTCCGGCACCAATTCAAGCAAAGCTGTATTCAGGGCCGCGCCCACACCTCTATCGGCCAGGCGATAAAAAACCTGCGTCCCTTCCTGAAAACGATCCAATATTCCGGCCTCCCCCATCAACTTCAAATGACGTGAGACACGTGGTTGGCTTTGCTCTAGAATGTCCACCAGTTCGCCAACAGTCAGCTCACCCTTGCCCAATAAGGCAAGAATGCGAAGTCGAGTTGCTTCGCTTGCTGCTCTCAGTGCTGCCAAAAACTGTTCCATACTGCTTTCCTTATGGGCTTTTCATGCAATATAAAGAAATCTTTATATTTGTAAAGTTATGAAATTCTTATGCCTTGGACGGTAATTTCTTTTTAAAGCGCCGGAAAATGTGATCTGGGTTTTTGTGAAAAAAGCTATATAGGCTTGTAGGCACGCCCCCAAGTTGCCACATTGGCGAGGCAAAAAGGCCGCACAAAAGCAAAAGGCGGCATATTAGAAACGCAGGATAGACCACGGATGAAACGGCCAGCTACATTTCAGATGCGCAAATTTTTTGCGCTTTCATTCATGTTGATCACCGCAGCCTGCACCTCTACGAGCCAGACAGGTGGCCCCGACGCTACGGTATCAGACCCGCTCGAGCCAATGAACCGAGCTGTATTTGCTTTCAACAAAGCTGCAGACACCGCCGTCATTACACCGCTTGCCAAAGCCTATACAACAGTAGTCCCCAAGGCACCGCGCCAGGGTGTTTCCAATCTGATGCGTAACCTTCGGGAACCTTGGGTTTTTGTGAATGATATCCTTCAATTCAAGTTCAAACGTGCAGGAACCACCCTTGGGCGTTTCCTTGTGAACACCGTCGCAGGTGTCGGCGGTCTGTTTAAAGTGTCCGAAAAAATGGGCATCAAATATCATTCAGAGGATTTCGGCCAAACATTGGCAACATGGGGCCTCGGTGACGGCCCCTATATTGTATTGCCTTTCCTTGGCCCATCAAACCTGCGCGACACCGCTGGCCTGACAACTTATATATTCCTTGATCCCACGACCAAGGCGCTGAAAGAGATTGATCAGAGTGGCAATTTCTTTGATCTAGCCCTTATCCGAACAGGCATTGATGCCTGGGACACCCGGGTACAATATGATGAAGTTCTCAGGGAATTATATCTGGAGGACGACCCCTACGTTTTCGCCCGCACGGTTTATTGGCAGACACGCCGCTATGAAATTCATGACGGCAACCCTCCTTCCACACAAGAAGAGGAAGATTTGTTTGACGACCTGGAGGAAGAAGAGCAATAGGCTATTCGCCTGCCCGCGCAAGGCATGCCATGGCATTGGGCAATTTATAGCGATCATACAGCTTTTGCAGGTCCGCCATAAAAGTATCCGAATGGGAAAGCTCGGTAATCCTGTGCCCGATGGCAGTGTGGGGCGACTTGGGCGAGATTGAGACAGCCACAGGCAAAGTTTCAATCGCCACTGGTTCCGCGAAATCCGCCCACCGCTCAGCCGGCACTTTGAAGCCGGGGTAAAGGTCGTTTTTATAGCCTTGCCAAACCGCATCATTGATGATGAAAGCGTCAAGCCGCCGCCTCAGCGCCATCCTGAACATCACAAAGGTTTGCGCCACCTGCACACCGTCCAGATCGAGGTTCGGGCGAAAGCGCTTGTCAAAATACCCGCCACCTGGGAAAGCCACACGTAGGCCGTTCAAGCCTTCCAGGCTCTTTATCGGGTTATCGCTATAGGAAACGATATAGCTGTCGAGGCAACCAATATCGGCAACATATTTGACATCGAGCATGCCGGGATCACGGTAGGTTATTGTAAAATCAAATTCGCCTTCTTCCATGCCCCGGATAACCCGAGGCACAGGAGCGATTACGGCGTCCAGGTCTGCCGATAGATACTGCCGATACAAGGCCACCATCTCAACGAACATGCCTTTGTCCTGACCGTCCTCGGCCCAGCCAAAAGGGAACCAGTCTATAATGGCGAATTGGGGAACACCGTCTTCCGGGTTAGTGGCATGGACGGCACAGGATACGCTGAGGGCTGCAATGGTCGCCTTGATCCCGCTTTTAAGTGCCATAAAAGTCCCGCCTTCCAACATACCCCACCCCATCTTGCCGCAACCAAAACTGCGTGCAACAAAAAAGGGGCCGTGAGGCCCCTTTTCCAAAAAATGTGATTGTCACCCTAGCGCGTGAATTTGCGGTATTTGATCCGGTGCGGCTGGGTCGCATCGGCGCCCAGGCGACGCTTCTTGTCTTCTTCATAGGCTTCGAAGTTACCTTCAAACCATTCCACATGGCTGTCGCCTTCAAACGCCAGAATGTGGGTTGCGATACGGTCGAGGAAGAAGCGGTCGTGCGAGATAACCACAGCACAGCCTGCGAAATTCTCAAGGGCTTCCTCAAGCGCGGACAGAGTTTCTGTATCCAGATCA
Organism: Alphaproteobacteria bacterium; assembly: GCA_013372975.1. GTDB lineage: Bacteria > Pseudomonadota > Alphaproteobacteria > Sphingomonadales > Kordiimonadaceae > Kordiimonas. Next base: position 76,974 of record JABXIS010000004.1, read on the forward strand.
TTTGTCGGCTCATCGAGCAGCAGCACGTTGCCGCCTTCTTTGAGCATCTTCGCCAGATGCACGCGGTTACGCTCACCACCAGAGAGAAGGCCAACTTTCTTTTGCTGGTCTCCGCCCTTGAAGTTGAAAGCACCTACATAAGAGCGGGTAGAAACTTCATGCTTGCCGAAATAGAACATGTCATGGCCGCCTGAGATTTCTTCCCAAACGTTTTTGTTCGCATCGAGTGCGTCGCGTGACTGGTCAACATAGCCAAGGTGCACAGTATCACCGATTGAAATCTCACCCGCGTCTGGCTGTTCCTGGCCGGTAATGAGCTTGAAGAGTGTGGTTTTACCCGCACCGTTCGGCCCGATCACGCCTACAATACCCCCCGGAGGCAGGCTGAATGTCAGATTGTCGAACAACAGCTTGTCGCCAAATGCTTTTGTAAGGCCATTGGCTTCAATTACCTTGCCGCCAAGGCGGGCTGGCGGCTGGATCTTGATCTGCGCCGGGCCAGCCACACGCTCGTGCTGTTGTTCCAGCATTTCATCATAAGCTTTGATCCGCGCTTTGGACTTCGCCTGACGCGCCTTTGGTGACTGCCTGATCCACTCAAGCTCATCTTTCATTGCTTTCTGGCGGGCCTTATCCGAACGCTCTTCCTGCGCCATACGCTTGGTCTTCATTTCAAGCCATGCGCTATAGTTACCTTCAAACGGAATGCCTTGGCCACGGTCAAGTTCAAGCACCCAGCCCACAACATTATCAAGGAAGTAACGATCGTGGGTTACGAGGATCACACAGCCCTTATAGTCCTGCAGGTGTTTCTCAAGCCACGCCACTGTCTCGGCGTCCAAGTGGTTGGTCGGTTCGTCAAGCAGCAGGATTTCAGGCTTCTCCAGAAGAAGCTTACAAAGCGCAACACGGCGCTTCTCACCACCCGACAGATTTTCAACAGACCAATCGTTTGGCGGGCAGTTGAGCGCGTCCATAGCCACTTCAGCCTGAGACTGAAGGTCCCATGCGTCTGCTGCATCAATTTGCTCCTGCAATTCACCCATGCGGTTGAGTAGGTCCATATTCTCAGGGTCCATGCCGTATTCACCGGCAACCTGATTGAACTCGTCCACCACGGCCTGCATCTTGCCAAGGCCTTCCATTACGTTGCCGAGCACATCCTTTTCAGGGTTCAGCTGCGGCTCCTGAGGAAGATATCCAACGCGGATGCCTTCTGCAGCCCATGCCTCACCACCAAATTCGGTATCAAATCCCGCCATGATTTTCATCAGGGTGGATTTACCGGCACCGTTCTGACCAATGATCGCGATCTTCGCGTCAGGCAGGAAGCTTAGGGTGATGCCATTGAGAACTTGCTTGCCACCAGGATATTGCTTGGTGAGCTTTTGCATCTGATAGACATATTGATAGGCAGCCATCGGGCTTTATTCCTTCGTATCTTGGGAAAAACTTTGCGCTTCAATTAGCGCAGAATTGGGCGCGGGACAAGCGATGTATGACACCAAGAGCACCTAATCAGACTGGTACGGACAAATAGTTCGCCCACTAGCCCCATTAAATCATTCTTCGTCAGGAACAATTCTATTAAGGAAAAGGTAGATTCCGAAAAACGAGACCAAGCCTGCAACGTAAAACCATCGATATTCAGCGATAAAAAGCATCAACCCGAATAACAACGCGAAGTAAACCCCGACATGCAGAAAGAGATCAAGCCAAAACCTCGCGATTCTCTGTCGTTCCGTCATTCCTCATCCCGTGGGAATTTCTCGAATGTCGGCAATTTATCCGCCAGCTTCACCCAGGGCTTCTGGGTGCGGGTATAGACATGTCCAGTAGGTTCCAGGTCGTCCGCTTCATCGATGAAACCCGTGTGCAGGTGAATTTCGCCGGGCCAGGTTTCCCCTTCGAAGCTAACAGGGCTGCCGCATTTGGGGCAGAAACGCCGCTTCACGCCAGGGCTGGATTTATAGGCTTTCGGCGCCTCAGCCGTAAAATTTACAGCCGCAGCATCAAAGCCCGCATAGGTCGCGAAAGCCGCACTTGTCGCCTTCTGGCAACTGGGGCAATGACAGTGCGCCACCCATTTGGGGGAAGTCACGATTTCCGCCTTCACTGCACCACACAGGCAACTGGCGGTATGGATTACACCCTCAGACATCAGCCGTTCCCGCCAAAAAATTTATCGTAGGATGTTTTCACTCGGTCAAACGAGCGGGTCACGATATCTGTATCCTTCACGTTGTTCCAATAGGCATCCAGCTTGGGCCATCGGCTAAAATCATCCAGCCCGAACCGCACCCGCAGCGCGCCATACCAGTAAAGGTGGGAAATCAAGGCCGTGTCGGCCAACGTCCAATCATCACCCACCGCACGCTTGCCGCCACCCAGATATTTCTCCAGATAGTCAAACGCCTTCGGGATATCTTCGGTTTTTGCGCGCTCAAGCTCTTCCTCCGTGGCTTCGCCGCCAAAGGCCACCCGACCATATGGCTTGAGCGCCTCGGCATAATAAAGATCGAGCACACGGGCAATCAGCCGCGCCTGTGTGGCTGCTTCGAAGTCATGGGGAGTCAGATCAGGGCCATCGAGCACACGGTCCAGATATTCTGCAATAACCTGCCCTTCGGTGATGCTGGTGCCATCATCCTTGATAAGGAACGGAATCTTGCCCATCGGGTGATAGCCAAAATGCTGTTCAGATTTGAATCCGCCGGGTACCCCATCAATCTCAACCTGATCCAAGGCACCCTTGATATCCAGCGCAATGATCACACGTTCGCAATAGGGTGAAACACTATGGCCGCACAGCTTCATCACAAGCCCCCTTCAGTCTCTGATTTCTTCCTGAAGGGGCAGCTTGGCGCAGAATGATTGCCGATGCAACCGATGCTTTAAAGGCCAAGCTGATGGCGCACAAGCATGCCTGCCACACTTAGCATCACCATCGTAATGAAGCCGTCCAACACACGCCACGTGACAGGCTTTTTGAACAATGGCGCAGCTTTTTTTGCGCCATAACCGATGCAGTAGAACCAAATGGCCGATGCCACCACCGCGCCTACGAGGAAGGCCAAGCGGCCATAGTCACTGGCGTATTTCACACTGACACCACCGATCAGCACCATTGTGTCCACATAGGCCCACGGGTTCAGCCACGCAAAGGCAAGTGCGTGCAAAATGGCAATGCGCACACCCTGCCCCGCAGCATCACCCGCTGATGCCTCAATCCGGTCGTCTGTCATCGCATCGGGCCAGATGGCGCCCTTGAGGCTTTTAAGCGCAAACCACAGAAGAAACAGCACACCGCCCCAGCCAAGCCAGTAAGCAATGGTGGGATTGTCGGCGAACAGGCGTCCAACACCCATGACGCCAAGAGCGATCATCAGCACATCGGATAGGAAAGTGGTGGTAGCAACAGCAAACACATGCCGGTGCCTGAGACCCTGCCTAAGCACGTAGAAATTCTGCGGTCCAATGGCCAACAACAGACCAAAAGACACCAGAAAACCTTCAATCGCAGCCGGCCAGTAGCTTATCAATTCACCCCTCCCTAATAGGCAACGCTATAGCGCTTCCTTCTATGGCGTATTTGTTCAGCCTCGTCCAGCAACGCGACGGCGAAATCCTCCATGGAAATACGGGATTGGCCACCCGTATCTGCGAGCATCACATCACCACCCAGCCGGTATTGGCCGGTACGTACACCTGGCTCCAGCATGGCAGGCGGTGTCTGATAGGTCCAATCGGCTTTGTTATCCTTCAGACAAAGCTCATATTGGGCTTGGCATGCCGTCGCAATCGGCAGCAAATGCTCAGGCAGGAACCCGGGCTCGGTTAGCACGGTGGTGTCCTTGTTCTTCAGCTTCAAGCTGGCAGCACCCCCAACCACCATCACGCGGACACAACAGGCGGCTGCGGCACGCAATATCTTTTCGGTCATGGGCACCAGAAGTTGCTCCCACCCGGCGGGTGGGCGCAATGCACTGATCACCAGACCCTGCCCCACCAGCAATTCCTCAAGGCCGTTGCTGCCTAGAACGTCTGCAAACTCAACCCGCACGGATGCCTGGAACAGTTTGGCTTGCTCAGGTTGTCTGATAACTGCCGTTACCTGATGGCCACGGCTGAGCGCTTCGTCTACCGCCCGGCGCCCAACGGCCCCGGCAGCACCAAAAACAATGATGTTCACGGGTTATGCTCCCTTTTTGGATAACCTGCTACGTGGGAAAATTCGGATACGCGCCGCATTCTGGCTGAGCCATACGCTCAGGAGAGTGAGCAATACACCGGTCAGTTCCTCACTGCTTAGCCCTTCGCCAAGGATCAACCATCCCAGAAGAACGGCAGACAAGGGGCTAAGGAAAGAAAGCGACGACACCCGAGCAGGTGCAAGCTTGGCCACGCCGCGAAACCATAGGGCATAGGTGATAGCAGCCCCAATGATCGCCAGATAGGCAAGTCCCAACAGGCCCTTGCCATCGAAAGTCGGCAACTCGGGCGACATCACCAGCGCCACAGGCAACAGAAGGATACCCCCCGCCGCCAGCTGCCAGGCAGTAAAAGTCAGGCTGGAAACTTCGGGTTGCCAACGGCGTGTGAGCACTGTGCCAAAAGCCATGGAAACAGCGCTGGCTGAGGCTGCCAGGACGCCTGTCGCATCCCACTGTGCGTTTGGTCCCAGTACAAGCATTGCAACCCCACCAAGGCCCATCAGCGCGGCCACAATGGCCAGAGGCCTTATAGTGGCGCCAAGGAACGCTCGGGCAAGGAATACAACAAGAAGCGGCTGTGTAGCCCCCAACGTCGCCGCCACACCGCCTGGCAGCCGATATGCCGCTACATAAAGAAGGGACCAGAAAACGGTAAAGTTCAACGCACCAAGGATAAACACCCGCTGCCACCAGATACCCTTTGGCAACTGGCGCACCACCAACAGGAGCAGTAGCCCCGCTGGCAAGGCACGCAACATCGCAAGCCAGAATGGATTCCCACCCGGCAGGAATTCAGTGAGCACCACATAGCTTGATCCCCATATAAGGGGCGCCAGAGCGGTAATGAGGATATTTCCTCGGTCTGAAATTGAAAATGTGCGTGCCATGAGGGGATCCTGTTCATTTATCTTGACATCAAGATAATAATATTTCTCTTGAAGTCAAGATACTTCCATGAAAAAGTGTCTTCTATGGATCATGTTGATGAAATCATTAAACAATGGGCCGCCGAAAGGCCGGACCTGGATACCAAACCCATGGCGCTTTTGGGGCGGCTTTTGAAGTTGCAGCAGCATACCTCGAAAGCAATGGCCGACAACTTCAGCCAATATGGCCTAAACACATCGTCTTTTGATGTACTTGCGACACTGAGACGGTCGGGTCCACCCTATCAGCTTTCCCCTGGTGCACTGATCAATATGACCATGGTGACATCCGGGACGATGACCAATCGGATCGACCAACTTGTGAAAGCCGGGTTTGTTGAACGCATCAAAAACCCCGACGACGGTCGCGGTTTTCTGATCGCCCTTACGGAAAAGGGGTTTAAGCTTGTGGATGATGCGGTGACGACCCACGTAGTTACACAAAAGGAGTTAACAGACAGGCTGTCGGATGAAGATCGGAACACCCTTAATGCTCTTGTCAAAAAATATTTGGCAACCTTTGAGAATGAGGCCTAACCGAAACGTTTCTCCAACCAACTCCGAAGGGCGTCCGTCACCTCAGCTGGCCTTTCCATCTGCAACCAATGACTACAGTCCGCGAGGTCCACACGATCAAGCGGCCCACACAACTTGTGCATCCCGTTCGACAGCCTAGGCGGCGTCGCAAAGTCCCACTGGGCCGTGATGATCAAACAAGGCAGGTCAACAAACGGCAATTTACCTTTCACCAGAAATCGCTTCATGTCCTTCCAGTTTGCCTTGAGGTTGCGATACCAATGGATGGGCGCGGTAAATCCATGCTCCCGGAAAGTGTCTACATAAATCTGGAATTCGGCCTCATCCATAAGCGGCTCGCCGATCCAATCTTGTTCCGGGCCTTCAAGCTGTTCCATAATATTAAGCGCCTTGCCCTTGAAAGACATATCAAGCCGGCTGGTGTCAAAATCGCCCACTTTGCGCATCATGAATCGCATCGTGCGTTCTACATCAGCTTCCAGAACAGGTTCGCACCGACCTTCCTTCTGGAACTGCAGCATATACATCTTACGGTGAAACAGCAGCCGCATGCCCCAGAGCGGGTTGATCGGCAACCGAGGCAACAGCGGATAACTGAGCCCCGCGCACCCTAACAATCGCTCCGGCATATAAAAAGGCAACGCCCACAGGACAAAGGCGCCAAGGTCGTGCCCCACGAACACAGCCTTTGCTATGCCAAAATGATCAAGGATGGCACGCATATCGCCCACCAGTGCAGGCATACCATAGGCCGATACATCCTTGGGTTTGTCAGACCTGTTATAGCCCCGCATGTCGGGGGCGAACACGGGATATCCGGCTGAGGCGAGACCCGCCATCTGGTGCCGAAAACTTCGTGCAAGTTCAGGGAACCCATGCATGAATATCACCGGCGGCTTTGTTGCAGAAGCCACATCCGGGCCATCCCGGTAAACCGCAATCTTCACTCCGCCGCTACTCACAAACTCCGGTTGGTCAAAAATATCCGCCATTCATCCTCCCCATCATCACAGAACAGGTTCATCTTATAAGCCTTCTGGGCCAAAATGTGACCACCACTTTGGTGTAGATAGCGCAATATCTTGCTATTTCCCCGGTTTTGTGTTTTATGGCGCGAAACAGACCGCGCAGAGAGAGCGATATCACCAAGGTGATCCAACGCACGCGGTAGATGACTTGAGCAATTTTCCCCAAAAGATCGTTGCCTTGAAAAATGGGCCGGCAGTGCCGAAGCCCCAAAAAACCCGGCAGCTGATCTTTGCAAGCTTCCCATGATGTAACCGATGATGTGCCCAAGCCGGGTTAGGTGCTTACGTCGGAACGTGAAAGCTTAGACTTGACCAATTTTAAATCCCTCGGCCTTGCCGAGCCTATCCTTCGTGCCCTGTCGGCAGAAGGCTACGACGCCCCTACGCCAATTCAGGCAGGTGTAATTCCGACTTTGCTTGACGGCAATGACCTTGTCGGCATCGCCCAAACCGGAACCGGTAAAACGGCCGCATTCGTGCTTCCTTTGCTGCAAAAGATTTCCGAACTGAAATCAAAGCCGCAGCACAAAACATGCCGGGCACTTGTATTGGCCCCTACACGCGAGCTGGCAGCCCAGATCGAAGATGGCATCCGCACCTATGGCCAATTCCTGAAAACCACCAGCACCGTGATTGTCGGCGGCGCCAAGGCAGGCCCACAGGTTCGTGCCATGGCACGCGGTATTGATATCCTTGTGGCCACACCAGGCCGCCTTGAAGATCATATGAGCACGGGCGCTATCAGCCTGAAAGACACAACAGCGGTTGTGCTGGACGAAGCCGACCAGATGCTGGACCTGGGATTCATGCCTGCGGTTCGCCGCATTTTGGCGGCCCTGCCGAGGAAGCGCCAAACTGCCCTTCTGTCTGCAACCATGCCCAAACAGATCCGCTCCCTGGCGGATGAGTTCCTGAACAATCCGAAGGAAGTGGCCGTTGCGCCCCAGTCCAAACCGATTGACCGGATCAAACAAACCCTTGTGCATGTGGAAAAAGCCAACAAACGCCAGATGCTGGTGGATGTGCTGAAACGCGAAACCATCGAGCGCGCCGTTGTGTTCGCCCGCACCAAACATGGCTCCAACAAACTGGCGCAGGTGCTGGAGAACAACGGCCTGAGGGCAGATGCCATCCACGGCAACAAGAGCCAGAGCCAGCGCGTTCGTACGCTTGAGGCTTTCAAATCCGGCAAGGTGCCGATCCTCGTGGCCACGGATATCGCCGCTCGCGGCATTGATATTGATGGCGTGTCCCACGTGATCAACTATGACCTGCCCAATGTGCCTGAAGTGTTTGTGCACCGGATTGGCCGCACGGCCCGCGCAGGCGCCAGTGGTATCGCCATTTCCATCTGTGATGAAACAGAGCGGGACCTGCTGCGCGACATTGAAAAGCTGATCAAGATGCAGATCGAGATTGACGAACTGAGCGCCGAGGAACTTGTGCCTGCGCAGGCGCCCGAAAAACGCGGCAGCGGTGGTCGGAACCAACGCATTGGCCGTAAGAAACCGGGGACGCGTGAACCACGCCGCCAGCGCCAGCGCCGGAAAAAGACCGGTGGCGGTGAGCAAACTCCGGCTGCGGGCGCAGCACCAAAAGCTGCAAAAGAAGCCTCAAACGACAATAGCCATAAGCCGGGGCAGCAGCGCAAACGCCGGCCTCAAAAGCAACAGCGCAACGGTGGCGGCGAAGGCGGCAACCAGAACCGCGAACAGCGCAGCGCGCGCAGCAACAATAAAGGCGGCTCCAATAAGACTGGCTCAGGCAAAGGCGGCGACAGCGCAGGCCTCAGCCGCATGCTCGGCAATATTGACCGCTCCCAAAAAGCCGCGCGCAAGCGGGCTTAAAACAGATCGGGGTGCGGCCTTTCCACGCCGCACCATACCCTATCCAAACACTGCATTTACAAAAAGCGCTGCAATTGCCAGTGGCGTGATATAGCGGATGATCGCATACCAAAGTTTGAAGCCCATGCCTTCCTGCATTGGCAGCGCTTCCCTTACTGACGGGCGCGACAGCACCCAACCCACTAAAACCGCATAGGCAAATCCAGACACAGGCAGCACGAAATTGCTGACGCCTTCGCGGATCAGGTCAAATGCGGTCATGCCCTCAAACCCGAGTGCTTCGAGCGGATAAAAGTCCCGCCAGCCCGCAAACGACATAATGGTGAACAGGCTGATCACCACAGCAAGCGCGGCCATTGTGAACGCACCCTTCCGGCGCGACCATCCTGCTTCCTCCAGCCGTGCAACCGTAGGCGACAGAAGTGAAATGGATGAGGTTATGGCAGCAAACGCCAACAGCAGGAAAAATACAAAAGCAACAACCGCACCACCCGGAATTTCGGTGAAGATCAGGGGCAAAGTCATAAACACAAGACCTGGCCCCGCGGCCGCGCTGACACCGCTTGAAAACACCAACGGGAAGATGGCGAGACCTGCAGCCAGTGCCACAAACAGGTCCATTGCCACAATCCAGAGCGTGGCACGTGGCAAGTTTACATCCCGCCCCATGTAGGAGCCGTAGGTCATAATGCCACCCACGCCCACACCGAGCGTGAAGAAGGCCTGCCCGACAGCCTCAAGAAAAAGGCGCGGGGTAAGTGTCATCTGATGAAAACCAAACAGAAAATCTACTGCTTGCGCCATATCTCCTGTTTGCCCCGCATAAACCATCAATCCCAGCAATATTAGCAGCAAGGCGGGCATCATCACCTTGCCAGCCTTCTCCAGCCCCGTGCGAATATCGAAGGACACAATTACTGCTGTGAGCGCCATGAAGAGAGCCGCCCAAAAGAGCATCCAGCCGGGCGCGGCACGAAAGCCGGCATCCAGCCCTGTAATCTGCGCCTCGGTCCAGCCTGCAAACCCGCCTTCTGCGGCCACGAGGCCGTAATAGAGAGCCTGTCCCGCAATCACGGCATAGAAACTGAGCACGAGAATGGTTCCCATCAGCCCCATCCAGCCGACACTGGCCCAGGGGAAACGGCTGTTTGCCATCTGCCCTACCTTGGTGAAAGCCGTGGGCGGACTTGCCTTGCCCATGCGGCCAATCAGCAGTTCGGCCATAAAGGCAGGCGCCGCCACAAACGCCAGCGCCAGCAGATAGATGAGCACAAAACCGCCACCGCCATTTTGCCCGGCCACATAGGTGAAACCCCAGACATTACCTAGCCCAACGGCGGAACCCGCCGTAACAATAATGAACGCAATACGCGATGAAAAAGATGGATAGGCGCCCTTTGCGCCATCACTGCCAGCCATAGATCCTCCCCCGAGGTGTTTATTGCCATTGCAGCATTATGGAAGTTATGGGCGGAGGCAAGTTCTTTCAAAGCCTCGGCACAGTTTCAAGCTCTGCCGCAGGCAGTACTGTGAGCAGTCCACAGACCACACTCATGCCCAACTGGACTACTACAATATATACTCTATCTTCTATCCCAAGGGAATTTTCGGGGAGGAAAACATGGCCCTCAATCATGAAAAACTGTTTCGCATTGCAGCAGTGGTGAATATTGGTGCCGGTGTGCCGCTAATGGTGGCGCCCGTGCTTGTAGCGGCCAGGCTGGGGCTGGTGATTGACCCCGCCAGCATGGTGTTCGCCCAAGTTGCCGGACTGGCCATCGCTGCCTTTGGCGCACTGTATTGGATAGCAGCCAATAATCCACCGGCATTCCGGCCGGTGATCGCGGTCGGCATGGCCGTAAAACTTGGCGTCGTGGGGTTTGTCGCCATTAATTTTGCGATTGGCGCTTATGGCTGGAAGCTGCCAACACTTATCTCTGCCGACATTGTCTTCAGTGTGCTTTTTTATGCCTTCCTTCGGGAAACCAAAGAGGCAGGCGCCTAACCATATAGTTCTTTCACTGCCCGGATCGCAGCGTCCACTGCCCCATTCACATAGGCGTAAGCGCTGCTATCCGAATTGGCAATAGCAAGTCTGCCGACAGGTTTGCGCGCTTCGATATGAGGCCCCTTCCGGGGTGACATGTCGCCATCAAAGAGCTCATTGTATTCATAGGCATAACCATGTGGCCAACGGTTCACCGTGATGGCTGCGATGTCTTGCTCTGCGTCAAACCCGTAGGCACCAAGAGCACCTGTGAGTTCCGCCACTACGGCATCCTCGAATTCTTCAAACGTGGTGGCATACATCTGGTAACGCCCGCCCTTATGCTGCTCCCGGCTGGTCAGACCCGGCACAGTAGGTACGTGAACCATATGCAAGAGGATGGGTTCATCAGGGGATGCAGAAAAGCTGTAACCGCCCATCGACACTGGGAAATCAAGCGAGTAATTGGCAAAGAAGCCACCTGGCGAAAATACATAATTCACGCCAGCGTTCTTGAAAGCGCGCCAATTCCTAAGCGCCACATTCACGTAGGCAAGCGGTACCTTCTCTGGCCAATCAAGAGCTTCTTTTTGCTGCATCGGCAGTTCCGGCATAATGAAGGGCAAGATATGGTTGTAGCAAGCCATGATACCTGCTCTTGCTTCCACTCGCTCTATCTTTCCATCTCTGACATAGGTGATTTCAACACCATCCGCCGTGTTCTTTGCTTCCACCGCTGTAGACGACAGACGGATTCGAACATTGTTTTCGGCGCGATCCAAACGGTCATAATGCACCTTGGCCAGCACCTCGCTGTCCATATCAGCAGCCTCAACAGCATCCGGTACCAGTTTGGCGACCGACAGGCGTGCCACCCCGGCATTGCCGTCAGGGAAATGGAAGATATAGGGTTCGTCAGATGTATATGGATGCGGCACCCCAAGAGGGTCCAGGCCCAAGCCAAGAGTACCTCCTTGCCAGAAACGAACAGCTTCAAGCCCAGAGATTGCATCCCATCCTACGCCCCAAGTGCCAATGACCTCGCGGTTCAACATCAAACAGGCAGCGTCACTCAGGCCACCAAACTCGCGCATACAATGTTCGTAGGAGTGAGTACGGAGATAGTCGACCTTTTCATCATATGATAGATGAGCCAACCAATCGGGCTGTTCAACTAGCCATCGATGAAGCGCCTTGCGCTCATCAGCCGCCAATGGAAGCGTCGCAATAATAGCAGCCAGATTTTCTTTGTCCTCGTCATCATAAGCCGCCCATGCGCCAATGCTACCGCCGCCGCTGCTTCGAACATGCAAAGCATTCTCCCCAAATATTTCCGGGTCTGGATGTATACCGACCTTAAGGCCCTGACGTTCATAGAAGCTTTGATCAAAATATCGGTAGAATTTCTCCGTATCGATGCCGAGTGAATGAATAAAATCCATTGATCCCTCGCTGTAGTGAGCAGGGCTTTCAAGCGTCTGGCTGCCACCATAGCCAATCAAGGTTTTGCCATTTACCGTGAATTCATTGCGTTTGGCGTGACCACCAAAATCATCATGATTGTCGAGAATGAGTATTCGAGCATCCGGCCCCAACTTCTCCTGTGCCAGTATTGCCGAAGCCAATCCTGAAATTCCACCGCCAACGACAATCAGGTCATATCGACTGTCCGTACGGTCACGCGGACGCTCAAACGTTTGGCCTTCCCATGAAAGCGCATGCGCAACCTCAAAGCTGCCAACGTGGCTGCCCCGCATACCTGTTTTGGCTGGTGGATATGTCCAGGCATTTTTGCTGTCAACAAGCCCTTGCGCAACGACCTGTACCGGCATCAAACTTGCGGCTACCCCAGTAAGTGCAACCCCGCCCAGAAAATCCCGCCTTGAAATGCCCTTTAGTCTGGACATGATTTGTTTCCCCTCGTGCAAATTCACGGATAAAATTCCGAGCACATGACACCCCCTGTTCACTGACAGCAAAAACTGGGGCTAGAATATAGCGATATCCAAGATATATTTATCTAGGGAATATGAAAAGAAAAATGTGATCACATTTTATATCAAATGTTTTCAATATGTTAAGCTGAAATTGACAGCATAGGTCAAACGACAATGACAGTATTCGGCGAAATTGGTTTTCTGGGCATGCTCACGCTTGTCAGTGCATTGCAGGGGCTATTCCTATCAGCCATAGTTGGTTTTCGTCACCGAGAGGACGGTCCGGCAGCGCTATGGCTTTCCCTATTGATCTTGTTAATGAGCCTTCACCTGATTGACATGACGCTCGCAAAAACGTCAGCCGTTCAGTATTTCGCCATAGTATCTGATAGCAGCTTTGCCCTTCTTTTTCTTATTGGGCCCGTCTATTACGCCTATACTCGCGCCCTACTTGGCAAAGGCCATTTCAGCCCGTCAGACCTCATCCACCTTCTGCCTGCGCTATATATCCTTTGGGATATGCTGCCTTGGCTCAGTATCGATCCTCAATTCAAAATAGACTGGCAAGCTGCGCAGGCTTCTACCGCACATAGCGAAATCAGCCTTGAGACATACCTCAAACTCGCATTCAATATTGTGCAGAATTTGGCGTACTTATCACTGAGTCTGAAACTCATCAACTCCTGCAAGCTTGATTTCGAGGCGGCTAGCGCCGATGGCTCCCTAAGTGAAGGCATGCAGCAATTGAGCGCCTTGACCAAGGCCTTCACTGCGTGGGTCGGCTGCTATCTTGTGGTGTTCATTGCCTTGGTCGTATGGGGGCGATTTGGCGAGAAAATCGATCATATATGGTTATTGATCAATGGTTTCTTTATTCTTGCGACTGGGCTCGGTGCGCTCACCCGCCCTGCTCTTTTCACAAGCAGGCTCAAAGCTGTGCATGAAGCCCAAACTCCAACCAGTGGTGAAGATAGCTCAGACCATGAAAAGTACATGCGATCTGCTTTGGATAAGGAGAAAAGCAAAGCGCTGAAGGAAGATTTTGAGGCCTATATGGCCAAGGAAAAGCCCTATCTTGAGGGGACACTCAGGATGCCTGATGTTGCCGCAAAACTTGGCACGTCTCCCCACTATTTATCGCAGATGATCAATCAGGAACTGAATGACAGCTTTTTGGCCGTGGTAAATCGATACCGTGTTGAGGAAGTCATCCACCTGATGCGGGACCCGGCGCGCCAAAAAGACACAAACCTGACGCTAGCTTTTGAAGCAGGTTTCAACAACAAAAACAGCTTCAATAGATCGTTTCGTGAATTCACAGGAAAAACACCTTCCGCCTTCCGCCAAACCAAAGCTTGATCCTCCCGGAGGTGTTCGGTTCGTCGCAAACATCATGAAAAAAGCGTCACCTCCTATCGGAAGAGACGACTGACACATCAATCTCACCTATTTCGAGCTGCATATCCCGATAAGGAACCAAAGTCGGGTAACAAGGTGAGGAAAATATGTTTAAAAAATTTGGATCCCTACTCTTTCTGGCAGTGGGCGCAATAACGCTTCTTGCCATCACCGCATCTGCAAAAGATGTTTCGACAATCAAATTGTCTACACCTATTCCAGCAGACGGCATGGTAATGACACCGGAAGGTGACTTGCTTGTTGCGGCCGCGTGGGACGGTAGCACTGTCAATAAAATTGACCTCCCGATGGGCACGATCAGCCGGTTCACAGATGGCCTGGCAGGCCCGATCGCACTTACATTCGGCAAGAATGGTGATCTCTATGCCTCAAACTGGCGCGGCAGCACCATATCCCTGATCGGTGAAGGGCGCCCCCCGGTTGATTGGGCCGAGGTTGGGCCAAAAGGTGACGCCCTTGCGTTGGATAGTGTGGGGAATATCTGGATCACAGTCGGTAGCGCCAATGCGATCAAACGGGTCTCGCCAGACGGTGTTGTTTCAACAGTTGCAGAAGGCGGCATCCTGAAATACCCGCTGGGATTAGCTCTTAGGGAAGACGATACTGCCTTTGTTGGCGGCGGCCAAAGTGGAGAAATTTACAAGGTAACTTCCGACGGCCAAGTAAGTCTTTTTGCCCAGGTGCCTGGCGCGGGTGAATGGAAAATTGGCCATCTCCTTTATGCCGGTGGCCGCTTGTTCGCTTCGGGCTTGCAAAGCAACCAGATATTCGAAATAGGCATGGACGGTACAGTGACGGTTCTGGCTGGCTCCGGCAAGGAAGGCCACGAAGATGGCAATACCGCTGATGCCACCTTCAGCTTCCCGGTGAGCCTCTCTGTTTCCGGAGATGGTAAATATCTTTACGTCCTTGCTGGCGGAAAACCAACAGACGCCCTCAGGCGGATCGAACTTTAGCTTGAAAACAGAAAAGGCGGAGCTGTGCCCGCCTTTTCTTCCACCGTTTTTGCTGCTGTCAGAGCAGCGCCTCAATCGCTGTTCTGATTGATTCTGGCTTATCCTTTGGGGCAAAGCGCTTCACCACATTGCCATCACGGTCGACCAGGAATTTCGTGAAATTCCACTTGATGCGTTCCGTTCCCAAAACCCCCGGCTTCACCGCCTTCAGGTGTTTGTATAACGGATGGGCATCTGCCCCGTTCACATCAACTTTCGCAAACATCGGGAAACTGACCCCATAATTGATTTGGCAAAATTCACCAATTTCATCATTGCTGCCCGGATCCTGTTTTCCAAATTGGTTGCAAGGGAACCCAAGAATAACCAGCCCTTTATCTTTTAAATCCTTGAAGAGACCTTCGAGCCCGGCAAACTGCGGGGTAAAACCACATTTGGATGCAGTATTTACAATCAAGAGGACCTTACCCTTGTAGTCCTCCAGCGGTTGCGGTTTTCCGTTCAAGCGGTCTGGCGTAAAATCATAAATGCTTGTCATGGCGTCTTCCCGGTTATGATGCTTGCTACCAAGCTAGCGCCCAATCGCAATTTGGCAAGACTAGTCGTTTTCTTGCTCGCGCTTTAACGCCAACGCTATCATTCGAATTTCCCGCATGGTTGCCACACGGTTCACCTGCATCCAGGACCAAAGCTCCATACCCAGAATAGTCATCAGGGTCATTACCATCCATACACCCCAGAATACGGCATCATGCGCGTCCCCAGCACCCACGAACTTGACAATCAGATATATAAGCACGCCTGTCAGGGCAAACATGGTGATACCAATGAGTGTTAGCCACCGACGTGGTCCCGTCCGGTAGGCATCCCACACCATATCGTTGATACCTCTGGTATCAGATAGTTGTCCTGCCAGTTCTCCGTCGTCTTTCTCAAGCTCCGCTTTGATACGTTCATCAATCGAAACCATTTTCTTCTCCTTCCAGAAGGGTGCGCAAACGGCCACGCGCCCGATTGAGCCGCGACTTGATAGTACCCGCAGGTACATCCATCACAGTCGCGATCTCGTCCACCTTCAGTTCTTCCAGATAAAACAGGTAGATAGCCTGCTGCTCTTCCGTTGGCAGCTTGGATATCAGGGCAATGATCTGCCCTTGTGTTGCCCAAAATCCCTGATCGGGCGCAGCAACTTCAACAGTCTCATCAATGCTCTGGTGCCCACTGCGAATCTTTTTCAGGTTATCAATAACCCGCCAGCGAACGGCCTTGAAGATGCGGGCCCGGAAATGGGAAGGGTTCTCAAAATCCTTTATGGTCCTCGCTATTGTGACCCAGGCTTCCTGAACCGCATCTTCTGCCACAGCCAAATTGTTTGTGAGCCTGTAGGCAAACTTGACAAGCGATGGCTGATAACTCCGGTACAGGGTATCGAAGGCCCGGCGGTTCCCCGCCTGCGCCTTCAATACCAGCAATTCCTCCTGCGACCGATCGCTCACAACCACTCCTGTTTTTTCTTCTATACCCGATAAACGGCGAGAAGGAGCAAACGGTTCACGGACAAGTATCTTTTTTAACTACCTCTTCGGCTCAGTGCCGAAACTGCCAGCTCAAGGCGCTTGATCTCACGCATCATGCTGGCACGGCTCATTTCAATCCATGTCCATTGTTTGAGCGCAATTTGCGCCATGGCAATGATGGTGGTGCAGAAGCCCCAGAAAACCTGGTTCTCGAACGTTTCTGCGATGAAGAACTTATAGCCGCACCAGAACATCAAAATGCTGATGGCAAACGTAATGCCCCAGATCATCCACACCCACTTGCGCATACTACCTTTGAAGGATGCGGCGACCAGATCAGGCAGCCCGCCGTCAGATGCCAGCAATTCGTCGATATCGCTGGCCTCTTTCGCCAGTTCTTTCTTTATCATTTCGTCGAAATTCGTCATTTCGTCTCTCCTGTCAATCTATCCCTCAGTCGTGATCGGGCCCGGTTCAGCCGGGATTTGACGGTACCCACCGGCACCTCTTCGACAACGGCGATCTCCGCCACTGTCAATTCCTCAAGGTAAAAGAGTGTCAGAACCGCTTTCTCTGCTGCAGGCAACGCCGCCAGATGGCGCGCGAGCTGATCACTGGTTGCGATCTCGCCTGCCCCGGCACTCGGATCAGCCAACTGCTCAGCCGCAGCTAGCTCCGTGGTCGTTGGCATTTTTCGCAACAAGTCCATCGTACGCCAGCGGGTGGTCTTGTATGCCCACAGGCGAAAGCCCCTTGGGTCCTTCAGCCCGCGCAGGCTCTTGGACAAGGTGATCCAGGCCTCCTGCGCCGCATCAAGGGCGACCTGCTCGTTACCGCAAAGCCTGTAGGCAAACCGGGACAGAGGGCCGCTGTAGTGGCGATAAAGGGCGTCAAACGCCCTCTGGTCGCCATCCTGGGCTGCCAGTACCAACAGATCTTCTTTTGCCCGGTTCATACTCTTGCGCCCTTTGTTTCCCTTTAGGACGCAAGACAGGAGGGAAAGGTTCAAAAAAAAATTAAGGCAGGAACAAAGTGCCCTGCATTACTTCAACTGCAAAGCCTGAAATTTTCACCCGTGCCTCGCTCACCTCAAGCCAAAGGTCGCCGCCACGTGCAGATACCTGCCGAGCGCGAAGACTTGCCTTCCCCAGACGTTCTGCCCAATAAGGCCCTGCGGCACAATGGGCCGAACCGGTCACCGGGTCTTCGGGGATACCCTTGTTCGGAAAGAAACACCGAGACACAAAATCAATGTCGCCCTGCCCCGGTGCAGTGACGATAAAGCCGTAAGGTGACAGGGCCGCCATCTTGGCCGGGTCTGGCGTCAGCGTCTCAATCACCTGAGCATTGTCATAAACTATTAGCAGGTCATCATCCCCAGTGTTTGCATCCAGAACATAAGAAGGAGCCTCCCCCATGGCTTCGGCCAAGCCTGCGGGTGCATCAAACGGGGTCGGCTTCAGGTTCGGGAAATCCAGACATAACCTGCCATCGCTTAATTTGGTCACTTTCATGGTGCCTGAAACGGTCTCAAACACAACTTTATCTGCCTCTGGCTCTAGGTGATTGAAAACAACCAAGCCACTGGCAAGGGTAGCATGGCCACAAAGCTGCACTTCAATAGCAGGTGTGAACCATCGCAAGTGATAATGGGCATCCTGATCACCCACAGGCACAATAAAGGCTGTTTCGGCCAGATTGTTTTCAAGCGCGATGGACTGCATGAGCGCATCTTCGGGAAATTCAGCCATCGGACAAACAGCAGCGGGGTTTCCCCCAAATGGCTGGTCAGTAAATGCATCCACCTGAAAGACCGGCTGCTGTTTCATTGTGCTCTACCCCTTTGCCCAGGCCTTGATTTCATCCTGATCCTTGGGCGCAAACCCAAGGCGAAATTCCCCGCCCTTCTGCCACACCGGGCGTTTTATCAGAGCCTCGTGCGCAACCATCAGCTTTGCTGCCTTCGTAGCATCTACGTCAGTGCGATCATCCTCGGGCAATTTGCGCCAAGTGGTGCCCCGGGTGTTCAATAGTGCTTCCCAGCCAAGGGCATCTGTGAAACGTGCGATCAGGGCATCGTCAAGGCCATCAGTGCGAAAGTCATGGAAGGTATGCTCCACACCCTCTGCTTCCAGCCACTTGCGGGCCTTCTTCACCGTGTCACAGTTTTTGATGCCGTAGATTGTCAGCATTGATTACTCCTTTACGTCGCTTAGTTCCCGTACGGTCAGGTCATCCGACTTCTGGCTTGGCGGATCGACATGAATTAGAATGTCGCTTTCCGGAAAAAACTCGCCGAGTGTCGCCTCAATCTCGTCGGCGACAAAATGGGCCGCTTCAACGGTCATGGTGCCATCAACCTCGATATGCATCTGGATAAAGCGGTCGCGGCCGGAAGTGCGTGTCTTCAGCTCATGCAGGCCCAACACATGGGGACTCTCGAGAACAATATTGAAGATACGCTCCCGCTCCTCATCGCTAAACTCCTTGTCCATCAGCATATCGATGGCCGGACGGGCAATTTCCTGGGCACCATAGAGGATATAACCAGCGATCAGCACGCCGAAGATGCCATCAGCCACGGCAACACCCTGCAGCGAAAGCCAGGCAGAAATCATCACGGAAAGATTGAGAAGCAAGTCCCCCTTATAGTGCAGATGATCTCCGGCAATGGCCAGTGAGCCCGACAAGCGCACCACATAGGACTGAAACATAACCAGCGCCAGCGACAGCACGATAGCAGCACCTGACACAGCCATCACTAGATCAGACCGCAACACGAGCCCGGGCTCCCAAATTCGGCCAATGGATTCGAGAAGCAGGAAAACCGCCGACCCTGACATGATCGCGGCTTGAAAAAGCCCGGCAAGCGCCTCTGCCTTGCCGTGCCCGAAGCGGTGATCATCATCCGGCGGCAGCAAGGCCGTACGAACCGCAAACATGGTCACCAGGGATGCAATCAGGTCCAGCGCAGAATCGGTCATGCTACCCAGCATCGCAACCGAGCCTGACAGCCACCAGGCTACGGCCTTCGCCACCACCAGCGTAGCGGCCACCGAAACGGACGCCCGTGTAGCCCAGCGCATCAGATTTTCAGCTTTTTGCCGCTGCATAACATCTCCAGCCGATCAAACCATCTTCCCACAAGGGGTATAATCTCTCGTGAGGTCAGCACAAGAAAAAACGCCCCACCAACCAGGCGGAGCGTTTCGAGAATTTCTTTAAGCCGGCCTGCCGCTCTAGTGCAGTTTGGCTTCCACATCGGTGATTGCCTTGTCGATCAAAGCGCCGCCTTCTTTTCCTTTCAGCTTGTCAGCGAACACAGCGCTGGCAGCTTCGATGGCAACATTCACGGCAACCGCGCGAACTTCCTTGATAGCGTTGGCTTCAGCCTGCGCAATCTTTTCTTCAGCGGTACGGGCACGACGTTCGGACATGGCTTTGATGTCAGCTTTCGCTTCTTTCGCCATGATCTTCGCGTCTTCCTTGGCTTGTGCAACCATGTCAGCCGCTTCTTTTTCTGCATCACGCTGCTTGCGCTGATATTCGTTCAGAAGCTTTTCGGCCTCTTCACGCAGTTCCTGTGCTTCGTCGAGCTGCGCGCGGATAGCGGATGTGCGCTCGTCAAGCATGCCTGCGATTTTCTTGTGTGCCTTGGCATACATAACGCCGCCAACAAACACAACGAAGGAGCCTGCTACCCAAAAGGTAGGATCAGTATAGAAAGGTCCGGTTCCAGCCATCTCTATGCTCCCTTCACGTCAGCCATAGCTGACTTAACCGCTTTGGAAACTGCGGCATCATCGCCTTCGAGGCCTGCCAGCTTGGAAACAAGCTCGCCAGCCACTTCAGCAGCAACATCACCAACGCTGGCCAGCGCGTCTTCCCGTGCTTTCGCGATACGGGCTTCAGCTTCCGCAGCTTTCGCAGAAAGGTCTGCGTCCAGCTCAGCCTGCACCTTGGCAATGTCTGCCTGAATCTTTTCTTTGGCGCCCAGGATAGTGTCCTGCGCCTGTTTGCGGGCCTTGGCCACTGCCTCTTCGTAGGCGTTCTTCACGTCTTCCGCATCCTTACGGAGACGCTCAGCCGTGTCCAGGTCATTGGCAATCCGCTCTTCACGTTCTTCGAGAACCTTGGTCACGCGTGGCAGAACCATGCGGGACACGATCACGAACAGAACGATAAAGGTCAGAAACAGCCAAACAACCTGCTCTTCAAAGGTCGCGATATTCAGCTGAGGAAGGCCTGCTTCCTTGTGCGCGACTTCTGTATGAGCTTCTGCCATCACTTGCCTCTATGGCTAGTTGTTTCATGGGTAGAGCCCTCGGGCCCCTGCCACTTCGAGATCAACTCTCTAGGTGGACTTACAAGCACCTGGCGCGATCAGAGCCTGACCGCGCCCACGTGCTTCATTCAGCAAACTGATCGTCTTAGGTGAAGAGGATCAGGAATGCGATAACCAGCGCGAACAGGGCAACAGCCTCTGTCAGGGCGAAGCCCAGGAGCAGGTTACCGAATACTTTCGGAGCAGCAGATGGGTTGCGAAGAGCACCCGACAGGAAGCTACCGAAGATGTTACCGAGACCAATGCCCACACCAGCGAGAGCGAGAGTGGCGATACCAGCACCAATCATCTTTGCGGCTGCGAGTTCCATGTTAAATTCCTTCTCTATTGAATGAAGCTTGATTTTAAACTGTTAGTATTTGTCTTGTGTCTTAGTGTGCAGGATGCATCGCATCATGCAGGTAGATACAGGACAGAATGGCAAAAACGTAGGCCTGCAGGAAAGCCACAAGGATTTCCAGCCCCGTCAGGAAAATGTTGAAAGCAAATGGCAGGACAGCAGCGGCCTGGCCGGCGAAACCGATAGCACCAAGGCTGATGATGAAGCCTGCAAATACTTTCATCATGATGTGGCCCGCCAGCATGTTGGCAAACAGACGAACCGAAAGGCTGATCGGGCGCGTGAAGTAAGACATAACTTCAATTGGCACGATCAGAATATAAAGTGGCGCTGGAACACCAGACGGCGCAAACAGCTTCAGGAAGCCGATGCCGTGCTTGGCGAAACCAATCAGCGTCACACCTACGAAAACAACCGCAGCCAGAGCGAACGTCACAATGATGTGGCTTGTCGTCGTAAAGCTGTAGGGGATCATGCCCGCAAGGTTGCTTCCAAGGATGAACATGAAGAGCGTAAAAATGAACGGGAAATATTGTTTCCCTTCGCGCCCTACATTTTCTTTCACCATATTGGCAATAAATTCATAGGCCATTTCAACCATGGCCTGCCAGCGACCAGGAACCAGCGCATTTTTGCGCGTGCCACCAACCAGGAAAAAGGTCAGGGCGGTCACTACGATCACCATCCAAAGGGAACTGTTGGTAAAGGAGACATCAATGCCTGCAACTTGCATTTCTGCGATAGGCTTGATTTCAAACTGCTCAAGAGGTCCTGCCACGGCTACCATCTCCTTTATTTGTGCGCCCCGCGTTATGCGGATCGCGGTCAATTTCTAGTGCTCTTCGTCGGCAACGCCCGCTTCTCTCTGCATTTTATTGGCCTCCCGGATCACATTCCGGATACCAGCAGCGAAGCCAAGGAACAGAAACACAAGTAAAAAAACAGGGGAAGTTTCGAGCCATCCATCCAGATTAACGCCAACAAGCAGGCCGAAACCCACACCAGCTACCAGATCGATTCCCATCCTGAAGGCCCTTCCCATCGGAGAAATCCGCTCTTCAGCGTGCTCTCCCTGGGCCTTTAGTCTGGCCTGGCTCAATCGCTCATCAAGTGCCTTGAGCTTTGGGTCAATATCAGTTTCACCCATCTCGAAGCCCCTGAACCCCGCGTTTGACCAACGTTTCTGCCGGGCTGCTCCTTCAAAAAAGAAGCGCCGTTAAAGGCGCCTGCAACATAGTGAAGGCCCCACCCTGTGTCAAGGTCTATCGAAAATAAGTTAAAGCATTGAAAGTAAAGGGCTTTTAATAAAAAATGCGATTATCCAGCTTCCCGCATTTCCTCGGCGCGCTCAAGGTCCACTGAGACAAGGGTGGAGATTCCGCGTTCCGCCATGGTTACACCAAACAGTCGCTTCATCCGCGCCATTGAAACCGCGTTGTGGGTTACAATCAGGAATCGGGTATCAGTTCGGCCTATCATTTCATCCAGCAAATTGCAGAAGCGCTCCACATTAGCGTCATCGAGCGGCGCATCCACTTCGTCAAGCACACAAATTGGCGCCGGGTTGGTAATAAAGACCGCGAAGATAAGGGAAAGCGCAGTCAGCGCCTGTTCCCCACCTGACAGCAGAGACAAAGCCTGAAGCCGTTTGCCCGGCGGACTTGCAAAAATCTCCAGCCCGGCATCCAGCGGATCGTCGGATTCGGTAAGTTCCAGATGGGCTTCACCACCCCCGAACAGGCTCTTGAACAGTTCGCCAAAGTGATTGTTCACCACATCAAAAGCCGCCAGAAGGCGTTCGCGTCCTTCCCTGTTCAGATTGCCGATAGCTTGCCTTAGGCGGGCAATGGCGTTCTCAAGGTCTGCCCGCTCGCTCACCAGATGGCTTAGCTGTTCATCGATTTCTGTCAGTTCTTCGTCGGCGCGCAGATTCACAGCCCCCAACCGGTCCCGCTCACGCTTCAGTTTCTCAAGCTTGCTTTCCAGAACCATGGTTTCAGGCAGGCTGTCGCTGGCTTCAAGGCCAACCTTCTCCAGCAGCTGGGTCGGTGCGCATTCGAATCGTTCGCCAATCTGCGCCGCAATATCTTTGCGCCTGGAGAGCGCATTTTCAACCGCCGCGTCAGCCCTGATCTGCTTTTCACGCACATCGGCTTGCGCGTCTCGTATCTCCTTGAGTGCCTTGTCTTTTTCCGCAAGACCCGCTTCAGCGGTCATCAATTTGTCGCTGCTTGCCTTGCGTTCAGCATCCGCTTTTTCTAGCTCGCTCAACAAGGCCTGCCTACGGTTCTCAAGGTCTTCCGGGCTGGCTTCAGCTGCCGCCAACTGACGCTGTGTATCCGCTTGGCGCTCGTCCAGTGCCTTAAGCTGCTTGTCCGCGCTTGAGACCCTAAGCTGCCACGCCCCTGATTCGGTCTGTATTGCCTTCAGGCGGTCATTCCGGCTTTCTGCTTCGCGTCTTAGGCTGTCATAGGCGGAACGCGCCGTACTCAGATCAGACCGTAGGGCCTCCACCTTCGCACGCGCCTCCTGAAGTTTGGTTTCCAAGGCAGTGTTTTCAGGCAGTTCGGCGAGTTTCGTATCGATCCCGGCCAACCGCTCATTGGTTTCCGCCTCTTCCTGCGCCAACCGTGCAAGGCTGTCCTTGAACATGTTAACCTTGCTTGCCCTTTTGCTGGCTTCCTGCTCTGCCACGACAAGCGCGCGCCGGGCTTCCGCCAGCGCTCTCTCGGCGTCCTGCCTCACTTGACGCTGGGCCTGTTCGGCCTCACGCGCTTTTTGGTGTGCCTCCAGCGCGGCAAGTGCTGCAGCAACTGCGCTCTCGGCCTTTTTTCGAGATTTCTCTTCGGTTGCCTTCAGCACGACCAAGCGGTTCTGGCGTTCAAGCCGCACAGCCGCTTCACTGGGGGCGCCGGCTTTTTGGGCATAACCATCCCACCGCCAGATTTGACCTTCGCGATCTACAATGCATTGGCCAGGCCGCAAAGATGGATGAAGGGCATTTCCGTCCCCACCTTCATTCAAGACCGCCGTATAAGCAATACGGCGGGCAAGCACCGTGGGCGCATCCACAAAATCGGCAAGGGGTGTCACCCCTTCGGGCCACATCGGAGCATCAAGCTTGTCCATGCCCTGCCAGTAGCGGGCCGCCGATTCGTCAAGCCCGGCTTCCGCTTCTTCCCCGAGCGCTGCGCCAACCGCGATTTCATACCCCGGCTTGGCTTTCAGGCCCGCAGACACAGGCGCTGCGTCAGCACCTGCCATCTCTTCAAGCATACGCTCAAGGCTGGAGACCTCGGCCAGAACTGACTTATGCGCCCCCTCTGCTTCGGCTTTTGCGGTGTCCGCATCGTTCCGACTGGTTCGGGCCTGCAGGGTCGCGGCCTCTGCTGACTGCAGCGCGTCCGAAGCGTGTGTCAGGCGTTCTTCCTCGCTTCCAACAGCCTTCTCTGCAGCCTTGAGCGCTGCGAGGACCTCGTCTTCCGCTGTCATGGCATCAAGCTCGCCATTTAGGCGGGTCTGTTCACTTCTCAGTTGGTCCCCGCGGCGAGCAATCGCCAGCTTGTCACTTTCAAGGCTGGAACGCCGCGCACGGGCCTGTGCTGCAAGCTCACTTACCTGATCGTAATCTGCTTCGGCAGTGGAGGCCGCTTTGGTGGCCAGGTCGAGTTTCTCCCGAACTTCCTGTTCGCTGGTCTTTTCGGCTTCACGCGCTGCCTCAAGACGTTTTTGCTCGGTTGTCAGGCGCTCGAGCGCAGCCCGCGCATCTCCAGCGATTTCCTGTTCACGCTCACGGTCGGCACCGATCTGCTCCAGCGTCTGGCGAAGCGATAGGGCCGTTTGTTTCCGGCGCTCTGTTTCCTGCTCCAGATTTTCTTTTTCAATTGTCAGGCGTTGCAGTTTTGCCGCGGCGGCGGCGTCTGATTCCCTCAGAGGCGGCAGTATGGCGGCGGTTTCAGCCTGCTCCTTGGCAAGCCCCGCCACCTTCTCTTCCACGGTCGCCACCAGCTTGGCAGATTCGCGCAAGGCACGCTCAAGGTTAATCACTTCTTCTGCAGCCAGACTCCAACGCAGGTACATCAGGCTTGCTTCTGCCTGACGGATATCTCCCGATATAGAGCGGTAGCGCACAGCCTGCTTGGCTTGTCGTTTCAGGCTCTGGATCTGGGTTTCCATCGCCTGGATCACATCCTGCAAGCGCGTGAGATTGCCCTCTGCGCCCCGAAGGCGGCTTTCCGCAT
Organism: Alphaproteobacteria bacterium; assembly: GCA_013372975.1. Taxonomy (GTDB): domain Bacteria; phylum Pseudomonadota; class Alphaproteobacteria; order Sphingomonadales; family Kordiimonadaceae; genus Kordiimonas. The sequence continues at coordinate 102,268 of JABXIS010000004.1, forward strand.
CTTTCCTGCGGGAGTGAAGCCCGGAAATGCCAGCAGCTTCTTCCAGGATCGCCCGGCGATCCTGTGGCTTTGCATTGATAAGCGTACCAATGCGCCCCTGGCTCACCAGTGCCGGTGAGTGGGCGCCTGTAGCCGCGTCAGCAAACAGAAGTTGTACGTCCTTTTGCCGGACATCCCTGCCATTGATGCGGTAAGCAGAACCGGATTCGCGTTCGATCCGGCGCGTAACCTCGATAAAATCTTCATCGCTATATTCGGCGGGCGCCGAACGGTCCTGGTTATCGATCACCAGGGTCACTTCAGCCATGTTCCGGGCCGGGCGTTTGTCAGTGCCCGCGAAGATCACATCGTCCATGCCGGAACCGCGCAGGCTCTTTGCGCGGTTTTCACCCATCACCCAACGGATCGCTTCAAGAAGGTTGGATTTGCCGCAGCCGTTCGGGCCCACAACGCCTGTCAGGCCGCGCTCGATATGAAGCTCGGTCGGATCGACGAAGGATTTAAACCCCGATAATCGCAGACGCGAAAAACGCATGGCTGCGCCCTACTCCCCCTGTTTAGCAAAGTCAGGCGGCCCCATTCCCCAATAAGGCCGCCCCCGATATTAACTGCCGTCGGCTACTGCCTCCGCAATCTTTTCCATCAGTTCATCAATGGTTCTGTATTCAACAAGCTCTTCATTCACCACAAAGGATGGTGTTGAATTGATGTTATAATCCTTCTGCGCGCCCATGGTCATCTGCATCAGGTGCTTGAGCATGGCGTCGTTGGACACACAGCGATCAAACTGAGTGCGGCTGATACCCGCGCGACGGGCAAGTGATGCCAACTCATCCAGCGGATTGGCCGAACGCGCCCAATCACTTTGACGCGCAAAATAGACTTCCATCAATTTCTTGGTGGTTTCATCGTTGCCGCAACGGGCTGCAGCCGACGCTGCAATATCCACGCGGTTCATGATGAAATTGCGGTAAATCAGCTTTGCCTTGCCTGTATCAATATAGTCTTTCTTGATCTTGGGCATATGCACCCGCGCAAAGGTTGCGCAGTGCGGGCACGTCAAGGATGCATATTCAATAATGGTGACCGGCGCGTCCGGGTCACCATAGACGAGGTCGCCCCATGTGCCCTCACCTTGCTGAGCCACATCCACAGCAGGTGTTTCTACAGCTTCTGCCGCGGCTTCAGCAGCATCCGTATCAGCGGGCTTTTCACCGCTATCGCCGCAAGCCGCCAGAGCAAGCAATGCAGCAGATGCTGTTGCTACCTTAAATCCAGAAACATACTTGTTGTGCATAAATCCATCCCCGTACACTAGATATTGTGTTTACATTGCAAAACCAACGCTGACGAGTCTTTTTTACGTCGGTTCGCAGGCTGTTTGATTATTCCGCAGCTTCCACTGCTGCCTTGATTGTTTCATAGGCATAGTTATCGAGAGCCTTGCCATTCATCATGACATATGGAATGCGCGAGACCTTGTAGGTTTCCACACCCTTTTGCATCATCTCAACCAGATGCTTTTGCGCTTCCTGATCAGAGATACAGCGCGACATCTCTGCCTGTGAAATTCCGCCTTCTTCGGCAATCTGCGCGATCACCTCATAGGGGTTAGAGGCATGCATCCATTCTTCCTGTCGTTCGAAGAAACTATCCACCAGCTTTTTGGTTACATCCACATCAGTGGTGCAGCGACTAATGGTGGCAACGGCCAGGTCATATCGATCCCGCACGAAGTTGCGGAAAATGAATCGCACCCTTCCTGTGTCGATGAACTCTTCTTTCACTTTCGGAAAAATATCCCGAGAAAAATGGCCACAATGAGGGCATGTCATAGAACCATATTCGATAATCTCTATAGGCGCGCTGGTGCTGCCATATACGATGTCGCCTTTCAGGAAAGCGCCTTCCGGCGCCTCCTGTGCCTGAACAGCAAACGGTGATAACAGCACCATCGCCGCAACGATCACTCTCTTGAACAAATGAAATCCCCCCGGATAAACATGTTACTTCTTGTCGTCCGATCCTTCATCACGAGCATGGGACAACACGAACTCACCAAGGCTTTTAACGGCTTCTTGAAGCGGGCTCAACTCTCCATCACCCACAAGTGAGGAAAGGTGATCAGTTTGCGCCTCATCAAGCGGTTTCTTTTCATACGGTCTGCGGCGCCTGACAGGCGGCAACGGTCCCTGTTGCACTTCCATCTTGGCCACCGCCTGATACCCGAAGAAACTGTTGACCATCTCGATCACCCGCGCACCACGGTGGGTCAGGAGCGGCGCAAAGGCAGAAGGGCAGCGCACCCGCAGGGTAGCGCCTATGCGACTACCACGCGGAAACCTCAAGCTAACGGGCACAGTGCTTTCCGCAAGCTCCGGCCCGACGATGTGCGCCCAACGGGTTACGATTTCTGCCTGCACAAACCCCTGCTTGCGAATAGCGGTTGAAACCAGGGAAGAGGCAACACGAGAAGCAGGCTGCACAGACCGGCGCCTGAAGACCTTCTCGCCTGGTTGTTTTTTCGTAGTTTTTTTTGTGCCCGCCACCATTTGGCTTGCCCTCTCATTCCTGCACGATACAGTCTCCGCGCAGGAACGGCTGTTCACCCCACCCAGAGAATCGCGATTATAATGCAGAAACAGATTTGAGTATGAGTAAAACTGCTGAAAAGCTTCTGTCCTGGTATGACCGAAATCGACGCGCCCTGCCGTGGCGAGCGGAACCGGGTGTGAAAGCCGACCCATACCATGTCTGGCTTTCCGAAATCATGCTTCAGCAAACCACGGTTGCAACGGTGAAAAGCTATTTTTCCCGCTTTCTGGAACGCTGGCCCACGGTTGAGGAACTCGCGGCCGCCGCGCAGGAGGACGTTCTGAAGGAATGGGCTGGTCTGGGATATTATGCCCGTGCCCGAAACCTGCATGCCTGCGCGCAGAAGGTTGCGCGGGAACACGGCGGCATATTCCCCGCAAACGAAATAGAGCTGAAAGCCTTGCCTGGCATCGGGGACTATACTGGCGCAGCAATCGCGGCCATCGCCTTTGATATTCCGGCCACTGTGGTGGACGGCAATGTGGAACGTGTTGTTAGCCGCCAGTTCCGGGTGGAAGAAGCATTGCCGGGCGCAAAAAAGCCCATCAAGGCCCATACCGCAGATATCACACCCCACGAGCGCGCAGGCGATTTCGCGCAGGCCATGATGGACCTTGGCTCAGCCGTTTGCACGCCTAAGAATCCGAAATGCCTGTTATGCCCGATACGGGCGGAGTGTCAGGCCAACAGAGCTGGCGACGCCGAGCGTTTCCCCATAAAAGCTCCCAAGAAGATCAAACCTGTCAGGCGCGCCATATCCTTCTGGCTTGAGCATGACGGCCATGTGCTTCTCGAACGCCGACCGCCCAAGGGGCTTCTGGGCGGCATGCCCGGTCTATTTTCAACACCCTGGGAAGCCCGAGATGATTTCCCCGGCAAGGAAGAATGGCTCCAGCACCGTCCCAGCGAGGACTATTGGAAACCGGTAGATGGGCTCGCCAAACACACCTTCACCCATTTCCACCTGGAAACCCGGCTGATGGCTGCGAAAGCCAATCAGAAATATAATGTTGAGGATGGCTTTTGGCATCCAATCGACGCCCTTGAGGAAGTGGGACTTCCAACAGTTTTCACGAAGATCGCGGCCCTCAAGCTATAAGCTATAGCCCATATTTCTGCCTCAGATCTGCTACCGATTTCTCGATAAGCTCCCTGAGCACAGCGCGGTCAATATCATCCAGCTTGTTAATATACAGGCATGACTTTCCGGTTTTATATTTGCCCAACCGGTCCATCAGTTCCCGATACCCTGAAAACCCAAGCATGATATAACACACCATATTGGCCTTCCTGGGGGAAAAGCCCACCTGCAAGAAATCACCCTCTCGGCCACTTTCATATTTATAATGATAGGTACCAAACCCCACAATGGAAGGACCCCACATCCTGGCCTCTTCGCCTGTGATTTCCGCCATAAGGGCCATCAGCTCGAGCGCATCTTGCCGCCTGCGGTCATTCTCAACCGCGCCAATAAAATCCGCAGGTTGAACTTCGGTCGGCTTGGTTTTATTTTCAGCCATCACCTTACTCCGCGGCGGGCAAAGACAACAGGTCCCTCACTCTGGGTTCAAGGCTCGTAAGGCCGGCCGCCTTGCCAATGGCGAGCGCTTCTTCCGCCTCTTTTCCTTGCACATGGAAAGCCCTGAGCGCCATCATCGCACCAACCCTGTTCCCACTGCCACAATGTACGAGAACGCCGTCTCCGGCAGCTTTAAGCGCTTCATCAAGTAGCTTGGCATTCTCTGGCGTAAGACCATCCTTGGACGACACCGGAATGTGGAAATAATTCATGCCGAACGATTTTACGATTTCATCTTCAGGATAATTGAAGCGCTCGGCAATCTTGGGATCGGCATGCTTGGTCACTTCGCCTTGCCCACGCAGGTTGATTACAGTCTTGATACCCTGCTCGCGCAACCGAACCAGATCCTCCGCACTTGGTTGCCCACCGGTTACCACTCCCTTTTCCAGGTAACGAGGATTTTTGAGTTCGAGTTTTGCGTCGGACGGCCCTGCCAGCGCGCCTGCGCCCGATAACACAACCAACACAACAAACAACAGTGTTCTCACGGCCTCTCTCCCTCAATTCCGCCTACAAGCCCGCACCATACTGCAAAACACTGGCGGTAAGAAGCCCGCAAAAACAGCAAGGGCCGCAATATGCAGCCCCGACCATGAAACATGCTAAAATGTGCTCAGGTCCCTATACGGCGAGACAAGTTGGCATCTTTTTGTCGGCCCCTCTCAATTTCTTGGCTTTTTTATCCAGAAGCGGCTTCTTTCAAATCACCACAAACGATCCATTTCGACTCACAAAGTGACTGAAATTTGCGACAGATCAGATATATCAAGCCCGAGCAGAAAGACGCTGGTGTCATCTCCTGTATCAATGAGTACGCCGGAATAGCCTGAAACCTCAGACAAAGTGGCGGCATCAATAATATCATTCAGGCTAGCGAAGGATGCATTGACCCCTGAGAGGTTCAATGCATCCATAGCAACGTCGAAATCATTAATAATATCAGCGCCGTTATTTGGCCCGAAGGCAAAGGTGTCTGCGCCTTCCTGTCCCCAAATCAGGTCATCGCCAGGACCTCCCCAAAGAGTATCGTCGCCGGTACCACCCGCAACAACATCGTCTCCGCCACCATTGAAGATGGTGTCATTTCCTCCTTCACCCTCAATACGGTCAAGACCACCGCCGGCAAAAATCAGATCATCTCCCAACCCGCCTAGTATGAAGTCGTTCAAGCTGGACCCATTGCCACCTTGCCCACCATAGATTGTATCGTCGCCAGCCCAGCCATCCAGATAATCATTTCCTAGACCACCGCCGATTACATCATCGCCGGAAGCTGCCAAAACTACGTCATTGCCAGCGCCGCCCCATAGATAGTCGCCGACTGTGCTCGCCACCCAAGTTTTTCCTTGTTGGGGAATCCACCCGCCACCAATAAGCGTATCATCACCCGTACCCCCAAAAAGCACATCTGCCCCGCCAGCTCCAAACCCGGCATCCAGATTGTAAATACCTTCCCCGGTCACCTCATCGCCAACCAAACGGTCATCTCCTGCTCCGCCGCCAAGAACGTCGTCGCCAGCGCCCCCGAAAAATTGGTCCGGTCCCAGATCTCCCGGGCCTGCAAAAATTTGATCAGAACCATCGGCCCCATAGATGAAATCTCCGCCCGTGCCACCTTTCAAAAACTCGCCGACATCCGTTCCTTCAGTCACTTTCCTGACGGTAACTGTATAGCTTTCGTCCGGATCAAGGGCTGCTGTATTCCCGACACTGACAAAATAGGTACCGCTTGTATCAGGCTCAAACGTCAACAGCTTATGAGATTGGGCCCCCCACATTGATTGGGTCCCATCAAAAATTTGGCTCCCAGAGGAGTCGAAAACACCAAAAAATTCGGCATAAGAGTCACCAAAATCACCCTCATGTATCCCATCAAGTTCAAAAATATAGAGACTGCCTCCTTCCAATGTCACGCTCACCCAATCACGATCTTCATCATACTCGAACAGGCCCTCATATGTTCCTGCCTCGTCTGCCGTCGCGGCTGTGTTCACCGTATTTTTTTCTTTGTCTCCAGAAGAAGAAAGTGAAACGGAAACGGTATAGGTACCTGTTCCCCCATCTGCTGTTGTCGCCAGAATATAGTATGTTCCTGTTGTCTCAGGCGCGAACACCAGTTTGCTGTTCAAACCTATGCCGTCATCATCATCACCAATGATTCCAAAGCGGTCACCGTCGGGATTCCGGATATCCAATATCTCCGGATCATCCAACGTGCCTTTTCCTGTCGCAGATCCTTCAAAATTGATCACATATTCAACGCCAGCCTGAAGATCGACGGCAATGTAATCAATATCCTCATCGTCACCTATTGTTCCTGTGAAGGATCCCCCCACTACCACCGTGGCGGTGGTGTTAACGTCCTCTGACGCATCTCCAACTTCGTCCATGACATCCCCCATCATCAAAAAACTTGTAACAAAAACACTAACAAAAAGAATGCGCCGAACAAATAAAAAAGGCGCTGTCCGGGCAAGGACAGCGCCTTCGGTGAAAGCACAGACGGGCATCTGTGCCTTCGGAGGTATCTTGCGCGGAGACTAGTTCATCTCCGCACGAACCTGCTGGCGGAAGAAATCGATGGGCAGGAGCTCACCCTTTTCTTCCACATGCCAGAAGGTCCAGCCATTACATGCAGGCGCACCCTGAACGCTGGCCCCAACCTTGTGGATTGAACCCTTGTCCATATCGGTGATCAACGTGCCGTCAGTACGCACGCGCGCCGTGTATTTGCGCTTGCAGTCATAAAGGGTGGTGCCCGGCTCAATCATGCCACGCTCCACGATGGTGCCAAATGGTACACGTGGCTGCGCACGTTTGCTTTCGGTGAAGCCAAGCGCCTCATCGTCCAGCGTTTTGATTTTGGACAGGCGATCCATCGCCACTTTGATATAGCTGTCTTCGCGCTCAATGCCGATAAAGCTGCGGCCCAGTTTCTTGGCAACTGCCCCTGTGGTGCCAGTGCCAAAGAACGGATCAAGGATCACATCGCCTGGTTTGGTGGAAGACATCAGCACACGATAGAGAAGCGATTCAGGCTTCTGGGTTGCGTGCGCCTTTTTGTCGCCAGACTTCAGGCGTTCCTTGCCGGAACAGATGGGTAGCACCCAATCAGACCGCATCTGCGTGTCGTCGTTCATGGCTTTCATGGCGTCATAGTTAAAGGTGTAACCACCCTTGTCCGCTGACTTGGCCGCCCAGATCAGTGTTTCATGCGCATTGGTAAACCGCGTGCCACGGAAGTTCGGCATCGGGTTGGACTTGCGCCAGATTACATCATTCAGCACCCAATATTCTAGGTTCTGAAGCGCTGTGCCCACACGGAAAATATTGTGGTAGGAGCCAATTACCCAGATCGTACCAGTGTCTTTCAAAACACGGCGCGCCGCTTGCAGCCAGCGGTAAGTGAACTCATCATAAGCGTTAAAGCTTGAGAATTTGTCCCAAGCGTCGTGCACGCCATCCACCTTGCTATTATCAGGGCGCGACAGCGTTTCCTTGAGCTGCATGTTATATGGAGGGTCCGCGAATATCACATCCACAGACTTCTCGGGCAGCGAGTTCATTACATCGATACAATCACCCTGAACAATTTTGTTCAGCGGTAGCGAAAGGGTCGCAGAACCCTTGCGGGTCGCGTTCTTAGCTTCAGCCATCAATTTTCTCCGTCCCGGCTTGTTAGCCACACCGTCGAAAACGCCCATTTTTGAGCTTAATTTTTTGATTTTTTCGACGATTTATGACGGCAATCATGAGTCGCTAACGAATCGGTGTCAAGCGATTCTTATAAAGGAATCATGCATTTATAAGCTATTCTTCACTCAAAATCTGCCGAATCGGGGCAAAAGAACGACGGTGATGCCGAGTCGCACCCACAAGTTTTAGTGCGGCCATATGTTTGGCAACACCATATCCTGCGTTTTGACCCCATCCGTATTCAGGATGCTCCTCACTCAGTTTTTTCATCAGTTCGTCACGAAAAACTTTTGCGATAATCGACGCAGCCGCGATCGAAAGTGACCTGCCATCGCCTTTAATCAGGGTGCGAGTGGGCATATTGAGATCAGGATCACGGTTTCCGTCCACAAGGGCGGCCGTGGGCACGGGGGTAAGCCCGGCAACGGCCCGGCGCATGGCAAGCATTGAAGCCTGGAGGATGTTGATCTGATCTATTTCCTCGACACTTGCTTCGGCAATCGAAACAGCAACTGCTTTCTCCTGTATCAAACCATAGAGGGCTGTCCGTTTCTTCTCCGACAACTTCTTGCTGTCGTTAAGGCCGCTTGGAATATCATCGGGGTCCAGAATAACAGCCGCCGCCACAACTGGCCCGGCAAGTGGCCCGCGGCCCACTTCATCAACCCCGCAAACCATACCGCCATATTCCGCTAGCATGTGTGCTTCTGCCGACCAGTCTGGTTTTGCCGTCATATCCATTCCTGCTGCATCAAATAGATTCGCCATTCACAGAGCCCTCCAATTCCTCTTTTCATGCAGAGCTGGCGTTTGGTCAAGCGCCCTTCAGGCTTTGCCGCAAGAAGGGAAATGCGTTACGCTAATTTCATCATACGCTGGGGAAATGGCGATATATGAATCAGATTGCACGGTTATTTGAAGACTATTGGAACAACATCAGAGGGGACAAGGCGGTTCCCGACTTTCTGGATTTCCGCATCCAAGATGTTCATGAGGACGTAATCCCTTACCTTTCGCTTATTCAGGTTGAGGAAAACCCAAGACGTTTTCGCTACAGCGTTGCCGGCGTATCAGTAGTGGCTTCCTACGGAGAAGATTTAAGCGGCAAATATTATGATGAAATGGACCTCGGCGGAAACTATGAAGTCTATATGCAAGATTTCCATCGTGCGGTCGACAATCAGACTATTGTGCGGCGGCAAGACCGCTACACGAAACAAGACGGCAAGGAATATGATTTCGACGGCCACCTATACCCATTCCTGGGCTTGGACGGCAGAGTGAACCGGCTTGTAATTCTCTCAATTGATACCTTGCGTACTGAATGATTGGTACAGCTCAAAAAATCGGCGCCCCTGGGAAAGAGGCGCCGAGTGCTTGGGTAGGTTAAGGAAAGAAACGCAGAACTCCCGAACGGGAAGTCCAACATTGGTACTCAATACAGGGAAAGTTTGGTCGGGCCGGATACGGCTCTTGGGGCTAGGGTCAGGGGTATGTCCATACCCAACCCGACCGGAACCCGCTATTGCTCAAACGCTATGACGCACAGAGACTTAGAGCTGGATTGCAGCAGCAGGCTCGCAAATCTTTGCCGCTTATGCAGCGTGCGGCAAACGCGCCAGCCGGTTTGCCCTGCGCTGACGGCGCCAGGTACGGCTGATTGGCTGAAGAGCCAATGAATTACTTTGAGGCGGAAGCTGGTGTCTGACACCAGAGAAGCCATTGGCTTCGTGAAGTAAGGTCGTAAACATTATATCCTCGCTGCTTTCGCAATTGGCCGCTTTTATTGTTCGGGGAGGCGGCGCATATATTTTCACTGTCGTTCGCTATAGCCTTTGTTTTGATGAGTCTTTGCTCTTGGCTACAGTCCTAATGTAGGGGGCGCCTTCAAAAGCTTCAATAGCACCCGGCGCGTTTTTGGAACGCTTCATCGCAATTCGCGACATATTGCGGTCATAATTGGCCGTTGGGGCGATACTCAGCCCTGCATCAGGGCGGAAAAGTCGCGTGTCTGCCCTGCTTCACACAGCGTTTTCAAGCCGGCAAGAACGAACGGCCAACCGCCCGACACCATCTGATATGTAGGGCTTTCTGCCGAAGCAAACCCGGTATGGAGAACGGCCAGCTTCGTGGACCCATCCAGATCTTCCAGTTCAAAGCTAACGATTGATGGCTCTTCCGCGGCGCACGCCGGGTTACGAGGGAAACGCCAGCTATAGGAAAGCTTGGTATATTGTTCAACTTCAAGCACCTTTCCTTCGCAGCCAATCTCGTCACCATCTACCAAAAACACAACCGGGCTTCCCACCTGCCAATCACTCTGCACGCGGGTATTATGCCAATATTGACTGGTAAATTCTGCTGTCGTAAGGACCTGCCACACCTTCTGGACTGGCGCGTCAATGATAGTTACATAATGAAATTCCGGTTTGGTCATTGCCCTACCCTCCAGTCTGTTCATCGCTTTCCAAAGCGGCTTTCAGGTTCAGGATGGCTTCTGCCCGCACTTTGGAAAATTTATCAACCCAGCGGTGGCTGATTTCCTGAATAGGAACAGGATTGAGGAAATGAAGTTTCTCCCGCCCTTCCCTACGCGAAACCACAAGCCCCGCCTCTTCCAGTATCTTCAGGTGTTTGCTGGCAGATTGCCGCCGCATGCCCGTATTGGACACCATGTCACTCAGTGTCTGCCCCGGCTTCTCAAGAAGCCGGTCCAGCATCTGGCGCCGGGTTTCATCGGCAAGCGCCTTGAAGACAATATCCATGCATCACCTTATGCAGCTATTTGACTGCATATTTATAGGCACCCTTTTGGCTGCATGTCAAGTAAAAGACCTAATGTCTCAGGCGGTAGAAGATTTCATCCTTCAGCCAAAGGCGTTCTTTGCGCAGGTCCTTGTGCTCGAACACAAAGTCATCTTCACCGCGTCCCTCAACGCGGTACAGGCTTTCGCTGATTGTGTTATAGGCGCGGGTAAGGCGGTAGAATTGATCGTCCGAGCAGATCAAGGCCCAAAACTTTTCCTCGCGGCCCGGTATTTCTGCCAACAAGTCAAAAGGAATATAACGCATAACAAGACCCCATAATTTTATGGAGCCTTGTTAGCGTCAGGTGGTCTCGAGGAATTTGACCATAATCAATCTATGGAACTATTTTTACACTTATATGGCGATTATTTTTATTTTCGCTAAGTGCGCAGCATACCGTAGATTTCATCCTTGAGGCGCATACGCTCCTTGCGTAGGTCTTCCTCGGTAAATTGGGAAACATGGTCTTCACCGATTTCCAGCCGGTGGATATCCCGGTTCACAGTGTGATACTGGTCCGCAAGTTTGCGAAAATGCGCATCGCTCTCCTTGAGGGCATGCAACTGGTCTGCAAATTCCGGAAACTCTTCGCGCAGTTCGTGGGGTACATGGCTCATGATGCTCTCCTTGTTTCTTTTGCCTGAACAAAAGCTATCAAGAAGCCCAGCCACCCGAATTGACGCTGATCAATCCTACCGGGTTTATTCGGGCGTTAGTCCGTATCGTCTGGCAACAGATTCTGCGCAGTACCGTCTTCCACCTGCTCCACAGACTTGAGCGCCCGCAACATCTGGTTTTTGCGGGTTTCCAGCTTGTCGATATGGTTTTCCATAGCCTTTACATTCTTGCCCATGGCGGCGATCTGTTCGCCATATTTCTCGAACTCGCCCTTCACGGCGCCCAGCACTTTCCAAACCTCCTGGGCATGTTCCTGCATGGCCATCTGCTGGAAGCCCATGCGGAAGGTCGTCAACAGCACCTGGAAGTTGGTCGGCCCTGTCACCGTTACATTAAATTCGCGCTGCAGGCTTTCCACAAAACCGGGGATGCGAAGCATTTCCGCATACAGGCCCTCAGTGGGCAGGAACAGGATCGCAGAAGGTGTGGTATAGGGCGGGTTGATATATTTGGTGGCAATATCCTTGGCGAAGCCCTTCACCCGGTTTGCCAGCAGCTTCTGCGTCGTGGCGATACCGTCCGTATCACCCGCTTCCACGGCCGCGAGAAGGCGCTCATAGTCTTCTGTCGGGAATTTGGCATCCACCGGCAGGTAAATCTCGGCGTCAGCGCCCGGCATGCGAATACCAAACTCTACATGCGTGCCTTTCCGGCCGCAGTCATAGTTCGCCACATACTGGTTGGGGGTGAGCACATCCTGTATCAGAAGCTCAAGCTGGACCTCGCCAAACGTACCACGAGATTTCACGTTGGTAAGCACGCGCTTCAAATCCCCTACGCCGGTGGCCAGTGTCTGCATTTCGCCAAGGCCTTTATGTACCTGCTCAAGGCGCTCAGATACGGTTTTGAAGCTTTCGCTCAGGCGTTTTTCAAGGGTGGTTTGCAGCTTTTCGTCCACCGTTTTGCGCATCTCGTCCAGCTTCTGGCTGTTCTCCTGCCGAAGCTCTTTCATCTTTTCATCCAGCTTGTCGCGGAACTGTTGCTGCTGGGTCGATTGATCAGCCCCAAGTTTTCGAACTGTCTCGCCAAGTTGGGTAATCGCTTTGGTAAGCTCTTCCCTGTTGCCGCGAAATTCTTCCCGGATCGCCTTCTCGCGTTCGCCCGCCTGTTCGTTCATGTACCGAAGGCCTGCCTCAATCTGCATCAGTTGGTTTTGCGCCTCTGCGCCTTCCAGTTTCCCTGAAAGAGCCGCCATTTTGCGTGCAAGCATGAGAATGCCCACAAGCGCCAAACCTAGAAGGCCAATAAGGATATAATCAGAAACAGCCACACTATCCCCCGATACATTAAACCAAGCTCCAACCAACCCCTAAACCAGCCCCTTCAAACGCGCAAGCCCGATCCCGCGCTAACGGCTTGACGACCCTGCCCCATTATGGTTGGTTTCAGTCTTAAAGCCGGGTCTAAATCAACTTCCGTAGGGCATGTGCCAATCGGCGGGCCGGGCTTTGATGGAGTAGATAATGCTGCCTCGTTTTGATGCACGCACTTTTGAGACGATCACCCCTGAGATGAAAACTGCTTTTGAGCGCGACGGCGTCCTTGTTCTGGACGGGCTCGTAAGCGCCGAGATGTGTGATCGCCTCAGGGCTCGCATGGCCGAGATGATCGATGGTTTCGATGTGGAAGAACATCGCACGATCTTTTCCACCACCGGCCGCAACCATGATCAGGATGCCTATTTCCTCGAATCCGGCCATGAAACCCGTTTCTTTTTCGAGGAAGAAGCGTTCGGCGAGGATGGTGAACTCACCAAGCCATTGCCGCTGGCGATCAACAAGGTTGGCCATGCCATGCATGACCTGGATGAAACCTTTGGCGCCTTTGCCCGTCAGGATGCCTTCAAAAACATCTGTGAAGGCCTTGGCCAGGCCAACCCATTGCCGCTTCAAAGCATGTATATTTTCAAGCAGCCACAGATCGGCGGCGAGGTGGTTTGCCATCAGGACGGTACATACCTGCGCACAGACCCTGAAACCTGCCTTGGTATTTGGGTTGCCCTTGAGGACGCCACGGAGGAAAACGGCTGCCTTTGGGGTATCCCAGGCGGGCACAAGGATGGCGGGCTACGGTCAGCCTTCCGCCGCAAACCGGATGGGGACGGCACCTATTTTGAAAAACTGGACGACCGCCCGTTTGCGGAAGACAAAAAGGTCGCACTGCCGGCCCCCAAAGGTACGGCACTTGTGTTTGGAGGCATGTTCCCGCACATGTCGTCCGCCAACAGATCCAACAAGTCACGCCACGCCTACACCCTTCATGTGATCGATGGCGCGGCGCATTACCCAGCAGATAACTGGCTCAGGCGACCAGACAGCCTGCCACTCAAAGGATTTTGATCCATGAAACTTGTCATCGTGGGTGGCGGGCACGCCGCCGCCCAGATCGCAACATCGCTGAGACAACACAAGTTTGAAGGCGAAGCTACGCTGGTGAGCGATGAGCCCGTTGTACCGTACCAGCGTCCGCCGCTCTCTAAAATGTACCTCTCGGGTGAGATTGGTGCCGAACGGTTACCCATCCTTAGGGAACAGGCCTATGAGGGTGCTAATATCGCGCTCAAGCTGGGCGTTCGCGCCACATCGGTTGACCGGTTGGCAAAGACGGTATCGCTGGCCGATGGTGAAACGCTGGCATATGACAAGCTGATCCTCGCAGTTGGCGGCAGAGCCCGGCGGCTTGATTGCAAGGGATCAGACCTCGCCGGCATCCACTATGTGCGCACCATGGCAGACACTGATGCCATGCGTGGCGAGTTTGAACACGCCAAGCGGCTCGTGATCGTGGGCGGCGGCTATATCGGGCTCGAAATTGCCTCAGTCGCGCGCAAAGCTGGCAAGCAGGTAACGATCCTTGAAGCCGCCGACCGTATTCTCGGCCGTGTTGTAGCGCCCGAAGTGTCCGCATTTTATACACACCTGCACATAGAAGAAGGTGTGGAAATCCACACAGACAAGCTGGTTACCGAAATTGAGGGCACAGACCGTGCAAACGCAGTCCTCACATCAGATGGCAGCCGGTATGAGGCGGATATGGTTATTGCAGGCATCGGCCTGATTGCCAACACTGAGCTTGCAGAAACTGCCGGCATTGATGTGCTGCCACAGGGCATCCCGGTCGACGATCATTGCCGTACCAGTGACCCTGATATCTTCGCAGTTGGCGATGTAGCCTGGTTCACCCATGCTTTCTATGATCGCCCGATGCGGCTTGAATCTGTGCAAAACGCCGTTGATCAGGCCAAGGTGGCCACAGAAAACGCCCTTGGCGGCGATATGACTTATAACGCCCTACCCTGGTTCTGGTCAGACCAGTATGGGCTTAAACTACAAATCGCCGGTCTTTCCGAGGGTTATGATGAACTTGTGATGCGCGGAAACTCTGACGAACGGTCTGTGGCCTTCTTTTATCTGAAGGATGGCAAAATGATCGCGGCAGACTGCATTGGCCGCATTGCCGAATTCATGAACGCCAAGAAGCTGATCGCTGGCAAAGTATCCGTCAGCAAAGACCAGCTTCTGGACAAACGCCCCTTCAAGGAAGTGGCAGCAGAACTGCTGGCCTAAAAAGGGGGACTTTGGCCCCTTACTGCAGCACCTTGTCGATGGCTGCGCGAAGTTCTGCTGACTCCGGGGTTACCTTGCTTGGGAAGTAAGCCACCGGTGTGCCATCCGGCCCGATCAAATATTTGTGGAAATTCCACTTGGGGCGACTGCCTTCACCGAGCACGCCAGCAAGCCATTCATACACTTCCGCCGTGCCTTCCTTGCCGTCCACAACCATCTTTTTGGTCATGGGGAAATCGACCTGGAAATTGACCTTGCAGAAATTCTTGATGTTTTTCTCTGACCCCGGCTCCTGATCACCAAAATCATTGGCGGGCACACCAAGAACAATAAGGCCCTTGTCCCGATAATCACTCCACAGCGCCTGAAGCCCCTTATATTGCGGTGTATAGCCACAATAGGAGGCCGTGTTTACCAGCAGCACAGCCTTGCCCTCATATTGCGCAAGCGGCATGTCCGTAAACTCGATGGATGTGACAGTGAAGTCATGGAGGCTTTTGGCGCCTTCGGCAGAAGCACCCGCACTCAGCCAAAGCCCTGCAAAAACTGCGGCAACATATTTCAAACGCATGATGTCTCCCCTTAAAGCTTGCTTTTCTTCTACCCCTGAACGTCCCCTTCTGGAAGGGCCTTAACATAAGTGTGATGGCGGAAAGGAAACCCTTGCCCCTTGAAAGCCAACTCCCGCGCGCTAGCTATGGTGTCAAACCCGCCTGCAGTTGCCGGGCAGATAATTTGAGGACAAGACGTATGAGTACAGCACCGCTGTTTGCCCCTTTCAAAAGCCGCAACCTGACACTGGAAAACCGTGTGGTTATGGCACCCATGACACGCACCTTTTCCCCCGGCAATGTCCCCAATGACCTGAATGTGGAGTATTACCGCCGCCGTGCTGCAGGTGGCGTTGGCCTTATCATCACCGAAGGAACTTGTGTTGGCCACAAGGCCGCCAACGGCTACCCCAATGTACCTTTCATTTATGGTGATGAAGCGCTCAGCGGTTGGAAAAAAGTGGTAGATGCCGTGCATGCAGAAGGCGGCAAGATCATGCCGCAGCTGTGGCATGTGGGTGCCGTTCGCCGCCCAGGCACCGAGCCTGACCCGGATGTGCCGGGCCATAGCCCGTCTGGGCTCGTTATGCCCGGCAAGAAACGCTGCCATGAGATGACGGAAAATGACATCGCAGACGTGATCGCCGCCTTCGCCAAAGCCGCCAAGGACGCAAAAGACATTGGTTTTGACGGCGTGGAGGTGCACGGCGCCCACGGCTATCTGGTGGACCAGTTCTTCTGGGGCGGCCTCAACGAGCGTACAGACGAGTATGGCGGCGATCACGTTGGTCGCACGCGCTTTGCCGCAGAGATCATCAAGGCGATCCGGGCTGAAGTTGGCGCTGATTTCCCGATCATCCTCAGATGGTCGCAATGGAAACAACAGGACTATTCCGTGAAGCTGGTCAAAAGCCCGCTCGAGATGGAACAGTTTCTTGAGCCCCTCACGGACGCAGGCGTGGACATTTACCACTGTTCAACGCGCCGTTTCTGGGACCCTGAATTTGAAGGCAGCGACCTTAACCTCGCAGGCTGGACCAAAAAGCTGAGCGGCAAGCCAACCATCACTGTTGGCAGCGTGGGCCTCGACACCGCTTTCGCAGAAGAAGGCAGAAAAGATTTTCTGGAGGCAAAGCCCGCCAGCCTCGAGAAATTGATAACCCGGATGGAGCGTGGCGAATTCGATCTGGCCGCCGTTGGCCGGGCCCTGATCGCCAACCCGGATTGGGCTAAAAAGGTCCAAGCCGATGAGATGGCCAACCTTGAGGCCTATACCAAGGAAATGCTGACCAAATTGGCATAAACCGAAACACCGACGTTGAAGAGGGCGCTACCTGTGTGGCGCCTTTTTTTTCGAGTCTTTTACCTGTTTGTCCGTATTTGGCTGATCTTGCGGCCCGAGAACAGGTTACAGATAAAAAAAACTTGTCCAAATCGAGCCTTTGACTGCTGTTTGGATAATTTTTTTGCCCATTTTCAACGCAGGGTACGATTCTGCTTTTCTCGCGGTTTCATAGGCGATAAGGGGGGAAACAAATCCAAGATAAATTGGATACAATATTATCTGTAACCGAAGTGTGGTAGAGGGATCATTTTATGGCCAAACTTCGAATTGAGCCCCAACCGGCAGCAGACCGGAACAGCGCCATGCATGCTTTGCGTGCCGCCTATCTGCGCGACGAAACCGAGGTTGTCTCGGGCCTGATTGAGAATTTCCCGCTGGATGAAAGAACACGCCGCGACATTGCAACATCTGCGGCAGCCATAGTGGCGCAATCACGCGCCATGAAAGAAGAGCAAGGCAGCCTTGATGCCTTCCTTGCCGAGTTTGGCCTTTCCAACCAGGAAGGCGTTGCCCTGATGTGTATGGCAGAGGCGCTTTTGCGGGTGCCTGATGTCGAGACACAGGACAAGCTGATCGCCGAGAAAATCATGTCTGGTGACTGGGCGTCCCACAAGGGCCGCTCCGACAGCCTGTTTGTTAATGCCTCCACCTGGGCGCTGATGCTCACCGGTGGCGTGATCAAGCTGGATAAATCCATCACCAAGAATCCCGGCCAATGGATCAAAAAGCTGGTTACCCGTAGCGGCGAACCGGTTATCCGTACAGCCGTGAACCAGGCCATGAAGATAATGGGCCGCCAATTTGTGTTTGGCCGCAATATCAAGGAAGGCCTGTCGCGGCAATCCAAACAGCCTGCCGAACACAAGATGATGAGTTTCGACATGCTGGGCGAAGGCGCGCGCACCATGGCTGCTGCAGATCGCTACTTCCAGCTTTATATGGATTCGATCGATGCAGTAGGTACCGCCACGAAGGCCGATGGCGCCGACCCGCACGACCGCTCGAGCGTATCGATCAAGCTTTCGGCCCTGCACCCACGCTATGAAGAAACCAGCAATGACCGCGTGATGGCTGAAATGCTGCCACGCGTGAAGGAACTGGCGCTTCGGGCCAAATCCTACGATATTCAGATGACCATCGATGCCGAAGAGGCAGATCGTCTGGACATCAGCCTGCGCATCATCGAACAGCTTGCGTCAGATCCTGATCTAGCCGACTGGGAAGGCCTCGGCCTCGCCGTGCAGGCCTACCAGAAACGTGCACCGCATGTGATTGACTGGCTGGTTCTTCTTGGGCGCGAAACCAAACGCAAGTTTGCTGTGCGCCTTGTGAAGGGCGCCTACTGGGATACTGAGATCAAGCATGCCCAGGAACTGGGCCTGACGGACTATCCTGTGTATACGCGCAAGCCATCGACGGATATCTGTTATCTGTATACCGCTGCACGCATGCTTGAAGCACAGGATGCCATCTATCCGCAGTTTGCGACGCACAATGCCAACTCAATTGCTGCCATTGCCTATATGGCAGAGGGCAAGCGGTACGAGTTCCAGAAACTGCACGGCATGGGTGAACTGCTATATAAAGCCGCTAGCCGCGCGCTTGGTTATACCATTCGCACCCGCACCTACGCCCCTGTGGGCCTGCATGAAGACCTGTTGCCGTATTTGGTGCGCAGGCTTCTTGAGAATGGTGCCAACTCAAGCTTCGTAAACCGTTTTATGGACGCGAAAGTGCCAGTAGAGGACGTGGCGGGTGATCCGATCGACGCGATCAATGACGCCCCTGCCCTCAGGCACACGCTGATCCCGACGCCGGATGATATCTATGGCGACGAACGCAAAAATTCCAAAGGATGCAATCTTATGGACCGCACCCAGTATGAGCCATTGATGGCTGCCCTCGAAGAACGCAAATCCCACAAATATGAAGCCGCCAGCATTGTGGCGGGTATAGAAGTGGGTGGCGATCCGATTGATGTAACCAACCCGGCCAACACATCAGAAGTGGTGGGTACAGCCCGTGAAGCTCGAGACGAAGATCTGGAAACCGCAGCGGGCCGCGCAATGGCAGCGCAGCGGGACTGGAACATGCTTGGCGGTATTGAGCGCGCAAAAATCCTGCGCGCCATGGGGGACGCCATCGAAGACAATCGTGACACGTTTGCCGACCTTCTCGTGCGCGAAGCCGGCAAAACACTGTCTGATGTGATCGCTGAAGTGCGTGAGGCCGTTGATTTCTGCCGCTATTATGCCGCCCGTGCAGAACAGCATTTCGGCGCGCCAATCAACTTGCCTGGCCCAACCGGCGAGAAGAACCAGCTGCATCTGGGTGGTCGGGGTACCTTCCTGTGCATCGCGCCCTGGAATTTCCCGCTGGCAATCTTTGTTGGCCAGATTGCCGCGGCGCTCGCGGCTGGCAACAGCGTGATTGCCAAACCGGCTGAGCAAACGCCATTGGTGGCATCGCATGCTGTGAAACTGTTCCATAAGGCTGGGGTACCCGCCGATGTATTGCATCTGGTGTTGGGTGATGGCGCCCGCGTTGGCGCGACACTGGTAGCTGACGAGCGCGTATCCGGCGTTGCCTTCACTGGCTCCACCGAAACGGCCAAGATCATCAACCGCACACTGGCAAACCGAGATGGTGCCATCGCGCCACTGATCGCTGAAACCGGTGGCCAGAATGCCATGATCGTGGACAGCACGGCCCTACCGGAGCAAGTGAGTGACGATGTGATCCAGTCAGCCTTTGGGTCAGCAGGTCAGCGTTGTTCGGCACTGCGTGTGTTGTTCGTGCAGGACAGCGTGGCCGACAAGGTTATCAATATGCTCAAGGGCGCGCTCAAGGAGCGTGTCATCGGTGACCCAGCCAAACTGACAACAGATATCGGTCCGATCATTGATGCGGCGGCCCTTAAGGGCCTGCAGGATCATTGCGCACGCATGGAAAAGGAAGCCACGCTTGTTGCCAAAGCCGACATGGAACCGGAAGCGGCCAATGGTACCTTCCTCGCGCCTCATATTTTCGAACTTGAGAATCTCAAGCAGCTTGAGCGCGAAAACTTCGGCCCTGTCCTGCACGTGATCCGTTTCAAAGCGGCCGAGATGGAAGATGTGCTCAAGCAAATTGGTGACACCGGCTATGGCCTCACCTTCGGCGTTCATTCCCGCCTTGAAGGGCGCTGGAAGGAACTGTTTGAAAAAACCAATATCGGCAACACCTATATCAACCGCAACATGGTTGGTGCTGTTGTGGGCGTACAGCCGTTTGGTGGCGAGGGCCTTTCCGGCACCGGCCCGAAGGCAGGTGGCCCGCACTATCTGTTCCGGTTTGCGGCAGAGCATACGCTCACCATCAATACCGCCGCAGTGGGTGGCAACGCCGAGCTGTTCAGCATGGATGAAAACGCCTAGGCCTTCCTACAATCATCAGAAACAAGAAAGCCCGGTATCTTCCGGGCTTTTTTTATGCTTATTACAGTCAGCGCAGCGCGTCCAAAAGGTTATATTGCCCACCTTCGAGCACAGGGGCCCTGAACCTGTCTGTATTCAGGTCCAGTGACCTTTCATTGAGCCTGAGGCGTCGGCACAGATTGCCAAACCTTTGTTTCATAAGCTCGGCCTCAATCCCCCGGCCCTTCATTCGGTGTTTGAAACGAGGGTCATTTACCTTGCCGCCTCGCATCTCCTTCAGGCGGTTGAGCACTCTGTCTTTCCGGTCCGGATAATGGGTTTCAAGCCATTCCTCGAACAGATCGAAAAGCTCAAGCGGCAAACGAAGCAGAATAAAGGCGGCTTCCCGCGCCCCTGCGTGGGCACCGGCTGACAGCACGGCCTCCATTTCATGATCGTTAAGCGCGGGGATAACAGGCGCGAACATCATGCCTGTCGGCACACCCGCATCCGACAACAGCCGAATGGCATCCAGCCGCCGCTGGGGCGTGCTCGCCCTGGGTTCCATTTTACGCGCCAGCTTGTGGTCAAGCGTGGTCACAGAAAGGGCCGCTTTCACCAGCCCCTTCTCAGCCATCGGCGCCAGAATATCCAGGTCCCGCACAATCAAACGAGACTTGGTCAGGATTGTCACCGGATGCTCGCATTCATGAAGCACCTTCAATAATTCGCGTGTGATCCTGCGTTCTTTTTCAAGCGGCTGGTAAGGGTCTGTGTTCGTGCCCATGGCGATGGGTTTGGGCTGGTATCCCTTCTTTGAAATCTCCTGCCGCAGCAACTCTGCCGCATTCGGCTTTGCAAACAGCTTGCTTTCAAAATCCAGACCGGGAGACAGCCCAAGAAAGGCATGTGTGGGGCGCGCGAAACAATAGACACAGCCGTGTTCGCAGCCCCTGTAGGCATTGATAGAACGATCAAACGGAATATCCGGGGATTTGTTCTTCGTCAGGATATGTTTGGCATTTTCTTCCGTAACCTGCGTTCTGAGCGGCTGGGATTGCTCTTCCCCAAGCCAACCATCATGCAATGGTTCTTTCTTCAAAGCTTCAAACCGCCCCGCAGTGTTTGAAACAGCCCCACGGCCCCGTTGAAGCCAAGGAGAAAAAGAAGTTTCATGCGTGTTTTTGCCTGTTCTCATAATCTTAATATACAACAAGAACAAAAAGAGAACAAATTCTTTTTATCCCTCAAAAACAAAGCCTTTTCACTTTGGTTTGACACGCTGAATCAAACACTTAGTATGACGAAGGGATTGTGGCGCTGTAGAAACAGTGACCTGGAAGGGGCCAATGACGAAAAAGAATATTTCAGAGGCACGGAAGCGTGCATTCAAACTGACGGACCGCACACGCGCGCCGCTGGACCTTCTTGATCACCTGCCCTTCCGCATTGCGACCGCCAGCAACCTGCTGGCGCTCAATCGCGACCTATCGATACGTGAAATCTGTGACCTTGAAGCGCGCGAGATGCGAGTGTTGATCAATATCGGCAGTTACATGCCAATCAACGGTGCAGACATCGCCTACCAAAGTAGGATGGACAGCTATACTGTAAGCCGTGCAGCGAAAGTGCTCCGGCAAAAGGGATTGGTCGGGGTGGAACCGGATGCCACCAATAAACGCAGCAAGAATTTTGTGCTGACGCAGGAAGGCCAGGAAATCTATAGGCAAATCGCAGACGCCGTCACAGCACGTGCCCATGCGATTGATACATCCCTTTCAGCGGACGAAAAAGATGCCTTCTTTGACATGCTGGCGCGCGTGGAACAAAAGATCGAGCATCTTCTCGCCGGACAAGCCATCATGCGCCTTAAAAAGGGGGAAGATGTTCCAGCGGATCAGCGCGAGCTAATTCGGTGGTATAAAAAAGGCAGGGAAGGCTGAAAGCCCACCCTGCCGAAGGTAAACCGCTGGAAACTCAATACTGAATGTCTCCTTAGGGAAAGACATTGCGCCAGACAAATCGGAAATCGCGCAACTCAGAGATAGGTGACGATATCCTCCAGCGGTTTCTTGATCGTTGCATGAACTGGAATTGTGGTGCCCTCTTCCGGATAACCAGCGACCAATAAAATGTAAGGCCTCTCGCTATCAGGGCGTCCACAGATTTCATTCAGGAAATTCATTGGTTTGGGCGTGTGCGTCAGGGTTACAAGCCCAGCGTGATGAAGCGCACTGATCAGGAACCCAGTGGCAATCCCCACAGATTCAGGCACATAGTAATTTTTTTGGCTCATACCGGCTTCTACGCCACCGCGACGCTGCGCAAAAATTGCAACAAGCCAAGGTGCGCGCTCCAGATAAGGCTTGTCTGCGTCTGTCCCCAATCCAGACAGTGCATCCAACCATTCCTCGCTGGCCCGACCCCCTTCATAGAATGCGCGCTCTTCCAGTTCGGCTTTTTCGCGCACCTTGGCTTTCATTGACGGATCACCAATCACAGCAAAATGCCATGGTTGGTGGTTTGCCCCGGAGGGAGCTGTGCCGGCCGCCCTGAGGCAATCGTCAATGATTTCCCTTGGTACAGGTCGGTCGGAAAAAGTCCGCACCGTGTGCCTGCGTTTGATCTCGTTATAAAACCCCGCTGCACGCGATCGCATTTCATCGACCGGATACTCAATATAATCTTCTAAAGGGACACAATCGTGGGGTTTCATAAACAGCCTCTCTCATATAATGCTGCTTATACAGTATATTTGTTGCATTTGCAATATTATTTATAGCAAGCCAACGCTGGTGTCTGGTAACCGCCAATCGACTGTTTATTCAGAAATTCCGGGAACCTTGAGGACGCCGTCTTTATAGTCCTCAACCCAGATCAGGAATTCATCTGCGGACATGGGCTTGCCGAACATATAGCCCTGCCCGAAATCTGCCTCCAGTTCACGCACGATCACCAGTTGGTTCTCGTCCTCAATGCCTTCGCAGGTACATTTTAAACCAAGCTTGTGCGACAGATCGATGGCTGAACCCAAGATAATCCGAGCACGCTCGTCTTCGTGCGCTCGCGCAAGGAACAGGCGATCAATGACAAGTTCGTCGAACGGGATTTTTTTTAGCCGCAGAAGCGAGGCAAAGCCGGTACCAAAATCATCCAGTGCTAAACCAAACCCCCGCAGATGCAGCCGTGAGAGCACCTCAAGCGGCACTTTACCATCCACATCAAGGTCCTGCTCAGCCACTTCAAGGCGTACCATAGCAGGATCGATCTCGAACTGGTCAGCAAGGCCCGACACCACCTCTGCAAAATCAGGTTTGCGCAAGTTTTCGCTTGTGACATTGATCGAAAGTGTAATGTCCTGCCCTTGCCGCCGCCAGCGTCCCTGTTGCTGCATAGCAAGTTCAAGCATCCTGTAGGTCAGGACATCCATATAACCCTTCTCGCGCGCAACCTTGATAACTGCACCTGCACCCAGATACCCACCAGCCTGCGATCGCCAGCGGGCGAATACCTCGGCTCCAACAATCTTGCCTGTCTTAAGGTCAAGCTTGGGCTGGAATACAGGGGAAAGCCCGTCTGTCATGAGGCCCCGCATGAATTCGGATTCCGCGAGAATGGTCTCTGTGCCCAGTTCACCTGAACGACGGGTATCAGCCACGTCACTGAGGGCCGCTAGAAGCTCTTCCCGGTCAATAGGCTTGGACAAGGTACCGAGTACATTCACACTGTAGGCAAGAGCCAGTTCGCGCGCTGACCGCATCACATTGGCATTATGCTGACTAAGAAGGATAACTGCCGGGTCCCAATCAAAATCCGAGATCGAGCGGATCAGGCCAAAGCCATCAAGGCCCGGCATTTCCAGATCCGTAATGATAACGTCGAAACGTTCTGTCTTCAGGATATCAAGGGCCTGCTCGCCACTATTCGCTGCCGAGACCACATAGTCGCTGGCCTGCAAATATGTTGTCAGCATATCCCGCATGGTTACGGAATCATCCACAACCAGTATTTTCTTGCTCACAGAACCTCCTGTAGCAGGGTTACCCGCCAGCCTAACACCAATGACAGCAAGCTCAAAATAAACTGCCCGTCACAGCATACAAGCCATGACGGGCAGAAAACCAGAAAAAGGTTAAAAAACCTCTTAATCTTCAGTGGTGTAGCGCAGCACCGGCTTACGCGCGGCAAGCGTTTCATCCAGGCGTTTCCAAGGGGCATGATATGGCGCGCCCGAGAAGCGTTCCACATTGCCACCTTTGGCTTCGCCCGCAAGGCCGCGCATGGACGTGATAAACTGATCCATGTTGAACTTGCTTTCGCTTTCCGTAGGCTCGATCAGCATCGCACCGTGGACAACCAATGGGAAATACATGGTCATCGGGTGGTAGCCCTCGTCGATCATCGCCTTGGCGAAATCAAGCGTAGTCACGCCTGTATCCTTGAGGAAGCGATCATCAAACAGGGCCTCGTGCATGCAAGGGCCTTCAAACGAAGCCGTCATCACGTCACCAAGGGACGCCAGCACATAGTTGGCGTTCAAGACAGCATCTTCCGCTGCCTGACGGATGCCGTCAGAGCCGTGGCTCAGCATGTAGGAAAGCGCCCGCACATACATGCCCATCTGCCCGTGGTAAGCCACCAGACGACCCATGGACTTGTCGTCCGCATCTTCGACGAAATCGAAGCCTTCCTCGGTCTTCACAACAAACGGCACGGGCACATGAGCCTTCAGCGCGTCTGAGAAAACAACAGGGCCGGAACCCGGGCCGCCACCGCCGTGCGGGGTGGAGAAGGTTTTGTGCAGGTTGAAGTGCATGGCGTCCACACCCAGGTCACCCGGGCGGGCCTTGCCCATGATGGCATTGAAGTTGGCGCCATCACAGTAGAAGAACGCACCGGCCGCATGAATGGCATCAGCGATTTCGCGGATTTCGTTCTCGAAGAGGCCACAGGTGTTCGGGTTTGTCAGCATCACGGCAGCGACAGTGTCATCCAACGCTTCTTTGAGCGCCTCAAGGTCCACGCGGCCGTTATCCTTGGCCGGGATCGCCTTCACCTTGTAACCGCAGAAAGCCGCAGTTGCCGGGTTGGTACCGTGCGCGCTTTCAGGGCACAGGATAACCTCACGGGCGTCACCGCGGGCTTCCAGCGCGGACCGGATCGCCATCACACCACAAAGCTCGCCGTGCGCACCGGCTTTCGGGCTCAGCGCCACTGCAGGCATGCCTGTGAGAGTGCAGAGCCAGTGGCTCAGCTCGTCCATCAACTGCATCGCACCACGCACGGTGGATTTTGGCTGCAGAGGGTGAATGTCACCAAAGCCCGGCAGGCGCGCCATCTTTTCGTTAAGACGCGGGTTATGCTTCATGGTGCAGGACCCAAGCGGGAACACGCCCATGTCGATACCATAGTTGCGGCGGCTGAGGCGCGTATAGTGACGCACAGCGTCAGGTTCAGGCAGGCCCGGGCAACCAATCGGGTTCTTGCGATCTAGACCACCGATCGCCAGCTCAAACTCACCAACTTCAGGCACATCAACGCCTGTTGTTTCAGTGGAACCCAGTTCGAAGATCAGCGGCTCAGCAAGGCGCAGGCCCTTGTGGCCGGAGAAGCTTTCGAAATCGGTATTTTCAGATGCGGCACCTGCGGAAGTCGGGCGCCCTTGATTATTCATGGACATTAGAGGACCTCCTTCAAACCAGCCGCCAGGGCTTCGATATCGTCTGCAGATACGGTTTCTGTCGCAGCCAAAATCAGCACATCGTCCAGACCGCCACCCGGATACAGGCGGGATGCAGGAACACCAGCGAGGATGCCTTTGTCCGCCAGCGCATCAACAACGGTTGCCGCGTCCTTCGACAACTTCACAGAAAACTCATTGAAGAAGCTGCTGTTCAGCACTTCCACGCCATCAACTGCGGAAAGCGCATTACGCAGGTCAACCGCCGCTTTGTGGTTCGCAAGCGACACACCGCGCAGGCCTTTTTCGCCCAGAAGCGTCATGTGGATGGTGAAGGCCAGCGCACACAGACCAGAGTTCGTACAGATGTTCGAGGTGGCTTTCTCGCGGCGGATATGCTGCTCACGCGTCGACAGCGTCAGCACAAAACCGCGGGTACCGTCAGCGTCAACCGTTTCACCACACAGGCGACCCGGCATCTGGCGGACATATTTCTGGTTGGTGGCAAAAAGGCCAAGGTATGGGCCACCGAAGTTGAGGCCGTTACCGATAGACTGGCCTTCGCCAACCACGATATCCGCACCCATTTCGCCTGGACTTTCAATCAGACCAAGGGACATCACTTCGGTCACCACAACGATCAGCAGTGCCTTGTTCTCATGCGCTTTTTCAGCAAGTGGGCGCAGATCGAGCACGCTGCCGAACACACCCGGGTTCTGGAACACAACACAGCTTGTATCAGCGTCGATGGCGTCAATCGCAGCTTGCAGCTCTGCCTCAGGGGCAGCAGGGTTCGGCGCAAGGCGTTCGATCACATCGTCGGTGAACTGGGTGGTGGTTTCAACCACGCTTGCATAATGGGCATGCAGGCTACCGGCCAGAATTGCTTTTTTCTTGCGGGTAACGCGGCGCGCCATCATCACAGCTTCCGAACAACCGGTGGAGCCATCATACATGGAGGCATTTGCCACATCCATGCCGGTGAGCTGCGCAACCTGTGTCTGGAATTCAAAGATATACTGGAGCGTGCCTTGTGCGATTTCCGGCTGATACGGCGTATAGGCCGTCAGGAACTCACCGCGCTGGATCATATGATCAACAGTGGCTGGCACATGGTGCTTGTAAGCGCCCGCGCCTACAAAGAAAGGCACACTGCCGGCTGCCGTGTTTTTGGCTGCCATGCGCGACAGATAGCGTTCCACTTCCATCTCGCTTTTATGGCGAGGCAGATCAATTTCCGGGTTCAGAACATCATTCGGGATGTCCTTGAACAATTCATCAACATGCCGAACACCGATTTTCTCCAGCATCTGCTGGCGGTCGGTGGCGGTCAGCGGCAAGTAGCGCATGCGCCCACTCCTATCTTACTAACAAAAAGCGCCGACCTTGGGCCAGCGCTCGGGATGTCTTCCTAGAGGCCTTCTACGAACTCAGCGTATGCAGTCTCGTCCATCATGTCGTCGAGTTCGCCTTTGTCAGCGATCTTGATCTTGAAGAACCAGCCGCCGTCCATGGCTGCGCTGTTCACCAGAGCAGGCTCACCTTCAAGCGCTTCGTTGACTTCAGTAATTTCACCAGCAAGCGGCGCATATACTTCAGATGCTGCTTTCACAGATTCAACAACCGCAACTTCGTCGCCCTTTTCGTATGTTGCGCCAACTTCAGGCAGCTCAACGAAAACAACGTCACCAAGGGCGTTCTGGGCATAGTCGGTAATACCAACAGTGGCCACATCGCCGTCAACTTCCAGCCACTCATGCTCTTCAGTAAATTTAATCATGGGCCTATCCTCCAAAATCCAGGCTTAAGAAACTTGCTTGCGCTTGTAGCGCTGCTCGACAAACGGGGTTGCAGCAACCTTGGCCGGATGGGCCTTGCCGCGGATCAGAAGCTGCACTTCTGTGCCCACTTCTGTGAATGATTGGGGCACATAGCCCATGGCAACCGGGCCACCAAACGTTGGACCGAAACCGCCCGACGTGATCTTGCCAATCTCGTTACCTTCCATATCTGCGATGATGGTGCCTTCGCGTGCTGGCGCGCGGCCCGCAGGCAGGATGCCCACTCGGCTGTTTGCTGCGCCTTCAGCCAGTTCCTTGAGGATGCGGTCAGCACCTGCGAAATCGCCATCTTCGCGGCGTTTCTTGCCGATAGCGAAAGTAACATTTGCGCCCACAGGTGTAACGCTCGCGTCAAAATCATGGCCAGAAAGGCAAAGACCGACTTCAAGACGCAGGCTGTCGCGCGCGCCAAGGCCGATCCATTCCACGTCGTCACTTGCAAGCAAGCGATTGCACAGTGCCTGCGCTTCGCTCTCAGGCACGGAAATCTCGTAGCCGTCTTCACCTGTATAGCCTGAGCGGGATACCCAGCACACAACGCCTTCAAGGGTGATGGCTGTTGCTTCCATGAAGCCAAGCTCTGCTGCATCCGGAGCAAGAGAGGCCAAAACTTCTTCAGCCTTTGGGCCCTGCAGCGCGATCAGTGCGCGATCCTCAAGCGGCTCAACCGTGATCAGGTGACCCAGCTTTTCTTCGAGGATGTCATAGTCTTTGTCTTTGCATGCGGCGTTCACAACCACATAAAGCGTGCCCTCGGGTTCATGCGTGCGGGTAACCATCAGGTCATCCTCGATGCCGCCTTCGTCATTCAGAAGAAGCGTGTAGCGCATCTTGCCCGGCTTCAGCACCTGCAGGGCGCCCGGCATGATCTTTTCGATCGCGGCGGCTGGATCGCTGCCGTCCTTGGAGTGAATATAACACTGCCCCATGTGAGACACATCAAACAGACCCGCCTTTTCACGGCAGAATTCATGCTCTTTCATGATGCCAAGCGGATATTGAACCGGCATGGCGTAGCCCGCGAACGGTACCATCTTGCCGCCAGCTGCCACATGCATATCATAAAGGGGGGTTTTCAGAAGGGTCTCGTCACTCATAAATCTCTGGCCTCCGCGTGCGCATGGAACCGGATGAATCCGGCAATAGCGCCCCCTCTGTCACGGAACCTGAGAGATTTGACCGGCGAAAATACTGGCCGGCTTACCCCGTCGGTGAGCTCCGCTTGCGCGAAAGCTGCTTTCCAGAGTGCCACAAAGCCTGTGCGGTCCTTTTGCCTGAGAGTTTCCGGGGCGGTTGCTCCTTCGGCGCCGGTCCTCAAACCCATCAGAGGATACCGATCTCTCCCGCACAGTCGCTGCAAT
The DNA here is from genome assembly GCA_013372975.1 of Alphaproteobacteria bacterium. Lineage (GTDB taxonomy): Bacteria > Pseudomonadota > Alphaproteobacteria > Sphingomonadales > Kordiimonadaceae > Kordiimonas. Next base: position 131,366 of record JABXIS010000004.1, read on the forward strand.
ATGCCATTCAGCATACAGCGTGACGTGATGGCCGTTGGTATGCCGGACGGCGTGAAAAGAGTCAATCAGGCAAATGGGATGATCGCGCTTTTCTTGGCAAATCCGGCGGCCTCTGCCTGATAAGCCGCACCATTCGTCGCAAATCCCCTTGAAGGATGCTATAGTATAGCATAGATACTGCAGCAGGTTTCGACAGGGATCAGGATACGATTAGTGGCTTTTGGGCATAACAATCGAACAGAAAACGGATTGAAGGCACAGCTTGTTGCCTTCCTTGCGCTGTTGTTTGTTTCAGCCCAGTTTCTGGCCACTGCCCACACGGCCGCCTACGGCGATGCCGACCATGTTCATGACGGGCACCCCTGTATTGTCGCCTCTATCGTCAAGAAATCTTCCGACATGGATGTGGCGCCTGCGCCAGTGCTTGACGTTGCAGACCAGCGAGAATGGTTTGCCCCGACGCTGCCGTCTCATGCGCCTCACTCGCTCGCTACTACGACACGCCCAATCCGCGGACCACCCGCACACGCATAAGAACCGGGCTTCGGCCTCCCCTATATTTTCACCTAATTTTAAGGCCTGAGCTGTTTGTCAGGTCTTTGACTGATGTAATCAGGGATACTGCGTGTGTTTACGAATCAATATAGAAACCGACTATCCATTTTGCTGACGACCAGCGCCATTGCGAGTGTTCCGGCCTTAGCAGCCAACAACGCGCCACCGCTGGAAGAACAGCTGGAAGAAATTGTTGTCTCTGGCGCCTATGAAGGCCGCAAACTGGGCGAAACCATCCTGGGCGCAACCGTTCTGCGCAAAGACGAGATCATGCGCCAACTGGATGGCTCCCTGGGGGAAACCCTGAAGCGCCAGCCCGGCATGTCCTCCACTTTCTTTGGCCCCGGCGCCAGCCGCCCAATCATCCGCGGTTTGGGCGGTGACCGTATCCGCGTGCTGGATGCCAACCTGGGGTCAATCGATGCCTCTTCCACAAGCCCCGACCATGCTGTGGCCGTTGAACCGGCCCTTGCCGAACGCATCGAAATCCTGCGCGGTACCGCCATGCTGATGTATGGCAGCTCGGCCGCTGGTGGCGTGGTGAACACCTTTGATGGCCGCATCCCCACCACACTGCCCGAAGGCGGCGTGGAAGGCGCGGTTCGGTATGGCCACAGCACCGTGAATGATGGCGATGAAGTAACGGCAGCAGTGAACGCGCTTATTGGCAAACTGGGTAACGCAAACCTCGTGGCCCATGCCGATTTCATGTACCGCGACACAGACGACTATAAAATCCCCGGCTTTGCCGAATCCGAAGCATTTCATGAGGCCGAGGAAGCGGAAGAAGATCATGATGAAGACCATGAAGGCGAACGTGAAGAAGAAGCCTTTGGCTTTGTTGAAAACACGGCAACCGAGACCACTGGTGGGTCAGGCGGCCTGAGCCTTGTCTTCGATGACGGCTTTTTCGGCATGAATGTGAAGAAGCTGGATAGCCGCTATGGTGTGCCCGGCCATGCCCACGCCCACGGCGAAGAGCACGAGGGCTTGGAAGATCATGAAGACGAGGATCATGAAGATGAGGGCCACGAGGAAGAAGCACCCGTTTCCATCGATCTTGACCAAACCCGCTATGATCTCCACGGCGAATTGAGCCGCGATTTTGGCTTGTTCAAAAAAGCCAAACTGCGCTTTGGCTATGCCGACTATAAACACACCGAGCTGGAAGGGGCCGAGGTTGGTACTGTCTTCAAGAACAAAGGCTGGGAAGGCCGCCTCGACCTGATCGAAAAAGCCGGCAATGGCTGGTCTGGTGCGACGGGCGTGCAGGTTCGGCACCGTGACTTCTCCGCCATTGGTGCAGAAGCATTCGTACCCCCGGTAATAACAGATCAGTTTGGACTTTATAGCGTCAAAGAAATTGATATGGGCCGGTTCTCGCTTGAGTTTGGTGGCCGGTTCGAACACACCACCCATGACGTGGAAATCCTGTCTATCAGCCGCACCTTCAATGGCTTTAGCACGTCCGCCGGCCTTGGATATGACCTGAACGACGCTGCTTTCATCGGACTGAATATCTCCCGCACGGAACGCGCCCCATCCAGTGAAGAGCTGTTTTCAAACGGCCCCCATCTGGCCACCAGCGCCTTTGAACTTGGTGACCCTGATCTGGGCCTTGAAACCGCGCTTGGGCTGGAAGCCACCTTCAGTTACGCCACCGGCCCCATCAGTTTTGTGGTGAATGGTTTCATTACCTCGTATGACGATTTCATCTATGAGGCGGAAACCGGGCTTGAGGAAGACGGGCTGGAGGTATTCCAGTTCACGGCACAGGACGCCACTTTCCGTGGCTTTGAAGCCAAGGTTGAATATCACGCAGGCACCCTCAAAACTCACAGCATGGGCGATATCGACCTTCACCTGGATGGGCAGGTCGATTTGGTACACGCATCCCTTGATGGCTTGGGTGAAGATGGCTATCTGCCGCGCATTCCTCCCATGTCTGCGCTTCTGGGCTTGAATGCCTCTGCGCTTTCGATGGATTTCCGGACAGAGCTCGAATATGCGGCCAAACAGAGCCGGGTATCCGAGCATGAGCTGCCATCAGAGGATTATCTTCTGTGGAACGCCTATCTGACCATTCGCCCGTTTGACGACAAAAACCTGTCGCTATCTCTGAAGGCTACAAACATAGGCAATGTGGAAGCTCGGCAGCACACAAGCTTCCTCAAGGAAGTTGCGCCCCTGCCCGGCCGGAACCTGAGTGTTTCCTTCCGCGCAGCATTTTAAGGTAAGCCTGTTACCACACACAAAAACGGCGGCTCACATGGGCCGCCGTTTTCATTTTGAACTCAATAGAAGCCGTTAGCGCTCCATATTGAACACCGCTTCATTAACTGAAAGCTGGAACCCGAGAAGCACTTCATAGTTATAGCGGCGCGCCTGATCGATTGTTGGGATATGTTGAGCAACAATCTGGCTGGCAACAGCATGGCCATCGGAACCAAAATTCAGCGTTACATCATAAATCTTTTTGGAAACGATTTGGTTGTTGTCCTTCATAACCGCCACAAAGTAGGGCAATGTGACACTGCCACCAGAGAAGGCCTCACCAGCTTGTGCCCCGACTTCAAAGCTAACCTGCGAGCGGACATCATCGCCTTCCACACAATCCAGCTTCACATTCAGGATTGACGCCGTAAATGCCACATTTTCAACATTACGGTCTTCACCACGGAAACGCGTAAGCGTACCGGCATCGCCAACCACAGCAACAGCAGGACAACGAGACACCGTTACCTGCAAAGGGTTGGTGTTAGCGCAAGCGCCCAGCAAGAGTAGAAGGCCAAGCATCAAAACAACACGAACGGACATAAATCGCCTTTCAAATCACTTCTGTGCCACCCCCTGTGGCACCGCCGGGCAACACCCCCGGAATTTGGCGGCGATCATAAGAAGAAGACAGCCAAAGAGCAAGCCACCTTATGATCAGCACACCATATTCCGCGGGCATACAAACAGACGATGACCAAAGTGAGGCAGCCGCTTGTTGATCTGGCCTTAGGCAGAAACATAGCAGGTCTTGCTTGACGCTCGGCAAACCGGGCGGTAGCAAGTGCCATTACATATATGCAATGACCATAGCGCGAGAAACTTTATCCCGCCAAGGAGGCACTTCATGCCAGCATCAGACAGCCTGCGTATCCTGCTTGCAAATCCACGCGGTTTTTGCGCGGGCGTAGACCGTGCGATCAAGATTGTGGAACTGGCGATCAAGAAGTTTGGCGCGCCTGTCTATGTGCGGCACGAAATCGTGCACAACCGCTATGTGGTGGAAGGCCTGGAGGCCAAAGGCGCCGTGTTCGTGGATGAGCTTGATGAAGTACCAACGGACATGCCGGTTGTCTTCTCCGCCCACGGCGTACCCAAAGCTGTCCCTGCCGAGGCTGAGCGCCGCAATATGGTGTATGTGGATGCCACCTGCCCGCTTGTATCCAAGGTCCACCGCCAGGTAGAGCGCCACATGATGCATGGCCGAGAAATTCTGATGATCGGTCATGCCGGGCACCCAGAGGTTATTGGCACCATGGGGCAGGTTCCAGACGGCACAGTTACCCTGATCGAAACAGTGGAAGACGCCCAAAACTTCCAGCCCAAAAACCCCGATCAGATTGCCTTTGTAACCCAAACCACCCTGTCGGTGGATGATACGTCGGATATTGTCGCCGTGTTGCAGAAACGTTTCCCGGCACTGGATCAACCCAACAAGGAAGATATTTGTTACGCAACAACCAACCGCCAGATTGCGGTAAAGGAAGTGGCCAAACATGCAGACCGGGTGATCGTAATCGGCGCCTACAACAGTTCAAACAGCATGCGGCTTGTGGAAGTGAGCGAAAAAGCGGGCTGCCCTGCCAAGCTGGTGCGCCGCGCCAGCGAACTGGATTGGGATTGGCTCGAGGGCGCCAAGTCTGTCGGCATTTCTGCCGGCGCCAGCGCACCGGAGATATTGGTCGAGGAAGTGATTGATGCCCTCAAGGGTCGTTATGACGCCCAAGTAGAACTGATCACCACAGCGGAAGAGAATGTGGTCTTCAAGGTACCGCCTGTACTGAAGGATGTTGCCTGATGGCAGTTTACACACAGGTTGACGATCAGACCCTTGCCGAATTTCTCGCAGGCTACGATGTGGGGGAAGCAACCAGCTTCAAAGGCATCGCCGAGGGCGTGGAAAATTCCAACTATCTGCTGGAAACCACCAAAGGCCGCTACATTCTCACGCTTTACGAGAAGCGCGCTAATCCTGAAGATTTGCCCTATTTCCTGAATATGATGGAACATCTGGCGGAGCATGGCATCCCTTCCCCGCTACCCATCCATGACAGGGAAGGCAAAGCCCTGCAGATGCTTGCGGGCCGCCCGGCGTGCCTCATTAGCTTTCTTACCGGCGTGAGCGTCCATCACACCACAGAAAACCAGTGCGCAGCACTTGGTGCCATGCTGGCTGATATGCACAAGGTCGGGCAATCATTTGGCACCACCCGACCAAATGACCTGTCCCTCGCCGGATGGCAAGAATTGGCCGAAAAGACAGCCGCACGCGCAGATGAAGTCCAAGTTGGGCTCGCAAATGAAATATCGACCGAGATTGCGTTTTTGGCCGCCAACTGGCCGAAGAACCTGCCTGAAGGCACCATTCATGCAGACCTGTTCCCGGACAATGTGCTGTTCACCGGAGACAAGATCACCGGCGTGATCGATTTCTACTTTGGCTGCACCGACATGCTTGCCTATGACCTCGCGGTCTGCCTCAATGCCTGGTGTTTTGATGAGGAACACAAGTTTGTGCCCGGCCGCGCGAAACGCCTTATCGAAATGTATGACGCCCATCGTTCGCTAAGCCCCGCCGAGATTGAAGCCTTGCCGCTGTTGGCGCGCGGCGCTGCCCTCAGGTTTCTGCTAACCCGTCTTTACGACTGGCTCAACCCGGTGGCCGGGGCAGTTGTGAACCCCAAAGATCCGCTTGATTATCTGAAGCGCCTGAAATTCCATCAAAGCATTGGGGACACCGCCGCTTATGTCGTCTAAAAATATCGTTGAGATCTATACAGATGGCGCCTGTTCCGGCAATCCGGGCCCCGGTGGATGGGGCGCTCTCCTCCTGTATGGCGAACATGAGAAAGAGATCACCGGCGGTGCCTTTGAGACTACCAACAACCGGATGGAACTGACCGCTGCAATCGAAGCCCTGATGCTTCTGAAACGCCCCTGTGAAGTGCATATTCACACCGACAGCACCTATGTACGCGACGGCATCACCAAGTGGATCAATGGCTGGAAAGCAAAAGGCTGGAAAACCGCTGCCAAAAAGCCGGTGAAAAACGCTGAACTTTGGCAAGCGCTGGATGAGGCCGTCAAGCGGCACGATGTTCAGTGGTTTTGGGTAAAGGGCCACGCCGGCCACCCCGAGAATGAGCGGGCAGACGCCCTCGCCAATCAGGGCATGGCGCCCTACAAGCCATAAACCATTCGTCTATAGCGTCGATGCACCCCGACTGTTAACAAGAACACAACACCGGGGAGATTTATACTATGGCATACGGCCCCATCAGGCTTTTCCTGATCACGCTTACCCTGTTGGCGACAAACGCCGCCACCGCGCAGGACACACGTTTTGAACAGCAGCTCTTGCCTGTTATCGAACGCGAACTGGCAAAGCCCACAGTGCCCGGCATCACATTGGCGATTGGCAAGGGCGACGAGCTTATCTTTGTTCGGGCGTTTGGTGTAGCCAACATAGAAACCGGGGCCCCGGTTACCCTTGACACCAAGATGCGGGTCGGCAGTGTTTCAAAGGTGTTGGCCACCGCACTTCTTGGCAAACTGTGGCAAGACCAAAAACTCGATCTGGATGCCCCCGTCCAACAATATGTACCCTTCTTCCCCAAGAAACGCTGGCCTGTGTCCATTCGCCAGATGGCAGGCCATATGGGCGGCATCCGCCACTATGAGGGGGACGAATTCCTCAACACCCGGCATTACCGGTCCGTCACGGAAGGGCTGGCCATATTCCGGTCATCTCCGCTGGAATTCAAACCGGGCACACAGGTTTCCTATTCAAGTTATGCATGGAACCTGATCAGCGCCGCACTTGAAAGTGCGGGGCAGACCAACTTCCTGGACGCCATGCAGGATCAGGTTTTCCGGCCGCTGGGCATGCCTGACACACTGGCGGAAGACACGACAAAACCGATTGAAAACCTAGCTGCCTTTCATGACCGGAATGGCATCGCCCCTTTCGTTGACAACAGCTACAAGTGGGCGGGCGGAGGCTTCGTGGCCACAGCCCGTGATATTGCCCGGTTCGGCCTGGCACACACTCGTCCTGGCTTCCTGAAAGAAAAGACCCTTCAGCTTCTGGGCAAGGAGCAATCCACCCTTTCAGGCCAGCCCGCCGGATTTGGCATCGGCTGGATGACAGCAAGCAACATGCGCCGACGCTTGAATCGAAACGGCCAGCAGGGATTTCATATCGCAGTTCACGATCATCTGATCTGGCATTCAGGAGGATCAATGGGGGGCGTGGCCCTGTTGCTGGTAGATCCTGAAGAAGATATTTCCATCGCCCTGATGGCCAATGGCGGGGATGCCTACCCCTCGCTTCAGTATATTGGCCTGACTGCTCTCCAACTCTTGCTGGATAATAACAACACTAAATAGAAGTGTGACAATACTTATATGATATTTAATCAGTATTTCTCGTTATTTGGCCATTCTCTCTTGTCCTGATGGTTTCGCACGCTAGGATGGTGTCCGGGTTTTGATTACACAGTAGCTGGGGCACGGGGGGTACATGACGAAAGATTTTGTGACGGATCTGCTTGATATCGGGCAGCTTCAGGAACCTCATCTGAAATTCATTTACACATTATGGGAAGAAAAGAGCAGGCAGCTTGGGCATTTGCCTGCGTGGCACGATTTCAAACTGGATGAAATCGTGGAAAATATGCCTCAAATGTCGATGGTGGAGTATGTCGCACCGGAAGACCGTTTCCGCGTTCGCTTCTCCGGATCAGAATATGACGACCTGGTTGGCCGCGATATCACCGGCACCTATTTCGATGAACTGCCTGATGCGCCAAGCCTCGAGGCACGGGCCCGCAGGGTTACGGAAAAAGGCACACCAATCATGATGGAAGGGCTGCCGCTCAAATGGGCAGAACAGGAACAAAAGCATTTTCATGCTTTCAGCCTGCCCCTGAAATCTGACCCTTTGGGGCCGGTGGACCAGCTTCTTTACATGATGGTGCTGGACTAAAGAAAAAAGCGCGGGCTCAAACCCGCGCTTTCTTATTTTTCCTGTCAGAGCACTGCCCTATTTTCCGCCAAAGGTATCCCCGAAGAAATCGCCGTCGTTCCAGCTTGGACGTCGGGTCGCGTTGGCCACCTCATTCAGGATCAACCAGTTTACGTAGGCGAATTTGGCGCCTGCGGCATAGTCGATATCCTGGCTGAGGTCATCATGTGGACGGTGATAGGTTTTGCCGAGGAATTCCCGGAAAATAGCACCACCATCTTCGCCATCAGCGGTTGGGCCCCAACCGGTTACGAGAAAGACTGACGGAATACCCTGCTGCACGAACCGATAATGGTCGCTACGGGTAAAGATACCCTCTTCCGGCATCGGATCAGGGCTTAGCGTTACACCGATCTTCGCAACTGCTTCGGAAGTTACAGGCCCCAGAGTGCTGCGGTCTGCGCCAAAGGCCACGATGTCAGAGAAATCATACAACAGAACCGGCATGTCCACATTCACATTGGCAACCATCTTGCTTTTCTCAACCGTCGGGAATTTCGCGAAATATTCGGCTCCCAGCAGGCCTTTTTCCTCTGCTGCCACAGCAGCAAAAAGGATGGAGCGGCGCGGTTTGATGCCTGCACGCACATAAGCGCGCGCTACTTCCATCATCACCGATACGCCAGATGCGTTATCAAGCGCACCATTGTTGATCTTGTCTTCACCTTTGGCATGGTCGGATACACCCACATGATCAAGGTGGGCGGTCATTACAACATATTCGTCCTTAAGCGCAGGATCGCTGCCTTCCAACACACCCAATACATTCGGGCTGTAGAAGGGATCAGACAGCTTGCTTACCTTCTTCATGCTGGTTGACGTCTTGAGAGCAAATCCCTTCGGAGCACCCTCTTCCGCCTCAGTCATCACGTCAACGAAGGATCGCTCCGCGCCCTCAAACAAGGTTTCAGCAACCTCGTGGCTGATGGCGGCAGATGCTGCGATACCGGCATCCTCGGCCCCATCCTCACGGAACCAGTCGAAGCTTTTCATACCCAGATATCCCTTGTAGCGGGAGAAGGGCCGGCGTTTTTCTGTGGAAAGCGAACTTACGAACAGCGTTCCAACCACGCCCCGCTTGGCCAACTCGTCCTTCTTTGTCGTCGTCGAACCGTGGTGGGCCCGAATTTCCGTTTGGAACGAGGTAGGCGCACCGGAAATAGCCAGCGCCACTTTGCCTTCCAGATCAAGGCCTTCAAGGTCGTCATGGCCCAACTCAGGAGCATGAACACCGTACCCAACAAAAACAACATCACCACTGACATCACCGTTCGGGTTGCGAACATAACCGCCCATGAAATAGTCATCGCCCAGCGTAAGCTCTTTTACAGTATCACCAACCGTGACCGACATGCTGGAATTTTCCTGGTCCAGCTCTGCTGTTTTGAATGGTACCTCTTGAAAATATGTGCCCTCGTTACCCATTGGCTTAAGGCCAAGCCGTGCAAATTCTGCAGCCACATAGTTTGCCGCAATGCGGTATCCTTCACTGCCGGTATCGCGCCCCTTAAGCGTATCGTCCGCCAGAAAAGTCACATCAGCTTTGATACGGTCTGCGCTGAACGCATCCGCCATATTATTCGATAGGTTGTTTGCGCCTGTCGTTGCACACGCCGTAAGTGCCAGCATCGAAAGTGCTGAAACACCAGCGCGCATCACTGTTTTCTTGATCACTTTATATTTCCCATTTCATTGGCCCAATTGCATGATCCTGATCCCACCCAGATCATGCAGACCTTTCCCCTTTTGGGTGCCAAAAGACACCTTGCGAAAGAAAAGACATTACTGTCCTTAGCGCGATAGTCAATCCAAGCGAAAGTTTGCTGCGGTGAGGCGTGCTATTCCTGCTTCAAAGTGTCGACAACCGCCCAAAGCCGGTCCTGCCCCCACAATGTTTCAGCACCTACGCGGAATGTTGGCACGCCCCAGGCTCCCGCCATAAACAGCATCTGCTGGTTTTTCTCAGCCATCGGGCGCCAGATCGCATCATCCAGCGCTTCCTTCGCGCATGATGCCCCCAATCCGGAACGGTCAAGAATGGTTGCCATCCCTTTTTCGCTGGCACCATCGATGCCCTCCGCCCACACGCCGCGGGTGAAGGCCTTGAAGAAAGCCAGATCGTCACCACCTTCTGCGAGCGCAAAACCAAGCGCCATCGCGCGTTCTGTCGCTGAACCCAGGGGGTCAACAATTCGGCCGAACGGTATTTTTTCGGCCCGCGCTTCACGGGCAGTATCCAGAAGGATATATCTCGCTTTGGTGGGCGGTACTTTCATGCCCCGCATCATCATCGGAAGAACCGGCTTCAACTTCAGGCGCACCCCGGTTTTATCCACAAGTTCCGAAGCCAATTGAAGCCCCAAATAGCTATAGGGACTTCGGACAGAGAAGAACAACTCCACCTGCCTGCCGGACAAGGATTTTTCCATGGAGTTCAAGCCATAGCGCCACAGGCGCGTCAACTCGAAATGCACCTCATCGTCCCCAATGCGGGCGGCATTCAGGCGTCGTTCAAGGTGATCAAGCCTGTCCAGGCCCAAATAAAACTCACCGCCATAAAAGACCGTTCCACTTGCGTAATGACCAAGGCCTCGCAAAAGCTTTTCATTCTCTTCAAGTGTGCTTTCATCAATATCAGCCGCGACACACAAGGTTCTTACGGTCTTATAATCATTGCGCCAGAGCGCCTCCCCTACTTCTTCTGCCACACCAAAAAAACTGGGGTCATCCTGCAAGCTCACAAGATATCTGTTCGCCATACCTACCGACAGACGATCAGGCACCATGGCGCTTGAAGGGAAGCCCAAGCCATAAAGTCTCGCCAATCGTGTCGCATCAAGGATACTGTAGGCCTCGTACCGTGCTGGATCGGGATACATGATTGCAGGCAAACGCTCCACCACGAGCGGCCTGACAGTGATGTCAAACCTGGCTATCAGGTCAGGCAGGGCCTGCACCATTAGCTGGCAGTAGGGATCGTCTGTGCGGTGAAAATACAGAATATCCCGCCCCTTGCGCTGCAATCGGCGGGATATCTCTTCACGTGTCCGTGCAAGGTTCAAGCGAGTTTCGCTGGTAATCCAGGCGGCAATTCGTGACGTAATAGCAGTGGCAGCGGTCATAGAAGTGGTATCAATTTATTGTTCCTCTACCGCTTCTACCACCAATACAATGCCATCAACAGCCTTAACCTTCACGCGAGCCCCTTTTGGCAGATCCGGCCCCTCGGCAGGCCATTGACTATCGCGTACCTGCACCTGTCCTCGGCCGCTCTTGATTGCTGAAGCCAGTGTATATATCTTGCCAACATGATCATGGCCGCGAGTATTCACCGTCATGGGCGCCTGTTCTTTACGTCGGTTATAGAAATATTGATTCCCAACATAAATTGACGCCGCGGCGAGCACTGCGAAAATAAGCCCATGGCCGGTAAAGCCCATTTCGGGCATCAACCAAGCCACACCACCAGCAGCCACACTGGCAAGGCCAATCCACATCAGATACACGCCGGGAAGGATCATCTCACCGGCTAGCAGCAGAACCCCCGCCGAAAGCCAGAGCCAATGTGCGTTCTCGATCAACCAGGGGAAATAGTCTTCCATCATCATCCTCCTACTCAACCGTCGGCACACTACCCGCCGGACGCGTATTCTTTTTGTTCAGGTCTTTGAACAGTTCAGAGATGCCGCCAATCGATCCGATTACGCTTGAAGCCTCCATGGGCATAAACACAAGCTTCTCATTTGGCGAGCGGGCAAAGCCATGCAGCGCATCAACATACTTTTGGGCCACGAAGTAGTTAATGGCTTGCGGATCACCCTCGGCAATCGCCTTAGACACCATTTCAGTTGCCTTTGCCTCTGCTTCAGCTGAACGTTCGCGCGCTTCAGCATCACGGAATGCGGCTTCCCGGCGCCCCTCGGCCTCCAGAATAGCTGCCTTCTTCTCACCTTCTGCCCGTTTAATTTCGGCCTCTCGCGCACCTTCGGCAGACAAGATTGCCGCCCGCTTGTCCCGCTCAGCCTTCATCTGGCGTCCCATTGCATCCACAATGTCACGTGGCGGCGAAATATCCTTGATTTCAATCCGGGTGATTTTTACACCCCAGGGCTGGGTCGCCTCATCCACCACACTCATCAGTCGGGCGTTGATGTCGTCACGCCGTGACAAGAGTTCATCCAGATCCATTGAGCCCATTACAGTCCTGAGGTTGGTCATGGTCAGATTAAGGATGGCAATTTCCAGGTTGTTCACCTCATAGGCGGCACGGGGCGCATCCAGCACCTGAAAGAAAACCACCCCGTCAGACCCGACCATCGCGTTGTCTTTGGTGATCACTTCCTGTGTGGGAATATCAAGCACCTGTTCCATCATGTTCATCTTGCGGCCAACCCGCTCAAACAATGGCACCAGAACATGGAAACCGGGCTCCAGGGTTTTGGTAAAACGACCAAAACGTTCAACGGTATATTCATACCCCTGACGCACCGTCACTACCGCAGAAAAAATTAATACGATTGCAAGAAAAATAACAAAGACAACCAGAATGGTTGGCATATCAAACATGGCTAAACCCTCCCCAACGATGAACCCATAGAAAGTAACCTTCTATATATTGGGATTGGAAATCCATAAAAAAAGAGCAGCCTTGGCTGCTCTTAATATAACAATATGAAATATATAAGTATTTTAAAGCTGGGTCAGTGCATGCTCAGCCGAGGAGACCTGAAAAGCACCTGGCTCCTCGATATTCAGCTCAGTTACTTTGCCGTCTTCAACGATAACAGAGAACCGCTTGGAACGTGTACCCATGCCAAATCCTGATGCGTCCATTTCGAGGCCCAAGGCCCTGGCAAATTCACCGTTGCCGTCCGCCAGCATGGTTACCTTGCCGTCTACACCAGCGGATTTACCCCATGCGTTCATCACAAACACATCATTCACTGACATGCAGGCGATCTCATCAACGCCCTTACCGCGAATTTCATCTGCCTGCTCAACAAACCCAGGCAGGTGCTTGGCAGAACAGGTTGGCGTAAAAGCGCCCGGCACGGAAAAGAGCACTACCTTGCGCCCGGCAAAATAATCATCTGTTGAAACCGGCCCCGGGCCATCTGCTGTCATGGTCGTCAGTGTTGCACTTGGGATCTTGTCACCCACTTGAATGGTCATACTGTGCTCCTGTTAGATATGCCGAACCGGCATGAAGAAAGTCATTCGTCACCTATCTGGTGATTGTAATCCATCTTTCAATGGCATGGCCATTGCCATCCGTAAATGTCAATCTTGCTTTCTGCCCCAGCAGGTCTTCCTTTTTTGATCCTGTCATGGCCATCAGAACAAACCTTTTCGACCGCCCATCCCCCAAAAGCCTGGTTTCAGGCGTACCGAAATGCACCATATCGTTCACTTCCGCAAACATGTCTGCATGATCAAGCTGGCCCGCGGCCCGGGCATCCACCACCAACCGCTGGCGGCCAGGAATACCGGTAAGCTTTACGTTGGTGATTTCCAGATCACCACCGCCATCGCCTGCCCGGTCGGGCCCACGCTTGAGCCAGGCATCCACCCGCACGTCATGAGGAGAAAACTCTTCCAATCCAGCCGCTTCAGGAAGTTCGTAGGTAGCATCAAACGGTACGCAGATGTCTTTGCACACCATGAAACTAGCCGTCAGCTTCAGCGTACCTGCCTCTGCAGGAGCAGCCCTGAAAGGCAGCATGACTGCATTGCTGTAGCCATATGTTTCAAGACCAAAAAGCTCGAACCGCTCCGGTAGAGGATAAAGAACATCGAGGGCTTCATCATTCTGGAATACCTTGACGGGCAATCCAGCCTCTCCAGGGGATCGCCAATATGTCTTCCATCCGGGAGCAAGTTTGGCTTCCCACGCCAGCATCACAGAGCCATCCTCGCCTTTGTAGTCGCCCGACGTACTCACAAGGCGCGTGCGCAACATATCTGCGTGATCCTGCCAAGGCGTTTCAGCCGCCCCCACAGGCCCGGCAACCAGAAAACTCAACACTATAAAAAAATGGCGCATTCCTATCTCCGAATGATTTGCCCTTCAATACCAACCTCATGGCCTGAAAGCCAGTCGCAGATCATCACATTGGCGTCAGTAAATCCGTTCCGCGCTCCGGCTTCATTGCACTGTCATCACATTCGCGCTAAACTTTATCGGCACACAACGAGAGGCGTTATGACATCATCCACATATCTTGACAGCAAGCTTTTGCTGGCCATGCCCGGCATGACCGACCCCCGCTTCGATAGAAGCGTTATCTATATGTGTTCTCATGACGAATCCGGCGCAATGGGACTTGTAATCAACCAGCCTTTTGACAATCTGACATTTGAAGGGCTGCTGGAACAGCTTGATATTGAAACGCCGGAACCAGTTCCGCCTGTGATGATCCATACAGGCGGCCCGGTGGAACCCGGCCGTGGGTTTGTTCTTCACTCAGCGGATTATGTGCAGGAATCCACACTGGTTGTCAGCGAGACGCTGGCGCTCACCGCAACTGTCGACATCCTGACAGCCCTTGCGGAAGGTCGCGGCCCTATCCACCATCTGCTGGCGCTAGGATATGCCGGATGGGGTGCCGGGCAACTGGAGGCCGAAATTCAGGCCAATGCGTGGCTTACTGCGGAAGCCGACGATGAAATCATCTTCAACACAGACCTTGAGCAAAAATGGCCGCGCACCATGGCCAAACTGGGTGTGAATGTATCGATGCTATCAAGCGATGCAGGGCACGCATAAGCCCTTTGAGCCATTCCCAATCACGCGCAAACTGGCAATCTAATTCAGGGACAATGTCTGGTCAGCCGTCAGGATGGCCAGATCAAGAGATGGAATTTCCTGAACTTCCGGGTTCGTTTCCCCACGGCGAAAACGATCCAGCACAGCTCGCACATCCAGTGCTCGCAATTCCACGTCCATCGCGTCAAGCATATTGATAACCCGCTCTGACAGCTGCGCATGGGTTACCAGCCGCGGCGACGGAACAACCATAAGGCTCGTGAGCTGTTGTTTGAAACCGCCCCAATGATCAAGAAACCCCTCGTTGAGAATATCAAAGGGCCGCACCACACCAACAAGGACAGTCCCACCCATTGCACGGCTGTCGCCGAACGGCACAGCCAACACTTCAAGGTCGAAATGGCTGTTCTCATCCAAAGAAAAAGAGCCTGCCCTTACCAGGCCACACCCCTGTACCAGTGCAGTGGCATACAGCTCTTCCATGATGGCGGCCTGTTCGTGATCCTGAAAGATATCTGAATATGTTCGCCCGGCCATGCCGCGCCCAACACCTTCTTCAAGAGATGATCCCGCCAAACGGTACCGGAGCGAACCGTCCGCCCCCATCTCGAGAATAAACATCCAGGAAAGCAAGGGGGCCAATTGCCGAAGATCAAGCTGCGAACGCTCAGGCAGCGACTTACCGCTACATAAGCCACGCCAATAGGCCAACAATTGACAAAGTTCCGGACTCAAATGATACCCCCCAGTATATTGAGCATGCTGCAGCCTATCATCGGTTAGGCATGAAGCACAATACTTTCACGAGTATCATTAAAACTTAAAATTTTTATTAATTTTTCGGCCAATACTTGGCCTAGAAAGTAATAGCATCCAAATCGCCGCCACCCACTACTGCGATAGATACTGACGGATGTTCAACAATTTCTTTGGCCACCTGCCCAACATCTTCGGGCGTAACCGCCTCAACGTTGGTGATCATCTCCTCTATCGGGATAATCCGGTCAAACACCAGCATCTGACGGCCAAGCTGCTCCATCCGCGATGTGGTAGCCTCAAGTGCCATCACAAGGCCGGATTTGAGCTGGGCCAGCGCAATATCAAACTCCTGCCCCTCAGGTCCTTTTGTCAGCGCTTCCATTTCCCCCCGGATCACCGGCATCATGTCAGCCGCCATATCAGGGCCGGTACCGGCATAGATGCCAAGAAGCCCCGTATCCTGATGGCTACTGGTAAAGCTGTATACCGAATAGGCGAGCCCCCGGTTTTCCCGCACTTCCTGGAACAGGCGAGACGACATACCGCCCCCCAGAATGGTAGAATAGACCTGCATGGCATAATATTTATCGTCTACAAACGAACACCCTGGCCAGGCTGCCGCGATATGTACTTGCTCCAGGTCCCGTTTTTCACGGATATCAGAGCCGGTATAAACGGCAGCCGCCGGTTTGCTTGGTTTGCCTTCAGGCAGCGCTGCCAATTTCTCCTCCGCAAGCTTCACCAGTTCGGCATGGCTCAGATTGCCAACGGCAGACACAACAATATTGGAGGCGGTATAATTAGTGCGAAGGTAGTTAAGCAGATTTTCTGATGTGAAGCTGCGCACGACATCAGGCAACCCAAGGATAGACCGGCCAATGGCTTGATCGCGGTAGGCAGCAGCCTGCATATGATCGAACACCACATCATCGGGCGTATCAAGCGCTTGCCCGATTTCTTGCAGGATCACTTCTTTCTCGCGCCGAAGCTCTTCTTCATCACACAGGCTGTTGAGGAGAAGGTCTGACAACATGTCAAACGCCAGCGCCAGATCATCTTTCATCACACGGGCATAATAGGTGGTGTTATCGCGCGAGGTGTAGGCGTTCATCTGCCCGCCGACAGCTTCGATCTCAAACGCGATATCGCGTGCGGTGCGGGATTTGGTGCCCTTGAACAGCATATGCTCAAGACAGTGCGTGATGCCGTTCAGCGCCTCGGGCTCGTGCCGGGCACCCACATCCACCCACATGCCAACGGCAACCGTCTGCAATGATTTTCGGGTTTCGCTGACAATTCGCAAACCGGATGGAAGGCGGGTAACCTCTACACTCAAACTCAAGTTCCTTGCTTTATGCGCGCTTGCAGCGCCGCGACATCGTTCGCGAGCGTGATAAGCCTTTCTTCGCGCGAAAGCAAGTCTGCCATGTGGGCAGGCAAAGTTGGATCGACACCGGTGGCCGCCTGAACCGCTGCACCGAACTTGGCCGGGTGTGCTGTGGACAGTGTGACCATGGGCACGCTGCTATCTGAATTGCACACACGCGCGGACGCGATGCCAACCGCAGTATGCGGATCCGCCACATAGCCGGAGGCCGCGTAAACCTCTGCCATCACACGTTTGGTAGCGGCGTCATCAGCCTGTGAGGCCGCGAAGGATCCGCGCAGCTTGCCCAGGTGATCAGCGCGCAGGTCAAAGCCTTTTTCTGTCGTCAGTGTATCCATATAGCCGCGTACGGCAGATGCATCCCTGCCCGCCAGATCGAAAATCAGACGTTCGAAGTTGCTGGACACCTGAATATCCATACTGGGTGACAGGGTGGCCTCCACCCCGTCCGCGCGGTAGGAGCCGCTTTGCAGCGTGCGTGCGAGAATATCATTCTTGTTGGTGGCGATCACCAGTTGGCGGATGGGAAGCCCCATGCCCTTGGCGATATAGCCCGCGAAAATGTCGCCGAAGTTGCCCGTGGGCACCGTGTAGGACACTTCGCGGTCTGGCGCGCCAAGCGCCACAGCAGACGTGAAATAATACACAATCTGCGCCATAACCCGGGCCCAATTGATGCTGTTCACGGCCGTAAGGCCAACCTCATCCCGGAAGGCAAGATCATTAAAGCAGGCTTTGACGAGCGCCTGACAGTCGTCAAAATTGCCTTCAACGGCGATATTGACCACATTGTCCTCGAGGACAGTCGTCATTTGCCGGCGCTGAACCTCAGACACACGGTCTTTGGGGTGCAGCATATAGATGGTGACATTGTCGCGCCCACGACAGCCCTCGATGGCAGCAGAGCCCGTGTCGCCTGACGTGGCGCCAAGGATTGTCAGCTTCTGCCCACGCTTGGCGGTGAAATGGTCGAAGAAACGGCCCAGGAGCTGCAGCGCGAAATCCTTGAACGCCAGTGTGGGGCCATGGAACAGCTCCAATAGCCAATCATTGGTATCCAGTTGAACAAGTGGCGCCACGGCGGGATGGCGGAAGGCTGAACCATAGGTGGCGTCCAGCATGGCCTTGAGGTCAGCGCCCGACAGGCTGCCTGCCACAAACGGCTGGATCACTTCGAAGGCCACAGCGGCGTATGGCTTGCCGCGGAAGCTGCGGATTTTGTCCGCGCTGAACTTCGGCAGTTCTTCGGGCACATAGAGGCCACCGTCACGGGCCAGCCCTGTAAGCGTTACCCCTTCGAAATCCAGTTTTTCGGCTTCGCCGCGTGTAGAAATATATTTCACGATCCACTCACTCAACTTTACGAATCTTGCGAAGCCTATTTCTAGGCACAGAGCGGAACTGATGCAAGGAGAAGCGCTATGATTTGCGGCATAATTGCTTTAGGCACAGTGAAGCACGGCTTGTGTAGGGGACTTATGCTTCCCGGCCGCGTTTGAGGCCGAAGACTTTTGGGCCTTAGCTACCAGATACAATAATAGGCGACTTCGTCACTCACGATTCTTGTTTTGGGATGATCCATTATATCAGAATAGTCTGAAAAGGAGGCGGCAGGATCGACTTTAACTTCGATAAACTCCCGTCCATACCCGAATTGAACCGCTTTAATATTCTGGTATCTATAAAAGTTGTCATCGTCCTGAAGGGGGGCGCCGATGGGTTGAATGAAAATGTGCGCTGTGTTCGGCCTTGATTGCAATACGGACCAATCGAATCCTATACGCTCAAATTCTCTGATTTTTTCTTCTGACACTGACATACGGCTCATTAGGCGAAAATCATAGCCTTCTGGATTGGCAGCAATGTCTTTCGCCAATTCTATAATTGGCGCTAAGCGCTCGTCGTTCCGCGCCAAACTCTCCCAGTCTTGGCAGTTATCGCGCAGATTCAACATAAACCAGATCATTGGGGCCAACTGGATTGCGAGATAGACCGCACCTAAAGCTAATAGTAGGATTACAACCCGTTTCATCAATCTTCCCGGCCGCGTTTGAAGCCGAAGGCAATGTAAACGCCCAGAAGTGTCATCGCCAGGCCGAACCATGTGATGGCATACTGGAGGTGATCGTTGGGGATATCCACGCGCACCTGCCCGCCCTGCGGCAAAGCGTCCGCCGCGCCGCGCTGATCGCTGAATACCCGGAAATGATAATATTCCTTGGTGCGCAGGCCCCAATGCGCCGCCATCTCGTGCACGTCGGCCGTGAACCACTGGTTATCCGCAGGCACGTTGGGTGGAGTCATGCTACCCGGTGTGCCGCTGGTGCGCAAAACACCAGTTATGGTCACCTCTTGCCCCACTGGCAGGTCCGGAAGCGGGTCCTGGTGGAACGGCACCCAGCCAAAGTTCACCATCACGGTCATGCCGTGCTGTCTCAAGACCGGCAGATACAGGTGATAGCCCGATTTACCCGAAAGGTTGGTAGCAAAGAGCTTGATGGGCTTGCGGTCCAGCACCTGCCCCTTGAACGTCACCCTGTGAAACTCAAGCACGCTTGGATCATCCAGATGCACCGGCAGTGCTATGGGCTGTGCACTCAGCCCCGCCTCAATACGGGCCAGAAGGTCTGTCTTGGGGCCAATCTTGCGCGCCTGCCATGTGCCAAGCCCGATCAGGACAGTAAGTCCCAGAAGCGTACATATGGTAAGCGCCAAACCGGGTTTGAACCTATTCAGCATCGTGGCCCTCAGTATTATCCAGCTTGCCTTCAGAGGCATCATGATGGAACTGCAGCGCGACCAGTGTGGCCTTGAACACACGTAGCATCCAGATGCTGCCAAACAGGATAATGGCAAAGATAATCGTTACCGCCAGCCATGACGGTAGCTTGAGCGCACCGATCAGGATAAATCCCACAAGTGCCGCGATTGTGCCCATGATGAAAATCACAAACACCTGAGCGCCATCACCCGGGTCGGCCTTCGAAAGGTCAAACCCGCACACTTCGCATTCTTCGCGAATATCGAGGCTCATTTTCTTGAAGAAGGCGCCTTCGCCGCAACTGGGGCAACGGCCCATCAGCCCGGCCTTATAAGGCGAAACCGACCGGGATTGCTCCCGGTCGGCTCCTAAAACTTTGTCCTGCTTTTCAGCAGTCATCTATCATGCACCCCAGATGTAGATGCAGAAGAACAGGAAGATCCAGACAACGTCTACAAAGTGCCAGTACCATGCAGCCGCTTCGAAACCGAAGTGGTGATCAGGCTTGAAGTGGCCTTTATAGACACGGCCCAAGCATACTGCGAGGAAGATGGTGCCAACCAGAACGTGGAAGCCGTGGAAGCCGGTTGCCATGTAGAAAGTGGCGCCATAGATGTTGCCGGAGAATTCAAACGCCGCGTGGGAATACTCGTATGCCTGTACGCAAGAGAAGAATGCGCCCAGGATTACTGTAAGCCACAGGCCTTTCTTCGCGCCTTCACGGTCACCTTCCACAAGCGCGTGGTGCGCCCATGTAACGGTAGTGCCAGACAGCAACAGGATCAGTGTGTTCATGAATGGCAGGTGCCATGGGTCGAACGTTTCGATACCGGCTGGTGGCCACTGTGCTTCACCCTGGAATACATCCCAGAATGCCACGAGGCTTTCGAATTGCAGGTGTGGGTACAGCGCGCTGCTGAAGAAGGCCCAGAACCATGCCACGAAGAACATAACCTCGGAAGCGATAAACAGGATCATGCCGTAACGCAGGCCAATCTGCACCACAGGGGTATGATCGCCTGTTTCGCCTTCCTTGATCACGTCTTTCCACCAGGCAAACATGGTGTAAAGCACGCCGAGGAAACCACCCACAAACAGGTAGCTGCCGAAACCGGACATGCCGAACAGCGTCGCGTCAGACTTCATCGTGAAGACAGCACCAACCGTCAGAAACAGAACTGCCAGTGACATAACCGCCGGCCATGGGCTGGGGTTCACCAGGTGATAATCGTGTTTCACGTCGCCCGCCATAAAATCTCTCCTAAAAAGTGCCGGTCTCTGTTCCGGCAATCCCTTTTGTTACCCTAGCTTTTAGCGACTGTTTGCCGTTTCCTGAACAGCTTTTTCGTCTTCCATGACAAAAAAGGTGTAGGAAAGGGTCACTTCGCTAACCTCATCCAGATTTGGATCCTCTGCAATCAGGGGATCAATGAAATAGACAACCGGCATATCAATCCGCTCGCCTGGTTTCAGCACCTGCTCCGTGAAGCAGAAGCAATCAACTTTTGCGAAATATTCGCCTGCCTTGTGCGGCGTTACATTGAATGTGGCCGTACCAACGATGGTTTTATCCGTTGGGTTGAAGGCCTCATAATGTGCCAGCATCTGTTCGCCCACTTTCACCTCTTGCGAAATCTGGATGGGCTTGAAATCCCATGGCATATCGCGGTGAACGCTGGCGTTGAAACGCACTTTCATGTCGCGGTCCAGCACTTCGCCAGACGCCACTTCGGCGCGCTGGGTGGTACCGCCATAACCGGTAACCTTGCAGAAAAGCTCATAAAGCGGCACCGCAGCATAGGCCATACCGACCATGCCAACAGCAACCAGACCCACAAGCGCCGCAACGCGGCTATTTTTCCGCTCTGGCGTCACTATGGTGTTCCTGTCTGAACCTTGAAGAAGCTCACAATCGCAACGATGATGACAAAAGCGCCCAATGTCAGGCCCAGGGCCCGGTTGCGCTTTTTCATGCGTTTGTGCATTTCGCTATAATCGTCACTCATGCCAGCCATCCAGTGATCAAACGCTCGAAAGCAAGCGTTGCAAACAAAACAAAAAGATAAAGGATCGAGAAGGCAAACAGGCGCCTCTCAGCCTTTTCCCGCTTCCGCCATACCATCATCGCAAGACCAAGGAACCACGCTCCGAAGAGGCTGGAAACCACACCATATACGGGGCCCGCAAATTCAAGGAAATAAGGCGCGATACCGAACGGCACCACAAGGAAGCTATAAAGAAGAATCTGTTTCCGGGTCTCACGCTCACCAGCCACAACAGGCAGCATGGGTACGCCCACTTTTTCATAGTCTTTCGAGATGAAAAGGCTGAGCGCCCAGAAGTGGGGCGGAGTCCACAGGAAGATAATACCGAAGAGTACCATGCTCTCGATCGTTACGCTGTCAGTCACGGCAGCCCAGCCGATCATCGGCGGGAAAGCGCCCGCAGCACCACCGATCACAATGTTCTGCGGGGTGCGGCGCTTGAGCCACATGGAATAAACCACAACGTAGAAGAAAATCGTAAGCGCCAGAAGGGCTGCCGACGTGATGTTCACAATCAGGCCCAGAAGCACCACAGACGCAATAGAAAGCGTTACACCGAAACCGAGCGCGTCACCGGGTGCAAGCTTGCCAGCCGGGATCGGGCGCTTGGCCGTGCGGTCCATCACGGCATCGATGTCCGCGTCGTACCACATGTTGAGGGCACCAGATGCGCCCGCGCCAACAGCAATCAGGAAGATAGCGGCAAAAGCCAGCACAGGGTTCATTTCCCCGGGCGCTGCCACAAGACCAACAAACGCTGTGAAAATCACAAGCGACATCACACGTGGTTTCAACAGATCGAAGAAATCACGCGCCTCAGCCTCCCGGGTACCGGAAGGCTGAATGTTTTCATCAAAGGATGTCAGGCTGTCTGCCAAAACACTGTTCCTTCTTTCCAAAGGAGTAAGCCCGAAGGCTTACTTGATCTTTGGCAGTTCGTTGAACTGGTGGAATGGTGGAGGGGACGAAAGGGTCCACTCAAGCGTTGTCGCACCTTCACCCCATGGGTTGTCGGCACAATCTTTCTTCTTCTTGAAGAGAGTGATGGCCATAACCACGATGAAGAGAAGAACACCAACCAGTGTTACCAGATAGCCGTAGCTGGAGATCTTGTTCCAGTAAGCGTGCGCGTCGGTATAGTCAACATAACGACGTGGCATGCCCTGCAGACCAAGGAAGTGCTGCGGGAAGAAGATCAGGTTCACACCAATGAAGGTTACCCAGAACTGAACGTTTGCAAGGAAGTTCGGGTATTGTTTGCCCGACATCTTGCCAACCCAGTAATAGAGACCTGCAAAGATCGCGAACACCGCACCCAGTGACAATACATAGTGGAAGTGTGCAACCACATAGTAAGTGTCGTGGAGAACGATATCAGCACCAGCGTTGGAGAGAACCACACCCGTTACACCACCAACGGTGAACAGAAGGATGAAGGCAATTGCATACAGCATTGGCACTTCATACTTGATGGAACCGCCCCACATGGTGGCAATCCAGGAGAAGATCTTCACGCCGGTTGGAACCGCGATCACCATGGTTGCCGCTACGAAGTAAGCCTTCGTGTCAACGTCCAGGCCAACGGTGTACATGTGGTGTGCCCACACAACGAAGCCGATGAAGCCAATTGCAGCCATCGCGTATGCCATCCCCAGATAGCCGAATACAGGCTTGCGGGAGAAGGTGGATACAATGTGGCTGACAATGCCGAATGCCGGCAGGATCATGATGTAAACTTCAGGGTGACCAAAGAACCAGAACAGGTGCTGGAACAGGATTGGGTCCCCGCCGCCTGATGGATCAAAGAAGGTCGTGCCGAAGTTACGGTCTGTCAGCAGCATAGTGATTGCGCCAGCCAATACAGGCAGCGACAGCACCAGAAGGAATGCTGTGATCAGGATAGACCAGCTAAACAGCGGCATTTTGTGGAGCGTCATGCCCGGTGCACGCATATTGAAGATGGTCGTGATGTAGTTGATCGCACCCATAATGGAGCTTGCGCCAGCCACGTGCAGCGAGAAGATCGCCAGGTCCATGGAAGGGCCAGGGTGACCTGTCGTTGACAGTGGGGCGTAGGCAGTCCAGCCACCACCAAAACCGTCCATTGAGCCTGTACCGTCCACAACAGTGGAAAGCAGCAGCAGGATGAAGGCAGGAGGCATAAGCCAGAAGCTTACGTTGTTCATGCGTGGGAACGCCATGTCTGGCGCACCAATCATAAGAGGCACGAAATAGTTACCGAAACCACCGATCAGCGCAGGCATCACCATGAAGAACACCATGATAAGGCCGTGACCTGTGGTCAGTACGTTAAACATATGACGCGCGTGATCTTCGGTAATGCCGAGGAATTCAGGCAGGAACTGAACACCAGGCTCAGCAAGTTCCATACGCATCAGGCCGGACATTGCAAAGCCGATCATGCCGGCAAAGAATGAGAACCAAAGATACATCACACCGATGTCTTTGTGGTTGGTGGAATAGACCCAGCGTCTCCAACCAGTTGGGTTTTCGTGAGCCATTGCTCTTCTCTCCCTAACTTGTCTTAGCGACCAAGGGCCGTGGTACCAGCGTCAGCATATTCAGCTTTCGCACGTTCCACCCACTTGGCAAATTCATCTTTAGACACAACCTCAACCGCGATCGGCATGTAGGCATGGTCTTTACCGCAGAGCTCTGAACACTGGCCGTAGTATGTGCCAACTTCGTCAGCCTCGAACCATGTTTCGTTCAGACGACCAGGCACAGCATCCAGCTTCACACCCAGGCTTGGAACAGCCCAGGAATGGATCACATCACTTGCGGTCAGCATCACTTTAACTTTGGTATTCACTGGCACTACCATGCGATAGTCTGTGTCCAGAAGGCGTGCATTGAGCTTCGCGTCACGGCCAAGAAACTTGGACAGACCAGCTTCATATTCGGCGCGCTCCGCAGCGTCAGCAAATGCAGACTTTGGTACCACTGCAGCAGTAAACTCGATACCGTCGTGATCTGGATAGTTATATGTCCAGTTCCACTGGTTACCGGTCACGCGCACCGCGAATTCTGTCTTAGGCACAACGTCCTGGAAGTACAGCAGCGGGATCGACCAGAAGCCGATCACAACAAGCACACCAATCGGCACCACCGTCCAGATGATCTCGATCAGAGTGTTGTGACTTGTCTTGGATGGCTCTGGATTCGCTTTCGCGTTGTACCGGATCATCACGTAAAACATGAGGATGAATACAAATGCCGCGATCACTGTAATGATCCAGAGAAGGAGCTCGTTAAAGTCTACTACCCGGCTGGCCTGAGTATTGGCTGCTTCCTGAAGCCAGATACCCTTGTCTTTAGGGACACCTAGGCGACCCTCTGCCAGCGCGCTAACCGTAAAACCGAATAGAGCCGTCAATGCGACCATAATTCCGGCGGTAAGCCTTTTGACGTTCATAGTTCTGCTTTCCTTTTGTTCCTACCCCTTTGGCGGGGAACCGGCGTCATCTTTTGTTTGCGACGTCCAGTCATCAGCTACGAAAATAACAAACCATATCCCCCGTAGCCGATATGAATGCGGGCCCGTTATACCAGACGATCCCAAAGGCTCAAGTCTGAGGTGAGCCTTAGAGGTCATTTTTCTGCCATTTTTTTCCCAAAGCCACCATAAATCAAAGAAGATGGCTTGTCATTCCCGCATCGACATACCATGGTAGCGCCTGTCGGGGCCTCAAAAATGCGACATTGTGACGCACTTTTGCTGTAATCTAGCCTCGCGATACATAAATCAAAGAATCACCAGCCATTCTCGCCGGAAAGGGGCTTCACTATGACCGATGCTGCAGCGTCGCTTAACTTTTTCTTTCAAGACTCGGATCTAGACGAACAGCGCACCGAATCTCTCGTGGCTGAAACCCTGTCTGGCATGGAAGACGGCGAACTGTATCTTGAAGCCACGAACTCCGAGAGCTTTACATTTGACGATGGTCGCCTGAAAGGCGCCAGCTACGACAGCAGTCAGGGCTTTGGCCTTAGGGCTGTGCTTGGCGAATCTACAGGCTTTGCCCATTCCAACGAACTATCGGAAGCAGCCATCAAGCGCGCTGGTGAAACAGTCCGCGCTGTAAAAACCGGTAATGCAGGGATCATGAGCCCTGCGCCGGTTCGAACTAACAGGCAGCTTTATACAGACCAAAACCCGTTAAGTGGCCTTGAGTTCGGCGCAAAGATCAAACTGCTTGAAGAGATTGATGCCTACGCCCGCGACAAGGACCCTCGTGTTGCCCAGGTAAGCGCAAGTCTGTTGGGTAGTTGGCAGGCAGTTGAAATCATTCGGGCCGACGGCCACCGCATGCGCGACATTCGCCCCCTTGTGCGGCTTAATGTACAAGTTGTGATGCGCGACGGGGAACGTCAGGAGGTTGGATACGAAGGCGCAGGCGGTCGCAGTGCCTATAATTTCCTTTTCGATGAAGCCCACTGGCAGGCACAGACAGATGAGGCGATTCGCCAAGCTGCTGTGAACATGGAAAGCGTTGACGCGCCCGCAGGTGAGATGACTGTCGTGCTTGGTCCAGGCTGGCCCGGTGTATTGCTGCATGAAGCAATCGGCCACGGCCTGGAGGGCGATTTCAACCGCAAGAAAACATCGGCTTTTGCCGGCCTGATGGGCGAACGCGTTGCCGCCCCCGGCGTTACGGTTGTGGATGATGGTACCTTAGAAGGCAAGCGCGGCAGCCTGAGTGTTGACGACGAGGGCACGCCAACCAGCCGCACTGTACTGATCGAAGACGGTATTCTGAAGGGCTACATGCAAGACCGCCTGAATGCGCGCCTGATGGGCATGGAAGCCACTGGCAACGGCAGGCGCCAGAGCTTTGCCCACTCCCCAATGCCGCGCATGACCAACACCTTCATGCTGGCGGGTGACAAAG
The DNA here is from genome assembly GCA_013372975.1 of Alphaproteobacteria bacterium. Classification (GTDB taxonomy): domain Bacteria; phylum Pseudomonadota; class Alphaproteobacteria; order Sphingomonadales; family Kordiimonadaceae; genus Kordiimonas. The sequence continues at coordinate 157,852 of JABXIS010000004.1, forward strand.
ACCCGACCGAGATTCTCGCAAGCGTGGATGACGGCCTTTATGCCGTTAATTTCGGCGGCGGCCAGGTGGATATCACATCCGGCAAGTTCGTCTTTAGCTGCACGGAAGCGTACCGCGTTCGCAAGGGCAAGGTCATGGAGCCAGTTAAAGGCGCAACCCTGATCGGGAATGGTCCAGATGTGCTGACCCGCGTTTCCATGATTGGCAACGACCTGAAGCTGGATAACGGTGTGGGCACTTGCGGCAAAGGCGGCCAAAGCGTACCGGCGGGCGTAGGCCAACCTACGCTGCGCGTTGATGGCCTGACCGTTGGCGGCACTGCGGGTTAAGCCTCAACCTCGCTGTCAGGCTTGCCTGCGCCAATATCGATATATTGGAAACGATCTGAATAGGGTACGGCATCGCGCTGCTTTGCCCTTTCCTTGTGGCTGGCCTCACTCAGTTCCCGGTTCATCACCACCATTTGCATTATTTTCATGGGCTCGTCTGGATTATCCGGTACAACAGGAACGCTGGCCCCAATGAATTGCAGCACATCAATGTTGGGTATGGTCCAAACGGCAGCGGCTGGTTGCGAGACCACTCCCCACAGCCGACTGGAGCGTAGGGCGCGCATGTCCAGTTCTGTCAGGTCTATGTAATTTTTCCCTGTAAATTCAAAACCATACATTTCCTGGTAGAGGCTACCAGCAAAGCGGAAGACAATCTCATTCGGGCTGTAGGCATCCAAGAGCATCCCGCCCCGCATCAGGCCAGGGATATCCGCTAGGCTGATTTCGCTACGCTTCGGGGCAATAGCGTCACCACGCCACCTGTTCCAGGCCGCCAGAAACCCCTTAAGGGCTGTGTTTGCTGCAAAAGCAGGAAGGTCAAAATCAGAGTTTTGCTTGATCATGAAAGATACTCTACCCAATCCCTTCTTCCTTATTACCCAAGGCAAAGCTGTTCGGCCAGCCCTTAATGTCAGCTTCACGTTTTCCTATAAAAAAAGTTGAACGATTTGTTAATAACGGCAATCTATATTTCGAAGCATGCATGAGGTAACAGAGACCAAGTGAAAGCACTTTTGTTACATACGCTTATATTTCTTGGCTGTTGCGGGGCTATCGCTTCTGAGCGACCCGCGATCACGATAACATATTATCACTATCCCCCTGACCTACGGGTCGTGAATGGCAAGCCAACGGGGAAATATGTCGATCAGTTAACGGCAGTTGCAAACACTGCGGGCTATGATGTGAACTGGCTTGCCTCCACCATTGATGAGGAGGCCGACATGTTGAATGAAGGCCGTCGTGCAATCTGCACCACTGGCCGCCTGCCAAACGCCGAGCGCGCCAAAAAATGGGCCTTTCTTCCTTATGTTTTCGACAAAGTCCCGGGTGACATTGTCCTTACAAGGCCACGCTTTGTTGATCGGCTCAAGGCGCACAGCCACATCAGTTCACTCGTTAAAGACAGCAGCCTAGTCGGTACATTGCTCGAAAGCGGGATTTATGGCGATAGCGTGGACCAACACCTGCGCACCAATCCAAGCTGGGTGCTTCGGACCGGCAAAACCGACTATCAGCTTATGAACATGGTGCTGGCGGGACGCGCGCACTATACCATTGTTCCCAAGGACCAGTGGGACGAAGCCAGGCGAGACATGCCGCAGGTAAATGAGCTGGTTATGTTACCTGATTTGGGTACTCACCCTGACTATATTATCTATATTGCTTGCAGCCGGGCAGTGCCTACAGAAACGCTTAAGGCGCTTGGCGATGCCATGGGCAAACACGGGTTCATCCCGGGCCCCATCCCAGTCGAATAACATTCAAGACCGTACTGCGGTAGAGTGGTACCCGAAAAATCTGCCACGCTTTCAAGCCTTTGCGCTTGGTCTTGCCTTTTACGAGAATTGATTTTACGGTTTCCAAAGGGGGTCAAATTATGCGGGAGGCCTGCTATTCGCCGACTTCAAAAATCGCTTCTGGAACAGTTGCAGATCAATGACCTTGAAATCTCTCAACGGTTTGATTTACTTGGGCTTACCAGGGAAGACCTTACACGCCTCAGCACCCTTCAGGAAAAGATCTGCGCGCTGATCGATGCTATCGTCGATGAGTTCTACATGCATCAGACAGAGATAGATGAAGTGACCTTGCTGATTGGTGATTCAGAAACCATGGCGCGCCTGAAACGCGCCCAGCATGACTATATCCTCGATCTTTTTTCGGGCCAGTACGATACTGACTATGTCAACAACCGGCTACGCATTGGCATGGTGCATAAACGGATCGGTGTAGAACCCAAATTATACCTGGCCGCCATCCGGTCGCTGAAAGAAATTTTGGCCCGTGTGATCCGTGCGCTGGTACAAGACCCTCTGGAAGCACGCGAGACTGTCGACACGCTAGACAAGCTGATCTATTTCGACACCACCCTTGTGTTCGACACATACATCCAAGGGCTGATCAGCGAAATTGATAGCGCAAGGAAAAGAACAGAACTGTATGCGCAAGGCCTGGAACAAAAAGTTGCTGAACGAACCCAACAACTGGAAGAACTTGCCCGCAAAGACCCGCTAACGGGGCTGTTTAACAAAGGGGCGTTGTCAGAGGTACTGGAGCGCGAAATCGCTGCAGCCAGGCGAAGGAAAAGCAGCCTGTCCTGTGCTTATTTTGATGTGGACGACTTTAAAACCATCAACGATACAAAAGGCCATCAATTTGGCGACATGGTAATCAAGGCCGTTGGTACCGCAATCATTGAGAATATCAGGGACATCGACATTGGTTGCCGATATGGCGGGGATGAATTTTGTATCTTTTTCCCTGATTGTGAGCCCTCAGGTGCCGAAGCTGTATGTAAACGCATCATAAAAGCCTTTAATGAAAAATTCCCGAAAATGACCCTAAGTATCGGGGTCAGCCAATATGATGATGACAATGTCTTTTCAGCACAGGCACTGATATCAGAAGCCGATGCCAAGATGTACGAATCCAAAGAAATAAGCGGGTCCCATATTTCACTATAGGCGACTGAACTTTCCCACCACCCCATCAAAAAAAAGGGGCGCCAAATTGGCACCCCTTTACAAAAACAATATAAGTGTAAAAGCCCGCTAGCCGATAATAGCAGCCTCTGTTTTCGCTTTCACCTCATCCATCGTTACATCTGGCGCAAGCTCAATAACCTTCAAGCCACCATCGACCACATCAAAAACACCCAGGTTTGTTATGATGCGGTCTACCACACCAGTACCGGTAAGCGGCAATGTGCATGATTTAAGAAGCTTGGGATCTCCGGCTTTGTTGGTGTGGTCCATGATCACGACAACGCGCTGGACACCGGCCACAAGGTCCATCGCACCGCCCATGCCTTTCACCATCTTGCCCGGGATCATCCAGTTCGCAAGATCACCATTTTCGGCAACTTCCATAGCACCAAGAATGCTGAGGTTGATATGACCGCCCCTGATCATGGCAAAACTGTCCGCCGAAGAAAAATAACTTGAGGTTGGCAACTCTGTGATGGTTTGCTTCCCTGCATTGATCAGGTCGGCATCCACCTCGTCCTCAAATGGGAAAGGTCCCATGCCAAGCATCCCGTTTTCCGACTGCAGCGTTACATGCATGCCTTCCGGGATATAATTGGCAACTAGCGTGGGAATGCCAATCCCAAGGTTCACATAAAAACCGTCCTGAAGTTCGCGCGCGGCACGTGCCGCCATCTGGTTCCGATCCCAAGACATTATGCTTCCTCCCGGCTGCGCGTAGTGCGCTGCTCGATACGTTTCTCGAAACTACCCTTGATAATGCGCTGAACAAAAATACCGGGTGTGTGGATGTGATCTGGATCAATTTCACCTGGCTCGACCAGTTCTTCCACTTCAACAACCGTCACTTTGCCAGCCGTAGCCATCATCGGATTGAAATTGCGGGCCGTTTTGCGGAACACGAGGTTGCCTTCCGTATCCGCTTTCCAAGCCTTCACAATTGATACATCGGCAGTAAGGCCAGTTTCCATGATGTATGTTTCACCATCAAAGTCTTTGTGCTCCTTACCTTCCGCGATCAGCGTTCCAACGCCGGTTTTGGTATAGAAACCTGGAATACCGGCACCGCCAGCGCGGATACGTTCAGCCAGAGTACCCTGTGGGTTAAACTCAAGCTCAAGTTCGCCATCAAGATACTGGCGTTCGAATTCCTTGTTCTCTCCAACGTAGGAAGAGATCATCTTCTTGATCTGTTTCGCGTCCAGAAGCACACCAAGGCCAAAACCGTCCACACCGCAGTTATTGGAAATAACCGTAAGGTCTTTCACGCCTGCCTTGTGCGTTGCTGCAATCAGGTTTTCCGGAATACCGCAAAGGCCAAAGCCGCCAGCCATCATGGTCATGCCGTCAAACAGCAAACCATCAAGTGCCGCTTCCGCACTATCAAAAACTTTTTTCATCACTGACTCCCGCTTGAAAAATAGGGACACAGGGTGCCGTTAATTGCCGCCAAGCCAATCAAACCGGCGGTTTGCCACCAGATACCGTCAATTAGTTTCACATGCAACAAATTGTTGGCAGACTTCCCTGCTTTGTGATCATCTATCGGTCATCTTGAAGCCATTGTTAAGCCATATTATATTGATCGAATACATAGATAAAACTAATGGCAGTGCGTAAAGCATCTGCCGGAATGACAGCGAACGGAGAAATCACGTGGTACGTATATTGTGCCGGATAATTGGGGGTGCCTTCTGCTTTTTTGGCATTCTGGGCATACTGACCCCAATACCCTTTGGGCTTATCTTTTTCGTGATTGGCCTTCTGTTCCTGATTCCAACCACCCCTTCGGTTGCACGCCTCGTACGCCGTGCACGTGGCAGGTTTGCGACCTTTGACCGGGCGATGGACGCGATGACCCGTCGGGCGCCAGCGCCTTATCGCCGGGTGCTCCGCCGCACCGAAGTTGGCAATTTCGACTGGTAATCTGCCGAAAGCTTCTCTGCTGACAAAAGCTGTCATCGGGGCCCTCGTATAAGGCTCTGACAAGACCCAAGTCAGACACGAGGAGCAAAAAATGACAGACCTGACACTCTATGCCTACCCAACCATGCCTGGTTTCTTCAACGGAAGCCCCTATTGTGGCAAGGTTGATATATTGCTGAAGCTTGCGGGAATGGATTTCACGACCGAAATGCCAGAGAACCCCAAAGGCTTCTCAAAAGGCAAGCTGCCTGTCCTGAAAGACGGCGATGAAATTATCGAAGATAGCGAGTTCATCCGCCTACACCTGATTGAAAAATACGGCGCAACGCTCGACCAAGGCTTATCGAATGATGCCAAGGCCGTGGGCCACGCTGTATGCCGCATGCTGGATGAACGAACCATTTACGGGCTGGCTTGGTCCCGCTGGGTGGAAGATGAAGGCTGGGCACAGGCAAAGGAGCTTTTCCTGGAAGGTGACCCAAACGGAATCGGGGAAACTATGCGCCGTGAAATCCGGGAGGGATATACTTTTGCAGGTTTCGGGCGGCACACTGCGGAAGAACAGCGGCAATTCATCAAATCGGATATTGATTGCATTGCAACTCTGTTAGGCGACCAAGACTGGTTCCTTGCCAATCAACCTACTTATCTGGATGCAACAGTTTTCAGCTATATTGCGAACTTCTATGCCAGCCCCATCAAAACATGGTTGATCCCGATCACCGCAAAGCACGACAATCTGGTAGCCTATTTTGAACGCGGCATGGAACGCTGGTACCCTGAAGGCCTGCAGATGCTAAAGAGTATGGCTGCGGAGTAGAAGCCCAATCAAACCTGCCGTCCCACCAATTGGGGCGGCACAAGGGAACAAACCATGTTTATCGTTTTTCTAAAACTCACCGGCGACAAAAGCCGTATTCCCGAGTTCATGGCAGACCACAAAGACTGGATCGGGAAAGGCTTCAATAACGGCACCTTCCTCACGGTGGGCAATCTCGATGATGGTGCGGGCGGTGCCATTTTGGCGCATAATGTCACGCGCACAGAACTGGAAACTTTCCTGCAGGAAGACCCCTTCGTCACAGAAGGAATTGCAACACCCGAGGTTCATGAAGTAACACCAGCCCGCACAGACAGCAGGCTCTCTTTTCTAATGCCGACCTGACGCAGGAGGACCCAATGAGCAAAACATTTGAAGGCCCAGACGGACAACCCCGCTGCAGTTGGTGCGCCGCCACGCCTAACTATATCCATTACCATGACAATGAATGGGGGTTCCCGGTTGCCGACGACATCCGCCTGTTTGAGAAAATCAGCCTTGAAGGATTTCAGTCTGGCCTTAGCTGGCTGACAATCCTGAACAAGCGGGAGAATTTCCGCGCTGCGTTCGCTGGCTTCGACTTCAATAAAGTCGCCATGTTTACTGAGGCAGACGTGGCACGACTGCTGGAAGACGCAGGCATCGTACGCCACCGCGGCAAGATCGAAGCCGTTATCAACAACGCCGCCCGGGCGCAGGAAATGGTTAAACAGGAGGGATCACTTGCACGCTTCTTTTGGCAATATGAAACACCGCCACCAGAAAACCCACAGACCGTCTCCACAACACCTGAATCGGTTGCCCTGTCGAAAGAGCTGAAAAAACGTGGCTGGAAATTCGTCGGCCCCACCACTGTCTATGCCTTCATGCAGGCCATGGGGCTGGTGAACGACCATGGTGAGCAATGCGTAACGCGGCAGGCAGTCGCCCGTGCCCGCGCCGCCTTCAAGCAGCCTTGATCAATTACATGAACGATCCATCAAGGGAGACAAAAGATGATCGGATATACGACAGTTGGTACAAACGACATTGAAAAAGCATCGGCATTTTATGATGCCCTACTGGCTGAACTTGGCGCCAAGCGCACCATGGATTTCGATACCTTCAAGGTTTGGTCCACCGGCGACGGCGCTGGTTTCTCGATTACACAGCCCTTCAATCAGGAAGCTGCAACCGTTGGCAACGGCGTGATGATTGCGCTGACGGCAGACAGCCCCGAAACAGTGGACCGATTGTATGCCAAGGCGATGGAACTAGGGGCAACAGACGAAGGCGCCCCAGGCCCACGCGGGGATGGTGGTTTTTATGCTGCCTATTTCCGGGATACAGACGGTAACAAGCTGAACTTCTTCCATTTTAATCCAGCTTAAAAGTTCCATAGAATTACTAGAAAGCATCAGGCCCGGGGATACCGGGCCTGTTTACCCCTAACCAGATTACTGGTCAGCTGCATTCTTGAAAGCCTCAAACTGTTCTTTGATTAAAGCAGTTTGGGCATGGGACTGTTCTTCTGCGAGCTTGATCGCACGCTTAAACTCAGCGGTCGCAGCATCCCTATTGCCTACTGTTTCATAGGTTTTGGCAAGACGGAAGCTTGCCCGCACTGATTGGGGATAGAAACCGACAGTTTTCTGAAGCATCGCAACAGCATCATCATGCTTGCCGTTTTCTAACAGATAGCCAGCGTAACCCACGTAGCGGTGCTCATTCTCGAAGAACGCCCGAAACCTCTCAGAGAAAATTTCTACGGAATTTAATATCTCTTCAAAAAGTGGGAAATCGTTGCCTTCCGCCGCAATCCGCAACAACCACCAGATTGATTGCGGCGCAATACCCTCAGGGGTTCCGTAAATTTTTGCGCGCTGGGCATAATGCTTCTTGGCAAACTCAACGCCGCCCATTTCACGGAATTCTGCCGATGTTTGCGGCTTCAATGGCCGATAAGGGGCATGAAGATGGCTAAGGCCCGCCAAGAACAGCGGATACGGCGACGTAACATGATTGGCAATCAGATCGCCGCCTGCGGCAAGATGGCTCTGCCAGGAAAGCCCTTCTATTGCTTCATCCTGCAGCTTCTTCTCAAGCGCCTCTACGCCCCCGTTCACAACAGATTCGTTTTGGCTAACACCAAAAAACAGGAACTTGGGGTCCGCTACTGAAACTTTGGAAAAATCATTGTTGTGCTCACCAATCGGAAACGGGCTGGAGGCAATATAAGCATCAAACAAATCAGGCTGCTGCGCCAATACATACAGCGAGAAGGCTCCGCCATATTCCCAGCCCATCAGGGTACGGTGCGCGTTCGTGCGGAAATTCCCCTCAACAAAAGGGATCAGCTCTTCCCGAAGGAATGCTGCCAGCTTCTGGGAACCCTCGCCCCCTGGCTGAAGCAGGCCGAAGCGTTTGGGGTTTTCCATCTTCATCGCCACCAGAATAGAAGGCGGCATCTGGTCCTTTGACGCAAGGCGCTTCATCATGTCGGCTGCGAATGGGAAATACCACTGGCCTTCAGGCAAATAGACGAC
>JABXIS010000051.1 GCA_013372975.1 Alphaproteobacteria bacterium
AGAAGCGTTTTACCTGTACCCGGAGGGCCCACAAGCAGTGCCCCTTTGGGAATTTTACCGCCAAGGCGCTGGAATTTCTGAGGGTCTTTAAGGAAATCAACGATTTCTTCAAGTTCTTCTTTGGCCTCTTCAATACCCGCTACATCTTCGAACGTTACACGGCCCTGTTTTTCAGTCAGCAAGCGTGCACGGCTTTTTCCGAAGCCCATGGCTCCGCCGCCGCCAGAACGGCCCTGCATCTGCCGCATGAAGAAAATCCAGACACCGATAAGCAATATGAAAGGCAACCAACCCAGTATCGCGGTCAGAAAGCCATTTTCTTCCTGCTTGATTTCAGTGTAGGTAACGCCCAGGCGCTGTGCATCCTTGGCAAGACTATCTCCAAGCATAAATGGCGCAGTCACCGTGAATGTTTCACCGCTTTTGTAGGTTCCCGTGATCACCTGACCTTCCCGTTCAACCCGCTCAACCCGGCCCTGATCCATGGAATTCAGGAAGTCGGTGTAGGCCAACTCGGGAGCTTTCGAACCGTTGCCCTGAAATACGCTAAACAGCGTCACCAGGAGAAGGATAATCACGCCCCAAACCAGAGCGCTTCTCATAAAACCATTCACTTTACTGCCTTTCGATTGCTGCCGACCAAGCGGCGGCAAATAGCTTCGATGCACTTTTCGCGCATTCTATCTTCAAAACCTTACCCAAGAGATAAGCGCCACCTCGTTCCATGCAAGGGCATATTGGCCATTTCCGTTACTTTTTCGGCCAACCGATGCTTTTAAGCGACAAGCTTATGTCCCTTTTAGGGCCAAATTCCGCATTCAAGTGCGGAATAGCGCATACCTTGCCATCATGAAAGATTGCAGGGAGCACCAGCCGGGCTGCAAAGGGCATATCGCTATCTCTTAGCTCAGGCCAAAGCTTTACGGCCTCTGACCACCCTTCAAGGCCCAAAGCCCCAACTTCCAGCCCTGCAATATCACCACTGGCTGAAATCTCAAAACGCTTATCCCATGATGCACCGTCTTTTACCGGCATAAGGCCTTCAGTAGAGGCCAGTTCCCTGAACATCAGTATGTTACCATCCCCCACGGCCATGAACTGTGTCCCATACAGGGTTTGGCCGGAGAAATCAGGAGAGGCCATTGCCAGCCTTGCGCGCTCCAGCTTCTCCATCCGCGGCACATAACGCTGGCCACTCACAAAACGGCAACATGTTGCGACCCCACGCAACACGATCTCTTCAGGCGCCTTTTCAAACGCTGAAATATTAAATTCGACATGGCCCTCGCTTGTCATATTCACAAACCGCGATAGCCATTCAGCCTCATAAAACTCAAGCGCATCCCGAGACCGCCTGAGCCTGGCGGCTGTTTCCGCCAATCTCTCTACACGAAAACCCTCGAGTGGGGGCTCGGCCAGGAACTGACGCACCTTTACCCTGTCAAATTGCTCGGCCTTGTTGCTAGGGTCCTCTACAAAGCCAACACTCTGGCCTTCCAGATATTGAACCAGCGATTGCTTCTGAACTTCTAATAATGGGCGTACCAAAGTGACCCTTCCATCCTCCAAAGCAGTGACTGGCGCCATAGCTGCCAGCCCATAAACACCACTGCCTCGGGCCAAACGCATCAAAAGTGTTTCAGCCTGATCATCTTGGTGATGGGCGGTAAGAAGGTGAGTAATCCCATTTTTCTGGCACCAACGTGCCATTAGGGCATATCTTGCTGTACGTGCTGCAGCTTGAATATTGGTAGAGGGCTTATCACCTTCCCAGGAAAGAATGTGATGTTCAATCCCGCGCCCCTTCATCACTTGGCCTACACTATGTGCTTCGGCTGCAGCTTCTTCACGCAAACCATGGTCAACTGTTAGGCACACCACATCCCGAACTGTGGCGGCTAAAAGCGCAAGCGCCATACTATCAGGCCCACCAGATACTGCGATCGCCAAAGGGGCACCCTTTGGAACCCCCAAAGCATTCAACTTGTCTGACAAATATTGGCCGGTCACCTGATCTGCCATCACAGTTCCTATAGCTGGCAGCCTGCCTCTTGCGCCGTACGCTCAGCCCGCGTTTTCAGCCGTGGTGACGCCTTGTCTTCGCTTCGGCGGAATTCAGCAAGGGCATTACAAGCATCCTGTGCGCTTCCCAGCGCCATCAACACGTCCGCCAGATCAACCAGCGCATCTACGCGTTTGGCATGGTTGGGGTGTTCTTCAATCAATGCAAGCAGCTGTTGTGCGGCCTGAGGGTTTCGACCACGCAACAGATGAATGCGTCCGAGCCAGAATTTGGCATTCCCGGCAAGCGCATCGTCAGAATGTGCCTTGAGGAACAGATCCATTGCGGTAAAGCCATCATCCAACTCGTTCTTCTGGATAAAGGCAAAAGCATACTGATATTGCGCTGCTGCATCACCTTCAGGCAACGCAACTGCAGGAGCCTCAGGCTCAGTGACCGCAGGGTCCTCTACAGCGTCGGCAACCGCCGGCTGCTCGGGCGAGCTTTCGGTCTGCGAAGCGCGATAATCACTTGCTTCCTTTTGTTGAAACGCAAGCTCCTTCCTGAGAAGCTCCATCGCCTGATCAAGCTGGCGCTGTTTGAATTCCACCTCTTCAAGACGCCCGGTCAATGCCCGCATCTGGCGTTCTACCGTACCAATTTTAGCCGCTAGGTCTGCCAGCAACGCACGATCTGACACAGAAACCGTGCCCTGGTTCGATGCATTACCTGAGTTTCCGCCCCGAAGGCGATTTTCCAGCGCAATCATTTCCCGCTCAAGTCGTTCGATCTTGAGGGCCAATTCGGCTTTGCTTTGCGCTACTGCAGCCACTGAACAGGAAACAACGAGAACCACAGAAAACGTGAACTGACGAAACATTTATTTGGGCTCCTTCCAAACTTTGAAGGTCTGACTTATTTGTTAAATACATACCGATTGAGGCCCGATCATGGCCTTGCGGCAAATCAGAAAAAAGCCCCGCCCCGGTTTTCCGGGCGCGGGGCCATTGTCCTTACTGCGCCAGTGGATTACTGAACAACCAGTACGCCGCGACGGTTTTGGCTCCAGGTGCTTTCGCCGTTACCAACAACAGATGGGCGCTCTTTGCCATAGCTGATGGTAGACATGCGGGAGGCTGGAACGCCAAGTGCAATCAGATAATTCTTAACGGCGGTCGCGCGACGCTCACCCAGCGCAAGGTTATATTCGCGGGTGCCACGCTCATCGCAATGGCCTTCAATGGCGATGCGAGTGCGAGGGTGCCGCATAAGCCACTTTGCCTGATTAGCAAGGGTGGAGCGTGCCTCATCAGAGATCTCAGAGCTATCATATTCAAAGAATACACGATCACCAGCAAAGGCCGTCAGACCTTCTTGGCCTTCCACAGCGATGGGATCAAGTGTGTCCTGTTGTACACCAACGGTATCAACTGCATCCGGACGTCCATCAGACATCTGGTCCTCAGCAGAAGTATCAACCGCAGGAGGTGCTTGATCTGCAGGCTCAGGTTTATCAGAACATGCTGCCAGCAGCAGTGCAGCAGCAGAAAAGATGGCGATTTTTTTGCCCAGGCGCTCGGACGTCATTATTGCTCCCTCCAACGGAATGGGGTTCCCCCGCATTAATACATATACGTTCAGCCCGGCTTTATCCCTTGGTAAAAAGCACAGGCTTGATAACATCAGTTCGCGGCAACTATAGAACGCGAATCCTTCGCAATCAAGCAATCAAAATAGCCCAAATGCTTGTTTCTTCGTGAAATTTCCGTGAAATTATCACAAAATTGTCAAGGTTGTCATTTGACGAATAAACTAATGACGGCCCCAAGCGCAAAAAGCGCGATCAGGATTGCAGATACATGGTTGATAATCACAAGGAGATTATCATTCACCTTATCCCTGAGATAACGTCCTATCCCCACAAGGCTCAACCACCACAGGCAGGACCCTAAAAACACCCCAACGATCAAGGCGATGGCGTCGCTGTGAACGCGGTTGTCTCCAGCCCCCAAATCGCCGATCCCTGCCAGCGTATACATGCCCAGAAAACCGAAAAACACACCCGGATTTGTCAGCGTAAGCACCAATGCGCCCAGCATACCTCGTTTTACGGCACCTTCCATGGGTGTTCGGTCCAGATGTGGATGGCTGCACCAGATCCGCACCGCGAACACCAACATAATCGCGGCACCAACGATACGGAGCGCAACATTATAGGAATCGATGATGCTGAGAAAAGCATTAAGCCCAATTGCAGCCAAGCCAGCATAAAAGGCATCACCTGCCGCAGCGCCTGCCCCGATCAGAAAGCCATCCCGTGCCCTGCCGAACAAACTGCGGCGCAAACAGATAATATTGACCGGACCAACCGGAGCCGAAAGAGCAAACCCAAAGGCCAGCCCCCATAGGCCATATCCAATTTCACTGATCATGGGCGTTTCACCCCCATTCGGCAGTCCTAGACCTCTTCAAAACCGGCAAATCGCCAGTTGAGGGTTTCACCCGCATGGAAAGGCACCAGGCGAGTTCCCGTGCATTCCAGATAGTCCGGCACCACAACAGCTTCTCGCTCCAACACCATCCGACGTTCATTTACGGGCAAACCATAGAAAGTTGGGCCGTTCACAGAAGCGAAAGCTTCCAGCTTGTCGAGCGCCCCCTCTTCCTCAAACGTTTTGGCATAACTTTCAATCGCATATGGCGCATTGAAGATGCCCGCACAGCCGCAAGCGCTTTCTTTGGCATGTTGTGCATGCGGCGCAGAATCAGTACCCAGGAAGAATTTCGGAGATCCCGATGTGGCGGCCGCGCGCAATGCCTGCCGATGCACTTCGCGCTTAAGGATTGGCAAACAATAGAAATGCGGCTTGATGCCACCCACCAACATGGCATTCCGGTTGTGCACCAGATGCTGTGGCGTGATGGTAGCGGCTACAGTTGGGCCACTCGCCGAAACAAACGCCGCCGCATCTGCCGTTGTGATATGCTCAAATACCACTTTCAGCTCAGGAAAGTCCGCTACAACATGCTGCATGGTGTGCTCAATAAAGACAGCCTCACGGTCGAACACATCAATTTCATTGTCGGTTACTTCGCCGTGCACAAGGAAGGGCATGCCGATGCGCTGCATGACTTCCAGCACTGGGTATACGTTCCTAATATCGGTCACCCCGTGCGCGGAATTTGTGGTCGCATTTGCCGGATATAGCTTACAGGCGGTGAAAACACCCTCGAGGAACCCTTTTTCAACTTCCGCAGGGTCGATCGAATCTGTCAGATAACAAGTCATCAGCGGCGTAAACTCCACACCTGCAGGCGTGACTGCCCTGATGCGATCGCGGTATGCTTCAGCGGCGGCAACACTGGTTACCGGCGGCGTCAGGTTTGGCATGACAATCGCCCGCGCAAACTGGCGCGCTGTGTAGCCAACTACATCAGCAAGCATTTCACCGTCGCGCAAGTGAACGTGCCAATCATCCGGCTGACGAATGATCAACTTTTCGACGGTGCTGGATTGGCTGGCGAGATCGCTTGATGCATTCATGGTGCAGTCCTGACAAATAATAGCGGTACAATATGCCCGCAGTTGTAACTGCCTTCGGCCAGCCTTACAACTTGAAAGCCGCAAGAAAATGGCTATCTGTAGCCGGGCAAATGCGATCAATAGGGACGAAATATGACAAACGCGATGCTGAAACTGGATAATCGTGGCGTACTGCGCCTGAAAGGCGCCGAAAGCCTCTCGTTCCTTCAAGGCCTCGTGACCAACGATGTCAAACAGGCACAGGCTGGAAAAGCCGTTTATGCGGCCATGCTGACACCACAGGGCAAATTCATGTTTGATATGATCGTATTCGCTGATGGCGATGATCTGCTTCTGGATGTCGAGGCTGCGCGCAAACCCGATCTGATGCGACGCCTAATGATGTATAAATTGCGCGCTGATGTAGAAATCACAGATGAGACCGGGCTTTTTGTTTTTGCTTCATTCAAAGAACCTCAAATCGACGCCGTCTTTGCAGTGGATCCAAGACACCCGGATCTGGGTTGGCGCGTAATTGCAGCCGAAAATGCAGCCTCTGCAACGCTGGACGCTACCGACTATGAAATAGCCCGACTGAAACTGGGCGTACCAGACGGAAGCCGGGACATGATCCCTGAAAAATATTTTTGGCTGGAAACGGCGGCAGAAAAACTGAACGGCGTTTCCTTTTCCAAGGGCTGCTATGTAGGGCAAGAACTGACCGCACGCATGAAACACCGGACAACGCTCAAGAAGATGCTGGTCCCAGTAAAAGTTTCCGGTTTGGCTCCTGAAGCGGGCACTATGATAACCAGTGAAGACGGCAAAACCGCTGGCGAAATACGCACTTCCGCGGGCGAATTCGCGCTCGCCTATCTACGCCTTGAATATGCCGAGACACCGCTTGCATGCGGTGGTTCACAGGTTCGCCTGATATAATTCTACCACCTAGCTTCTCGCGCGGCACCTGAACCTGCTTCACTGAGAGTTGAAGACCAAGATATCTACCATTTGCAATTCATTAACGCTGAACACCTAGTCTTGAACCATTGAGTAACCTAATAGGTGTCCCATAAAGCGAATAATTTGTTTCATAAGTGTCCTCCTCTATTGCCTTTGCTATTCCGTTGCAGGTTCGAGAGCCGACGAAAAACCGCTTGTCACGTGGCTATCCATTGACTGGCAACCTGCATGGATCGACGAAGGAAACTGGGCGGGGAAAGGATATGCGCAAACGACGGAACGTTTGCTTCAAGAGCGCTTGACGCAATATCGCCACCAACGCAAACAAGTGATCAATGTTCGCACCTACTCAATTATCAAAAGCAGAGATGCCTGTTTTGCCGCAGCGCCCTACAAAGGTGTTGATCTTCCAGCGGACAGGAGAGAGGGGCTGGTTTTCTCGGCGCCGACCTTTCTTTTTTTCTATCATGGCCTCATCGCCCACAAACGCGCCGCAGAAAGTATCAAGCCTTATCTGTTCAACGGCCTCGTCAACTTCCGGGCGCTACTCTCAGACAAGAACATAAAAGGGGGTTTTCAGCCCGGGCGTGTCTATAGCCGATGGCTAAATGAAATCTTCGCAACAGATGAAGGTGTCGAGAATATGTTTCGGTGGTCAGGCAATATCCAACTGACCCAAAGCATGTTCAAGCTGATGGATGCGGGAAGACTTGATTATTTTGTCGACTATTATTTGCTACTGAGATTCCATGAGCTCTCTGAAGGCAATCGAGGCACGTACAATTTCTATCCTCTACAAGAACATAAAGGTCAGTTCGGTCTGGGCGGAATTGCATGCCATGACACACCCGTTGGCAGGCAGCTTATTGCCGATATCAATGCAGTACTTGATACAGTTCGGAGGCTACCGGAATTCCGTGAGACAAACAGCCGTTGGCTGATGCCTCCGGGACAAAGCGAGCAATATTGGAAGCTTTGGCAAGATGAACTGCTCGCCCGCAGCGATTGACGCCCATCAATTCAAGCTTGCCAGAAAGCTGATCTTATGATGCCATCATATCCAGGGAGATCAGTAATGACCAAAAGCAAGAAACAGCGACAGAAAGAAGCCAGGCAGGCGCACGAGAAACACAATCTAATGGTTCTGGGTGCGGCCATCGCCAGCGTCATTATTTTGGTCTTTGCTTTGGCTGCTTAGCTGTTCAATGTTTTCGTCGGGTGGATACCGCCTGCATGTCCCATAAAAGGCGGATGAATTTGATACCCAAGCAAGGCCTGCATATCTTCAGGCATTTTCGCCACTGTTTCCTTCGGAACCGATAGAAAGAAATTTTCCTGCTGGCGCGCCCAGGCTGCACAATATTGAGGGAAAAGCCCCAGCCGCGCACCATCCGACACATTGCCCCCTGCCCGATGCCAAAGGCTGCCAAGAAATATCAAAACTGAGCCGCGTGGCATTTCTGCCGTAACAATCCTGGTATTTTCTGGCGTAGCCCATCCATCGGCTTTTCCCGGCTCCTTAACCTGAAAGGCGTCAAAAGTCCCAAGCACACCTTCCGGGTGTTGATCATCGCCCCAAAGGTGGCTGTAGGGAATAAGCTGGGTTGCGCCATTTTCTGCGGTGAAATCATCCATCGCCCAGATAGCACCTACAGAAAAAGCAGCGCGTGGCCGCGGAACAGGATAGAACCCATCATCAACATGAAACGCCTGCGGTTGTTCACCCGGCAGTACGTTTGCCGCCAGCGCCGCCGTAATCAGGCAATCACCCCACAACAGGGGTTTGATGATCTTCAGCACATCTTCATTGTTGAAAAATGGCCATAGAGCCGGCCCATATTTGGGAAGGCTGTATATGCGCTGGGTTTTGAAACCTTCAAATTGATTCCGTCCTGTGCGTTGGCCCGCAAACATTGGGTCCAAAACTCCACGGCAAGCATCAAGCTTGTCCTTGGGCATCAGGTTCTCGATAATGAAGTAACCTTGGTCTTTGATGGTCTCGATAATGTCAGCATGGTTCATGGCCGCATCCCCTCTTACGCCAATAATGATAGGGCCAATGGGTAAAAGGCAAAACGCGAAGTCGCCGGTGTTACTTTTTGAAAGCCTCTGCGATCTTTATAATCTTGTCTAATGGCATCGACGGCTCTTTGTTGAACATGATTTTTTCAGGATCAAGGGACTTCAATATCTCGCCAACTGTTTCGGGTGCCAAAACGCTTGCGGCAACCAATGCATGCCCACGGGTTTCGTAGAAATTGGCCATGCGGGTATGATAACGTGCAAATCCGAGAAAAAGAGCAAGGAGATATAGCGCCAAACTGATTGAACCAACCCTCACAACCACCTCATTCACAATATCATATTCTGTCGGCTTGGCAGGCGGTTCAGCCAGTTTCTGTTGAAGGGGCAAAACAATGGCTTGAAACTGAGTAGCTTTTTCTTCCTGGGTCGTTTCGATTTCATCCTTCAACGACCGCGAAACAGCTTCAAATTCTGACCTCAGAGCAGATAGCATGGTACCGGCTTCATAGGTAAGGCGCCGGTCTGATTGAACATCGCGCTTAAAGCTTGGATGGTCTTTGTCAACAAGACCGGTTTCAGGGTTATAGGCACTATAATATGTTGGGTTTTCCAGATTTCGTAATGCACTTTCTTTATATAGTTTGGCAGCCTCGTCAAGATCAGGCATCGGACCACACGTTGAGATAAGTATTTTACTTTCGATAGGCCCACTTGTTGCCGATGTCGGCGAATTATCTTCTTCAAATCGCCACTGGGTTAGGTCAGAAAAAAGCATTCCTGTTTTGGGGAATTTCCACATCCGCGGTTTCGCTGGGTTGGCCGACTTGTCGATAAAGGGGTCGAAATTGCTTTTCATTCGAATGGGTTCGCAGGATTCCGGCACACGGAGCAGCCCTGACGCAATACTTACCTTTTCAAGTTCTGCATCTTTTTCCAACAGCAATTCAGCTGCCTTGGCATCTTTCAGTTCCCACTCTGTCAGCGCTGCACGCAGTTCCAGTTCATCGTCTGTGCCCTTGTCCGAAAAATAGAGAATGCCGCCGACTGCAAGAACAAGCGCGAGCATGATATAACCAACCGCCAGCCGCTGGTGATGCCTTGCGGTACCCGCCAAACGTGATTGTGTTTCCTTTGCCCATGCATGGCTATGACCCTGATCCAAAGGATTTGGATCTGCCTCTTTCTTTCCGTTCGCCACCTTCACCTCCCCTTCAACAACCCATAAGGGAATTGTGCAACATAAGACAGCAAAAGAAAAGCCCCGCCAGTTGCGGGGCTCTTTTGTTAGTCTTTCAGCGCTGCTTGCGCTGCTGCCAATCGGGCGATCGGCACTCGGTATGGCGAACAGGATACATAATCAAGCCCCGTCCGGTGGCAGAATTCCACCGAAGCTGGATCACCACCATGCTCGCCGCAGATACCCAGCTTCAAGTCAGGCTTGGTAGAACGGCCACGCTCTGCGCCCAATTCTACAAGCTCGCCCACGCCGTCCTGATCGATGGATACAAATGGGTCCTGCGCGAAGATATCTTTCTTCACATATTCATCCAGGAAGCGTGCCGCATCATCACGGCTGATACCGATGGTGGTTTGCGTGAGGTCATTGGTACCAAACGAGAAGAAATCAGCTTCTACCGCGATCTTGCCAGCCTGCAATGCAGCGCGTGGCAGTTCGATCATGGTGCCAACCATATATTCAACGGTGTGGCCTTTTTCCTCAAACACCTGCGCCGCTGCGGCTTCAACCACTTCACGCAGCATGCCCAGTTCCTTACGGGTTGCCACAAGCGGAATCATGATCTCAGGCACAACTGTTTCACCGGTTTCTTTTTCAACCGCAATCGCAGCTTCAAAGATGGCGCGGGCCTGCATTTCATAGATTTCCGGATAGGTAATGCCAAGGCGGCAGCCCCGGTGGCCCAGCATCGGGTTAAACTCGTGCAGTTCGGCGGCCCGGCGTTGCAGATGCTTCACATCGGCGCCAATGGCTTTGGCCACATCTTCGAACTCGTCTTCCTCACGCGGCAGGAACTCATGGAGTGGTGGGTCCAGCAAGCGGATCGTAACCGGCAGGCCACGCATGATCTTGAAAATTTCTTCAAAGTCACCACGCTGCATGGGCAGAAGCTTTTCAAGCGCGGCTTTGCGGCCCGCCAGGTCTTCAGCCAAAATCATCTCACGCACCGCAATGATGCGCTCGCCTTCAAAGAACATGTGTTCTGTGCGGCACAGGCCAATGCCTTCTGCGCCAAACTCACGTGCTGTCGCGGTATCATTCGGCGTATCGGCGTTGGTGCGCACCTTCAGTTTGCGGTAACTATCGGCCCATTCCATCAGCTTGGCAAAATCGCCCGCAAGTTCAGGCTGCAGGGTTTTCACCTCGCCAACCATCACCTCGCCTGACGCACCGTCAATCGTGATGATATCGCCTTCACGAACTTCACGGCCCGCGCAGGACATCACGCCTGCCTTGCCGTCGATCCTGAGCTGGCCAGCGCCGGAAACACACGGACGGCCCATGCCGCGCGCCACAACGGCTGCGTGGCTTGTCATGCCGCCGCGGGCGGTCAGAATGCCTTTCGCGGCATGCATGCCGTGGATATCTTCCGGGCTGGTTTCAATCCGGCAAAGGATAACCGCTTTGCCTTCTTTGGCAGCCTGCTCCGCATGGTCAGCATCAAACACCACCATGCCTGAGGCCGCACCGGGAGATGCAGGCAAACCACGTGTCAGAACATCGCGCGGCGCGTCAGGGTCCAGCGTTGGGTGCAGCAATTGGTCAAGTGCACCAGGCTCAACCCGCATCACCGCTGTTTTCTCATCAATGAGGCCATCAGCCGCCATTTCAACCGCGATCTTCAGTGCCGCCTTGGCCGTGCGTTTGCCCGAGCGGGTCTGCAGCATCCAGAGCTTGCCGCGCTGCACGGTAAACTCGATGTCCTGCATGTCTTTATAGTGGTTCTCAAGCTTCTCGAAAACGGCGGCCAGCTCACCAAACACTTCCGGCATGCTTTCTTCCATCGACGGCGCAGTTGCGCCCGCCGCTTCGCGCGCCGCTTTCGTCAGGTTCTGCGGAGTGCGGATACCTGCAACCACATCTTCGCCCTGCGCATTGATCAGATATTCACCGTAATATTCGTTATCGCCGGTTGATGGGTCCCGCGTGAAGGCCACACCAGTGGCGGATGTTTCGCCCATGTTGCCAAACACCATGGCCTGCACGTTCACAGCCGTACCCCAATCTTCCGGGATATTATTCAACTTGCGATAAACTTTCGCGCGATCAATCTGCCAGCTTGAGAAAACAGCGCCGATGGCGCCCCAAAGTTGCTCACGCACATCCTGTGGGAATGGCGCACCCAGTTCTTCTTCGGTTTTCGCCTTGAAGGCCTGTGCGATCTCGCGCCAGTCGTCAGCGTCCAGATCCGTGTCCAGATCGACACCTTTTTCTTCCTTGTGGATTTCGATCAATTCTTCGAAGTGATAGTGATCAACACCCAGCACCACATCGGAATACATCTGGATAAAGCGGCGATAGCTGTCCCACGCGAAACGCGCGTTCTCGCTGTTGGCCGCAAGGCCTTCCACCGTTACATCATTCAGGCCAAGGTTCAGGACCGTATCCATCATACCCGGCATGGAAACCCGTGCACCAGACCGCACAGACACCAGAAGGGGATTATCCTTGTCGCCAAATTTGGCGCCAACACTTGCTTCGATTTTCGCAATGGCCAGATTGACTTCGCTCTCGAGCGTGTCGGGGTACTTGCGGCCATTGGCGTAATAATAGGTGCAGACTTCCGTAGTGATTGTCAGCCCCGGAGGCACAGGCAAACCGAGGGAGGCCATCTCAGCCAGGTTTGCACCCTTGCCACCAAGGAGATTTTTCATATCGGCCCGGCCTTCAGCCGCACCGTCACCAAAGCTGTATACCCATTTGGTCATGCTTCTACAGTCCTTTGTCGTGCGCCCGAAGTCCCCTTGAAGGCGCACAGATTTCTATGGGGTGCCGGGCAGTTTTTATATCTGGTTGCCCGGCCATTTTGTTTATCAGCCTTCGATCAGGCTGAAATCAGCCACGGTATTTACCGCGGACCGAATTTCGCTCAGAAGCGCCAGACGATTTTCCCGCACAGCGGCATCATCGGCATTCACTGTTACTTTATCAAAGAAAGCATCAATCGGCGCCCTTAAGGTAGATAGCGCAGCCATTGCTTTTTCAAAATCTTCTGCGTTGAGCGCCGCAGCCGCGTCCGACGTGGCAGTGGCAAGCGCGCCATGCAGCGCCTTCTCTTCTGGGTCATGCAAAAGCCCCGCATCGGCAGCCTGATCGTAGGAACGCTCGTCTTTCTTTTCTTCGATCTTGAGAATGTTGGCGGCACGCTTGTAACCCGCAAGCAGGTTTGCACCATCATCCGTATCAAGGAATGCAGAGAGCGCTGACACACGCGCAAGAATACGCACCAGATCATCATCACCTTTGGCGTAAACAGCATCGATCAGATCATGACGCACACCCAGATCACGTTGCTGAACTTTCAGGCGGTCTGCAAAGAATGGCAGAAGATGCTGTTCAAACGTTTCTTCCAGATGCTTCAGAATAGCATCCTCGCCCGCACCCGCGTGCAGTTCCAGATATGGCTTCAACGGTCGCGCCGCCAAGCCAAGAACATGCTCAAGCGGCAGGCGAATATCGTTTTCCGTAATCAAACGGAGAATACCAAGTGCGGCACGACGAAGGGCATATGGGTCCTTCGAGCCCGTTGGACGTTTGTCGATGGCGAAGAAACCGACAAGCGTGTCGATTTTCTCTGCCAAGGCCACGGCCACTGACACAGGCGCACTTGGGCAGGCATCAGACGGCCCGGCAGGTGCATAGTGATCGCGGATCGCATCAGCCACGGCATCGCTTTCACCCTGTGCTTTCGCGTAATAGCGGCCCATGATGCCCTGCACTTCAGGGAACTCGTAAACCATGCCGGAAACCAGGTCGGCTTTCGCTAGCTCTGCGGCGCGCTCAGCCTCCGCCGGATCGCAGCCATCGATATATTCCGCGAGGAAGCCCGCAAGCGCCTTCATCCGTGCCACACGGTCAGACATGCGGCCCAGTTCAATATGGAACACAATGTCTTTGAGCGCCGGGAGGTTATCTTCCAGCTTGCCTTTAAGGTCCTGTTCCCAGAAGAATTTGGCATCTGCAAGGCGCGCCGCGATCACACGGCCATTGCCGGTCGCGACAGCGGCACCGCCATCCTTGGCTTCAAGGTTGGAAACGGTAATGAAATATGGCGCCAGCTTGCCATTTTCCTTGTCGCGGGTAACGAAGTATTTCTGGTCCTTCTTCATCGTCAGGATCAGCACTTCCTCTGGCACTTCCATGAAACTAGGGTCAAATGAGCCCATCAGCGGCACCGGCCATTCCACCAGGCCGGCCACTTCGGCGAGCAAGCCTTTGTCTTCCACCCAATCCACGCCTCGCTCTGCCGCGAGGCGTTCGGCTGCCTCCGCAATTTTGGCCATCCGCATAGCGGGGTCAAGAACAACCTTGGCGTCCAGAAGTTTCGCGGAATAGTCAGCGAAATCAGACACCTCAAAAGCCTCTGGCGCCATAAAGCGGTGCCCACGCGTGGTGTTGCCTGCCTTGATGCCATCAATCTCAAGATCAACAATTGCACTGCCAAACAGGCAGATGATGCTGTGAAGCGGGCGCACCCAGCGGAGGTTTCCGTCACCCCAACGCTGCGATTTTGGCCATGGGAAATTCCGAACAGTTGCTTCAAGCGCTTCCGCTACCACTTCCGTGGTGGCCCGGCCCGGCTTCTCAATCCTGGCAAAGAAGAAAGTGCCCTTCTTCTCTTCCCGCTCTTCAAGTTGGTCGCGTGTTACACCCGCACCGCGCATAAACCCTTCAAGCGCCTTTTCCGGCGCATCAACGCGGGGGCCGCGACGCTCTTCAGAAATATCAGCCGTTTTCTCGGGCAAACCAGTTACCGTAAGCGTAAGGCGACGCGGCGTGGCATAAGCCGTGGCGATTTCAAACGTGAGGCCTGCTTCCTTCAAAGCCGCCGTCATCATATCCCTCAAGTCTTCAGATGCCTTCTTTTGCATCCGTGCCGGGATTTCCTCGGAAAACAGTTCGATCAGGAGATCACTCATAACCCTATACCTCCCAGCCGTTTTTCTTGATCCAGGCTTCGCAGCAGCCCTTCGCCAGATCACGCACACGGCCGATATAGGCCTGTCGTTCCGTTACCGAAATAACCCCACGCGCATCCAAGAGGTTAAAGGTGTGAGAAGATTTGATGCACTGCTCATAAGCCGGAAGCGGCAACTCTGCCTCCAGAAGTTTTGCACATTCTTCCTGCGCTTTTTTGAAATCTTCAAACAGCTTGTCCGTGTCGGCATGTTCAAAGTTATAGGCTGATTGCTGGCGCTCGTTCTCAAGGAACACGTCGCCATAGGTCTTGTTTTCGTCCCCTGGCGCGCCGTTGAAATCCAGATCATAGACATTGTCCACGCCCTGCACGAACATGGCCAGGCGTTCAAGCCCGTAGGTCAGCTCGCCTGATACAGGCTTACAATCAAAGCCGCCAACCTGCTGGAAGTAGGTATATTGGCTGACCTCCATGCCGTCACACCATACTTCCCAACCCAAGCCCCATGCACCAAGGGTCGGGCTTTCCCAATCATCTTCCACAAAGCGGATGTCGTGCAGCTCGGCGTCAATGCCAATCGCCTTCAAGCTACCCAGATACAGTTCCTGCATATTCTCAGGGCTTGGCTTCAGGATCACCTGAAACTGGTAATAATGCTGCAACCGCATGGGGTTTTCACCGTACCGGCCATCAGTGGGGCGGCGGCAGGGCTGCACATAAGCGGCTTTCCATGGCTCAGGCCCCAAGGCCTTCAGTGTGGTCGCCGGGTGGAAAGTACCCGCGCCCATCTCCATGTCGTATGGCTGGAGGATCACACAGCCCTGATCAGCCCAATAGTTCTGGAGCGTCAGCAGCATTTTCTGGAACGGCATGGCCCCAGGATTACGCGAAATGGATGATGAAGAATTTGTCATGGACGACCGCTTGTAAAATTCGAATCTGTTACTCGGAATTGTTGCGCTGCAAACTAACGGCCCACCTGAGTGCGGTCAAGCAAGAGAATGCCTTGCAGCGCCAAAGATTTCCCTGTCTCAGGCAGTCAAGACAATCGGCATCCCTTTGGTAACCACAAACGTGTGCTCAAACTGGGCACCAAAGCCACCTTTGTCTAGCCTAAGCGTCCAGCCATCCGCATCTTCCACATATTGATCGCTTTGGGTTGCAAGAAAGGGCTCAATCGTCAGAACCTGCCCTTCTTGCAGCTTCTGCCTGTCGCTCGGGTGATAGATGTTTGAAACGGACGGCTCTTCATGAATCCAGGCACCGACACCATGGCCGTTCAACCCTTCAACAATCTTGAAACCATGCTTGGCGGCCTCACGCTCAACCGCTTTCGCGATCACATTGATGGGCTGGCCCGCGCGCGCCGCAAACATTGCCTTGCGCTGCGCGGCTTTTGTGGCGTCCAGAAGCTTCTGGAGATCAGGTGATATCTTGCCCACCGCGAAGCTGGACCCGGTATCAGCAAAGAAACCGTCTTTTTCAGCAGACACATCAATATTGACCAGATCGCCCTCACGAAGCGGCGTGTCATCGGGGATGCCGTGCGCCACCGCGTCACCCACGGAAATGCAGGTAAAACCTGGGAAATCATAGGCAAGCTTGGGGGCACTTGTCGCACCGCGCTCAGCAAGCATTTCACCGGCCATCACATCAAGTTCCAATGGGGTCACCCCTGGCGCCACACGCGCGCCCATGGCAGCAAGCACATCGCGGCAGATTGCGCCGATTTCTTTCAGTTTTTCAAGCTGGTCCGGGCCATCAACAGTCATCTTAAAGTTCGCCTTTTTCCCTGATCCGTTCGTGGTGCTGAATCACCTCGCGGATAATGAAATGGAGGAATTTTTCGCTGAATTCCGGGTCCAGATTGGCGGATTTTGCCAGATCACGCAGCCGTTCGATCTGCCGCTGTTCACGCGATGGATCAGCGGGCGGCAGGTCATGCTCCTTTTTATAAAAGCCAACTGCCTTGGTGATCTTGAAGCGTTCTGCCAACATGAAAATAAGGGCGGCATCGATATTGTCGATACTTTCCCGGTAGGCATTCAGCTGGGCCTCGTGTGTTTCGCTTGTCAAAGCGTCCTCCAGTATATTTTTACAGGCCTTAAAGCCCGAAACGGTTCCAAAACAGCCTTTCCTCGATTGCCGACAACAGCCCTTGCGGCAAATCTTCCATCCGGCCAATCCCAGCAGAAGTCATTGCGTCGCTGCCTTGCCCAAGGCGGAGCATAGACCCTAACCGGGGCTTCCGTTCGCCAACCAGGCGCATCTGCACCTTTTTGCCGAACCGATCTCTGAGGACACTTCGCATATCACCAACACCGTCAACGAGACCCATCTTGACGGCTTCGGTGCCTGTGAAGACATCCCCTGAGAAAATACGCCCGCGTAATCCTTTCAGGCGCTTGCCCCGGCGTTCCCGCACCAGGGACTTGAAATGTTCATGAACTTCTTCCTGAAGTTCTTTCAGGCGTTCCACATCTTCTTCTTTTTCTTCAGAAAAGGCGTCTAGCATCGCCTTGCGCTCACCTGCTGTGTATAGCCTGCGATCAATGCCCAGTTTTTCAATAACCTTTTGAAAACCAAAGCCGCTGGCGATCACCCCAATACTGCCAATGATCGAGCTGTCGTTGGCGTAAATCTCGTCACCCGCAAGGGCCAGCATGTAACCACCTGATGCCGCGACATCCTCGGCGAATGCGAGCACAGGCACATCCTTTTCCTTGGCCAGATCACGAATGCGCTTTGTGATCATCGCACTTTGAACGGGTGAACCACCGGGGGAATTGATCTGCAAAGCAACTGCCGAAAGGCCTGGCACAGAAAAAGCGTCATCAAGGGCGGTCGCAACGGACGCCATGCTCAGGCTTTGACGGAACCGCTGTCCGGGCGCAATCACCCCATACAGGCGCACCACTGCCACACGCGGCGGCGGATCGCCAAACAGACGACGCCGAAGATTGAAAATCAATGATGATAAAATCTTGCGCATACCGGTATATCAAACCCTTGTTTCGCCTATTGCTTACCGGCTTTGGCGCGGATGCGCAAAGGCTTTCAGGTCCAGGCCCTCGCCATCGCGTAAAATTCTCTCGGCTTCGCGGGTATAGCGCTCCACTTCGCCATGAAGGGCAAGGCCCGGCAAGATACTGGCCGTGCCGTGCATGCCTTTGCGCCCCTGTATGATCACCCGTTTTGCAGGTGACCCGTATCGAGGCCACAGCGGCATAATCTTCAGCTCACCCACGCGCCTATGCAAATGGGCGATAACCTCATCAACACGGTCTGCGCGGTAGATAATGGAAACCGTGCCTTTGTTCCTGACCATATGAACACAAAACCTGATCCAGTCCCGGAGGCCTGCGCTTTGGTCCATATGGGCGAGCCCTTTGGTTTCCGCAGGCGGCCTGATGCCTTTGCCGTCTGCCAGATAGGGCGGATTAACCATCACATGGTCGTATGTGGCCTCGTCTGCCTGCGCAAGTTCCGTGATACTACCCTTGGCAACCGATACCTGATCATCCAGGCAATTGTGCGCAATATTGCGCCGCGCGAATGCCAACATGTCTTCCTGGATATCCAGCCCATGTACGCGCACGCCCGGCACACGGCGAGCGAGACAAAGAGCAGCACCCGCTGACCCAACGCCGCCTTCGATCACTGTTTCCCCCGCCTTGGCGGGCACACACGCTGCCAGCATGACCGTATCCATGGATACACGATATCCCTGTTTGGGCTGGATCAACTTGACAGCACCGCCGAGGAAATCATCTACGGATTCATCATCCCCCACCGAAAGAGCGAGCTCTTTATCTCGGACCTGCGTGTTCACAAAAAACATTCACCATTTGTTGACTGGACACCCCCGATTGTACGTGGAATTTGGCTGGGGTCAATTGACGCAGTAGCGCGGGAATGCTTGCCAGCAAGCCGATCAGGCAGTAATGTCGCGCGCGAAAAACAAAAAAAGCCATACGCGGGGGTCATCATGTCCGACAATGTTGTTCCAATTCACGAGCACAAAACGCCCAAAGAAGACAAGGCGGCGATTGAACGTTTGCAGGCCATGACCGCAGACGACATGGCGCTTGTGAACGAGACGATCCTCAAACGGATGGATAGCCCTGTCGCCCTGATTCCGGAACTTGCCGGCCACCTGATTGCTTCTGGCGGCAAACGGCTTCGCCCAATGCTCACACTCGCATCGGCACACCTGATTGGCTATGAGGGCAAACGCCACATAGGCCTGGCCGCTGCCGTTGAATTCATTCACACCGCCACCCTGCTGCACGACGATGTGGTGGACGAAAGCAACATGCGCCGCGGCAAGAAGACTGCAAACCTGATCTGGGGCAACCAGCCTACCGTGCTGGTGGGTGACTTTCTTTTCAGCCGGTCGTTTGAGTTGATGGTGGAAAGCGATTCGCTGCGCGTATTGAAAATTCTGGCAAACGCCGCAGCCGTCATCACCGAAGGCGAAGTCCTGCAACTGACCACCGCAAATGATCTTACAACTACGGAAGAAAAATACCTGCAGGTGATCACAGCTAAAACAGCTGTGCTGTTTGCCGCGGCCTGTGAGGTAGTGGGTGTGGTGTCGGAACAGGGCAAAGAGGTTGAAGGCGCGCTCGAAGCATATGGCAGGTACCTTGGCATTGCGTTCCAACTTGTTGACGATGCCCTCGATTATTCCGCCAAGCAGGCTACCCTTGGCAAAGAAATTGGTGACGATTTCCGCGAAGGCAAAGTCACCCTGCCAGTAATATTGGCATACCGCCGCGGCACTGAAGACGAACAGAAATTCTGGAAAACCACAATGGAACGCCGCAAACAGGAAGCTGGTGACCTCGAGCATGCGCTGGCGCTTCTGAAGAAACACGGCACCCTCAACGACACGATCGAACGCGCCCGCCACTATGGTTCAATGGCCAAGGACTCGCTCGCGATTTTCCGCGACAGCCCCGCCAAGAAAGCGCTGATTGATATCGTCGATTTCTGTGTGATGCGCGCCTACTAAGCCGCAGATGGCTATAATTCAGGTCAAAAGTCATAAGCTTTCCGCCAATTGACGGAAGGCTTTGCGCGTGGTCTGATCCCCAAAACCTTATGGGAGGGGATATGATGAAGAAAACACTACTGGCTGCCGCGGCCACAATCGCACTCACCGCGCCAACACTTGCTGACGGCGTTCAAATCAATCAACTGCACCGCTATACCTCCGGCCACACAGCCTGGAACACCAACAGTTTCTGGATTGAAGGCGATGACGGCGTTGCCGTAATTGATGCCCAGCTTCTGGCCTCAGACGCCCGCAGGCTTGCGACCCAAATCAAGGCAACGGGCAAAAGGATTGCTGGTGTGATCGTTACGCACCCACATTCCGACCACTTCGGTGGACTGGCTGCCCTAAAGGACGAATTCGGCGATTTCCCGATTTACGCCACACAAGGCACGGCTGATCATTTCGAGGGCACCCACAAGCAGATGCTGGCCAGCTATCAAATGCCAAATGCGTTTGCGGAACCGCTCGACGAACGGCTGGTGATGCCAACGAATATTGTATCCGGCGGAGACACCATCGCAATCGCAGGCATTAGCTTCAACATCCACGACCTGGGCGCGGGCGAAGCAGCTAATAACCTTGTTGCCTATCAACCTGACCTGAATGTGGTGTTTGCAGGCGATACTTTCTATCCCTTTGCTCATTATTATATTGGCGAAGGGCACATCGACGGTGCGCTCGAGCACTTGGCCTTCCTCAAGGCAACCTTCCCCGCCGACACCTATGTAATGGCAGGGCACACAGACCCGAACCGGATTGCCTCGGCCGATCCGCAGATCGGCTATATCAAGCGTTTCATCGAGGTGGTCAAAGAAGCACGCGCCGCTGAGGGCGCATTGGATGCAAACGGCAGGCTAACCCGTGAAGCACGCGGCGCGGCTGTCACCAAGCTGATGGCAGACTATGCCCACTATGATGATTTCAGTTTTGGCAGCCAAACCATCCTCACATGGAACAGCTTTGGCGTTGAAGCCTGGCTTATGGCTCAAAAAGACTAAGGTTTTGGCGCATTCGCAGAAGGCACTGCCTCGCGGATGCGCCGCACGCTATCCAGCAAACAAACTTCCGTTTTTGCAAGGGGCCCTGTATCAAAGCTGGATGATCCCATCCCGTCCTGCACCCGATTGATGATCACTGTATCCTCGGCGTTCACCTCTCTGTTGATGCGCCAGTTCAGGTACCGCGCCGCTTTCATTTCGCGCCGATCATCAGGCAGCACATAGGCAATTTCCCGGATCATGGTTTCGGTCGCTGATACCGGGATAAATTGCATGAAATCGATCTGGTCCGGATACACATCAAACGCCACATTGGGCCACAGCCGATAGTAACACCAGTGCCGCCGAAGATGCTCAGGCAAATGGGGCACCACCGGCAGGTGCTTTTTGTAAGCGCGCGTAGACCAGCTGTCTTTGCGGCTCTCCATGACATCGCCCCACATCTTGTGGATATCGCCCTTCACTTCCATGCCATAACTGTTGCCCACAAGCCCCGAAAGCCCTGGGTGCGCAACAGGGATATGAAGGGCATCGGCATAATTGTCCGCAATCTGCTTCCAGTTTACTGCCCGCGGGCGCAGTGTTACCCGCCCCAGGGGCTGCATCTCTTCAAACCGATAGTGGCTGATCTCGTCGATATACGGGCTGAACTGCTCTTCGATGGATGGCCCACCCGGCAAAAGGCGTGCCCAAACAAAGCCCAGGTACTCGCAGCTTTCAGCTACAGCGAGGCCATGGTCCGTTCGGTCAAACCCCGCAAAATCTTTTTCGTAAGGCACATTGACAAGCGCCCCTTCAAGATCCCACGTCCAGGCATGATAGGGGCACCGGATTCGGCCAGGGCACGAACCGCTCTGCCCTTCCAGAAGGCGCGATCCGCGATGCCTGCACACGTTATGAAAAACCCGGATCGACCCCTCAGCATCACGCACCGCAACCAGCCGTTCGTTCAATATATCAAGGGTAATATAGTCACCCACCTCAGGGATATCATTCCGGTGGCACACAAGCTGCCAAGCAGGGCGAATAACGGCGTCCATTTCCTCGCGAAAGAAATCAGGGTCACTGTAGGTCCAGGCAGGCAGGCTTTCGTATGCACCAGGCATGCTAATCCCCCCGGATCAACGGCCGGGTAAGGCAGGTGGGCCCGCCCTCCCCTTTGCGGCTAATCTCGTCGCCCTTGTAGGTATCCACCGTGCACCCGGCGGCTTCCATGCGTGCTTTTGTACCAGGCAATCGATCCAACATCAGTATGTTCCGGGGGCCAAGCGCCAGCACATTGCATCCCATGGGAATAAATTCGTCTTCCGGCACCTCAACAAAGGCAATGCCGTGCCCTTCAAGCCATTCAACAAAACTTTGCGGCATCAACGGCCGATAGATAAGGGCCAAATCCCGGTCAAGCGGGCTAATCATGGACATCAGGTGAAACACATCTTCCGGATGTTCCGGCGCCGGCAGCGGCACAGTATGAACATCCACTTCAGGCCCCAACAGAGCTTTGAACTGACGAATGCCTTCAGCATTGGTGCGCGGGCCCTCACCAACGGCAACGGCAGTATCAGAAAGCCAGATGATATCGCCGCCCTCAATGGTTCCGGGCGCCGTTATCTCACCAAGAACCGGCAAGCCTCGGACTTCGAGTTCTTTGGCGTTTACAGCCGGTTCACCGCGTCTGCCTTTGCGCCCCATATGGCACAGGATTAACCCTTTCGGGCTGACAAGCAGGGCATCCCGCGCATAAATGGCATCCAGCGTCAGCGCATCATCCCCGCCCAGCAAAACAACTTCGGCGCCTGCAGCTTCAAGTTTGCGCACAAATTCCCGGTGTTCATCCACTGCTCCATTGAATTTTGGGGCGGAATAGAAACGCAATGGCTGCCATTCTGCAGCGATCTTTTCATCGCTTATATAGGCATGCTCGGGCGTCCGCACGGCCACCAGCTTCAGCGTTCCGAATTCGTTAAATCCAGCCAAAGAGTTCATTCTTTTTCATCCCGTCGTTGCCTCGTAACCCAAACATAGATGGGCACCCCGGCCAACAGAAGCAGGAAAGCCCAGTAAACACTATCCCGCCCCGAACCGGCAATAATCCACACCGCATAGGCAAAGCCAATTGCCGCCACCACCGTATCCCTTAGGTGAACGCCACGAGAGGCATGAGGGTCCCGCACGGCGAAAAGCCAGGCCGATGCGGCAGACATGGCAACCGGCAAGATCGCCGACACAGTGGAAAGCAGAATGAGGAATTCAAAGGCCATCACCAGGCCGTTTACAAAATTCAGTGCAAGCGCAACCGATGCCAAGGCACCCCCGATTATAAAGGACCACGCAGGCGTGCCATATTTGGTTTTGACACCAAACAAGCTCGGGAACAGGCCATCAAGCGCGGCAGCCATTGGCATCTGCCCTGCCGCAAACAGATTTGCATTCACGCCGCTGCTGGTGGCGATCAGGGCAATCACAGCAACAATTGTCGCCCCCACAGGCCCCACAAACGCCGACGCGGCATCCGCTAGCGGCGCGGTTGACTGCATCAGCTGTTCAGCTGGCAACAATCCAAAAGCAGCGACGGTCACTGCAAAATACAGCACGGTGACAGCCAGCACCCCAGCCATTGTGGCACGGGGAATGGTGCGCGCTGGATCCTGAACCTCGCCGGCAGGCACTGTTGCCACCTCAAAGCCGATAAAGGCCCACATCGCCAGAGCGCTGGCGGCAATCGTAGCGTCAAAACCATCTGCAGGTTCTCTCATCGAACTGAAATTCGCGGGCTCCACGCTTACAAGCCCCACCAGTGCCAGGAAAAGCAAAGGCACGAACTTCGCCAGTGTAGTCACTAGCTGAAGTGCACTCGAGCCACGCACGCTGCGGCAATTCACAACCACCAAAATCCAAATGAGGAGTAGTCCTGCGGCCACTGAAAGGCCCGGTGATGTTTTCAGCACAGGCAGGAATTCCGCCAGATAACCAACAAAGGCAACCGCAACCGCGGCCACAGCAATCCAGAGTGATATCCAGTAGCCCCATGCCATCTGGAAACCAACAAAATCACCAAAGCCCGCCCTGCTATAGGCATAAGGGCCGCCCGTCGCGGTGATGCGTTTCGCCATATAACAAAGGGAATAAGCAAGCGCGATGGTGCCAAGGCCTGTAACCAGCCAACCAGCCAGCGCGTATGCGCCATAAGGCGCCAGAACCGTTGGCAGCATGAAAACGCCTGAGCCGACCATCATGCCGACAGACAAACCCCATGTGCGCCAGAAGCCCATCACGCGGCGATTTTGATAGTCCATCAGCTTTCCTCCCCCGCTGATCCCACAGAAGCGTAAGCGAGAGAAGGATCAATCACCAAATTATTTCTGCCCGCTGGCCAGATGGCCGTTGCTGGCACCGGCAAAATCCGCCAAGGTAGCGGCATGAAGATCAAGCCCTTGAAACCTCGGCACCTTTTCGCATTCGCCGCTTATGTTGCGACAATGCTGCTGCCTGCGTCTGCACCCTCGACATGGGCGGAAGACCCTGTTGAGGAGCCGTTGATAATCTTCGCCGCTGCCAGCCTTACAGATGTGCTGGCCACGCACGCCGAGGAATGGGCGGCAAGAACAGAAAGCCCCTTGCCGCGCCTGTCCTTTGGCCCAAGTGGCACCATGGCCCGGCAGATTGCTTCCGGAGCACCTGCAGATCTGTTCATTTCGGCAAACCAGAGCTGGATCTCGTTTTTACAGGAAAACAACGGCCTGGCCGGCCCACCTGTGGCCGTTGCAGGAAACAGCCTCGTGTTGGTGGTCCCAGGCCGACATACCATCCCTTCGGGTGCACCGCTTGACGCGGCCCTGTTGCTTTCCGTGGTGGGTGATGGTCGACTTGCCATCGCGGACCCTGCCAATGCACCCGCCGGGATATATGCCAAAGACCTGATGATGCATCTTGGCGTGTGGAACACCCTTAATAGCCAGCTGGCATACGGCGGCAGCGCCCGCCAGACACTTTTGTTGGCCGAACGCGGCAACCTACCCGCTATTGTCTATAAAACGGACGCCCGGATGAGCAGGTTGGTGACTTCGGCTGCGGTTGCCCCTGATGTCGCGATCACCTATCAAGCTGTCCTTGTGAAGGCTGGCAAAGAGGACGCTTCCAGTTTCATGAACTACCTTGCCAGCGATGCTGCATCGCCTGGTTGGACAGGCTTTGGCTTCTCAGTAGCCGATAACCACCCAAACGTTCCAAAGTGACACAGTTCCATATGTTTCATTTCGGGACACATCTGTTCCATTGCGAAACAACCTGGCTCAAACACCTCTCGCGCCTCCCCTAACCCATTGAAAAAACACAAATCAACATTTGGCACAGCGCTTGCGATTATCCCAATGATCCTGGCGCTCCGGCTGCCACCTGACCCAGGATCACAAGTTTCGGATCTTCCAGCTGCCACTGTAAAGATCCAGGAATTGGAGTCGGCCGCGCCGCTTGCCCCACCTCAATCCGCTTTGGTGCGGTCGGCTCCGAACCACCCTTCCCCAAATATTTAACATTCAGCAATTTTGCTTTCCTGCGCCTGCGCCACAGGTTACCCATTAGGCAACTGATGGAGCATGCATGAGCCCTGATTTCATACACAATCTGAACGCACCCTATGGTGAAGCCGACCAAGTATCGCCTCGGATAACCCGCGTTTTGTGCGAAAACCCGAGCCCCTTCACCTACACAGGCACCGGCACCTTTATTGTAGGGGCAGGTGATACTGTCGCTGTCATCGATCCCGGCCCAATGATGCCGGCGCATGGTGACGCGATCCTGAAGGCTGTAGGCACGCGCAAGGTCAGCCATATATTGGTAACCCACAGCCATATTGATCATTCGCCCCTGAGTGGCTGGCTCAAGGAGAAAACCGGTGCGCTCATTTTGGCGTTTGGCCCCCACGGTGCGGGGCGCAAAGGAGGCCTTGACGGCGAAGAAGTTGAAGCAGGCGCTGACCGCACCTTCAAGCCGGACCATTTGCTAGCTGACCAAGACACGATTTCGGGCGACGGCTGGACCTTGCGCGCCATACACACGCCAGGGCACACCGCAAACCATCTGTGCTTTATGCTCGAAGAGGAAAACACCCTATTCTGTGGGGACCATATTATGGGATGGGCAACTACCGTGATCGCGCCACCCGACGGGGACATGCGGGCCTATATCGCCAGCCTGAAGAAAATCATCGCCGAAAAGCCCGGGAAACTATTGCCAACCCATGGCCCGGCAGTTGAAACCCCAGAACCATTTATCCGGGGCATTATCACGCACCGGCGCATGCGCGAAGGCCAAATACTGAAACACCTTGAAGATAGCCCCAACACGATCGATATACTGGTCAGCCGCATGTATAAAGACATTCACGAGGCCCTGCATCCTGCAGCCGCCCGATCTGTGCTTGCCCATATAATTGCATTGGTCGAAGAAGGGCGAATA
Source organism: Alphaproteobacteria bacterium (assembly GCA_013372975.1). Lineage (GTDB taxonomy): Bacteria > Pseudomonadota > Alphaproteobacteria > Sphingomonadales > Kordiimonadaceae > Kordiimonas. The sequence continues at coordinate 26,186 of JABXIS010000051.1, forward strand.
CAGGTGGATGGGGAGCCAACGCTTGAGAGCACTTATCAAATACGCTGAGAGCCTTGCCTTTGGGGCACTTGAGAGCTATCTATGCGGCACCAATGAGTTTTTAGTCATGCGTGCAGGAGACACTAATGAACATGGAAGCCAATACTGCTGTTGATCCCACCCTCGATCTGGTAAGCGAGATCCAGCGCCTGCGCAAAGAAAAGAACGCTGTAATCCTGGCGCACTATTATCAGGCTGGCGAAATTCAGGATATTGCTGACTTTGTTGGCGATAGCCTTGATCTTTCCCGTAAAGCGGCAGAGACAGATGCCGACATGATCGTTTTCTGCGGTGTGCGTTTCATGGCTGAAGTAGCCAAGATTCTGAGCCCTGAGAAAAAAGTGGTCCTGCCCGACATGGCTGCGGGCTGCAGCCTCGAAGACAGCTGCCCGCCAGATGAGTTCGAGCGGTTCGTTAAGGCCCATCCTGATCACATGGTACTGAGCTACATCAACTGTTCCGCCGCCGTGAAGGCCCATACCGATATCATCGTAACCAGCTCAAACGCCGAACATATCGTTAGCCAGTTGCCGCAGGATCAGAAGATCATCTTCGCGCCTGACCGTCATCTTGGCGGATATCTTTCGCGCAAGCTTGGCCGCGACATGCTTCTGTGGCAAGGCACCTGCATCGTGCACGAACTGTTCAGCGAAAAAGAACTGGTGAAGCTGAAAGCGAAACACCCGAACGCGCCAGTGGCAGCCCACCCTGAGTGCCCGGACAATATCGTGCAGCATGCCGATCATGTAGGGTCCACCAGCTCGATCCTCAAGTTCTGCACCGAGCATGAAGCAGACACAATCATTGTGGCAACCGAGCCGGGCATCATTCACCAGATGGAGAAGGCGGCACCCCATAAAACCTTCATCGGCGCACCCGGCGCAGACGGCAACTGCAGCTGCAACACCTGCCCCTTCATGGCATTGAACACCATGGAGAAGCTCTATCTTTGCCTCCGCGACGAAGGCCCTGAGATTGCCCTTGATGAAGCCACTCGGATTGAAGCCGAAAAGCCACTCCGAAAAATGCTGGACATGAGCCAAGGCATTAACGCAGGCAAGGACGTGTCCGCCGTCGGCGCATAAATCCGGCTTTGGGGAGCAGTAACATGACCGATTTTCCACTTTCCCAGGCGGAGATCGATGCCTTTATCGATGCTGCCTTCGCCGAAGATATTGCTTCAGGCGATGTCACATGTGAAACCGTGATCCCCGCGGAAGCAACGCTCACTGCTACAATGAACGCCCGTGAGGTGATGGTGGTAGCCGGCTTGCCTCTGACTACCCCCATCTTCAAACGCCTGGACCCCGACTGCAAAATCACTTTCTTTGTAACAGATGGCGATAAAATCGATCCGGGTACTGCCATCATGCGTGTTGAAGGCACGGCCCGCGCGCTTCTAAGCGCCGAAAGAACGGCATTGAATATCGTTCAGCATCTGTCTGGCATTGCCACGCTGACACGTCAGTATGTGGACCGCATCAAAGGCACGGGCGCCACCCTTTTGGATACGCGGAAAACCATTCCGGGCCTAAGGAAACTTGGCAAATATGCCACCGCCATGGGCGGCGCAAAAAACCACCGGATGGGGCTATTTGATGCAGTGATGATCAAGGACAACCACATAGCCGTGGCCGGATCTGTCGAAATTGCCGTCGCAGGTGCAAAGGCCGCTGGCCGAAACGATATTCAGGTAGAATGCGATACCCTTGATCAGGTGCGCGAAGCGGTAAAAGCAGGCGCCAACAGTCTGCTTCTGGATAACATGCCGCCCGCGATGCTGCGGCAGGCGCGCGCCATTGTGGATGGGGCTATCACGTGTGAAGCCTCTGGCGGTGTCAATCTCGACACAATCCGTGCAATCGCGGAAACGGGGGTGGATTATATTTCAGTTGGAAGGCTGACCCAAAGCGCGCCAGCCGTTGATATCGGGCTTGATTTTGCCCCTTAGGAATTGAGACCGCTGTGGTGAGCGCGGATTGACGGCAATGCACCTGTCAAATCCTTCCAGGCCCCTTCAGAAACCATGCTGCGCCCCACACAAGACAGAGCTACACAGAAATTTGCATTCTCCCGCGCGGCCTCAATCAACAAACCGGTCACATCCTGTCCATGAAAATTGATCAAGTCACCAAGCGGCCCTGTTCCAAGGAATGAAAGGGCCTTCATGTTATCGGCGTCCACCAGATTGACAGCCACCCAAATTACACGGAAACCCGTACCTGCATCGTCTCGACACAAGCGCCACAACATCTCCACTGCCTTGAACTGCCGGTCCTGCGCCGCTGCACCACGGGTGAAATAGCCCATGTAATCAGCCGCTAGCTGTCGGATTTCTTCCTCTGTCATGGCCCCTGCCTGGCAAATACACGTACAATTACCCCTCACCACTGTGGCAGACGGTTACGCAGCAGGCAATTTAGGCCATTGTTTTTATTAAATTTTTATCATTTCTGATAGTAGGTCAGATATTCATCCATCCGCCCTTCAAGCCGTGCGATGCGATTGTCATCAGACGGGTGCGTGGACAAGAAAGTTGGTTGTTGGGCCCCTTCCTTGAGGGTCTTCATATGTTGCCACAACCGCACTGCACCACGAGGGTCATACCCGGCTTTTGCCATATAGATGGCGCCTACATGATCTGCCTCAAGTTCCATCTTGCGGCTATGGGGCAATTGCACGAAACCGGCCGTTGCCAGCGACGCCAGCCCGATGGCCATCTGTGTGTTCTGCTCGTCTTCGGTTGCAACACCAACGGCCACGCCAGCGCCAAGGATCAACAGGTTCTGCATCTGCGCCCTGCTCATCTGTTCTGCACCGTGCCGAAGCACTGCATGGGCAATCTCGTGCCCCATCACGGCTGCAAGCTCATCATCTGATGGAAAACTTTCAGCCATTTTTGCATAAACTGCGACCTTACCGCCCGGTAGCGCCCAGGCATTCAGAACTGGCTCGTCGATCACTACAAATTCCCAGTCAAGATCAGGGCGATCAGAAATGGCGGCAATACGCTCACCGATGCGCTTGATCCGTTCCGCCATTGCTCCCTTGGTTACGACAGGTGCCGTTTTTTTCACCTCATTCATCGCCTCAAGGCCCAAGGCCGCATCCTGACTGGCTGGTATGGTGATGAACTGCGACCTGCCTGTTACCGAGTTGGTGGTCACACACGCCACTAACAAAAGGGTTGCGGATAGTAATGTCAGCTTTTTTGCGATGGATCTCATCATCTTCCCCATTTGAAGTAATGCACGGCATCTCTGCACATATTCTTGCGCAAAGTTGCCGCCAAAGCCAGAGAGCATTTGGCATCAACCGCCAATCCCCTTAAGCTATATCAAACAGTTAAGGGGATTTTATGGCCGCCACCTTGAACAGACGACGTTTCCTGAGCACAACAGCCAAAGCAGGTGCAACCGTCACGCTCGCCAGTACACTAATGCAGTTGTCTGCTTGCGGCCTTGTGGATGGTGACCGGCCGGCAATGAACCTCAGGAAAGATCCAGATGGTCTCTGTAATCTGCCCGAGGGCTTCAACTACACCGTTATTTCTGGCGCAGGTGAAACCATGTCCGATGGCCATAATGTGCCTGCCTACCATGATGGTATGGGTTGTTTTGCGGGCCCGAAAGGTGAAGCCATTCTTGTTCGCAACCACGAAATACCGGTTGGATTTGTATCCGACGCCCCCTCGCCAGTTCCAGCTATGGCCTATGACCCTGCCGCAAGTGGCGGCACTACCACCATATGGCTCAATGATGCTTTAGAAGTGACCAAACATCACATCAGCCTAACTGGTACTATCAGGAACTGTTCCGGCGGCATCACACCCTGGAACACATGGATCAGTAGTGAAGAAGCAGGTTATGACGGCTGGAAGATGGGCACACGGCATGGCTATAATTTCGAGGTGAACCCGCTTGATCCCCTCAAGAAAATCGAGCCTCTAAAAGCCATGGGGCGCTTCAACCATGAAGCTGTGGCGATCGATCCTGCCGCAGGCATCGCCTACCAGACCGAAGACAATACCGACGGATGTTTTTACCGTTTCCTGCCGACATCGCCCGGCAAGTTGCTGGAAGGCGGCACACTTCAGGCCCTTGCCTTCCGAGGCAATCCGAACCGCCATACCACCGACCAGCCTTTGGAGCTGGGCAAACCCTACCCATGTGACTGGATCACTATCGACGAACCAGATCCAGAAGAAAACACGGTCGCAGAGGAAGCCAGATCTAAAGGTGCTGCGACCTTTATTCGGGGTGAAGGCATCACCTATCACGATGGAAGTTTCTATTTTACCTGCACGGATGGTGGCGCGGCAGCTCTTGGCCAACTATTTCAATATACTCCGGATGCAGAAGGCGGCACTGTTGCACTGATTTACGAATCGGCCGATGACGGCTTCCTTGTCCATCCAGACAATATTGTCATGAGCCCCTGGGGGGACCTTGTTATTTGCGAAGACCACTATAGGCGCACCCGCTGCCTCGTTGGCCTGACACCAGACAGGCGGCTTTATTATATTGCGGGGAACGAGCGTTCTGAATGGGCAGGCGCCTGCTGGTCACCCGACGGAAAGACACTGTTCGCCAATATACAGAAAGACCCGGGCCTCACGATTGCCATCAGGGGGCCTTGGGAAAGCCTAAGGGCTTCTGCCTGAAGCGAGCGGCATCAAGACAAAGAAAAACCGGCACCCTGAACTTCAAGGCGCCGGTTAATTCTTTCCAGGAGGGAAAAAGGCTTAGAAGTCGCCTTTAGGCTCCAGAATCTGCTTGCCGCGATACATGCCTGTTTTCAGGTCGATGTGGTGGCGCAGCTTGTACTCGCCAGTGTGCGAGTCTTCTTGGTAGTTAACCGCCTTCAGGGCATCATGCGA